>JAEYWD010000096.1 GCA_023429135.1 Bacteroidota bacterium | reverse complement strand
ACAAGGTTTTCGATCATAAATTTGAAATCAGTTATTTGGAACTACAACGCAAAGTAATATAAATAGGTACGTAAGTTCAAAATTAATTTAAATATAATTTGCTATTTTTACCCACCATTATTTCGATAAAACCATGACTAATCATAATTTGAAGCATAATAAATATCTTAAATATTTTTGGATCATAATACTCACTCCAATCAGCCTTGGCATATTGATCATATTTTTAACAGCTTTGGGTTGGCTGGGGTTTATGCCCACTATCGAAGATTTACAGAACCCTTCGAGAGATCTGGCTTCAGAGGTAATTTCGGAAGATGGCAAAATATTAGGCACTTTCTATTTAAGTGAAAACAGAAATCCAGTTGAGTACAGGGATTTATCTCCCTTTTTAGTTCAGGCTCTGATTGCACGAGAGGATCATCGCTTTCAGAAGCATTCGGGTATTGATGGAGTTGCACTTTTCAGGGTAGCTGTAAGAACTGTTTTAATGCGCAACACCGGACAAGGTGGTGGTAGTACTATTACCCAACAGTTGGCTAAAAATTTATTCCCACGCGATACAACCGAGTACAGATTTGGCATGGTTCGTAGCACGGTTACTGCCTTGCGTAAATTTAAGGAATGGGTAATTGCAGCAAAACTTGAAAGAAATTATACAAAAGACGAAATTCTTACTATGTACCTGAACACGGTACCATTCAGCGGCGATGCCTTTGGAATTAAGGCAGCATCGAGGGCTTTTTTCAACAAATCAGCCGATTCATTAAAAATTGAAGAAGCTGCACTTCTAATTGGATTATTGCAGGCTCCTTCAAAATTTAATCCGGTTCGTAATCCTGAGCGCTCACAACTTCGCAGAAACTCTGTTCTGCAAAAAATGTTTGAACACGACTTTATTACAGAACAGCAGTACGATTCACTGATAACAATTCCTGTTAAAGTAGCTTACAATTCTCAAGGACACAATGCCGGAAAAGCCACCTATTTCAGAGAAAAGCTTCGTTATATCATGACCCGGCCAAAACCAGAAAGATCGAGATACGGAAGTTATCAAAGTTACTTTGAAGACTCGACCGAATGGGAAACCAACCCATTATACGGTTGGTGCAACAAAAACAAAAAACCTGATGGCTCTCCATACAATTTATATACTGATGGTTTAAAAATATATTCTACCGTCAATTACCGCATGCAGGAATATGCTGAAGAAGCTTTAAAACAGCATTTAAAAGAATCGCTTCAGCCAGCTTTCGACAAAGAAAAGAAAGGCAGAAAGAAAGCTCCCTTTTCGAACGATCTTACGGAAGCTGATATCGAGAACGTAATGAAAAGTGCAATGCGGAGAACCGACAGGTACCGCTCCCTTAGAAATGAAGGCCTGAAGGAAGACGAAATTATCAAAAACTTCAAAACCAAGACCGAAATGACAGTTTTCACCTGGAATGGTGAAAAGGATACAACTATGTCGCCCTGGGATTCAATCAGATACTTCAAACAGCTTTTAAGAGCCTCCTTTATGGCAATGGATCCACACACCGGCCATATTAAAGCATGGATTGGAGGACCAGACTCCAGATATTTTGTTTACGACGGAGTTAAAACTCAAAAAAGGCAGGTAGGTTCAACCATTAAACCATTTCTTTATACCCTGGCAATGCAGATGGGTTTTAAACCATGCGATAAAGTTCTCAATGTTCCGGTAACCTTCCCTGTTGGCGACTCTACCTGGACGCCAAAAAATTCAGGAACTACCAAATACGACGGTAAACTGGTAACCCTGAAATGGGGATTATCAAACTCGGTGAACAACATTTCGGCTTACATTATAAAGCAGTTTAACCCATCACTGGTTGCCGATATTATTGAAAAAATGGGCGTTAAAAGTAAAATAGATGCTGTTCCTTCCATATTTTTAGGAACTTCGGATATCAGTCTTTTTGAAATGGTGGGCGCTTACTCTTCATTTGCCAACAAAGGTGTTTATACCGAACCCATTATGGTAGCACGAATAGAGGATAAAAACGGCAATATTATTTCAACCTTCCAACCTCAAAAGGTAGAAGCCATTAGCGAACATACAGCCTACCTGATGCTGAATTTACTCCAGAGCGTTGTTCAGGGGGGAACGGGCTCAAGATTAAGATACAGGTACAATTTATTAAATGATATTGGAGGTAAAACAGGAACTTCTCAGAATCATTCCGATGGATGGTTTATGGGTGTAACCCCCGACCTTGTTGCAGGAACCTGGGTTGGTGGAGAAGACCGTTCAATCCACTTTGAATACCTGGACGAAGGACAGGCTGCGGCAACTGCTTTGCCCATTTTCGGTTTATTTATGCAAAAAGTATATTCAGATAAATCAATTAACCTAACCCAGGGCCCATTTGAGCGTCCGGCAGTTTTTAATGTAGATATGAATTGCCCGGTTTCGGAAATTGAAAAACAATCAGAAGCTGAAAAAGAAGAGGAATATTAGAGTCACTATTGGTTTAAGAGTTAGGAAATGGCTTCACACACCTTTTCCTGGGATGGAGGCTATTAAATCGCGCGTATAGGCTGATTGAGGATTTTGAAAAACAGCATCCGCATTCCCGGCTTCTTCAATCTTACCCGATCTTAGTACAATAATCCTGTCGGACATATATTGCACTACGTTTAAATCGTGTGATATAAATATATAAGTAAGTCCAAAATCTCTTTTCAGATCGTTCAGTAAGTTCAATACCTGGGCCTGAACAGACACATCGAGGGCTGAGACGGATTCATCACAAATAATCAGCTCAGGTTCTACTGCCAAAGCTCTGGCTATACCAACCCTTTGTCTTTGCCCGCCCGAGAGTTGGTGAGGATACCGACCGTAAACTTCACGGCTCAGATTCACCTTATCCAATAATTCTAACACGCGCTCTTTCCTACCCTTGTTGTCTCCATGTAAATTATGAACTATCATGGGTTCCTTAATAATAGCCCCGACAGTTTCCTTTGGATTTATTGAGGAATAGGGATCCTGAAAGATAATCTGGATGTTTTTCCGGAACTTTCGTAGCTCTTCGCCTTTTAATATATCGAGCCGGGTATTCTTGTAAAGAATCTGAGAAGAAGAGGATTCTATCAAACGCAAAATAGCCCTGCTAAGTGTAGTTTTTCCTGAGCCGGATTCGCCAACAAGACCAAGCGTTTCACCTTTATAAACTTCGAACGAAAGATCAAAAAGAGCCTGACTCTTCTTTCGGTTCAAAAAATTACTTTTTCCATGTTGGGAAAAATAAACAGAAAGATCCTTAACCCCGAGTAAAACCTCTTCATTTTTTGGTGCAGCAACAATAAGCTTTGTGTCATTACTCTCAAAGCTATCGTGAATAGACACTAATCGCTTCCCTTTATGATACTGAGATGGACGACACGCCAGCAGAGCTTTCGTGTACTGATGCTCGGGTGATTTCAGGATTTTCCTGGTAGGGCCCTTTTCAACAACATTCCCTTGATACATCACCACAACTTCATCGGCAAGCTCAGAAATAATACCCAAATCGTGCGAAATAAAAATGATCGACATTTTATATTCTTCCTGTAATTCCTTTAGAAGAGCAAAAATTGATTTCTGCACGGTAACATCGAGGGCAGTGGTTGGTTCATCGGCAATCAGAAGCTGAGGGTTGCAGCTCACGGCCATAGCAATCATAACCCGCTGGCGTTGCCCACCGGATAATTGATGGGGAAAGCTTTTAAAAACGCCATCAGGATTGGGCAATTTCACTTTTTCGAAAAGTTTGATTACTCTTTGCCTGGCATCTTCTTCTGTAATTTTCTCATGAGTAAGGATGGCCTCCATAACCTGGTGACCACAAGTCATCGACGGATTTAGAGAAGTCATCGGCTCCTGGAAAATCATCCCGATTCTGTTTCCCCGGACAGTCTGCATCGCTTCATCAGAAAGATGATTGAGTTTCAATTCTCCTTTCTCAGTATGAAAAATTATTTCTCCTTCGGTAATCTTCAAGCCGGGATGCAACAACCCAAGTACCGAAAGTACAGTAAGCGTTTTCCCGGAGCCCGATTCACCCACAACTCCAACAACCTTGTTTTGTTGGACAGAAAAATTCACCTTATTGCAAAGTACTCTGTCCTTATCAGCAGCTATACAAATGCTAAGATTTCGGATTTCGAGCAAATTGGGAGAATTCTGCACCATACTAATGAAAAATTGCTTTTACCAGATGTTCTATTTTTCCAACGGGAAAAACTTCAATCTGGTACCGGGAAGGATCGAAATTTTTCAATCCTGATTTTGAAATAAATATGGTTTGGAATCCAAGTTTTTCGGCTTCACGGATTCGTTGTTCAACCCGGCTAACAGGTCTTATTTCGCCGGAGAGGCCTACTTCGCCGCAAACACAGTACTTATGATTAATGTATCGGTCGAAATTGGATGAGAGAATTGCAGAAACCACTGCCATATCAATTGCAGGATCGTCGATACGAATCCCTCCGGTGATATTAAGAAATACATCTTTAGAGATTAGATGAAACCCGGCTCTTTTTTCCAGAACTGCCAGCAACATGTTTAAACGCCTCGTATCGAAACCCGTTGCAGAACGCTGGGGAGTACCATATGCAGCAGTGCTTACAAGAGCCTGAACTTCGATCAGAAAAGGACGAACGCCATCCATGGTTACCCCAATGCTTATTCCTGAAAGTTTTTCGTCGTTTGGAGATATTAAAATATCCGAAGGGTTTGCTATCTGAACCAATCCAGTGCTTTGCATCTCAAAAATACCAATTTCGGAAGTAGATCCAAAACGGTTCTTTAAAGAACGAAGCATCCGGTAGGAATGATTATTATCTCCTTCGAACTGCAAAACCACATCTACAATATGTTCGAGAGTTTTGGGCCCTGCGAGATTACCTTCCTTATTTATATGACCAATTAAAACAATTGTCGTCTGACTCCTTTTGGCGTACCTAAGCAATGCTGAAGCACACTCCCGCACCTGCGATACCGAGCCAACGGAGGCTTCAATTACTTCAGATGAAATAGTTTGAATGGAATCGATAATTAAGAGATCGGGCTTAGTAGTCTCACATTCATTTAAAATGGTTTCGAGCGAGGTTTCATTCATAAAATAACATCTCTCGCTCTGAAGTTCGAGTCTATCGGCCCTTAATTTAATTTGCTGAAGGCTTTCTTCCCCCGAGGCATATAAAGTATTGAAATTTTTAATTGACAAAGCTGTTTGCAGTGCCAGCGTGGATTTTCCAATCCCCGGTTCGCCGCCAATCAATACCAGGGAACCCTGTACAAAACCACCTCCCAGAACCCTGTTAAATTCTTCATAGGAAGAATCGATTCTTTCGCCTTTGGAGTATGTGATTTCGTCTAATTTAAGAGGCCTTGAAGATGATACCGAAGAAAGAGAAGCTCCCCGGGTGGCGGGTTCCTTTTTAACAATTTCTTCAACAAAAGTATTCCATTGATTACACGACGAACATTTTCCAAGCCATTTGGACGATTCGGCTCCACAATTCTGGCAAATATAAACAGTACGGGCTTTTGCCATTTAGAAATTATGAGATTAGCTTACGAACAATAGCAGTTGTTGAATACCCATCCACAAGATCAATAGTTACAACTTCACCCCCTTTTGCGCTAACAATATCGTAGCCTACAATATCTTCGGCTTTATAGTCGCTTCCTTTTACAAGCACATCAGGCTGAATGAACTTAATAAGATCGTAAGGAGTATCCTCGTCAAACAAAACTACTTTTGAAACGAAAGATAATGATGCCAGAATAAGCGCCCTTGATGTTTCATCCTGAACAGGGCGCTTGGAACCCTTAAGGCGTGTTACGGAACTATCGGTATTTAAACCTACAACCATAATATCGGCCAAGGAAGCAGCTTTTGCCAGATATTCCACATGTCCACGATGCAAAATATCGAAACATCCATTGGTAAAGACAACTTTTCGATCTTTGAACTTCCAGTAAGCAAGGTCGTTTGCCAATTCCTGGTAATCATAAAATATTTTCGATTGGAGAAGGGCAAAGTAATCCATAATTCTAAGTTTTTGTAGTTATAATCATATTTTTTAAAGGAGGCGCTGAAAAAACTTTTATCAGCGAAACAGCTCCGGCAACTATCACCATAAGCGTTTGCGACTCATGCGATAAAACAGCATAAACAAACGCTTTATCAACAGGAATATCATATAGAGACAATCCAAGAATTACCATACCATGAAAAGCGCCAAACCCACCCTGCACCGGAATAACCATTCCAAAAGAACCAATTATTAAAATAAAAAGCCCATCAATTGGCTGGAGGTGCGAAGTTTCGGGTATAGTAAAAAAAATCAGGTAAGTCATAAAAAAGTAGCAGAGCCAGATAACTAAAGTTGAAACAAAAAACTGCCATCTCTTCTGCATTTTATAAACCGTCTTCAAACCGCCTAAAATCCCTACAACGATTTTTTTAATTTTTCTCAGAAGATGAATCTTGGCAAGCTGCTTCCGGAAAATATAACTCAAAACACTTAAAACAACTAAAGATCCAACTAAAATAATCAGCAGGTTAGTTGATTGAAGCAACATTGCAGAAAACTTCTGATAAAGCGGAACAAAAATTTTATCGGAAATAAACTTACCAAACGATTCAAACTTCCATACAAATATTACAATCAGTAAAAAGAAAAGTGTTACCATATCGATAGCACGCTCTATAAGGATGGTACCTACAAGGCTATCCACCGGAATCCGGTTTGTGCGGTTGAGAGAAACACATTTGGAAAATTCTCCTAACCGGGGTAGTGCCATATTTGCAATATATCCGATAGCAACAGCATGGTAACTGTTCTTTACAGAAGGACGATACCCCAGGGGTTCAATAAGAAGATTCCACCTGTAAGCACGCGCAACAAAAGCGATTAATCCAAAAGCAACGCCCAAAAAAACCCAAAAATAATTAGCAGTTTTAAGATCGGCTACAATTCTTTTAAAATCGATACCCTTCATCACCAAATACATCAAAAAAACTGTTAAGGCAAGGAATATAGTAAACTGCAATATTCTTATGAGTATGCGCTTCAAGGCTAAACTAATTTATTGGTAGATGTATCTGGTAAAATAACTTTAGGAATAAATTTCTTTGCTTCCTCGAAATCCATGGAAGCATAGGACATAATAATAACAACATCGCCCACAGCAACTTTACGTGCGGCAGGGCCATTAAGGCAGATAACTCCTGAACCCCGGGCGCCCTTTATAACATAAGTTTCCAAACGTTCGCCATTATTAATATTTACAACCTGCACCTTTTCATTTTCGATCAGGTGGGCGGCATCAATCAAATCCTCGTCAATGGTTATACTTCCAACATAATTCAGGTTCGCCTCAGTTACTGTTACCCTGTGTATTTTCGATTTGAGTATTTCGATATGCATGACATTTATAAATAAGAAAATTTTCAATAACAAAGTTATAAATTATATCGGATATTGTCTATTAAGCGAATTTTACCAACTCTCACCGCAATACAGCCAACTGCTCCACCCTTATGGTTCCAGGATTCAATGCTTTGGAGGGTTAAATCATCTACAATATCGTAATATTCTGTATCAAGTTCCGGATTGGAGTTTATAGTATCTACCACCCACTTTTTCAACTCCTGAACATTCATCCTTTTCGCTTTTTCAATACTTGCTTTAAGTGTTTGAAAAATAAAAGGAGCATTCTTCCGCTGTGTTTCGTTCAGTAACATATTACGCGAACTCATTGCCAAACCATCGTTCTCTCTGAAAATTGGACAAGAAATTATCTCAACCGGAATTTTTAACAATTCCACCAATTTGCGGATGATGGCAACCTGCTGGAAATCCTTTTCGCCAAAATAAGCTTTTTGAGCTGGTACAATTGCAAACAATTTACTTACAACCTGTCCCACGCCATTAAAATGCCCTGGGCGATGTTTTCCTTCCATCACTTCTTCAATGGAGCCAAATGCAAATTTTCGGCTATCGGTTTCGGGATACATTTCCTTATCGGAGGGTGCAAAAACAAAATCACAACCATTTTCTTCGAGAAGGCGGAGATCTTTATCGAGCATGCGGGGATAATTTGCCAGATCGTTTTTATCGTTAAACTGAGTTGGATTTACAAAAATACTCACAACGTTAATATCATTTTCGGATACAGATCGCTTTACTAAAGAAATATGACCCTGATGTAAAGCGCCCATAGTAGGTACAAATCCTATTTTTGTCTTGTTTACTTTGACTTCATCGATGGCTCGGTTAAGGTCAGAAGCTGTTTCAAATACTTTCATATAATTCGATAAAAAAATGACAAAAATACAAATCAAACAAAGTCCGACTTATGTGGAACGATTGTTGTATAGCAGAAATATTGTTGAAATTAGCTAAAATTTAGAACTTCAATAATTTTTGCTAATTTTGCAAACTAAATGAAAATTACGAAAATTAATGGAAAGCATCAAGGTATTGTTTGTTTCCCAGGAAATCACTCCATATCTGCCGGAAACTGAGATGTCATTGATTTGTCGGACACTTCCACAAGCAATTCAGGAGCAAGGTAAAGAAATCAGAACTTTTATGCCCCGTTTTGGGTGCATAAATGAGCGTCGGAACCAGCTTCATGAAGTGATCAGACTTTCAGGGATGAACCTTATTATAAATGATACCGACCACCCGCTTATTATCAAGGTGGCTTCGATACAGTCGGCCCGTATGCAGGTATACTTCATTGATAATGAAGACTACTTTTCGCGGAAGCATACCCTTATGGATGATAATGGTGAACCTTTTGCCGATAATGATGAAAGAGCTGTATTTTTTTGCAGAGGTGTTATTGAAACCGTGCGTAAGCTCCGTTGGAGCCCCGATGTGATTCACTGTCATGGGTGGTTTACAGCCCTTCTGCCGCTTTATATCAAAAAGAGTTTCAAAGACGATCCTCTCTTTGCACATTCCAAAATGGTCCTCTCTGCTTACGACGATGAATTTACTACCCCTTTGAATAAAAACTTTAAGCAAAAAGTAATTATGGAAGGCGTATCGAAAAAAGATGTTTCGATACTCGATACTCCCGATTACTTAAGTTTAATGAAGTTGGGAATAAATTACTCCGACGGCGCAGTGATTGTGAACAACAGAGTTAATCCGGATCTTGCTAAATATATAGAAACAAGCAGCAAACCTTATATTCGACACAATAATGAAGCCGGCAATAATTTTACACAAGATTATTCGTTACTATATGACAAAATACTTTCACAGCACAATGATTAAACTTAAAAGCCAACTAAATCAGATCGTATCTTTTAGTACAGTCACTCTCACTCTGCTTTTAACTCTTTTTGCATCTTGCGAAAAAGAACCCGACGGATTGGGATTGGGAATACTTCCTGGTCAGGATAACCTTTCGGTTAATATTGATTCGTCAGCAACAATTCTGGCAACTACGGTAAAATTTGAATCAATGCCTACTTACGATAAAGCAATAATTAGCTACCCCGATTATATTTTAGGCGAATATTCGAATCCGGTTTTTGGATTTTCCAAAGCTTCCCTGATTGTAAATTTCTACCCCGACACTTTAAAATATGCCTTTGGAAATGGTGCCTTAGCCGATTCCTTATCTCTTCAACTTAAGTTAGACTCTCTTTTCGGAGATACTTTAGCCGATATTGAATTTAAAATTTGGGAACTTAAAAAAGGCATTTTTTTCAATTCAAATTATAATACAAATTTGCCGGAGGAAGAATATAAAGGTGACCTCGTAGCTTCAAAAACTGTGAAATACAACGATACATTAAAAATAAAACTTGATAATATTCTGGCAGACAGGTTAATTAAAATCCCTTCTCCTATCAACAGAGATTCAACTGGAATGCTTGCGTTTCAGGAAAATTTTAAGGGGCTTTACATTGAAGTTAAAAGTGCAGCCCCAGGAGTATATATGTTTTTAGATCCATGGCGTAACTCTTCAAGTACAACAACACGTCATGAAACCAAGTTAACACTCCATTACCAAAACGCTGCCAATGATTCTCTTAAACAATTCTATTTTGTAAACACCAGAGTTAGTAAATTTTCTCACGATTATACCAATACCCCAATAGCTGCTGCTCTGCAAAATCAAGATCTTGGTCAAAAAATTACCTATATGCAAGGGTTAAGTGGATTAGGCACTCGAATCAGCATTCCAAATCTGACTAAATGGAAGGATCTTGCTCCTGTTTCTATAAGCAGAGCGGAGCTTGTAATACCCGTTGCAAATTTGACTTCAGTAGCTGACACAATTTATCCCAAGGGCCTTTATATAAAATCTGTGAAAAATGGAGAAAACAATTTTGATTTCATTGAATACGGATTTGGTCAAAGTTTTCTTAATGGCGTATACGATTCCAAAAGAAAAGCATATATCTTTAACCTTGCTAAGCATATTCAGAAAATTGCAAACAGTAAATTTAGTCTTACACAAGTTGAAAATACCGACCTTATGATTTTAGTCGATAGTTATAAGACAGAACTTACGAACTCTTTCAGCAATGTTGGACTTGATTTTTCAAAAGCAAAGCTTTATATAATACATTCAAAACAATAGGATAGATGTGTGGAATTGTAGGTTATATCGGGCATAAACAAGCCTACCCGATTCTTATAAATGGCCTGAAGCGTTTGGAGTACAGAGGATACGATTCAACTGGTATTTCTCTTGTGAATGGTGAAGCCAAAACGTTCAAAAAAAAAGGTAAAGTAAGCGATCTCGAAAATTTTGTAAGCGGCAAAGATATATCCGGATGCATTGGTATGGGACATACCCGTTGGGCAACCCATGGTGAGCCCAACGATGTAAATGCGCATCCGCATACCTCCATGAATGGACATTTCATCATCATCCATAATGGGATTATCGAGAACTATGCTCCTCTAAAAAAGAAACTTGAACAACGCGGATATAAATTCAAAAGTCAGACTGATACAGAAGTTCTTGCCAATCTCATAGAATATATTTACCTGAAGGGTAATATTTCAGCCGAGCTGGCAGTACGTCTTGCACTTTCGAAGGTTGTAGGCGCTTATGGATTGGTTATTCTCTGCAGTAACGAACCCGATAAAATAATTGCTGCCCGTAAGGGTAGTCCTCTTGTAATAGGTGTTGGTAACGAAGAATATTTCGTAGCCTCGGATGCAACTCCAATTATAGAGCACACAAACAGCGTTATTTATCTAAATGATAACGACGTTGCCATTATCAAATCGAATGAATTAACACTCAAAACAGTTCAAAACGATCAGCTTACGCCCAATATCCAAAAGCTGAACCTTGAAATCGGAGAAATTGAAAAAAACAATTTCGATCACTTCATGCTCAAGGAGATTTTTGAACAACCCCGTTCTATTCTCGATACCTTCAGAGGAAGAATTTCGGCTGACAAAAAGAGCATCAATCTGGGCGGTTTATACAACGTAATGCCTCAGTTGGTGAAAGCAAAGCGCATCATATTTATTGGTTGCGGAACATCGTGGCACGCAGGGTTGGTTGGCGAATATCTTTTCGAGGAATTTGCCCGTATACCAGTTGAGGTGGAATATGCATCGGAATTTCGTTACCGGCATCCGGTAATTTATAAGGACGATGTTGTAATAGCCATCAGTCAGAGTGGAGAAACCGCTGATACACTTGCAGCAATAAAGCAGGCGAAAGAAGCCGGCGCTTTGGTGCTGGGGATTTGTAATGTAGTTGGATCGAGTATTCCCAGAGAAACCCATGCCGGCGTATATACCCATGCTGGCCCTGAAATCGGGGTTGCATCTACCAAAGCTTTTACTGCACAGGTAACGGTTATAACTATGATGGCAATTGCTATAGGTATGGCCCGTAATACAATCTCGCAGGAAGAAGGAGCAAGACTTATCAATGAATTGGATCTGATTCCTGAAAAAATAGAAAAAGCACTTCAAAATAACGAACGTTACAAAGAAATTGCCTCGTTATTTAAAAATGCCACCAATTTCCTCTATTTAGGTCGTGGCGTTCTGTTTCCAGTAGCTTTGGAAGGAGCCTTGAAGCTGAAAGAAATTTCCTATATCCATGCCGAAGGATATCCTGCAGCCGAAATGAAACATGGTCCCATTGCACTGATAGACCAGCTTATGCCGGTGGTTGTTATAGCTTCAAAAGATCACACCTATGAAAAAATTGTAAGCAATATACAGGAAGTCAAGGCCCGTAAAGGACTGGTGATAGCTGTTGTTCCCGAAGGTGACACAACCATCCAGGGCATGGCCGACTATGTACTTGAAGTTCCCGAATCGGATTTCTGTGTTTCGCCATTGGTTTCTATTATTCCGCTTCAACTCCTCTCATATCATATTGCGGTTATGAGAGGTTGCAATGTGGACCAGCCAAGAAACCTTGCTAAATCGGTAACTGTAGAATAAAACAAAATTTTACCTAAATAATATGAAAAGAGCCGTGATGATAATTCACGGCTCTTTTTATATTATTTATCTATAAATTAATTGGTTACCTTACCAATTTAAGCTCATCAACCAGATGTTTAGCCCCGGCGTACTTGTCGATTATAAACAGAACATAGCGGATATCAACACAAATACATTTCTGAAGGTCCGGTTCATAAACAATATCGCCGCTCATGGCTTCCCAGTTGCCATCGAAAGCTAAACCAATCAATTCGCCATTACCATTAAGTACCGGACTTCCTGAGTTACCACCGGTTATATCATTATTAGTAGTGAAACAAACCCTTAAATTACCATCCTGACCGTATGAGCCAAAATCTTTGGCCTTATAAAGCTCCTTCAACCTTTTAGGAACATTAAACTCGAAATTGGTCGAATCCTCTTTCTCCATAACCCCGGTTAAAGTGGTATAATAATCATAATATACAGCATCGCGCGCTTTGTAATCTCCAACTGTACCATATGTCAACCTCATGGTAAAATTTGCATCTGGATAATAAGTTCTGTCGCTGTTTTTGGAAATTGTTCCTGCAATGTATTTCCGCATAGCTTTCTTTACCTGATTATCTAATGCTTCAGAGGCAGAATGTAAAGTAAAATAGACATTGATAACGTCCATGGTAGCTTTAAATCCAGGATCTTTTGTAAGTGCAGCCGCAGACGGTTTACTCAGAAAAGCTTCCATTTTTGCCTTATCGACAAAAAACGATTTTTTATATAGCGCTTCCACATACTTGGCATAATTGCCCTTGTACTTAGAATTAATTTGTTTCAAAAACTCCGGATGAAACTCAACGGGTACATTATCAGCGTATAGTTTGAAAATTGCAGCAGAAACTTTTTTATCGGTTTCAATATTGAAGTCTTTAAAGAATGCATCCTGCGACTTTTTAATTTTATCAAGTAATTGGGTGATTTTGGCAGTACTATCAGGAGTAAGCATCATGGTGCCATACAAACCATAAAAACCAATTCCCTGCTGGAAAATTTCGGAGGCCTGGAAAAAGCTTTCTGTAAGATACTGAAAAGCGTGAGTATAAGGTTTACGGGTTTCGATTGCCTGTTGAATATTGGACAGAACATTTCCATATTCCTCCTTACGGGAGGGATCAGCGTTTACCCAATCCTGAAATTCCTTTTCGTCCTGTTGTTTACGATTAACAACATCGAGACGCTGTAATCCTTGATTCTGCCCTATCGAATATTTCCAATAATTACTCGATTCACTATATTTGGACGAGTACTGAATCTTTACCTTCGGATCGGCCATCATATCGTTCATAAGAATCTCCTGACGCACACCACGAATCTTTACCCGGTTTGGATTGGTTATATTCATTGTTTCCAGAACCTCGAAGGATGTTATATATCTGTCGGTATTCCCTGGATATCCCATCACCATGGTAAAGTCACCCTTTTCAACCCCTTTGGTAGAAACAAGCAAGTAGTGCCGTGGTTTTAAAGGTACGTTATCTTTGGAATAAGGGGCTGGTTTACCGTCGGGACCGCTATACACACGGAAAATACTGAAATCGGCAGTATGGCGGGGCCACATCCAGTTATCGGTATCGTGACCAAATTTACCAATTGAATTTGGAGGAGTTCCTACCAAACGCACATCGCTATACACTTCATATACCAAAAGGTAAAAGTTGTTTCCGCCAAAGAAGTCGTCGACAGAAGCTGAGTAGTGAGTACCTGCGGTGGCTTCACTTTGAATTTGATTTTTTATTTGTTCAATGGCGCCTTCGCGATCTTCTTCCTTCATGCCGGGTTTAACGGCAGCCAGAACTTTGGAAGTAACATCTTCAATCCTAATAAGAAATGTAGCCTTTAAATCGGGAGTATAAAGTTCCTCCGAATTATTCTTTGCCCAAAAACCATCTTCGAGATAATTATGCTCCAAAGAACTATGATACTGTATAGCATCGTAACCACAGTGATGATTGGTAAAAATTAATCCTTTATCGGATACAATTTCTCCGGTACACCCTCCCCCGAAAATGATAATGGCATCCTTCAAACTTGATTTGTTAATGCTGTAAATGTCGTCGGCTGATAATTTACAGCCCATTTCATTCATCTTTTTAATATTCAACTGCTGGAGAAGAGTGAGCAGCCACATTCCTTCATCGGCCTTGGCCGGAAACGAAACAAACAAAAGCGCTGAAAGAAGCAGCGCCAGAAATTTATTCATAACTAAAATTTTTAGGTTTACAGTTTGCAATTTTAATTTTTTCTTAAAGGATAACAATTTTAATCGATGAATTGTGCTAAATAACAGGTGAAATGGGTGTCGAAATTTAACCCGAACTAAAGCTATGGTCCTCTATTATTGAAAAAAGTACAGCAAAATATCCTTTAAAGATTTTACAGGCCAAAGTCCAAACTTAATTGCTCAAAACTGGAACAAAAAGATTTACGGTGATAGCCGGTGAGACCATACAGTTGCACTGCCTGACGATGATCGGCTGTGGCATAACCCTTATTTTCACACCACAAATAATTGGGATGCTCCTTATGTATGTTCTGCATGTATTCGTCGCGGTATGTTTTAGCAAGAATGGAGGCAGCCGCAATGGAGAGAAATTTACCATCGCCTTTTACATGGCATTTATGAGGCACTTTCTTATATGGTATAAAATAATTCCCGTCGATAATAATAAACTGGGGTCGGATGGTAAGCTTATCGAGTGCAATATGCATTGCCTTTACCGAAGCTTTTACAATATTAATGCGATCAATTTCCTCGTTATTCACAAAAGCAACGGCATACGCAAGAGCATCATGTTCGATTTCGCTGCGAAGTCTTTGCCTGTTTTTGGCTGAAAGCTGTTTGGAATCGTTAAGTTCACAATGCGTGTAATCTTTCGAAAAGATGACAGCAGCCGCTACTACCGGCCCGGCAAGGCATCCACGACCCGCTTCGTCGCAGCCGGCTTCAATAAAATCGGGATGAAAGTAGCTTAAAAGGGACATAGCAAAGGTTTGCAACAAAGATAGAAAATTGACTTAAACTGAAAAACCTAGAAGGTATGAAGTTGTAAACAGAGAATATTGAAAAAGTTGTACTAACTATTGGGAAAAGATGATTCAACAAGCCTCCAAAGCCTATCGGCTGTTGTATCCCACGAAAATTTACTGCGTTGGACCTGGCAATTTTGAATGAGTTTTTCTCGAAGTTCCAAATCAAGAGCCATGGCGGTAAGACCGCCGGTAATGGAATTAACGTCAGATGGATCGGCATAAACAGCGGTTTTTCCCGCAACTTCAGGAATTGAAGTAACATTAGAGGCAACCGACGGAACATTACAATGCATTGCCTCTAGCAAAGGAATGCCAAATCCTTCAAAATAAGGAACAAAAGCAAGAGCCCAGGCCGCACCAACTATCTGCGAAAGCTCTTCCGGTTCCTTACGGCCCGTAAATACAACATCATCCCTGAATTTCATCTGCTGATGGGTTTTTTCAAGCTGAGAATTCAAAAAGAATTTCTCACCAACAATTACAAGTTTAAAGGGAGAGGCGGTATCGGTTTTAAATTTATCGAAACCTTTCAGAAGCCCATCAACGTTTTTGCGGGGATGTAAACTTCCAACAAAAACAAAATATTCGGATCCGCCGGCGTATCTTTTTCTCACGATCTCTTTCTCTTCGCTTGACAAAGGTTTATAACATTCATGAGCGCCATTATAAACTACATCTACTTTTGAAGGAGGAATGTTATATGAACTCACAATATCGTTTTTGGAATATTCCGAAACAGTAGCAATCAGGGTTGCTTTACGGGCAAACTCAGGGAAGAAAGTTCTGTAATACCAACGCGATGTAAAAGGCAAATCCAGAGGACGATGATGGAAATTTATATCGTGAATAACCGTAACGGCAGGAATTTTAACCGATAAGGGCAAAAAGCCATCCGGTGACACGAAAACATCCGCTTTGTATTTCCTGAGTACCCGTGGCAAACACCATTCAAGCCATACATACCAAAGTACCGGATGTCGTGCAGGAGGAGAAACAACTACCGGTTTTACATTGCTATGAAATACAAATTGAGAATCGAAAGGGCGATCGAACAAAAAAATAAACTGATGCTCAGGATGGTTTTGGGTAATACGTTTTAAAGTCTGATAGGTAAACCACCCAATGCCATCGAGTTTATGAGGTAACAACAGCCGGGTATTAACGGCAATAATCATAATAATTTTATAAGCCCAACAACAGGTTGTGCCACAAAGATAAAGAAACTAGCGAAAGAATTGTACTTAGTACAATACCTCTTGCCAGAAAATCGGCATCGAGGTCGAATTCGCCCGAAAGGGCAAAAGGAGTAAGCGCCAGTGGCATTCCTGCATCCAGAATGGAAGTATGAAAGCTGGCTACAGGCAAAGACAACCCCATAACACTCAATAAATAAATTGCTGGCTTTATTGCCAAAACAAAAACAACGAGCGCCATTACAGGAATCCAGTCTTTTATTTTTCCGACCTTCGAATTTCCGAGAAATATACCCAACGAGAAAAGAATTACAGGAGTAACCCCGGCGGAGATCATCTCGAAAGGTTTTAAAATAATTTTTGGTATAGTTATATTAAACAGAAGTACTAAACCACCGGCTAAAACTGAAATAATCAAAGGATTTTTCAAAAGCATTATAAACACAGGTCCAATACTTACTTCACCGGTTTTTGAATATTCGAGATAAATCATTCCCACTGTAAATATCCAAAACAGATAACAAGCTGTTATCAAAGATGCCTCAGGCAAATAAGCCTTGCCTAGAAACATTTCGATAACCGGAATCCCCAGGTAAGCAATGTTTCCATAAGTAGCCGCAAGAAAAAGAGTTCGCTTTAGTTTTTTGTTTAAACCAAGAAGATGGCTCACAACCAAAGCCAAACCAAAAAAGAAAAGCACAAATATGCTGTTCATCAACAATATTTTACCGTGCAGTTGCAAGTCCCATTCGAGCTCTACGAGAGTCGAAAATATAAGGGAAGGAAAACCTATCCGAACGACAAACTCATTCAAAACATCAATCCAGGTGTACTTTGCAAGCTTGATCCTGTAAAAAAAAGCGCCGAGAATAATAATTAAGAAGATAGGCAGGATAGTTTGCATTTTACAGGAAATTAAATGGGATGGCCTACATAAGGTCGAACATCAGTAACAATCATTCCGGCAGTATGCGCAGCCTGAATTCCCATATCTCCATCTTCAAAAACCTGGCAGTACTGAGGCTCAACACCCATCAAACAGGCGCATTCAAGAAATGTATCCGGTTCCGGTTTATGCTTTTCCACATCATTGGCAGTAACTATAAAGTCGAAGTAATCTTTGATCTGCAACCAATCGAGCATTAACTCAACACTTTTACGGCTTCCCCCGGTACCGATGGACATGGGTATTTTCTTATGATATTTCAAAACCAGCGCAAAAATGGGATCGAATAAGGTAATTTGATCAACCCGTTTAAAAAACTCTGCCTGCTTCATTTTTGCGATTTCTTCGGGCATAAAACTGCATCCGCTTTGTTCCTTAACATATTCTGCAAATTTTATAGTAGGCATCCCTGTCATTTCGAGCATTACTTCCTTACTGAAATGGTAACCGAACTGGTCGCAAACCACATCCCAGCATTCCATGTGAACCGGAAGAGAATTAGCAAGGGTACCATCCAGGTCAAAGATCAGAGCTTTAGCCTTTGGATCAACATCTAACAGCATCTTCAAAAAAAATTAAGCTGCAAAGGTAGAAATAATTCTCAAACACTACTTTCGGGGTTGTGAAGCATCTGCTCCAATATTATTGGATACTCTGTTTCCCCAAAAATCGGTACTTATTATTTTAATTGGTCTCCCTTTCCCGATGCATGGAGAATTTGCCTTCAACTTAAAATAAGGTAATAAAGCCAGCTTGCCAATTGAGATTTTAAAATCTGCAGAATCGGGCATGAAAATCAGAGGATCCTTAACCAAAGACGAATTCTCATAAATTACACTCGGCTGCTCAATCTTTGTATTATTATTTTCAACAGACCAATATATATTATTTCTGAAATTGGCTCCCTTAAAATCCCCTCCGATAAACCTTTCAGAGGTTCCTGTCAACAAAAAAATATTATTTTCAAACAGAAAGTCCTCGTAAATACCTGGATCAAAATTAACAGCATACTTTCTACCTGAAACAATGGTATTATTAAAAGCATGAAAATTTTTCATAGGTAAGGCAATAGGGTCGTACCACATAAAGATACCAGCCTCACCGTTTTTTAAACCATCAGCATAACTTATATTATAACACATCAGATTATTGCTCCAGGTTGTGGCGCCGGCATATTGAAAAATGCCATATCCGGCTCCTTCGTTAAAGGCAGAAAGATTATACTGCATCATTGAGTTTGTAACCCCGCCATCAAAATCAAAGCCGCCGCCATCTTTTCCTTTGGCAGAAGTTTTATTATGATGTGAATAGCAATACCTTATAATAATACTATCACTCATATAAGCCCATATGCCAACAGGGCCGTTACCCTCACGAGGCATATCCCATCCATTATGCATTGCTTCACAATGTTCAATAACACCGTTTACAACTCCGGCAATCAAAATCCCGCTACCACTATGATTATCTTTTACGTCAGGACAACCAGGATTATTTTCAGCAGTTGAAAATGCTATTCTGAGATTTCTCAGCGTCCGGAACTTTGATCCGTCAGGGCCATATTCATCTTCCCCCGATTCGGCATAAATCCCGCAAAAGCCATTATCGTGTGCATATACACGGGTAACTTCGATATTGCTTCCTCCCGTAACGTTGATTCCACTCCATAAAAACCCTGTTACTTCAATGCTATCAATTTTACAGTAGCTGCTTCTTTTTATTTTCAAACCATTTCCTTTGCTACCACCCAACCTACCGCTTCCTTTTATTAATAACCTACTAATTACAACATGTTCGCTGTTACTAATTACTATTCCCGAGGAATCTCCGGCATCTATAATTGCTTTCCCCTTTCCATAAGAGGAAATTACAACCGGACTATCAGAGCTGCCAATAATCGAATCGAAAAGTATATTTCCGGCAAACACTATCCCTTCTTTAAAAAGAACACTGTCACCCGGCATAATTTGTGATAAATTTTCAACTGTTTTCCATGGAGCGGAAGGCGATCTCCCTGAATTGTCATCACTCCCCCTCTGGAAGTCAATATAATAAACATTTGATTTGGGCAAAGAACAGCAAACCGCTATTGACGAAAAGGCAATACAAAGGATTTTCAGGAGGCTTTTCATTTGTTAAACAGATAAGATAAACATTTATCAAGATTAAAATAAAATTAAGAAACATGCAATTAATCATTTTTGATAATTAAGATGAGCCATATTTTTCGGGCTAAATAACAAACTGCAACATGAAAAAAATTTTGTTCTCATTATCAATTCTGGCCATCTTTGTTGTTTCATGTAACGACACAAAACAAGTTAAGATGGAAAATCCTTTATTAACAGCCTTTAGCACTCCTTTTCAGGTACCACCGTTTGATCGGATCAAGGCAGAACATTACGAACCTGCAATTGATTCGGCAATTGAACTGGCAAAGCTCGAAATCGATTCCATTGCAAATAACAACGCTCTGGCCACTTTCGAAAATACGGTTGAGGCTATTTCGTACAGCGGAATTTTACTTACCGAAGTTTATTCAGTTTTCTCAAATTTGAATGAAGCGAATACAAACGATACACTTCAAAAGATAGCAGAAAACATTTCTCCTAAAATTTCAGCTTTTTACGATGAGCTTTTCATGAATGAAAAACTTTTCAGTCGTGTAAAAGAAATTTTTGAAAAGAAAGAGTCCTTGAATCTCAACCCGGAACAAAACACTTTACTTGGTTTTACATACCGCAGCTTTATCCGTTCCGGTGTTAACCTGCCTATCGAGCAAAAAGAAAGACTGAAAAAGATAAATTCCGAACTCTCCCTCCTTTCACTAAAATTCGGGCAAAATGTTTTAGCCGAAAATAACGGGTATAAGCTAATCATCGATAAAAAAGAAGACCTTGCGGGTCTTCCTCAAACTGTGGTGGACGGTGCTGCCGAAGCAGCAAAAGAAAATAATCTCGAAGGGAAATGGGTATTCACACTGCATAATCCCAGCGTAATGCCTTTCCTGCAATATGCATCAAATCGCGAATTGCGGAAACAAATTCAACAGGCATACATAAATCGCGGCAACAATAACGACTCTCTCGACAATAAGAAAAACATAGCTAAAATTCTGGAGTTGCGTATCGAAAAAGCTAAACTTCTTGGCTATAATAATATTGCTGAATACGTTCTGGCTGAAACGATGGCTAAAACTCCGGAAAAGGTTTTCGACCTGTTAAATAAATTATGGAAAGCAACACTTCCGGTAGCAAAAAGAGAAATCGCCGAACTTCAGGATGTTATTAAAAAAGAAGGAGACAATTTTAAGCTGGAAGCATGGGACTGGCGCTATTATGCCGAGAAGCAGCGCAAATTAAAATACGACATTGATGAATCGCAGGTAAAGCCCTATTTCAAACTCGACAATGTAAGAGAAGGAATTTTCGCAGTTTCGAATAAACTCTATGGTTTAAGTTTCAAAGAACTGAAAGACGTTCCGAAATACCATCCCGATGTTACTGTTTACCAAGTAACCGATTCAACAGGGAAACATCAAGGTATTCTTTATCTCGACATGCACCCACGCGCAAGCAAAAGAGGGGGAGCCTGGATGACAACATTCCGCAGCGAATACAAAAAATATGACAAAAAAATCGATCCTGTTGTTTCCATAGTTTGTAATTTTTCGAAACCGACAGGCAATACATCATCATTGCTAACATTCGACGAGGTATCGACCTTTTTTCACGAATTTGGCCATGGACTCAATTATTTGCTTTACGATGCCACCTACCCCGGACTTCCGGTTCCTCCCGACTTTGTTGAACTACCCTCCCAGATTATGGAAAACTGGGCTGTTGAACCTGAAGTTTTGAACATCTACGCCAAACATTATAAAACAGGAGAAGTTATTCCCAAAGATCTGGTTGAAAAAATTGTAAAAAGCGGTCACTTTAATCAGGGCTTTGCGACCACCGAATACCTCGCAGCATCATTTCTCGACATGCATTATCATACCTTAACCTCGATGCCACAGAACTTTGATGTTATAAACTTCGAAAAGCAAGTATTGGATAAACTTGGATTAATTCCCGAAATAGTTAGTCGATACAGAAGCACTTACTACCAGCATATTTTCAGTGGAGGGTACTCAGCGGGATATTATGGTTATATCTGGGCAGAGATGCTTGATGCCGATGCTTTTGAAGCATTCAAAGAAAAGGGTATTTTTAACAAAGCTACAGCCGAGGCTTTTAGAAACAACATCCTTGCTAAAAGCGGAACCGATGATTTATTGAAGCTTTACGTACAATTCCGGGGTAAAGAACCGGTAATTGAACCTCTGCTGAAACGAAGAGGGTTAAATTAAAAGAAAAAGCAAATTTATTGGAGCTGTTTCTGATAAATTTGTTTAAAGTCAATTATTTGTCAACTTCTTCTGAAGCAGCAAATAATTGACTTTTTGTTTTTAAATCTATTTTTTAGTGGCAGTCAAAGGGAAAGTATAACCCTGCGCATCAACTTTTCCTTCAAAAGAATTTCCATTGAAAGTTCCGGTCATGTTAATCGACATGCCATCATAGTCGAACAAACCAGTTAAAACATTATTTACAATTTTCAGGTCTTTGATTTCCGATTGACCACCTGCTGAGCCTATCATTCCTTTAAGAATATCTCCGGCCTGAGAAATAATCATTTCCCCTTTGGTATCGCCATCAGGTGTACCCGTTACGGTAAAATTCCAAGTCCCAATATACGATCCGGTAACAGTAGCTACAGGAAGTGTTTGTGCGGTAGATGCAGGGGCAGAAGCTGTTTTCTTGGAAGAAGAACATCCTTCGAAAAACATAATTGCAACCGGTAACATCAAAAAAACAACTTGTGTTGTGAGCTTTTTCATAGAATGAAAGGTTAGATTAGTAATTATTTAGCTATGTGAATATAAATATTTTGAATAAATTATCAACAGTAAAAATCTCATAAACGACCAAATATATAAAACTATGACATGCATTAACTGTTATTAATGATAAACTAAAACATATAATTCAGTAATTCAATAATTTTCTTGTTAATGCAACAAAATAGATTATTACTTATTTTTTAACAAGTAAATCTAAAACAAATTAAACGTGATTTTTTCTGCTATTTTTTAACAATAATTTTAAATAAAGTGTAAATTCGAAACTTTTCAAAGCAGAGGATATTACATATAAATAATTGATTTGATTGTAATTAATTTTTATATACATTTGTTCGCGTTAAAAATGAAGCTCGATTTTAATAAGATATTAGTACTATTAAGCTTTGCTATCAGCAGCTTGTTCCTCATTTTTGGATCGGTATTGCTATTTACAGACCTATTTGTATACATTCCGGTAGAAATGAAAAAAGTAGTAGGGGTTATCCTTTTGGCATATGGTTTGATACGAATAATATCACTTATAAACAAGCTTAACACTAATAATCATGAGGCTGAGTAAATTGTTGTTCATTTCACTGGCATTGCCACTCTTGTTTTCTTGTGCCCGCGGACCTAAACAAAGCGACGAAACTCCCACTAAAGGAAATATTAAAATAGGAGTAGATGAATCATATCAACTTCTTTTGGATACTGAGATTTATACCTTTCAGACCATTTACAAATACGCAAAAATAAATCCGATCTATTCTAACGAGCAGGAAATTATTGAACTGTTTTTAAAGGATTCTTTAAAAAACATTGTAATTAACCGCCCATTAAACGAAAAAGAGAAAGAATATCTGAACAGTCAGCAATATGTTCCCAGGGCAACAAAAATTGCTTACGATGGGCTGGCTTTTATTGTAAATAACCAGAATGCCGATTCAGCGCTTTCTTTCATTCAGATCAAGAAAATCTTCACCGGTGAAAATGACACCTGGAAAAAAATAAATAATACATCCCCATTGCAGGATATCAGAGTAGTTTTTGATAATAAAAAATCAGGGAATGTTCGCTATCTGATGGAAAGATTCAGCATCAAAGATTCGCTTCCCGCTTATTGTCAGGCTGTGTCCACCAATGCTGAAGTAATAAATTATGTTGAAAAACATACGAACGCTATCGGGGTAGTAAGTGTTAATTGGATCAGTGATAAACACGATTCAATTTCGCACACCTTCCTGCAAAAAGTTAAGGTTGTGGCAGTAAGTCCTGTTTATGACGAAGAAACATTTGTTAAACCATTTCAGGCATATATTGCAGATCAATCTTATCCATTTGTCAGAGAAGTGTATTATATTAGCCGCGAAACTTTTTCGGGACTTGGATCGGGTTTTGCATCCTTCATGGCAGGGGATCAGGGTCAGAGAATAATTCTAAAATCGAAGCTGGTACCGGCAACGATGCCAATTCGGTTTGTGAAAGTTGCAAGTGAATAATTTTTTTACTAATTCTATATTTAACTAATTATGGTGAGGATTAAACTAGCTACAGTTGTAGTAATTTTCTTTTTAGGGATTACCAACATTTTTGGGCAAAATCTTGAAACAGCCAGAAATTATGCTTTAGCTGAAAGATTTGATGATGCAAAAGAATTGCTCAATAAAATCATTCAAAGCGAACCAAACAACGCCAGCGCCTATTATTATCTGGGGCAAACAATTATCCGTGAGTACTTAGCTGACTCTCTTTCAAACTCCATAAGCGACGTTTGTACCGATTCGAAAAAAGCCTTCGAAACTGGTTTACAGAAGGACTCAATGTATCTTCTCAACTTTGTTGGTTTGGGTATGGTTAAACAACTTTGCGAAAACGATACAGCAGGTGCTAGTGCATATTTCCAGAGAGCTTTAATTAAGTTCCCTAAAAACAAGAAAAAATACACCGAAATGCATGGGTTGACATATGTAAAAATGGCTTTTGCATGTATGTTAGGAAACAATAAAAAATTTCAGGCTGCTACTAATTATATAGCCAAAGCCAAAGAAATTGCACCCCAAAGCTTCGAAGTAGCCATGCAGGCAGGCGATATATACCTTGACCGCAAGGATGGTTCCAATGCAATTCAAAATTACAGCGCCGCTGAATCACTTAACGATAAATCTCCGTTGCCTTTAATCAGAAAAGGAGACTTATATCTTGCTGCAAAAAACTACGATTTAAGCCGCAGTTATTACGATCAGGCAAAAGAAATCGACTCTACCAATGCATCGGTTTACAGAAGTTATGGGGAGTTGTGGAGTATTGCCGGCAAATACCAGTTAGCGAAAGAAAACTTCAGAAAATATTTAGCTTTATCAGGCAACAATATCCCCGCAAAGGTGAGTTATGTAGGTTCTCTTTTCAAAACCAAGGATTACGAAGAAGCAATTACAGTAATAAAAGAGATCCAGGCCCTTGACAACACAAGAAATTACCTGAACCGCGTTGCTGGTTATTCTAGCTTCGATAAGAAAAATCCGGACTATGAAGAAGCTGAAAAGTTCATGTCTGCCTTCTTTGCCAATGCAAAACCAAGCAGCATTACTCCAAGAGACTATTTGTATTACGGCCGTACTCTCATTAAATTGAAAAAAGACTCTGCCTCCATCTCAAAAGGAGTTGAAATGGTATATAAATCCTACGAAATGACAAAAGACGAGAACCTGATTACCGAAATTGGCGCATCGTATATGTACATTGAGGATTATCAAAATGCAATTAACACCTTCAACAAGAAGGTTGCTGCAGGTACCGCCACCACATTCGACCTGATGCAGTTAGGAAGAGCTTATATGAATATCAAAGATTTTGTAAAAGCAGGTGAAACATACGATAAAATAGTCGCCGCCGATCCCAAAAACATGGAAGCTCTTATCAGGTCTGCCAACGCATATGCCAATCAGGATCCTGAATCTAAATTAGGACTTGCAAAGCCCAAATATGAAGCTGTAATTGCATTGGGTAACACCGATCCTAAAAAGTATTCTAAAGAATTATTTGATGCTTATAAATATATGGCTTCTTTTTATCTTTATGGCGATGACAAAGGTGCCAAAATACAAAGTGAAGATTACTATAAAAAAATCATAGCTTTAGATCCCAGTAATAAAGAGTGGTTGAAAGTTGCCTACGGCGGTCTTGCCTCTCTTTATACCGACCTTGCTCCAAACTCAGGTGGAACAGGCAGATGGGAACAAGCTAAAAGTATGTTCCAGGAATTGTTAAAATTAGATCCGGGTAATAAAACTACCATTAATGCTATTAACAATATCCAGAAGCAAATAAATATGATCAAAAATTTAGGTGGTAACTAAAGTAACTAATGATAATAAATGTTTAATCTTTTTTAAAATTAATTTGGTATGAGTAATAAAGGAAATCAATCTTTAAAGGAAGCTTTGCAATCCATTTTTGCAGCCTCGGTAATTATTTTAGCGTTTGGCGTGGGAGTTTCTATTTGGTTATTTGTAATGGGCGACCCTGTTAACTTCGAAGGTGGTAACACTAAAGGTCACCCGATTCAGGGGAATTATTTAGGTATGATCTATAAAGGAGGATATATTGTACCAGTTTTGATTACCGTAATTCTTGTGTTACTTACTTTTACTGTAGAAAGATGGATCACCTTAGCCCGTGCAAAAGGTAGAGGAAGACTTGCCACATTTGTTCGTAACATACAAACCCTGTTAAAAGAAGACAAAATTGAAGAAGCAGTTCAACTTTGCGACAAACAGAGAGGTTCGTTAGCCAACGTTTTAAAAGCTGGTTTACACCGCTACAGAAGTTTACAAAACGACACAACTTTACCTAACGACCAGAAAGTTATTGCAATGCAGAAGGAATTGGAAGAAGCTACAGCTCTTGAATTACCTATTCTTTCCAAGAATCTTGTAATTCTTTCGACTATTGCTTCAATCTCAGTGCTTATAGGTCTTATTGGAACTGTAATTGGTATGATCCGTGCATTCGGCGCATTGGCAACTTCCGGTGCTCCCGATGCATTAGCTCTTTCGACCGGTATTTCTGAAGCTCTTATTAACACAGCTTTTGGTATTTCCGGTTCAACTATAGCAATCATTTTCTATAACTTCTTCTCGTCGAAAATCGATGCTATGACTTACAAAATCGACGAAGCTGCTTTCAGTTTAACACAAACATTTGCTACAACTCTTAAGAAATAACAATTAGAAGGGATTAGAATATGTCAAAATTTAAAATTGCACATAAAGCCCCACACATCGACATGACGCCGATGGTGGACTTATTCCTCCTTCTTCTTACTTTCTTCATTTTAACAGCAACGTTTCGCCCTGATGAAGCTGCGCAGGTTGACACACCAAGTACATCGTCGGAGATTATTGCTCCTAAGATAAATGTATTTACCATTTACGTCTCGAAAGACAATAAAGCGTTTTTCAATATCGACAATGGAGAGGATTCGACCAGCCACGTACGTTCAAAGCTCATTAAAAACATGGGAGATTATTTTCGCGTACCCTTTACACCTGAGGAAATTAAAAAATTCGAAGGATTAGCATCATTCGGAATGCCCATTAAAAATCTTAAACAATGGATACATGCCGAAAGTGGTCAAAAGGAAGGCCTTCAAACAGGTATACCTATGGATTCGCTGGATAATCAGTTGGTAATGTGGATTCACTTTGCCCGTAATATTAATCCTGCTGCTGAAGTTACTATTAAAGGTGATGCGGAAAGCGATTACAAAGTGGTGAAGAAAGTTATGGATATGGTTCAGGATAAGAAAATAGATAGATTTAACCTGACATCTACATTGGAAAAGGTAGAAGTTAAACCTCAAAATACGAAATAAGCCATGGCAGAAATTATTGAAAGTGATAGTGGTGGGCACAAAAAAGGCAAACGCCGTGCTAAAAAGCACAGCACCCACATTGATATGACTCCCATGGTGGACTTAGCTTGTCTCTTGCTTACATTCTTTATATTAACAACTGCTTTTAACGAGCCGAAAATTATGGAGATTGTTATGCCCAGCAAAGAAAAGTCTAAAGATCCTCCTCCCGAGATTGACGATAGTCGTGTTGTAAACGTTATCTTAGCTGAAAACGATCAGATCTTTTTTTATAATGGTAAGGCTGACCCAACTAAATCTGTATTGCCCATGCTCATCAAAACCAACTATGGTAAAGATGGTATCCGCAAAGTTCTTTTAGAAAGGAATAAGGACCTTTTTGAAAAAGTGTATTTTTACAACGACAGCTTAAGCAGAGGATTGGGAAAGTACAGATCCAATCAGCCAAAGGACTCTATAAAAAGTCAGGTAAAACGATTCAGATCTGCTGATAAAACCGGACCATTTGTGTTTATCAAAGCCGCAGATGGGGTTACCTATGGAAACTTTGTTGATATAATGGACGAGATGTCTATTACCAACATAGCCCGCTATACCGTCTCTGATTTAAACTTCGTTGAGAAAAAAATGCTTAGCGATGCACTTGCCGGTAAAAACGTCGAAGTTCAATAATCTTAAAACAGAAAAATCATGTCGCCAAGAGAAGACATCGTAGTATTAAACAGTTTTGAGGAAATAGTTTTTAGCCATAGGAACAAGGAATACGGAGCTTATGATTTAAGAAGAAGATACAAAAAATACCTCATGGTAGCTTTTTTTCTTTCTTTCTTTATCGTTTCATCTGCAGTTGTTGTTCCCTTGATTAACAGCTATTACAACAAAAACAAGCAGAAAAAGCTCCTCGAAAAAGCTGTTACTGTTGAGTTAGAAGATTTGGAAGATGCTCCTCCTCCTCCTCCCCCGCCACCACCTCCTGCCGCTCTCGAAGCTCAGGTTAGATTCGTGGCTCCGGTGGTTGTTGATACTGTTAAGGAAGAAGTTCAACTTGCTACTTTCGAAGAAAACATCGAAGCAGCAGTAGCCGAAGCTCCCCCAACAGAAATCATCGTAGAAGAGAAAAAAGAAGAAGTTATTGAGAAAGAAGAGCCAGCCTTTCTTGTGGTTGAAGAACCAGCTACATTCCAGGGTGGTGACCTTAGTAACTTTAATTCCTGGGTAGGTCAGAATATTAAATACCCTCAGCTTGCAGTTGAGAATGGTATCTCAGGTAAAGTTTATGTACAGTTTGCGGTAAATGCAAAAGGTCAGGTAGTTGATGCCAAAGTATTACGTGGTGTTGACCCATCTCTCGACCAGGAAGCTATTCGCGTTGTACAGTCCTCTCCCAAATGGACTCCTCCAAAGCAAGGTGGTCGTCCTGTAAAACAGTTATTTACACTTCCGGTAATTTTCAAATTACAGGAATAATAAATACTCAAAACATAAGAAAAGCCTTCCAGCAATGGAGGGCTTTTTTGTTTTTATAATTTAAATATTTTTCAGACAGCAACAAACCATTACTATCAATGCGGTTATGTTTGGCACATGTTTTGAATTAATAAATTAAGGGCGCTTAAAAATTTCAAACAACTCAAATTTAACTAAATACCTTAGCTGATCTTCACTTTTTAGAAGGAAAGCTAACATGTAAACTATTGTTTAACCTTTTAAAACCAATAGCCATGGCTGAAATTATTAATGAAAGCGCCAATGCCCAAAGAGGTAAACGCAGGGCCAGATTACTCCCCGCCCGCATAGACATGACCCCAATGGTTGATTTAGCCTGTCTCCTCCTCACATTTTTCATACTTACCACTGCCTTCAATGAACCTAAAGTAATGGAGATAGTGATGCCGCAGAAAACTGGCAAACCGGGTCCAATCAATCCCTCTAAAGCTCTAACAATTATCCTTGCAGAAAACAACCAGATTTTCTTTTACACTGGCTTTGCCGATCCAACCGAAGGAAAACTTCCGACCATGTTCAAATCGAACTTTAGCGAAAAAGGATTAAGAAAAGTATTGCTGGAGCGAAATAAGACATTGTTCGAAAAGTCGTACTATTATAAAGATAGTGTAGGGCGCGAAATGGGGAATTATGCCAATTACCCTAAAGATTCAATCAACCGGCAGTTAAGGAAAATGAAAAACAACGATAAAGAAGGGCCTGTTGTGCTTATAAAAGCGGCAGATGGTGTAAAATATGGGAATATAGTTGATGTCCTCGATGAAATGGCTATCACCAACATTGCACGATATGCGGTAGTGGACATGAACTATATTGAAAAGAAGATGCTGAAGGATGCTCTTGAAGGTAAAAATGTTGAAATTCAATAAATACTCCAAATAATAATTCAAAAAAGGCCTTCCATTTTGGAAGGCCTTTTTTGATCTAAAACCTATAGCAAAAAAATTAAGATTTATCAAACGTTCAGCAGTCATTTGAGCTGTTTGGCACAGCTTTTGAAATTAGTTAATTGAGCTCAACTATTAAACGTACCGAACTGATTAAGAAATTTTTATAACGATTTTTCGGATAATTTTTCTTAAGCCCGATAGCAGATCTATCAACTATTTTTAAGTAAATCAACAGGCCTTGAAAAAACCGGGATTGGGCTTGCCATATTAACTTCTGAATGGGTTAGTGCACTCTAAAAACCTTAAAGGTTTACCTGATTAAGAAAGCCAGCACATATCAATTTACTAACATTTAAATCTCACAACCATGTCACCTTACGAAAATGTAATAATCGGTAACAGTTTCGAGGAAATTGTTTTCACTAACCGGAATAAAGAGTATGGAGCTTATATGCTTCGAAAGAAGCAAAAGGGTTATGTAATAATTGCCTTTAGTATAGCCTTTTTATTCGTTCTTTCATCGGTAATTACCCCAATGATTTATAACCATTATAAAGGAAAACCCAAAACCGAACTTAATGGTGTTGGATCATTAGTTATTCAAATTGATACAACTATGCAGATAGTACCTCCCGAACCCCCTGATATCAAAATCGATCGCCCGGTAAATGTTCCTCCTGTCATTGTAGATACAACCGATCAGAATGAACCCGTATTTGCCACTATGGAAGACCTGATTGACAATACTGATAACTTAACCCCTCCGGATTTGATTACCCAGGTAGTTACACACGACGATGTAATTGAGGTGGTAGAGCCTCCGTTTGTAAAAGTAGAAATTGAAGCTAAATTTCAGGGAGGAGACCTGCTTAGTTTCAACAAGTGGGTGGCTGCAAACATCAAATATCCTCAAGTTTGCGCTGAAAACGGTGTAACCGGTAAAGTCATTGTACAATTTGTTGTAAATAAAACAGGACAAGTCGAAAGTGTTAAGGTCTTAAGAGGCGCTGATCCACTGATGGACCAGGAAGCCATCAGAGTAATTGAATCTTCTCCAAAATGGAGTGCTCCTTTACAGGGCGGAAAGCCGGTAAAGCAGCTATTTACATTACCTGTTAACTTTAAGCTGGACGAAAGGTAAAGTATCAACTCCTGACAACAGGAACTATTAAACAACTATGTTTCAGTTTTACTAACAATTTTAAACCTTACAACCATGTCACCTCACCAAAATGTAATTATCGGTAACAGTTTCGAGGAAATTGTTTTCAGTAACCGGAATAAAGAATACGGAGCATACATGCTTCGAAAAAAACAAAAAGGATATCTGATCATAGCTTTTATATCAGCTTTCTTATTTGTGACATCATCGGTATTAACGCCTATGATTTACAATCACATTAAAGGCAACGGCTCAGGTCCGTTTTCGGTCGATTCTCTGGTAGTAATTTCAGAACTGGATACATCGCTAAGAATCACTCCTCCTGAACCGCCGAAGATTAATATAGATCAGAATGTTGCCCGTTTCATACCGCCAAGGGTGGTAGAAGACGCAGATTCTACAATGAACCCCTTTGATGCAATAGACATGATTCTTGCAAATAACTCTACCATTGACCTTCCTCCCTTACCTGGTGTGCAGGTTGAACCGGATCCGATAATGAATGAAGAAACAACAATACATATGGTTGTTGAAGAACCGGCCCAGTTTAATGGGGGGAACCTGATGGAGTTTAACAAGTGGGTTGCTCAAAATCTAAAATATCCGCAACTGGCTATAGAAAATCAGATTCAGGGAAAAGTAACGGTACAGTTTGTAGTTAATGCAAAAGGAAAGGTGGAAAGTGCCACAGTTTTGAGGGGTGTAGATCCTTCTCTGGACGAAGAAGCCAAAAGGGTGATAACATCCTCTCCTTTATGGACCCCTCCGAAACAGGGAGGCCGACCCGTTAAACAACTCTTTACCCTGCCGGTAATTTTCAAACTTCAGGATAATTAATATTCAATATAAAAAAGTGAGCGTGATCAAAAGACTGCGCTCACTTTTTTTAATCCGAGTGTTCATAACCGAACACTTATGTACGAAGAAAATACAGGTCCTTTGAAATTGTCATAGAAAAGAATCCGTTGTAAATATCTGATTATTTTAATTTTGCAAGTAATGGCACAAGTGTTGATTATTTATGTGCATAACTGAAAATAAAAACCAAAATGAAAACAAAAATTTACAACCTGATCGTAATAGCAGCTTTAAGCATAATTTCAATTACTGCCACTGCTCAAAACACAAAGAGTTATTATGTGACCTTAAAAAGTGACAACAAACTTCTTGCAAGTGCTGAAAGAAAGAATTCCATTCTTATTGCAAAAGATGATCTGTATGATCAACTTTCAAAAATAACAGAATACGTTAAGTTCACTCCCAAAACCAGTTCGATGGAATATAACGAAACAATTGAATCTAATTTTTGGACAAATGTTCTGAAAGAACTGGAAGGAAATGTTAAATACACGCCGAATGCTTCATTGTTGATGAAATATGAACAGGAACAACTGGCAAAGGAAATTTCGAATGAGCTGATACCTTTGGTTAAATATAATCCGGCTGAATCAAAACTAATACAGCAGTATGAGCAAAAAGAACAATTCTCGGAGATTTTGAAAGAGCTTGAAGCAGAAGTTAAATTCAAACCAACGGTAATGCCATAACCACTATATAATCAAAAAAGAGGCTTTCGGGCCTCTTTTTTTGTATCTAATAGTTCCAATAATATTCGTCCTTTTGCTGCTTCTGATTCCAATAGGCGACGGTTAAAACTTTGCCCTCAGGGGTTTTCAACGACCGGTTATAAATAGCATGAACCGGATTGAATATAATGTTATCCACGCCAACAATAAAGGTTCCGTCTTCTCCTTGTGCAACCTGAACATTCAATTTGTTATACTCAAGCACTTTTTTAACAAAAGCAGCTCTTTCTTCTGAAACTTTCTTTTCTACAACCGAGCATCTTACTCCGTTGATATCTTCTTCTGTATGATAAGGATTAATTGCCATATTTTAGGTGTTTAGGGATTAGGTGTTTAGGTGTCAGGCCAGGATGTATTCTCTAAAGCCTAATACCTAAAGTCTATAGCCTACTTAACTATACTTAAAACATCAATATATTGAAATAAAGGCGTTACAAAGCCAATTATAATAATACCAATTGTACATACTGCCAAAGCCATTTTCATTCCGAAATTACGTCCTACAACAGGCAAAACTTCAACTGCATCGTCGATGAACATGGTTTTAACAATTCGCAGGTAATTGTATAAAGAAATAACAATATTAATCGCAGCAAAGGCCAACAAAACGTACATGCCATTTCCCATACTGGAGGTTAACAGGAACATTTTTCCAAAGAACCCTGCAGTTGGAGGAATTCCCGCTAAAGAAAAGAGGCTGACAGCCAGAATCAGGGCAAAATAAGGGTTCGATTTGTAAAGTCCTTTATAATCGTTAATGGTTTCTTTTCCGGTAGCATCGAAAATAGCGCTGATAACACCAAACGAGGCGATATTGCTTAAGAGATAAATCAGCACAAAATAAGTTGCCGATGTCAAACCAATTTTGGAAGCTCCGGCAATTCCCACCAGCACAAAACCAACCTGGGCAATGGAAGAGAATGCGAAGAACCGTTTGAGATTCTGCTGACGCATCGCAAACAGGTTACCCACCGTCATACTCAATATCGAGAGGATGGTGATTGCGTATAACCAGGCATCGGTAAAACTTGAAAATATAGAATATAATACACTGATGAAAACAAAAATAACCGAACCTTTTGATATAACTGAAAGATAATTGGTCACAGCCACAGGCGATCCTTCGTATACATCGGCAGTCCATAAATGGAATGGAACAATAGACATTTTAAAGGCAAATCCACCGAGGATAAAAGCAAAAGCTAACAAAGTAAGTTCGTTTAACTGAAGATTCGCCTGAATATTTTCGAAACTCAGGTTTCCAACGGCTCCGTAGAGTAACGAAATACCAAAAAGCAATATACCGGTTGAGAATGCCGAGGAAAGAATTAACTTGATACCAGCCTCCGAGGAATTTTTCATACTCTTATTGAAATTGGCCAAAGCAGCAATAGGAATAGTCGACATTTCAAGTCCTAAATAGAGAACCAGGATATGTCCGCTCGAGAGCATTGCAAAAACGCCAAGCATACTGCTAAGCATAAGAATATAAAACTCGATTCTGTTATTATTCTTAAGCAAATAGTTGTACGATGTAAGTGATATCAGCAATAATCCCAGATTAAGAATATTCTTTTGCAACACCAGCAGACCATTGGACCTGAAGAATCCCATAAAAAGATTCCCTTCGGCCATTGGAAGAAGCCCGACAATAAAATTTAGCAGCAACATAATATTGATTCCGATCAACAACGACTTTTCTTTTTTGTCGGCATCGTTAAGCTTCAATACAAGCAAAATGAAGATGATCAGGGTGATCACTACTTCAAACCGTAACATCAAATAAGAGTATATACTCATAATATCATCATTAACAAAAGTTAGTTGGCAACAGCCACCGAAATAAATTTATTAAATATTGTAATTGTATCGTTCGAAATCAAATTCACTACCCAGAAAGGTAACACCCCAATAAAAACAATACCGGCAATTAAGAGTACGGCTGCGGCCTTTTCGTTCCAGGTAGCATCTTTAAGGGTTTCGTATTCTTTATTGGTGATAGTTCCCCAGATTGCAAAACCAACCGCTCTCAAAATATAAACTGCAGTTACCACGATGGATGCACAAGCAAGAATTGTTGCTACCCTGTAGAATATTCCGGTCCGTTCCCACGATCCGACAAATACAGTCATTTCCGAAACAAAACCACTGAAACCTGGCAATCCAAGTGAAGTTAAACCTGCAATAATAAAAGCTGTACCGATAAAGGGCATTTGTTTGAGCATACCTCCCAGTTCGTTAGCCTGACGCGTGTGAGCACGATCGTAAATCATCCCGATAGCGGCAAAGAAAAGAGCTGTCATGATACCATGCGAAACCATCTGCATCACCGCGCCCATAAAAGCCGTTTTTGTAAGCATCGCGATCCCGAGAATTACAAATCCGCAGTGACTAACCGAAGAGTATGCGTTCATATATTTCAGGTCCTTTTGCATCATGGTGGCGAAAGCTCCGTAGATGATTGCAATCGAAGCCAGAATAATGAAAATCCAGGACCATTCCTGTGCTGCATTAGGTAAAAGATAAGTAGCAACCCGTAAAGCACCGTAACCGCCTAACTTCATCGAAATACCTGCAAGAAACATGGATGCAGCAGTCGGTGCAGAGGAGTGACCGTCAGGCGCCCAGGTATGGAAAGGGAACATAGCGGTAAAAACCCCAAAACCCGTGAAGATAAGAAGGTAAATAGGCACCTGAACACTCATCGGGAAATTAATTTGTGTCAATTCATGAATGTTCCATGTATACTGACCTCCGTAAATCCCTGAAGCAAAATAAAGCGCTGCTATTCCCAAAAATACAAGAGCAGAACCAGCCATTAACATCAATGCGAGTTTCATGGCGCTGTATTCTTTCTTACCGCTACCCCAGATTCCAATTAATAAATACTTAGGAATCACAGCAAGTTCGAGGAAGAAAAACATCATGAAAAGGTCGGTAGAGATAAAGAAACCATAGGCTCCTAAACTCAGCAGCACTATCAGGAAGAAAAATTCCTTTACCTGACGTTGAATTTTCCATGATACCAGAATACCTGCAACTACTACCATTGCGGTTAACAGAATCATGGTTAAAGAAATACCGTCAACTCCGGTGCTGAAGTAAATATTTAAAGGTTTGAACCAGCCTAAAGAAGTTTGAAATAGCATTTCGGCAGTATCGCCAGCTTTCCTGAAATTAATATAATAATTGGTAAGCCATACCGAATAACCCAATTGAGCGATGCTGCCAAACAAAGCGATAAGCTTTATATGTAATTCCTTCCTGACCATCAGGAGGACAAGCGCTGTGATGAGCGGAATCAGGATCAAAATTGATAAAACGTTCATATAATATTTTTCTAATTAGTCAGGTTCCTAAATAAAATTTACAATCAGGAGAATGGCAACAACCAAAACACCTCCCAGGAAGAACAAAGTATATGTCTGTAACCGCCCGCTCTGCATTCCTTTGATAGCTTCGGAAGTTGTAGAGGTAATGGAAGCATAGCCATTGATCATTCCGTCGACAACATTTTTATCGAACCAGGCAGCCGGACGACCCACAAGATTAAAGAGAACCTTCTTGGTAACAAATAAGTAAATTTCGTCGATATAAAATTTATGATAAGCCCAATTGTAAAAGCGTCCGAAAGAGGCAGAAACTTTATCGGGATTTGAATTCTGTTTCGAATACATCATCCATGCAATGCCAATACCGATAACACCTGCTAACACCGGAGCAATTGAAAATGTAAGGTGGAAAGGCAGCTCAAAAGGTTTACCATCAGCGCTTACAAAATCGCCGAAAGGAATATAACCTGTAAATGCAGCGCCAATTGCAAGAATGATAAGCGGCAGGTTCATGGCCCACATACCCTTTTCGTGATTGTGATGACCATGGTCATCGGCTTTATACCAGAAAATGCGGAAATAAAGACGGAACATATAGAAAGCTGTTATACCACTAGTTAAAAGAGCAACATAAAAAATCATCGGATTGCCATGATAAGCAGCATTGAGAATAGCTTCCTTACTAAAGAAACCCGAAAGAAAAGGAACACCGGCGATGGCAAGACATGCAATTAAAAAAGTAATATGCGTTATTGGCATCGACTTACGAAGACCGCCCATATCCTTCATTTCGTTGCTGTGAACAGCATGAATTACAGCACCGGCACCAAGGAACAGCAGAGCTTTGAAGAAAGCATGCGTAAACAGGTGGAACATGGATGCTGTGAAACCTTCGGCCTTTTCTTCACCCCAACCGGCAACGCCGAGAGCAAACATCATAAAAGCTATCTGCGATATGGTTGAATACGCAAGAACGCGTTTGATATCGGTTTGAGTACAGGCAATTACAGCAGCAAATAAGGCTGTGAATACGCCAATGTATCCGATAATGGCAAGTGCATCGGGAGCTGAGATGGCGAACACCGGGAATAACCTTGCAACTAAATACACTCCAGCTACCACCATGGTAGCAGCGTGGATTAAAGCTGAAACCGGAGTGGGACCTTCCATTGCATCGGGTAACCAGATATGTAGCGGGAACATGGCCGATTTACCGGCACCTCCAGTAAATACCAGAAGTAATCCCCACGAGAGCGCCGAAAGACCCATAAACGAGGTGGCTGTAAAAGAAGCCAGATAAACTGAATCGGGCTGTGTTAAACGTTCGATTAAAACAAAAAAGTCGAGTGTTTCGGCACCATAGCTTAACATCAGAATTCCCAACAGAAAACCGAGGTCGGCGAAACGGGTGACAATAAATGCTTTTTTAGCGGCAGCGATGGCCGATGGTTTTGTAAAATAAAAACCAATGAGCAGGAAGGATGAAACGCCCACCAATTCCCAGAAAATATACATCTGGAAAAGGTTACCGGAAACAACCAGCCCTAACATTGAAAAAGTAAACAGCGCCAGGTAAGCATAATAGGTTGCGAATCTTTCTTCGCCATGCATGTACTTGAAACTGTAAAGATGAACCATTGCCGAAATAACGGTGATCACCACCAGCATCATTACGGAAATAGGGTCGAGAATGATACCCAGGTTGATGGACAGATTCTCGTTAAACTGCAGCCAGTTTATTTCGAGTGAAGTGTGATGCGCATAAGCTCCGGCTACTTCGCCAAACTGAAAAAAGTATCCGTAAGCAGTAAATAAAGCTAAACCTGCTGCAACAAATAACACTGTGGTTCCAACAATTCCTGCTGTGCAGGGGGTGATTCTTTTACCCAGAAAACTCAATCCCGCAAAACTTAGAATCGGTAAAAGAAGAATGAGTAAAGCTGCAATATCGTAGGGACTCATATCGGTTAAAATTTCATTGTGTTAGTATCTTCTACATCGATCGTATTGAACTTACGATACAGATTTATAATAATGGCTATTGCCAGTGAAACTTCGGCAGCAGCAACGGTAATGATAAAAAGGGTAAAGAAAACTCCCTCGAGCTGATGTGGGTATAAATATTTGTTGAAAGCGATAAAGTTTATGTTGATACTGTTAAGTATCAGCTCTATCGACATCAGCATGGTAATCATATTACGACGTGAAAAGAAACCGTAAATTCCCAGAAAGAATAAACAGGAGCTTAAAATTAACACGTGCGATAATGGTACTTGTTCCATAGTCTATATTTTAGTCCACAGTCGACTGACCACAGTCCACAGCAGAATTTATTTTTAGTTTTTCTTTGTTTTCATTGCAATTATTATACTTCCCACCATGGCTGCAAGCAACAGGATACTCACAACTTCAAAGGGGAACACATAGCCATACGATCTGAAATCGATGAGCTGGGTACCGATATTCTTCACCGAATGCTCAATGGCAGGCTCAATTGATGGCTTATAGCTGAAGTGATACAGAATATGGGTGGCTAAAAGTAAACCTACACCAGATAATAGTATGGACCAGAGCAAATGTTTGGGCAACCTGGATGGTAGCCTCTCTCCAGCCTGGTGGGTAAGAAATATCGAGAAAATAATCAGTACCACAATACCACCTACATAAATTACAATTTGCAATGCAGCAATAAACTGCATGTCCATGATGATGTATATAGCAGCAATACCAATTAACGAAAGGAGCAGATAAACCGCAGCCCTGAAAATCTTACGGGTAAAAACTGTTAATACCCCAAAAGTTAGAACTAAGGCACCTAAAATATAAAACATAACTGCTGATGCGCTCATGATTCTTTTTCTTTAAGTTTTGAACCTGGTTTGTTAAGTACTTTGATCAAATCGTTGCGGTTATAAACGCTCAACTCGAACGAGTTTTTCATGGTAATGGCATCCTGGGGACAAGCATCAATGCACTGACCGCACATGGTGCACATACCAAGATTATACACCCATTTATCAAGTACTTTCTTTTTCTTTCCGTCTTCGCCTTCGATGGTAGCCGAAATAATTTTGATTGTACCGTTCGGGCAAGCCATTTCGCAAAGTGTACAGGCTGTACATTTGTGGCGGTTGTTCTCGTCGTGAGGTAATACAACTTCGCCGGCAAATTTTTCGGGAATATAAATGGTGGTTGTACGGTTTTCAGGGTACTGTTCCACGATGTGTTTCCACGGACGGACAAAATATTTGAGCGTGAGCAGCAATCCCTGCGATAAGGAATAGAAGCCCTGCGCCACATCTTTTATATATTGAATTAATGCTCTCATTCTTTCAATTATTTAATCATTTAAAAGTGCCAACCCATTACCACAAGGAATGCAACAATTACAACATTGATAATGCTAAGCGGCAGAAGATACTTCCACTCGAGTTTCAGCAACTGGTCGATACGGAGACGGGGGAAAGTCCAGCGGAACCACATCATTAAAAAGATGATAAAGAATGTTTTTCCAAAGAACCAGATCCAGCTCGGAATGAAGTTCATAACGTTGTTAAATGCATCGAACCCGTAAATATGGAATGGAAGCCAGCCGCCAAGAAATACAGTTGTAGCAACCATCGATATCACAGCCATATTGATGTACTCAGTAAGGTAGAACATACCAAACTGCATTCCCGAAAATTCCGTGTGATAACCGGCAGTTAATTCCGATTCAGCTTCGGCAAGGTCAAACGGAGCGCGGTTTGTTTCGGCTGTTCCGGCAATCACATAAACCACGAAGGCAAACATAATGGGCAAGTGGCCTTTGAAGATCCACCAGCCATCGGCCTGAGAGGCAATTATGTCGGAAATTGAAAGGCTTCCGCACATAGCGATTACTGCAACCAGACTTAAACCGGCCGATAACTCATAACTCACAATCTGGGCACCACTTCGCATGGCTCCTAAAAGAGAATATTTATTGTTACTGGACCAGCCTGCCATCAGAATTCCGATAACCCCGATGGAAGAAACTGCTGTAACATACAAAATACCAATGTTCATGTCCCAAAGCTGTAATCCCGGCGCGAACGAAATAGGGGCCATTGCCATGAAGGCTACAGCCAGAACCAGGATTGGAGCAAAGTTGAAAAGAAACTTATCTACTGTAAAGGGAGCAAAACTTTCCTTTAAAAGGAGTTTGAATACGTCGGCAAAAACCTGCATGGTGCCCCAGGGACCAACGCGGTGCGGACCAAGGCGCAACTGCATAAAACCAGCAACCTTACGTTCCATGTAAACAAACAAAACTGCCAGAACCACTACCAGTAATATCATGGCTACACCGGCAAGCACAAACTCACTGAAAAGAGCCCAACCTGGCGACATAGACGCATTCAGCGTCTCGTGAATCCATTTTGTTATATCAGAAAATTGAATAGTTAATGTCATACAAATATTTTTATAGGCAGACAACCTGCTTGTTTATCTGTCAATATCAGGAATTACCAAATCAATTGTTGCCATGCTGGCCATCAGGTCACCGATTTTTGAACCTACAGTAATTGGCTTTAAGGCTCCAAGATTTGAGAAGTTAGGTGCTCTTAATTTTAAACGGTAAGGTTTGTTGCCACCATCGCTCACAATATACACTCCAAGCTCGCCACGGGCAGTTTCAACTCTCTGGTAATATTCGCCAACAGGTAATTTCACAATACCTTTTAACTTGGCGCGATATTCACCTTCGGGAATGTTATCAATTATCTGCTCGATGATGTGAATCGATTGCCTCATCTCTTCCATACGAACCACATAGCGGCTCCAGCTATCGCATCCGTCAGCAACTATTTCCTTGAAGTCGAGTTTTTCGTACCCATCGTAAGGATAATACTTGCGTACGTCGCAGCTTAATCCCGATGCACGGGCAGTTGGACCGGTACAGCCTAAAGAAATAGCAAGCTCTTTCGGTAAAACGCCAACACCTTTTAAACGACGCTGAAAAATAATGTTACCTGTAATTAAGGTTTCATATTCCTTCAGATGTTCCTTGATTTTAACCAGCAAAGTTTTGAGACGAGTAACAAAATCGGAATTAATATCGGTCATTACGCCACCAGGTGTAATATAATTCATGGTAAGACGGTTGCCGGTATTTTCCTCGAAAATCTCAAGAATACGTTCGCGGTCGCGGAAAGCAAGGAAGAAAGGAGTAACAGCACCAAGGTCCATGGCACAGGAGCCCCACCATAATTCGTGCGAAGTAAGACGCTGCAGTTCGGCCATCAGAATACGGATGGCTTTGGCACGGGCGGGAACTTCAATCTGCAAACCTTTTTCAATGGCAAGGGAACAGGCCTGGTTGTTGATGTGAGCCGAAAGATAATCCATGCGGCTTGTAAGATAGATGAACTGCTTGTAGCCAAGCGATTCGCACATCTTTTCAATACCACGGTGAATGTATCCTAAGTGTGGAAGAAGGTCTTTTATGGTTTCGCCATCGAGTGTGGCCTGAAGTCGGAGAACGCCGTGAGTGGAGGGGTGTTGAGGCCCGATATTCACAACAAATTCTTCTGTCATTTCTTTTGGTAACTCCGTATTTAGGTTTTCCATTGGAAAGTTCTACAAGGTTACTATATTAATATCGTCTTTATAATCTTTGCGGAGTGGAAATCCGGGCCATTCATCGCCAAGCATAATTCTGCGGAGATTGGGATGACCTGTGAAACGAATTCCGAACATATCGTAAATTTCGTTTTCGTAAAGCTCGGCAGCTTTCCATAATTCGTTTACCGAATGTACTTCGGGATTTTCGCGATCTTCAAGCACAACTTTCAACACCATATCGTGGCGGTGCGCAGTTGAGTTCAGGTGATAAACCATTTCCAGGTTTGGAGTACGGTCTACCGCTGTTTCGCAAAAAAGAAAATCGAATAAGGTTTCGGGTGACTCCTTCAGCTTTTTAGCAATGATAAACAGTTCCGACTTATCGGCATATAAAAGCGGAAAATCAAAGGTTTCCTCCACTTTGTTCTGCGGAAACGTTTGTTCAAGGTATGTTTTCAGTTCTTCCTTTGTCATTATCAACAGATATTTTTCTGAAACTGATTATTCTTCGTCATTTTTCTTAGGCTTTTCGATCACATAAGCCTTTGAATTTTTGATCTTATTCTGAAGTGTCATCATACCATGAATCAAAGCTTCAGGGCGGGGAGGACAGCCGGGGATATACACATCCACAGGAATTAAATTGTCCACACCTTTCACTACAGAATAGGAATTATAGAAGAAGGGGCCGCCTGAGATAGCGCATGCACCCATAGCAATAACGTAACGGGGTTCCGGCATTTGGTTGTACAAACGTTTTAAAACCGGAGCCATTTTATAGGTAATTGTACCGGCAACGATGATCAGGTCGCACTGGCGCGGACTTGCTCTCATAACTTCGAACCCGAAACGCGACCAGTCGTATTTAGCCGAAACAGTCGACATGAGTTCGATTGCACAACAGCTGGTTCCGAACGACAGAGGCCAGAGTGAATTACTGCGGGCCCAGTTGGCAATAGCATCGACACTGGTAACAATGAAATTTGTTTTACCTGTATCGTCCTTATATATATCACCCGGGAATTCCGGGATAAAATCTTTATTTACATCCATGCAAGCGCTTTCTTTTTATATGCATAAAGAAGTCCCATAAACAGGAACAGTGTAAAGAGCAGAATCTCAACGAAGGCAATCATACCCAAATCTTTCAAAACGGTTGCCCAGGGGTAGAGGAAAATAATTTCAACATCGAACACCAGAAAAACGAGAGAGAAAAGATAATAACCCACATTAAACTGAACCCATGTGACACCCTGAGTTTCGATACCACACTCGTATGGCTGTCCTTTTTCAGGATTCATGGACGACAATCCAAAAAACTTTCCGACTCCAATGGCTAAAACGGCGAAAGTTACCCCGCAGAATAAAAGAATTATTATTGAAGCAGCACCCATATTATCTATATTTAATGAACCTACAGCATTTAAAAACTCAACCTCTTAAGGCGCGCAAATATATAAAAAGTCGCAAATTTTAAGTACGACTAAAGTCGCCGATACAGGATAAATGAATAAAAATCATATTGTTACAAAAATAACACAATTGCAATCGCAAAATTATCAAAGCATTATAGTAGTTATTTAACACAATTCTAAATTACAATTTTTATGTGACAATTCATTTTTTTCAAAAACTCGTGCTCAAATAAATTTACATTTTTTTATGTATTTGACAAAACGCGTATTTTTATTTATGAACGAATATATTTCACAAATTAATTAACGATTTCCAAGGAATAATATTTTAAACTGACTACCAGTTTAATTACATGTAAACAGTCAGGAACACTTGCCTTTTAAAGGTTCATAATACTCATTTTGTCCGTAAAGCAAACAGATTCTTCACTTCGTTCAGAATGACAATAAGTTGATGATAATTTGGTGGAGGGGATGGTAGGTTATGATTTAACCTCTAATTTTTAACCCTGTAAAATAATATCACTGTCAATATTGAGTTTCTTGTGTAAAGCCCGTGCGATTTCTATTGTAATATCACGCTTTCCATTCATATACTCACTTATCCTGGCTGGCTTGGTATGAAGCAATTCAGCCAAATCTTTTTGTTTGAGCTTCCTTTCAAACATTCGCAGTTCAATCACTTCCCTTAAGGAAGGAGTACCAATGGAATAGTGATCATTTTCATAGCTTTCAACGAGATCGGACAAAACAATAAGCTCCTGTAGATAAGGATTATCCTCGGGCATTTCATCATTCACAATTTTTAATAGTTCCTCTATCCTGGAAGTAGCTTTTACATATTCTGATTCGGTTATCTTTTTCATAATCGATTAAATTTTATCAATATTTTTAATATTATCGTAATCTCTATGGGTTCCGACCCAACGTATGTAAACTCTTTTAATAGTAAAGAGAATTTGAGCAACAATACGGTAATGGTTTCCCTTAATGTTAAACACAAACCTTGAATTGCCCACAGAATCAACAGAATTAAATGTATTTTTAACATCTGAAAAATTGTCCCAATTAGCTTTGCTGGTTCTTTTATACCAGTCTTGCAATGCCACTCTGGCATTAGGGTCATTCTCAAAGAACTCTTTTAATTTTCGAAATGAAACAATGTGCATAAAGAGTTTTATTGGTGCAAATGTATAAAACAAATTACATATTATGTAATTTGTTTACCTAATATGTAATAATTACTCTCTCTTTTTTGCATATTTTCTTGGCCACCTTTTCAACCAACTACGTTTTAACAAGATCTTCCCTTTGCAAAAACTACCTTTCGGCACTGTTTAGTGAAACACTCGACAGGCTGGCTCGTCAGTTTAAAGAAAAGGCTCCTGAGTTTTACCTCAAATACCGCAGCGCCCGGAAGGCAATACGGCACACGCCCGATAAGCCTAAGGTAGAAAATGCAGTAAAATAGGAATACATCGCATTCGCAAATTAAAACCGGGCCGTTCCTGATAAGGGGCGGCCTTGTCTGTCTTTATCGTATTTGGATGAAGGAGGATGAAAAGGTGGGTTTGGTGAGACGGTATAACTATACTTATAATTAGTCATAGCAATTTTAATCTGTGCTTCAAAAGAAATTCTAATAGCCTCCAATTTGTAATTTCCCATTTAATCCAAGGCGAGCCTTATGGTTGATATTTTTTGCCCACCACACATCATGAAGACATTTTTGCCAATTTCATAACTTATATGATAGATCAGAATGGGTATTTCAATCGAAGGGCTATTTTTCAATATAGTCAACAGCAACCAATTTTGTAACCAACCGGATTAGCATACTTAACCGAAATAAATCCGAATGATCGATATTGCTTATTTTATCCCGTAATAAATAAATAGAAGGTTTGTTCTTTTTTCCTAAAACTATTTGATTTGATTCACCCTGAAATATTGCTACCGGTTTGTTTTCGATAAATATGACCGACCTGAAAGTTTTACCGCTTGAGATAATTGAAAAATTCCTTTCTTCCAAAATTCCAATAAGGGCAAAGTTATAATTCATTGGGATTTGACTATAAGGGGAACGCTCAGAAGGTTCAAAACGTTTATCGGAATCTATTCGGGCAAGCCAGTCCTGGATTTCATTTTCCGATACAAAATTTGTCATCAGGGCAAATCGGCCAACGGTATCACCTTTTTCAAAAATAAGTCCATCGCCACCTTTGCTCCAATCGACATAAATTCCTTTTTCGGTACTCACCGATGTGCTACCATCGTCATTTTTTACACGTTCTCTGGTCTTTTCAAACTTGGCAGGGAAATAAAGCTGGACCTCCCAGTTATAATCAACATTATTGGCAATCAGGCCATATTCCTTTACCCAAATTGATTCGTCGGAAGTTGAAGTAGTAAAACCAGTAAGTAATGTAAAGGCCCCTTCCGTCAAATTACCCAAAAACTTTTTTGGACGCTCACCTGCTGCTTTTGGGGCCTTTTCGGTAAGTGAGATCTCATTTAAGTAAGGATGGTTAATTTGGTATAAAATTTTAAATGCCCGTGGCTTTTGAATTGGGAAGGAGTCGTATTCCACGAAGATTTGCTGGCCAAATAAATTACTACCTGACAATGAAAACAAAACGATCGCACAGTAATGTTTTATTTTCATAACATTTATCTTTTTTCAATGTTATAATAACAAGCAAGTATCTATGTTGTTTATATAAACAACAAATCTGTGGCGCTAATCCAGCATTTTTCTATCCAGTCTGCTTGTTAGCTTTTTCAGAAATTTTGCCTATACTAATTTATTTGGGGGTTGGCGAGACAATGCAAAATAGGCAAAGTTACCTTCTACAAATTGGTATTTATAAGGCATTAGGCTGTAGGGGTGATCATGTATCTGAAGGTCTTTCTTGTTTTTGGAATAATATTTGAGTAAGAGCCACCTGATTCATTCATATATCAAGATCAATTCAAATAAATTAAAACTATGAAAACCTTCTCTCTTATTTTTATTTTATTTTTTTGTAATCTCTTAATTTGTCCTGCCAAGTCAAATGAGAACGTTAAAGCAATAGATACAACTGAAATTGTAAGTATATCAAATACTAAACAAGTAATCCGTATAAAAGGAACTAACACTCAAAATCCGGTTTTACTTTATTTAAACGGGGGCCCTGGAGATTCAGTATTAGATGAAATGGATAACATGTTTGGTGTGCTTCAGAAAAAATTCATAGTAATTCTGTGGGATCAAAGAAATTCCGGTAAGACTTCTGCACTCAAAAATGAGAATGTCCGCATGACTCAAAAATTATTCAAAAATGACACATATGAGATAGTTCAATACCTTCTTAAAAAATTCAATAAAAGGAAAATCTTTCTTGTTGCGCATTCCTACGGAACGACCCTCGGATTTGATATAGCAAGAAATCATCCTGAGCTTTTACATGCCTATATTGCAGTGAGCCCGTTAACAAATCAAATTAAAAGTGAGCTGATAGCTTTGGAAATGCTTAAAGACAACGCACAAAAAAACAAAAACGATCAGGCAATAAATGAGCTTTCTAAAGTTACTGTCCCATTTAAAAGTTCAGAAGAGCTATATTATGATCGAAAGTGGCTTTTTGACTTTGAAGGAAAAGCGTTTGCCAGGAAAGAACCCTTTAGGCAAAGGGTTTTATCCTGGTCATCAACGTGGTTGGATCTTTTTAATGAGTCCATCCAGGAAAATTTGTTTGAGTCGACGAAAAAAATAGAATGCCCTGTGTTTTTTATAGTAGGTGAAAATGATTACCAAACTAATTCCAAATTATCCCATGAATATTTTAATCTTTTACAAGCGCCTCAAAAAGAGATCTTTTCTTTTAAAAATGCGGGACATCTTATTCCATATGAGCATCAGATTAAATTTCAAAAAACTATTACTGAGGTTATCTTACCGAGCATAAACCTTATAAACAGAGGATAAAGTCAAAGCGAATTCTGGGTTTTGTGAGACAAAAAATTACTCGACAGCAAAAATTTGACTTTTTGAAAAGTTAAAGAAGTATGGATCTTTAATATTATTCTTTAGCGAATAATCACAATTATAACATTTAAACCAACTAATAAATTTTTCATTCACCAAAATTGGTGAAATTGATTTCCTATACACCACAAGAGATTTCACACCAAAGCATCTATGATTGTTCATATCGTTTTGCAATTTATTAATCGGAAAAATGTGCTTGTTGAGACATTATCTAAAGCCTGTTTATAGAGTGCAAACAATAAGCAGACCTTTAAATATTATTTTTAAGTCTACAAGATTTCCGATGGTATTGACCAAGTTTCTTAACAAAAGTTAGGTTTTGTTATAATAATAGGAGTTAAATCTGTTATTAAATGAATCACGTGAATCATTTAAAATAATTGCGACATTACCAATGTTATTATCTAATTCCTTAATCCCTTTATACAATTCTTCTTTAAGAGTATAATGTTCACGCACAACGAAAAGACTTACCTCTGAAAAATTTCTGATAATCTTCGCATCAGCAAAATAATTAATCGGTGGACAATCAATAATAACAATATCATAATTTTCTTTTAAGGCATTCACGAGTGAAAAAGCCTTGCTGCTAGTTAATAGTTCAACCGGATTAGGAGGAACTTGACCTGATGTAATAACATCAAGATTTGAATATTGTGAGTTGTTTATAATATCTTCAATTAAAGCTTTGCCTAATAAGTATGAAGATGTTCCTACAATACTAATTTCAAAAGAATATGATTTATTTTTGCGTAGATCCATATTTAGCAGTATAACTTTTTTACTTAAAGAGAAGGTTAATGCCAAATTGAATGCGATTGTCGATTTTCCTTCACCTTTATTTGAGGAAAAGACAGAGTATACTTTTTGATTTCCCCATCTATTTGTTAAGTTTACTTTAAGCTTTTGAAAGTCTTCATAAACTATTCGATTAATATTCTCTAGAATATCTCCATTTCTAAGATAAGAGATTGTCCCTAAAATTGGGATATTCGCCATTTTAGAAATATCTTTTCTCCCTCTGATGCGTTTGTTTAGCAAATTCCTTAATATTATATAAAAAATATAAAATATTACTGCGATAGCCCAAAATCGCAAATAATTTAATTTCTCATACGAAATTTTATCAATTTCAATATTTAGTATATTATAATCAAAAATGGAAGTCCGATTCGTTAATGATAAATCTAATAAATCATTTGTCTTATTTTGTTTCCAAAGTGCATATTGATTTTCAAAAATAGTTTTTTGGAATAAAGAGTCACCTAAAATATTCGATGAATATAAAAATTCTGATATTGTTTGAATTTCTCTGTTTATATTTTGTTTAAAAGAATTATATTTTACTTTTTTAAAATTTTCTAACATTAAAAATAAAATGGATTTTGACTTCTCTATATTACTACCAATAATACTTAGGTTTATTAGTTGTGTAGAAGAATCAATTTTTTCAGCAAATACGCTATGAAGCCAATTGTCTAAATAATTTTCAGGAGCAATAAATTCTATTTCTATTCCTTCCGTATTATATTGAAAAATATTCTGTATAAATGAAGAATCAAAGATAAAACTAAAATAATCCGACTTAATAGAGTCACTATTTTTAAATTTATATGTGATATTCTCTTTAAGTACTATTTCCGAGAACTCATTTCTTCTATAATTGTATGTTGAATAATTACCTTTTCTAATAGTAAAAGATATAGAATCATTGATATCCTTTTTAAAGATTATTTTATGATTGACAATTTGATATTTAGATGAATCTATTATAATGGAATTATAACCAATAGTATTAACTAGATTTAGTTTTTTGAAAAGGCCTATACTCGGGATTACATAGTTTATAGTGTATATGTTTATACTTGGATTTTTTTCATTAAGAATGGTTCTATGTATAGCATAAGTCTTAAATAAAAGTATATCTCTATTTAAGTTCAAATTACGTTCTAAGTAGTCGTGAATAGAATTATTTTGATAAACAATACTTGGAATATTATAAGTGAATTCTACTTTATAAGTTATTCGGTATTTTGAAATCTTAGTCTTATTTATAAAAAATGCAATTAATGTGGAAATTAGCCATAAAATTATGAATAAATAATATGAACTGTAAATTTCTTTTAATACTCCCCTAACAGTTGAAGGTTTAAATTCTATTTGATTAATTGCGTTTTCAACAACTTTTTCATAGAAAGCCATACATGCTTTTTTTTAGTTTAAAAAATTTATCATAAACAAATATTATATTTTTTATTTCTGTGGGTTTGGTGAGACAGTTGAAGGATAAGAATCGATTAATTTGATCCTTAAGAAATCCTAATTATCTAACATTACTAAACATTTGATCAAAATTTACTCTTAGATCAATATTAGAATTGTTTTTAAGATCTTTAATATATTTTTTAAAATCTTTCTTAATATCCTTCAATAATTTTTTGGGATTTATCTTGATTGTACTATTGTTTGGAATTTCAATAGAGGATTCAAGGCTGTAATCAATTAAAATTTTACCGCTCACCATTCCATTATGAAATAGTCCACATCTAGCTTCACTATACAAATCTTCTAATTCAGTATTTTCGAATGTTTCCCCATAAACTCTTTTTACCGAATTTATAAAAAATTCTGAACTGTGCCAACGGCTTGAATTTCCGGTTCTATATTGTTCTACCCCTTCAAAATATGCGAGGCAAATCATTAGAATAATAAAGCCATTTTTCTTTTCTGAAATTAAACTTGATGCTCTATTTAAAAACCACTCATTTACTTGTCGTTCATAAATGTAAATTTTAGCATTAATATCATCAGGATTTAATTCAAGAGAATTTGTATCATCAAATGCTTTGGGATAACCATCTTCATAATAGCCCTGTATTGATGGTGCAATATATATTGCAAAATCGTGTCTAATTTTTTTTGGCATAATTTGTTTGTTTGTTCTGAGACAAAGTAGATTGGCAATTTAATGAATTTTAATGATTTGATTTATTTACTATTGGAAAATGGAAAGGAAAGCTCTTTAATTACCTCTTTATTTCTATTGTATACACCAACATAAATTTCGCAAAGCCCAACTATTAGCATAAAAAATATAGTTGAATTTAAAATATTACTTTCCAAAGTATTTTTGAAAGAAAGAATATCTGTCATTGAAGGTTTAGGAAATTTTTCTGGATGAGTATGCCATTCACCCAAGTATATTTCAGTTCCCTGGCTTTTAAAATATTTTTCATTAATGAATTTCTGGGCACCAAACTTTGATCTAATAAAATTGAACCTACTTTGCTTATCATATTCATTTGGAATGGAACAACTAGTAATACGAATTTCATCATTGAAAATTAATCCAGTTATTACACCACCTGATTCTGGCATTTTCATAGTAGATTGCTTAAAATTGATCATTTCATTAAGCAAATCGCAGTATAATATTACCTGAATGTCATTAAGATAAAATAAAATGTCTTCTTTCACAGATTTTCTATTTTTAAACTAAACGACTCCCCTAGCTGATTAAAATTAAAACCCATGGACGATATGTAATCTAAATCACCTATCCATGAATAAATTTTAGATTCAACACCCTTGTGTTTAATAACTATATCATATATATAAGGGAAAACACTACTAAGAAATAGAGTTAAATAAGTTTCAGAATACGGATAATATCCAGTCTGGCAAGATCCTTCCTTTAAATACAACCTATTATTATTGCCTAAAACATGGTAAGGGAAGTTTAAAAGGATATTTTTAGCTTTATTGAAATCTTTTGGAGTTATATACATTATTTGACCGCTTGCCAGATAAGGTTCCACCCAAATAAGAAAAACAGGTTTTGGCACAGAATTTTTATGCATATAGTCTAATAGATACGCTTCTATTCTAGTAATTCCAATAACAATAAATGTATAATCTACGTTGTTTAAAAACAAGGGATCATGTTCTAATACTTCGATGATATCCTTTTGGTGAATATCTATTTGGATAAAAGGATTTTTGTCTAATAAGTTAGTTCTCGCAATTCTAGCCTTATTGATTAAAAGATAATTGAAGCCATAATTATGCCTAAAAACATTCTCAACTTTAAGACAATCTTTATCGACCAAGATCATCTTTTTCAATGGAAGCTTAGACAGGAAATGTAGCAAATTTGAACCCACACTACCAAGTCCAATTACGTTGACTGAATCCTTTAAATGTATTATTTCTCCATTAGTCCTTTTAGATAGTCTTTCTGGTGTAATATTGGAAAAACTAATTCGCTCTACATTTAAATCTTTTGTAAATGGCATCTGAAGTTTCTCCCAATTACTTTTCTCTCTAAAGCCCTTTGGAATTTGCATAAGTCTGGGATAGATCCATCCATAGAACTCATTATATTCTTTTTTAAATATTATTAATATATCACTTCCAAGAGAGTGGTTAAATATCCTTTTAAAATGAGGATCGTTTATAGTTGATAAGTAAATATACGAATCGAAATAAGTTAAATCAAAGGGAGGATCAACCCTTTTATAATCTATAATAAATGTATTGATTTCGGAATATTTAATATTATTTAATTCCAGATAAGGCTTAAAATTAGCAAATAGCTTCTCATCATTGTAAATTAAATATTCATAATTTGCTATTTTGTTTTTTAACTTAATGGCTTTCACTTCATCCCCTCCATCTGGATTTAATAATGAAAGACCTTTTTCCATTTCCTTATCTTTGGTAGAATATTTAATTCCCCAGTAAGCGTAGAATTCCCTTTGAAACTCAAGTGAAGTTGAATTTAAATCTTGTTTAATTCTGATAATGCTTTTAGCTTTTTCAATTAGGTATAAAGTAATACTTGGAAGCATCTCACTATCAAAGGTGAAATTTTCAGATTCATCTAGCAAACATATACTTAAGTCAGAATTAATGTGAGGAATATATTTTATTGGTTCATACGAATTCTCATCAATGAAAATTTTAGGGAGATTAACCTTTAAATTTTTTGGGAATGCTACATAAAGTTTAACATCCAACAATTTCTCGTTAAATGTAATTTCAGTATCAATGCATATAACTTTATGAAATTCTTTAAATTTCTTACTAGTAAAAGAATCAACATAATAACAAGTCTCAGTTTTACTAATAGCATTAAAGATATCCTCTACCATTATGCTGACTTATTATCAGATCTTATTTGGTCAGGGTATGCAAAAGCTTTTGCGGCGGAAGATCCAGAATCTTCATCTTTAATATTAGAACATGGAAATCTATTTCCTAAATGTTTTTGCCATTTTGCACAAGCATCCTTCTGAGAACTTATTTCAAGTGCTTGATCACCTGATTTAATAAAACTATCTAATGCATCTAAAAAGTTGTTTTTTGTGGTAACTGCTGAATATTTTTTCAACAAGTTCTCAGTTTTATCAACTGTCGGTCTATAGCATTCATATACAGCCAAAAAATTTCTAGTATCGTCAATATTATTTTGAATTGCCTTTAAGGTATTTACCATTGCAACATCATCTCTATCATTGCTTTTGAAATTCTCGGAAACTAATATAGTAAAGAGCATTCCACTTGGGAATCTTAATGTGCTATTATCAGATTGTTTCTTATCAGCCCAAGCTTTAAAATATCTTACCAACCTTTTTAGTTGAGATTTTCCTCTTGCTTGATCATCAAACCATTTTTTAAATTCATAAGGATCACTTTCTATCCATCCTTTTGATTTATGAGCCAATAATGGAATTTCATTATCTAAAGCAAATTGGTCATAAGAATTCTCAGTTTTATAATATATCGGCAAATCAACATGGTAATCATTTTTGTAGATTACTCTTATACATGTATTCTTATCTTTAGGCTCCGAGCTAGTTCGATTTTTTACAGCCTCATAGATCCAATTATGCGCTGTTTGTACTGTTGGCTTGTCCTCTTCTTTCCCAAAAATATAAACGCCATCATCAACATCGTATTCATGTGAAAGCGGGTCTATTGTAGTGTTCATCATAAATGAGCCTTGACCTTTAAAACTAACAGTATGTTTATTTCTGTTATTCTTAAAATATTTCCTTATGTCATCACGAATGGAATCACGTGAAATTCTTAGATATTCTTTTTTAGTTGAACTTAATTTAACTAAGTCATTGAACTCTGTAAATGTAGAATGTAAATTAGCCATGATTAATTGTATATGTTTTTTTCTTAGTAAATAACTCTATAATTTTTGCCTCTTTTTCAAAGAGTGCTGCCTGATGATCTGCCTTGATTTTCATTAATTCATATGAATGAATATTGGCAACATCTAGCTGAATAAAGCTTTCATGTTCTCTTGAGAGTTTTTCGCTTGGTATTCTTATATAGTCAATCTTAATATCTCCAATTTCTTTAATTTTAGTCATAAAGAAATCTGAAAAGAATGATTGCCCGGTAAATGTTGTGTTAAACAAATCTGATTTCCAGCCTACAAAAGATCTATTCCTTCTTATACCTGGTGGTTTTCCTTCTGTAATTGATAAACTGCTAAGTGATAATATTTGTATTTTATCATATTCTTTCTTTTCATCTTTACCAACGAAGTGATTAATTGCTTCTAATAATCCAACTAGGGTCGGGTTATTTGCCCAAACTCCACCGTCAATGAATTGCTCATTATGTAAGTTGGCAATATTGGCTATTGGGAAATATGTTGGTGCAGCTGAAGTTGCCAATGCTACATCAACCATGGATAAGTTATTATCGGTACTTAATTTACCTTCTTTATGATCATACTTAAAAACTCGGGGTTGGGCTTTTGTAATTGAGTAACTTGGAATACAAAGTAAATTATTGGAATCCTTAATTTTATTTTCTCCAAATATTTCAAATAACGCTTTTTTTAAACCTTTATCAGAATACTTACCCCAAAATAGCAATTGTTTAAGAAAAAATAAATCAGTGCGCCCAAAAAAAGGAAGTTTCAATCTATGTTTTGGGAATATTATCTCACCCCTCTCCTCATAAAACCTGCATATATCCTTAGCAGGTATGTGGGAGGCAATTGCTAAGGCAATAAGGCCTCCGGTTGATGTACCACAAATCATATCAAAATGATCTGATGTTAAGCAATTAAATTTTTCTTCAAACTTTCTCAAAATTGATGCTGGATAAAGTCCTTTTATTCCACCGCCATCAATTGATAAAATTTTGAATGTCTTTTTTCCATTAACTTCTTCCATTCAAGGAGGTTTAAATATAGATTTTCAACAAATATATTCCTATAAGAAATTTTTACTTTTTTGAAGGGAATTCATTAAAATATCAAGATATGTTAGAACTAAAGTATTGAAAATATGTAAAAGAAGGAAATCATTTTTATCTATTTTTTTAAACCCATTATATTCAACCCCTTCTTTTTTCAAATATTCATCAAGCGTAGATCTACTAATTTTTAAGGTACCACAAATCTGACTTATAGGTGTCTCCTTTTGATAAAGTGTTGCCGCTGCGGCAGCTTTTACCTTGTCATAAGAGCCGATCGGCCGACCGCCCCCTTGCCCTTGCAGCATCCAGTCCTGATCGGGTACGCTCCTTCAATGCGTTAACCTCTATAGCTTTTAGCACAGCAATAATTTGGAATATTGCCTTGCCCATAGGCGAAGTTGTATCAAAAGCACCCTCGGTGATGCTTTTGAAGTGAATACTCTTTTCCTTAAATACGGTTATAAGGTTTATTAATTGGAGGACAGTCCTCCCGAGACGGTCGAGGGAGTATACGACCAGGATGTCACCGGAGCGGAGCTGCTCCAGGAGCTTGTCCGGCTCCTCCCGTTTTGCTTTTGTGCCGGAGGCTTTTTCCTGGTAAATCTTTTCACAACCATATTTTTTCAGGGCATCGATTTGCATGTCCAGGTTTTGTTCCCGGGTGCTTACCCTGGCATATCCAAAAATCATAGTTCAAAGGTTCGTTTAAATATCCTTAAAAAGGTAAACCAAATTATGAATAAAAGAAACAGTTTATAGAACTTTGCTGAATAACAGTCATGGGCTGCATGGTTACAGCAATTTTTAGGATTATTTTGCCGGAAGAAAAATGCGAAATTGACGATTTCGGAAAAACGTTCGTTTTCTGTACTCTAATATCCGGTTACAATCATTTGTTCCCGTCAAAAGTGTATCGTTTTCGAAACATTTCTGCTCATAATTAAAAAATTAAATGAGCACAGGAAATGACATTTTATTCTGATATTTCTATATTTACCGAATTAAGCTCCCGCAAGCGCGGGTTTAGTTGTGCGTCATTCAAAAATCACCTACATGAAAAATAAGATTTTTATATTAATAGTTCTTGTCTTTCTCATCGGACTTGCACAGGTGCAGGCACAACAAGTTATTCGCCTATATTCTGGAAAAGCTCCCGGTTCTGAAAACTCGACTTGGAAAGAGCAAAATTTGGGAGGTTATCTAAGGGATGTAACGGATCCGACTTTAACGGCTTTTGTTCCTTCAAACCCAAATGGTATTGCAGTTATTATCGCACCGGGCGGCGGTTTTCATTACCTCGTTTATGAACTTGAAGGGACTGCCGTCGCAAAGAAATTAAACGAAAAGGGGATAACTGCTTTTGTTTTAAAATATCGACTGGTGCACGAAGACCCTGCTCATCCATACTATAACAAAATGATGGAAACAAAGAATTTTAAAATGCTGGATTCGGTGAGTGCACCTGTAATAAAACTCGCACTTCAGGATGCATTAACGGCTATTAAGTATGTCCGCCAACATGCAGCAGAATACAAAATTGATTCTGACAAAATAGGCTTCATGGGCTCTTCTGCCGGAGGAACTATCACGATGTCGGTCGCTTACAATGCTTTGGAAGAGAGCCGCCCAAATTTTGTGGCGCCCGTTTATGCTTACGGAAATGCTATAATGGGTTCCAAAGTCCCTTCTGTGAAGACGCCCATCTTTATTGCTTGTGCCAGTGATGACGAATTCGGTTTTGCCGCCCACAGTGTTCAAATCTATTCCAAATGGTTAGAGGCCAATCAACGTGTTGAATTGCATATGTACGAAAGAGGAGGGCACGGGTTTATAATGAAAAAGCAAAATCTTCCGTGTGATACATGGTTAGAAAGATTTACAGATTGGCTTTCAATGCAATATCTCTAAAGGCAACAAAATGTACAGTTGATAGTATCATAAATAATTTCATTATTGGGACACTTTGTGAAGAGTGTCTCACCAATCAGTGGTTCCGTGGTGCTAACATTCTCAAAATCTCAATCCTTTTCTGAGAAACCATTTTAAAAATTATCCGGGTAAAGCATTTAGTAGTTGTTTCATTTATCGTTCGTTTAATTAACAATAAGGAGAAAACTATTTGAAAAATTTTTCAATTTTACTTTTCAACACCTTTTCTTGAATAGGTTTTGTTAATAAATCATTAACTCCGGATTTAAAATATTTAAAACCACAGTCATCTATGTAATTTGCTGTTTGCGCAATAATTGGAATTTTGTAATTCGATTCCCTGATTTTTATTGTAGCTTCAATTCCGGACATACGTGGCATGTTAATGTCCATTAAAATCAAGTCAATGTCTACCTTCCGGCATAAGGCTATAACTTCACATCCATCGCAGGCACGAGTAATCGTAACTTTAGTTTCTTTTAACAGGGTTTCTAAAAGTAGAAAGTTATAGTCGTCGTCTTCGGCAATTAATATTGTTTTACCACTCCAATCATACATGCTTTTTAGTTTAAATAATTATAACAATTATATGAATGGTATGGTGCTTGCAGTTTTATAGATTATTAACTGACGCTAAAATCACAGGGAGTGAAAATAAAAATAACCTGATAGTATAAGTTCAATGGAACGTTGGTTTACTCGAACCCATGCTAATCTGAATCTTCAATATTTTGGACGGAATTATGCAGAAATTGAAGAATTTTTAAAAATATGAAGTTAATAGATTATGGAATACATCCAGAAAATTGAAAATTGCAAATTTTCAAATGTTCCAAGCGGCTGTAAAATTGACCGCTTAGCAGCTTTGAACATTTAGATGAGCATAGGAGTATTCTGATCGGAAAGAAGTGCGTTGACAGGATTAGTTGTAAGTTTGCAAAGCATGATTAAGAATAACACATATGTTTTTCATAGAATTCCAGTTATCTGAGTTATAAGGTTTGTTAATAAAGGTGAACAATCTAGAAGATGAGACTATTCCTATTTGAGAAACCGAAGGCTCAACGGGTATTTATAAGGCTGATGACTTGTTACCTTCATGGAGTTTATGATAATAACTATCTGACTGAATAGAGCTAACACAATCAAAATAGGAGGCGCGAAAAAGATTACAAAGGGAAGCATGTAGAGCGCCATGCTCAGTTGAAAATTGATCACGTCAATGGCGTGTTTACGAATATCTTTGACCTCATCACGTTTCCATATCCACACCAGGATGGGTGGCAGGATTAAAAGCAACAAGCCACTTAAGTGCAACAGGGGCACCCATTTACTATTGGCTACTATGTCGAATGTATCTAATTTACACTCACTGTTGGCTAAAACTTCATAATCAACCTCTAATGCTGCTGCAATGGATTGAAGCGTATACGCACGTGGGTCTACATCGCCATTTTCAATGCGCTGAATGGTTCGAACACTGATATCCGTCTTCGCAGCTAAGTCCTCCTGCGTGATGCCTTTCTTTAATCTTAGTTCTTTTATTAACTGCCCGGTTTTCATAGATAAGTTTTCTTCAAATATAGGGAGATATCGGACGACATTGCCACTTCAATTACCCGACATTTACCCGACAATACTTAAAAATGGGCTATTTTGACCGTTTTATTGTAGCTTTCGCAAAACAGGCCTTACGGAGCCTTTCAGAGTCTTTTGCAAACGATGAAGTAAACAGGTTGACTCATATCACCGGCCTAGTTCACAATCAGCTACCCATTTGTGAGAAACCAATTTTTACAAATCTTCCAGAAAGAAAATTTAAACTTGTTTTCGGTTTAACGTTCGTTTTTCTATTTCTCATTATACTCAATATTTGACGCGCAAATGGCTCCTGTTTCAATATTGGTTATCTGTCAATTTTCGTTGAATTTTCTGAAAACACAACTCGCCTATTTACTTGTAACCTTTTTGAATTTTCGAGTAACCATTAAAAGGTTATTTAGAATTTATGGATCAACTTTCTAATAAACTATTATTTGCCCTGAGAGAAAGAAATTTAAATTTCATTTCCTTTTTTGTGATGCTTTTTTTTACCGGTTGCTCGCAGCATTTATATGTTTCAATGCCGGATCTTGCATTTGTTGATTCGTTGAAGAGAGAATATCATGTTCCTACCATAGGTGTTAGTATTATTCAGAACGGAAAAATTAAACAAGTGAAGATGTTTGGAAATCTTCCCAACGGTTCACCTGCGCCTGATAATACACTTTTCAATATTGCTTCGCTTACAAAGCCGCTTACAGCTACTACAGTTTTATTACTCGTTAGCCAGGGGAAATGGCAGTTGGATGAACCTTTGTATCATTACTGGATCGATCCCGAAGTGGCCAAAGATGAACGACATAAAAAACTTACCACAAGACACGTTTTAAGCCATCAGTCAGGATTGCCAAATTGGAGAGGCCATGAACCAAACGGCAAGCTTGCTTTTGCTTTTGAACCAGGCACCCAATGGAAATATTCAGGTGAAGGATTTGAGTATTTACGGCAGGCGTTGGAACATAAATTTAAATTACCATTTGAGCGAATGGTTGATTCATTATTATTCAAGCCTCTTAAAATGGATGATACCCGGTATTACTGGGATCCTTCGGTCGATTCATCCTTGTATGCTAACCGATATCATGAGGATGGCACTCCTTATAATTTAGAAACCTGGGACAGTGCTAACCCGTCGAACCTTGTACTTACCACTGTAGACGACTATGCAAAATTCGGTATCGGCATAATGAACGGAACGATTCTATCTCCTTCTGTTTATAAAGAAATGACTACCAACCAGGCAATGCTTCCTGATAATAAAGAATGGGGACTGAGTTGGAGATTGGTGAAACATCTAAGCAATGGTGAATACGCTTTGGTGCATACTGGGGGCAACCCTGGTCTAAACACCATTATTATCCTGCTTCCTGTATCAAAAAGAGGAATTGTTGTATTTACAAATGGCGCCAAGGGCAACCTGTTGTACGAAAGCCTTATTGGAGAAGCTTTGGACCTCGGAGAAGAAATAATTAAGAAAATGAAATAGCGCAAGCTTAAGCTCAAAGACTGTTTACCCCCAGGTCTTGCTTTAAAGGCTTCCTTACAGGTTTCCCCCACCGGCAGATGTCTTTCGCCAATAATTACTTTTTCGGGATAATTGATCCGTGTAATTGCCGACACAATAAACTACTATTTGAGAGAATGGGAAATGAACCACCTTGGTTACCAACTTTTCTATGCTGCCCCCTTTGTGTCAATCCAGGATTTAGATATAGAACAAAACTTAAGGATTTGCAGTGCCGTCCAGGAATATTATTCTATGGCCAATACCCCATCGAAACATGAATATGAAATGTGGTTGGAAAATCTTGCCGAACCTATGAAAACAGATTTTAGGCGGTTGGGGCATGAAAAAGGTCAGGCAAAACTAAACTTTAAGCGTTTTATCCTTGAACGTCGGGACATTGGCATGGAGCTTCATGTGGGAAAGACTATCGGAGGCAGATTATGTATTCTGGAAAAGGAACCGCCTTTTCGAGAGATAGTGCCTTTCTATGCGTGGGAGGGCAATGTAAATTTAAACCTGCTCCCTTTCTCTGGTTCGCTCTCTGCCCATATCGTGCCACCGTGCTTTTCGACCAGTTCTTTGCACAAAAAAAGCCCCAGGCCTGTCCCGGTCTCCCCGGATGTACCCTGGGCAGTGTTTGACACGGATATGTCGAACAACGTGTTTATTTTGTCGGGCGATATCCCCATCCCGTTGTCTGAAACTGTTATAGTTGTGCCTTGGCCAGCGCCTTCAGCATAGATGTCTATTTTCCCCCCAGGATGGGTGAACTTAATGGCATTTGAGACCAGGTTCCTGAGGACGGTCTTGAGCATTTCCAAATCTGCCCGGACATTTAATGCCTTTTTACCAAAGTTTATGGAAATGTTTTTATTTTGTGCATTGACCATGAGTTCATCAACTACGCTGCGGCAAACTTCTTGAAAATTTATTTCCTGGGGCTCGAAAATCATTTTGCCCGATTGCGACCTTGCCCAAAGCAACAGGTCTTCTAGCAACTGATAGAATTTGATAGAAGAGTCTTGTATTAAATTGACCATTTTTTCTATTTTCCCGATATCGTAAGAACGGAGGTTTTGGGAAAGGAGGTTCGAAAAGCCCAGGATAGAGTTGAACGGGCTTTTCAGGTCATGGGCCAGGATGGACATGAACCTGTTTTTGTCGTCGTTCAGTTTTTTGAGCTCTTCGTTTTGTTGCCGTATCATTGCTTCGGTTTTTTTCCTTTCCGTAATGTCCCTTATGATGCTCAGGAGCTTATCGTTTTGGTATGCGACCGTACGGCTCTCAAAAACCAATTCCCTGTCCTGGATATTTAAAGGATATTCGAAGTTTTGGACTTGTCCAGTGCGCAAGGCTTCTTCAAATACTTTTTTGAACGGCCTGGAAATTTCTTCTGGCAGGACTTCGTCCATTGTTTTACCAATGAATCCGGCAGGGCGTACATAAAGGTTTGTACCCTCCGGGGCATGGAAATCGATGTATGTGCCGTTCTTGTCCTGCACGAACATAAGGTCGGGGACGGCTGCCATGAGGGCCGACAAATAAGCCTGGTTTTCAACTAGCTCTTTGTCCGCGAGCTTCCGTTCGGTTATGTCCCGGTAGATCCAATAGTTCCTGTCCTTTTTCCCGTTGCCGAATATGGGGATATAGTCACGTTCGAAGACCCTCCCCTCGGAGAGCGTCAATTCCTCAGAAAGGACAATGGACTGCCCGTCTAGCCTTAACTCGACCGTTTCAAGGAATTCTGCCGGATCGGCAAAATAGTGCTTCAGTTTTTGGTTTAAAGCGATGCCGCAATTGCCCGGGATATTTTGTGGGGGCTCGATGTTGAAGAGTTCAAAGAATTTTTTGTTCGCGTACTGGACAGTCCTGTTCTCATTTTCAAGCAGAACACCCTGTTGGATGTTCTCAAGGAGTGTCTGCAGTTCAGCCATCAACTGCCGGGCGAACGATTCAGACCTCTTCCGCTCGGAAATGTTCCTGAAGTTTGCCATCACAACCCTTTGCCCCTTAAAACTGATCGATTGGGAGGTCATCTCGACCGGGACAAGGTTTCCATCAGAACTCTTTAGGTGTGTTTCTATTGGCCTGACAAACCCTAGAAACTCCAACTCGTTGGCTTGCTTGCCAAGCACCGACCTGGTCAGTTCTTGTGGCTGGTTGGGGAGCAACTCGTACAGGTGCATGTTCGGCATCTCGTCCAGCTTTCTCATGGCCAAAAGCGAGGCAGCCTTATTTGCCTCGAGTATCCTGGTCGAAACAGGGTCTAGCAGGAGGATGGCATCGGGGGCGCCCTCAAAAAGTGCCCTGAACCTCGCTTCGCTTTCCTTGATCGTTTCCTCGGCCTTCCGGCGCTTCAATATCACGGTAGACAAAAATATAATGTTCTCGAGGATCTGTCTTGGAGGGTCGGGGCAGTCCTTTCCCAAGGCAAGCAAAGTTGTTCCATATAGTTTGCCTTCGAGCAGGTAAACTATGCCAATGAACCGGTCGGCCTTCAACAATTTTTGGATGGCCATTGATACGGGTTTGGATATGGCACCAAAACTGGCATCGTAAAGAGACCCCCTAACTCCGATCGTTTCAGTGGACATTAGCCTGTACATTTCATCGCTTACCGGAGCCTTGATTTTTTTGAAAGGTTTCCCCACAAATGACAATACCTTTTCCAAAGCCGAATGCTCCATTTCAATGTGCTGCACGTTTAAACAGCTCATTTGGGGATCGTATTCCGAAAAAACGGCGGCCCTGGCTCCGGTGATTTCCTTAATAAGCCTGGTGATAGTAGACTCAAGGTCAACGACTGGTGCGACGTCCAGCAGTTCCAGTGAATACTTATAGAGCTTTGACAGGGCGGTGTTCTGGAGGGATTTGTCGTAAATGCATTCCTCGTACTCTTTTTTCAACGCTTCGTACCGCTGCCCTAAGCCTTGCAACTCCAAAATGAGTTCGTCCTTGCTTTTATCTTGGAGGCCCATAGATCATTATTTATAGTATTAAACAAAACAGGAGGGACTAGATCGCTAAAAATGTTTGAAAATATGCACAGGAGAGGGATCAATTTGCCCGGTTCCACCCAGCCATGACTCAGGCTGGTGGAACATTATTTTGTCCATTTGGAACTTATTAGGCTCATAAAAACGAAAAGGGATGCAGTCGCTGCATCCCTTGATGATATGACAGCTTTCTGATTCTTATTTTGATTTACCTGTTGGTATTGTATCCATTTGTTTTCTTTGCCTGTTCCACAACAACCTTAGCAATTGCCCTTCTATTTCTGAGTATTTTTCTAATTCAGGCCCGGAAACAAGTTGTTCGTTCACATACAGTCTGGGCCTTTTGTCTCCGATAGCTACCAACCTGTATTTTGTACCATCGGGAGCTGTTGTGGTAATGGTATTGGAGGAGTTTTCTTCTTCAGGCTTGTTTAGTTCAGAGAAATTAACTTCCACGCTATCTCTCCTATTCTTTGGAACCATGACTTTAACCGAACTATCATTTTGATGATCTTTAGCTTTGCGATTTAACATAAGTCCCGCAACAAAAATAAAAGCCAAAATTACAAACGCCGCAACTGCAAAATGTTTAAAATTCAATTTTGTTTTTACGCCTGCTACCTTCTCCGACTGTTGATTATAATTTATGGATGCATGCAGAATATAACCTTTTTTCGGAATTGTTTCAATAATTTCTTTATTGGTATCCTGCAGTGTCTTTCGTAAGTACGAAATTGCCTGATTAAGACTGTCTTCAGCACCACCATAGTCATTCCAGATTTCGTTAATAAGTTGTTCGCGCGTTACCAGTTCACCTTCACGACTGGCAAGTATACAAAGAACTCTCATCAATCGTGGCTCAAGCCGATGTTCCTGATTGTTCTCCAAATCCTTTACAGTATTGAGAGGTTCCTCAACCAAAAACCTTTTATTAACCGCAAACGTTTTATCCATCACAAAAAAAATAGATTTTAGCTCAAAGATATAGAAAAACAAAAGGTTTTCTTTAGGTATTCCCTGCACAAGTCTTTCTAATTTTCAGCCATTAAAAAATCGAATCTATGGAACTGAAATTAAAATTCAAGTGTATGTGTGGCATAATGCCGTTAATACTATCACTACTTACTTCGGTGGCTCTTTCCCAACCAGTTAAAACTTATTCAAAAGAAACGGAGGAGAAAATAAGGTCAGTGGAAAACAATCTAATATCCTGGGTAAAGCTCGACAGTTCTGCTAACTGGAATATTTATGAACGTATGAAAGCCTTACACGTAAATGGGGTAAGTATAGCTGTTATTAAAAATTACAAAATTGACTGGGTAAAAAGTTATGGATTAGCAGACACAATTGAAAGAAGGCCTGTAACAGCCCAAACGTTGTTTCAATCAGCTTCCATTGGCAAGTCGGTGAATGGTTTTGCCTTTATGAAACTGGCACAGGATGGAGTGGTTGATTTGACTGTTGATATCAATCAATACCTAAAAAGCTGGAAGTTTCCTTACGATACCGTATCTCAGAATTGGAAAATAGATCTTGCTTCAATTTTAAGCCATACAGCCGGATTATCAGTGATGGGTTTTGATGGGTATAAATGGAATCAACCTTTGCCTTCTCTTATTGAAATATTGGACGGAAAATCACCATCCAACAATCCACCCGTTCGTTCACAAAGAGAACCCGGACTAAAGTTTGAGTATTCCGGCGGGGGCTATGAAATAAGTGAACAATTGCTGGAGGATATAACAAACACCGCGTACGGGAATTATATCACAAAAACGGTTTTCGAACCTCTAAACATGAATAACACATTTTATGAAACTATTCCTCCGGATAGTTTAACCCACCGTTTGGCAACTGCTTACCGGATGGATGGCCAGCCTATTGGTTGTAAATATCATCTGTACCCCGAAAAAGCCTGTGGTGCCGGCTTATGGTCTACCGCTAACGATCTTGCCAGGTTTGTTATTGAAGTGCAACTGTCATTGGCTGGCAAATCCAATAAAATAATCCGTAAAGAGATGGCCGAACTCATGCTAACACCTTATATAAAAACTTCCAATTGCGGTTTTGGCTTTTTCATTGATAAAAAGGGAAAAGAATATTATTTTCAACACGGTGGATTAAACGAAGGGTTCAGCAGTCAGTATTATGGCTCTTTTAAGGATGGTAATGGTGTGGTTGTGTTGGTTAATTCGGACAACACCCAATTTAAGGATGAAGTGGTAAACAGTGTTGCTACTGTTTATGGTTGGAAAAATTTTTACGCTTATGTTCCTAAAAAACTTTACTACCCTGCTAAAGCTATCACCAATAAATATGTTGGAAATTACAAGTTTGAGAATTCGGATACCGGCCCTGAAATTATTATGGAAAATGGTTCACTCTATCTGAAAGATCCTAATTCGACTGATAAATGGAAAATCTATTTTACATCCGATAATGAATTCTTTATGCTGGAGGCTCAATGGGTGAACCAGCGATTTTTTACTGATAACAAAGGCAATGTAACTGGTTTTTACATATTAGGTAACAACTACAAAATGAAGGTTAATAAAACAATTGAAGCAGGCGTTTAGTTAATAGTCATAACAGCGGGTCGACAGACCATGGTCCACGGTCCACCTTATTGATGCAGTTAATAAAGGACGTATGCAATTTATTGAAGGTGGCAAACATCACTTTGTTACGTGTCACGTAACCAACGTTTGTCACGCTTTGATTTTGGCAGACCAATCAGACCAAAGCGGTAAAGCCTATTTTTTGACAGACGGTGAAACTTTCAAAGACTTCATCAAAAAATTCGTTGCCACCCAAGGTGTAACCGTCCCCGATAAAGCCGTGACGTTGGCTATGGCAAAAAGGGTAGCTACTGTTATGGAGTTCGTTTGGAAAACGTTCAGGCTAAACGGTCATCCACCGCTTTACAAAGGACTCGTCAATACATTAGGTTTAGAGTTCATCACTATTGACTCAAAGGCAAGACAAGAACTTGGCTACAAAACATTCGTATGCATTGAGCAAAGACTGAAGCAAATGAGAAAATAACACTCTATCCAAATCCCTTATTAACAAAGCAACTAAAACCTAATAATGACAGATAGGATAATACAATTTTTAAAAGAAATTGTATTATCCACGAACTAAGAAGAAGATCGTTTGTCAGAAAAAAGCAGGAGTTATTTAGTGTTTATCATCATAACACTACCATTAATTACTCCTAATTGCTTATGTTCAACCTTATCTGCCTTTACCACCTGAACCGTTTCAATCGTATTCAAATCAATTGACTCCATTTCGGCTTTACTAATTATTTTTTCGTTGTTTAAAATATAGATAGGTTCTTTATCAGCAGTTGCAGCCGAAACCTTAATGAGAACTTTAACATTTTCGCTAATTACTTCGGTATTTTCAACCACATCCGTTCCATGAATTTTGAATTTGATGGATACTGCAAAGGTCTTCCCGATAAAATCTTTTGGTACGTCTTTATATTCTTTTATTACCCTTTCTACTTCTTTCCGAAGGAAGTCTGTTTCTGAACCGGATACTTCCTTATTTTGTTTTTTATTGTTCATTCCATAACCCACAACAACAACTTCTTCCAGTTCGGTTATACCAGACTCTTTAGTAAATTCTTTAACCTGAATATTCCCTTCCTTAAAGGTTACAAGAACTTTCACTATTCCGGAAATATTATTCTCGGCAGCAACCCGGGGATATTTTATATTCTGGGCTATATACCGCAGAAACATATCCTTACTTTCACCAGATGAAATATCGGATATTGCAGCAGACCTTGCAGGCTCAGCCTGCCTTATTTCCATTTTACCCGGTTTTTGCACTGACTTGATTTTCTCCACCGGTATTATACCGTTATTCAAAGCTTTTTCCTGATTTGTAATTTTCTTTTCTCCTGATATATACACAGGTTCTACCCGCGTACGAAAAGAGGCAGTTAAAACAAAGACCAACACCAGGCTGACTGGGATTAACAAGCTATGAAACAAATAACTGTTCGGGAGTTTTCTTTTATTCATCATAACAATTCGTTTTTTAAGAAGATTAGTATTAAAATTATTAGTTACGGCAGGCATGGAACCTGCCATGGTGAGGCTAAGCAGTGAATATTGATAAGCTTTAGCATTCGTTCCCGCTCTCAGCATTTCTTCGTCAACCAGATACTCCAGATTTTCGGAGATAGATTTTCGAAGAAGCCATGCAAACGGATTAAACCACTGAAGAGATATCAATAATTCACCTATAAAAAGATCCAGAGAATGATACTGCCGGCAGTGTATCAGTTCGTGCTGAACCATTTTTTCGTAGGAAGGGTGATCGTGATTAATATGCGATGGGATAACTATCCAACTTAAGAAAGAAAAAGGAGGTAAAGTTTTAGGAGTGGTAACAATCCTAAATCTTTCACAAGACTTATTGGTTGCTTTTCTGATGATTTGAAAAACCTTAAAATAAGAAATAATCGTTTTAAGCAGGAATGCAGAAATTCCAATGATATACAAATTGGTTACGATTTGCTCCCAAGGCAAGGATGAAAAGTCATTTTTATTCAGAGGATTACTTAGCGTATTTGAATTTGCAATGTAAGCAAATGAAAGAACTTGTGCGTGGGGTTCGAAAACAGGAATGGAGATCCATGGAAATACAAAGGATAGAATTGAAGAGGCAAGAAGATAAAACCTGTTTCGTCTGAAAAGCTTATCTCTTGAAAGCAAATAATGATATAGAAGATAAAAAATACCGAGTGCTAAACTCGTTTTCAAAGTAATAATCATAAACGGTGTCATGGCTTCTGATTTTCAATTAGCTTAAGAATTTCGCGTAAGTCTTCGGCTGAAAGCTTTTGTCCATGGGCAAAAAAAGTAACTACTTCCTTATAGGAGTTCTCGAAATAATTACTTACAAAATTACCAAGAAAGTTGGCCGAATATTCTTCCTTATTTATCAAAGGATAATACTCATAAGTATTTCCGTAGGTATTGTGTCCAACATATCCTTTCCCTTCAAGGTTTCGGATTAAGGACGAAATGGTATTAATATGAGGCTTTTCTCCGGGAAAATTCTCCAAAATATCTTTAGCAAAACCTTTCCTGATTTTCCAGAGTGAGAGCATTGCCTTTTCTTCCTGACGTGTTAATTTTTCCATTTCAAATTATTTGATACAAATATAACGATATTTCTCGTTATTCAACGAGAAATATCGTTATATGTTAAATATTTTATAAAATTTAGTATAACCTGCAAGTAATCAATATAAAAGGTTGGTGCTAATTTATTGGTTAGAAAATCCCTATTGACTTTTTCAGTAAAACAAAAAAGGCAAAGCCGAAACTTTGCCTTTTTTGTCCTGAAGGAAAAATTACAACTCTTTATTCCTGATGGCCATACCGTAAGCCTTATCGTAATATTTTCCAAGTTTACCCCAGTCGAACATAACAGAGGTGGCTTCAACACGGTTGCGTTGCATGATGCGGTCGCGGCGACTCAATTTTACAAAATCGAATAAAAGATTTGCAAGATTCTCGGCAGCTTCATGAAAGCTTTTGTGCTTCCGTTTTAACACATAAATGCCCGACTTATCACTTTCGGGAATAGCCGAGTCGACAAAAGATCCAAAACCAGCCAGGTCGCTGGTAACTGAAGGTATACCACTGGCGATACATTCGAGTGGTGTGTAACCCCAGGGTTCGTAATAACTTGGGAAAATACCCATATGGCAACCACGGATAAACTGGTAATATTCCATACGGAACAAAGGATTGGAAGTAGCAACAAAGTCGGGATGGTACACAATTTTCACCTTATCCTGCGGAAGGTTAACTAACCCATTATAGTGAAGGTAATTCAGAATAGGATCACTGTTTTCGTTCACCAGATTATGCGTAACAACGGAAGGGAGACGTTTTGTTCGCCACGATTGGAAATTTGTTCTCAGTCTCAATACCATATAATCATCAATCAATTGATTCAGGTCGGGCATGGCAAAACCCTTTTCGTTGGAAGTAATTGCATAAAACAGCTTCTGCGCCAGCTTATCCTGCATTTGCTCACAGTTACGAAGAAGTTCTTCCAACAGCGCTTTCATCTGCAACACATCGGCATTAATGCTGTGATATGGGTTCCGGGTAATAATAAACATCACCACCGTCATATCAATTTTTGCCTGCTTCATCTTCCGGTTAAGGCGGTTAAGAGCTTCGAGCGTAAGGTCATAACCTTTGTTATTATATTCGAACCGGCCGGAAGTAAAAAAGTATAATGTTTTATCGAGGTTGAAGGAATAGCTCTGGAAGAAGTGCCCCATCACAAACTCGTTAATTTTTTCCTTATAGAACCTGTGAAGATTCTGAAACTCGTGCATTGCTTCGAATCTGTCGATATTTAATCCATTGGGCAATACTACATCAGGTTTCCTGCCCAGAAAAACTTCGCACTCGGGAACAGTAACCTCGCTTACGGTTGTAAACACATGCGCCCCGTGAGCAGCGGCTCTTTCAATTTCTACAATATGCATTACCTGGAAATGACCAGCCTCGTAATGCCAGTTGTAATTAGGAAGATTATCGTAAAACTGAGGATCGTTCATGGCCAGATAACGCCCTAACAAAGTTGCGTGCGTTGTAAACACAATTTTAATAGGAAGCTGATCGCGACGCATATTAGGGATTGGAGTTCCTGCCATCCATTCATGAAAATGAGCGATCATGCGATGCCCCTGTGCATATTTGGCCGAGAAAATCTGAAAAAACTGATGCACCTGATGTCCGAAAGATATTACCTGATCGGTAAGATCGTCGTGGGCCGGAGTTGATATTTTATGATGTTCCCACAGGAAATATTTAATTTCGGCCAATTGATTGAACGAAGCAAAAGGATCGAAGAGAATAACCTTGGGTCTTCCGGCAATTAACCATTGGCCGTAATAAACTTTAAATCCCAGGCTGTTCATCTCTTCCACAGTTTGCGACATCGGGTCGGAAGGATCGTAAATTGGCTCGAAATTCGAAGCAGCATTTTTTTCAAAATAAGGACCCAGCAGAACATAGTTTTCCTTTTTCCACTTATCGAGTACCGATAAAACTTTCGACTGAATAACGGTATAAATTCCTCCAACCTGGTTACAAACTTCCCAGGCAACTTCAAACAAATAAGTTCCCGACATTTCGTCGTTGGTTATTTTCTTGATATAAGTACCTAATATAGGGTGCTGTTTTTCGTTCGGGCTTTCCTTTTCCATACTGCCTATTTTTTAATATCCCTCAGGAGATTAGATTAGTAGTTCAACAATAATTCCATCTTCAAAATATTGGAAAATATAGTGAAAACCTTTCTGAAATCCGCCTTCTGTTAAAACATTTTTCTAACTGTTTTGGAGCATCAGAATGTAGGGATTGAGAAATTATTCTTTATCTCCAGATACTTACCTGTTAGTTACTGCAACCACAAAAATAAAGCAGCAGCGAAAGCGGCACCTGCTACCGGACCAACTACCGGTACATAAGCGTACTCCCATCCTGAGGAACCTTTATATTTCATAGGTAAAATGGTATGCATAATCCTTGGCATCAAATCCCGTGCGGGGTTAATGGCATATCCGGTAGTTCCTCCCAAGGAAAGCCCAATTGCCACAACCAGAAAAGCAACCGGAAAAGCGCCTATGGTTCCAAGTCCGATTTTTGCACCGGAAACGCCCTCTGCTTCAAAAGTAGCACCCTGGATGTAAAAAATCACAAAAATCAGTACAAATGTTCCAATAAACTCGCAGAGAAAATTACTCAAAGGTTTCCTAATAGCAGGACTGGTGCAATAACAGGCACGAATTACACCCTGATTATCGGTTTCGTTAAAATGCTCCCGGTAGAAAATCCATACCAGAAATGCCCCCATGGCAGCACCCAACAACTGAGCAATGATAAACACTGCAACTTTAGCCCATGGAAATAATCCGGCAATTGAAAATCCCAGTGTTACAGCAGGATTCAGATGTGCGCCCGAATAAGGTCCGGCGACAGTTACGCCAATAAATACTCCCAGGCCCCATCCCATGGTTATCACAATCCAACCTCCGGAATTCCCGTATGTTTTATTCAGATTAACGTTGGCAACCACACCATTGCCCAGCAATATCAGCAACATTGTGCCGATAAATTCTGCTATAAATTCATTCATATAATTAAGATTTTAGTTATTAGGTTGTAGGCGATAGGCTGTAGGTGTTAGGTTTTAGATTTCTTTTACCCGCAACACGAACTCCGTAACTCGTAACCCATTAGTTAGTTCAAAGTTTTTCCGAGTGCTTCTTTCCAACCGGTAATCATTCTGTTGAATTCAGCCTCATCTATTTTTCTCTTAAATTTTGAATCTACAGCCCATTGCGTTCTGATTTCATCAATACCACTCCAAAACCCAACAGCCAATCCTGCCAGATAAGCTACTCCGAGAGCAGTGGTTTCAAGTGTTTGAGGCCGAATTACCGGCACTCCCAGTACATCAGCCTGAATTTGCATTAACAGATTATCGACTGCGGCGCCGCCATCCACCTTCAGCTCGGTGATAGGATTACCCATGTCAGCTTCCATCGCTTTCAGCACATCCAAGGTTTGAAAAGCAATTCCTTCGAGTGCCGCGCGGGCAATATGCGCAGCAGTGGAACCACGAGTGAGACCTGTTATGGAGCCTTTGGCATACTGATTCCAGTGCGGAGCCCCCAAACCTGTAAAGGCCGGAACGAAATAGACGCCTCCATTATCATTCACGGTTGAAGCTAATTTCTCAATTTCGGATGATGTTTTTATAATACCCAAGCTATCGCGCAACCATTGAACTACCGCACCGGCAATATAAATACTGCCTTCGAGGGCATATAAGGTTTGACCATTTAATTGCCATGCAATGGTGGTTAAAAGATTGTTTTTGGACTTCACAGGTTTTGTACCCGTATTGCAAAGCATAAAACAACCGGTGCCGTAGGTATTCTTAACATTGCCAACTTCAAGACACATTTGTCCGAAAGTGGCAGCCTGCTGGTCACCAGCGATGCCGGCAAGAGGAATTTCACTTCCAAAAAAGGAGCTTAGTGTATGTCCGTAAATCTCGGATGATGATTTAACTTTTGGAAGAATGCTTTCAGGAATATCCATAATTTTGAGCAATTCATTATCCCATTCCAGTTTATGGATATTATAAATCATGGTGCGGCTTGCGTTGGTCACATCCGTAATATGACATTTCCCGCCGGTAAGTTTCCAGATAAGCCAGGTATCAACCGTTCCAAAAGCCAGTTTGCCCTGGTTAGCTTTTTCGCGCGCTCCGGGAACTCTATCGAGTATCCATTTAATTTTAGTAGCTGAAAAATACGAATCGATAATTAAACCTGTTTTATCCCTGAATAAGTTGAGATAGTCTCTTTCCTTAAGTTCATCGCAATAAGGAGCTGTTCTGCGATCCTGCCACACAATAGCATTATAAACTGGATTTCCGGTTTCGCGATCCCACAGTATAGCCGTTTCGCGCTGATTTGTAATCCCAATAGCGGCAATCTCCGAAATGTTGACTTTAGACAGTACTTCTCCGGCAGTTTCGAGCTGCGAATTAATTATATCGTCGGGATTGTGTTCCACCCATCCGGGTTGAGGAAAAATTTGCGTGAACTCCTTTTGCGACTGATGGATTACTTTCCCATCCTTATCGAAAATAATAGAACGGGAGCTTGTGGTGCCCTGATCGAAAGCCAAAATGTACTTTTTCATATTAAAGATAGTTAAGTAGTAAATACTTATTAACTCAAAAGGTATCGGTTCGCAAGCGCCGAATATTCATCTACCTGCTGTTTTTGCCATTCTTCATCTTTGCCCAGTTCGGCAGCCATAATCCTTGCTACTTCTGGAGCCATTGCAATGCTTTGTTTTGCATCCAGGAAGAGCGCACGGGTACGGCGGGCAAGCACATCTTCAACGGTACGGGCCATTTCATTCCGAACCGCCAGCACAACCTGAGCTTTAATCATACCAAGGTCTACACCCAAAGCATCGGCTAATGCCGGATCCTCTTTTGTCAGATTATCCAGCATATCCTCATCGGTTCCATAAAAACCCCTGGGTGATAACGGATCTCCATGTTCTTTATAACCATGAATTTTCATATCGGCAGTCACAGAAGGTTTAATATTCAACTGATGAACTTCGGCGATGCGGTTAATTGTATCCTCTCCCATTTGCCGGTATGTAGTCCACTTACCGCCAATAAGCGATACCAGACCCGATGGTGAAACTTTGATTACATGCCCCCTCGAAATCTCTTTTGTTTTTTTACTGGTCGCTGTTGGCGCAGCTAATGGCCTTAGTCCGGCAAAAACGCTCCGAACATCCGATCGGAGCGGTGGCAGTTCCAGGAATTGTGAGGCTGTTTCCAGGATAAAATTCACTTCTTCATCCAGAGCATGTGGTTCCAATTCAATAGCATCTTTTTTAACATCGGTAGTTCCCAGTACAACCTTATTATGCCATGGAACGGCAAAAAACACACGTCCATCGGAAGTTTTGGGGATCATAACCGCGCAATCGCCCGGAAGGAATTTCTTATCCACAACCAGATGAACGCCCTGACTTGGCCGAACCATATCCCTTGCTGCCGGATCGTCCATTTTCAACACATGATCGACAAAAATACCGGTAGCGTTTAAAACAGCTTTAGCTTTAATTAAATATCTGTTCCCGGTTTCGGTATCAACAGCTTCTACACCGGTAATTCGGGAGTTTTCCTTAAGCAAGCGAACAACTTTTAAATAGTTTATGGCAGTTCCACCTAGTTCGCAGAATGTTTGCACCATGTTTATCGAAAGCCGGGAATCGTCGAATTGCCCATCGTAATAGAGTACTCCACCCTTCAAACTATGCTTTATCAATGTTGAAGCTTTTACCAATGTACTACTTACGGAACATGGTTTCGACGATCCAAAACGCCATTTACCAGCCATAAGGTCATAAATAGTCAAACCAATGGTATAAAAAGGAACACCCCAGAGATTGTAGTTAGGAATAATAAAAGCTTGCTGTTTTACAAGATGGGGAGCATTCTTTCTTAGTCGCCCTCTTTCACGGAGAGCTTCCAAAACAAGAGAAATATTTCCCTGAGCAAGGTAACGAACTCCACCATGAACAAGTTTGGTACTTCGACTGGAAGTACCTTTCGAAAAATCGTGCTGTTCAAGCAGAAGTGTTTTCAAACCGCGGGTGACTGCCTCAATGGCCGAACCAATCCCTGATGCTCCTCCCCCGATTACAACAAGATCCCATTCCTGGTCCTGTTCTAACCTGAGAAGAAAATGCTCTCTGTTCATTAAGTTAATATTTAGAGTAGTTGCTTCATAATTGTGATTGTTTCAGGATTAAACCAAATGCAAGTTATCAAATTTAAGTTTCATTTGAACTCAATATGTTGGTTAGCATCTAAAAGAAGAATTCATCCAAATAAAAACCCCCTTCAATTTGAATTGAAAGGGTTCAGAGTTGTTGTTCTGCCAAGTTAGAAAATTAGTCACTGTCAACTTGATTGCAAATCTTTTAACCAGGAAACTATCATTTCACTTGGACAATGTTACCTAATTAGCTAACTTTGCGGATATGAAATTTATCAGGGAAATATTTTACTACAAGAATTATTATTTAGACTTCTTCAATTCACTTGATTATGAGACGAAAATGAAGTTTAACTGGACTCTAAAGTTAATTTCAACAGTTGACAAAGTCCCTGCCAAATATTTTAAACATATCGAAGGTTCTTCCGGATTATATGAGATTCGGGTAGAATTCGGGGGTAATACTTACAGGGTATTTAGTTTTTTTGATAAAAGACAATTGATTATTCTGATAAACGGATTTCAAAAGAAATCGCAAAAGGCTCCTACAAAGGAGATTGAAAAAGCAGAAAAACTTAAAAAACAGTATTTCGATGAAAAAGACAATAAATAAAAATCTTACATCTTTCGAAGATCATCTTAATCAACAATATGGCATGAGAGGAACACCAGAAAGAGAAAGTTTTGAAGAAGGATTTGAAGCATTCAAGCTTGGTGCGATGATTCAGGAGCTACGAAAAGAAAATGGCATGACGCAGGAACAATTAGCGGAGAAATGTGGCACCACAAAAACTTATATCTCAAGAATTGAGAATAATGCCTCAGATATCAGGTTATCAACATTAATGAGAATTATACGCGAAGGATTTGGGAGGCAGTTAAGATTAAGTATTTAAAAGGCACAAATCCTGCCCCTTCAAAATAAAAAACCCCTTCAAATTGAATTGAAAGGGTTCTGAGTTGTTGTCCTGCCAGGGGTCGAACCTGGACTATTCAGATCCAGAATCTGACGTGTTGCCAATTACACCACAGGACAATTTTAAGAGCTGCAAATTTAATTGAAAAAATATATGTTTTACTCTTTTTTCGAAAAAAAAATTGCCACAGCTTCGCCTACATTATTGAGGTTATTGCGGAAGTATCAATTACCTTCTTCTTTTCCAGCAATTTTAGCCCAACTATCCTTTAAGGTTACGGTACGGTTAAATACAAGTCTTTCCATAGTAGAATCCTGATCAACACAAAAATAACCAATACGTTCGAATTGAATCTTGTCCATTTTTTGGGCATCTTTCAGGAATGGTTCAACAAAACACTCTTTAACAATCAGCGAGTCGGGGTTCAAATTTACTTTGAAATCGCAGTCCTCACCGGTATCTTCCGGGTCTTCTTTCAGAAAGAGTCTATCGTATAATCTTGCATCGGCCTTTATGGCATGATTAGCAGAAACCCAGTGAATGGTGCCTTTTACTTTGCGTCCGTCGGGCGAGTTTCCACCTTTGGAAGCAGGATCGATGGTACATTTCAGTTCGGTTAAGTTACCATCAGCATCTTTAACCACTTCTTCGCACTTCAGAAAATAAGCGTAACGCAAACGAACTTCAGCACCGGGAGCCAGACGGAAGAACTTTTTAGGAGGATTTTCCATGAAGTCGTCGCGTTCAATATAAAGTTCCCTGCTAAACGGCACCTGACGGGTTCCGGCCGATTCATCCTCAGGATTATTGATGGCTTCAAGCCATTCTTCCTGACCTTCGGGATAATTGGTTACGGTAACTTTTAACGGATTGAAAACTCCCATGACGCGCTTGGCTTTCTTGTTCAGATCTTCGCGAACGCAAAATTCGAGCAGCGAAACGTCAATTACCTGGTCGCGGCGGGCAACCCCTACCCTTTCGGCAAAGTTACGAACACTCTCGGGGGTATAACCACGACGACGCAATCCACAGATAGTTGGCATACGCGGATCGTCCCAACCACGTACAATTCCTTCTTTTACAAGGGTGAGCAGCTTGCGTTTGCTCATCACGGTATAAGTAAGGTTTAAGCGGGCAAATTCAATTTGCTGAGGCGCATATATTTCAAGCTCTTTGATGAACCAGTCGTATAGTGGACGATGCACTTCGAATTCGAGTGTACAGAGGGAATGTGTAATACCTTCGATGGAATCGCTTTGGCCGTGGGCAAAGTCGTACATCGGGTAAATGCACCATTTATCGCCGGTACGGTGGTGATCGGTATGCAGAATACGGTAGAGAATCGGGTCGCGCATGAGCATGTTCGTATGGGACATATCGATTTTAGCACGTAATACCTTGGATCCGTCAGGATAAACTCCGGCACGCATCTGTTCAAAAAGATGAAGATTCTCTTCAACCGAACGGCTCCGGTAAGGACTGTCTTTCCCGGGCTGAGTAACCGTTCCGCGGTAAGCGCCCATTTCTTCCTGACTTAAATCGCAAACATAGGCTTTCCCCTTTTTAATAAGCTTAATAGCGTATTCGTAAAGCGTTTCAAAATAATCGCTTGCATAAAATTCGCGGCCTTCCCAATCGAAGCCGAGCCAATGAACATCTTCCTTAATGGAATCAACATATTCGGTATCTTCTTTGGCAGGATTAGTATCGTCGAAACGCAGATTACATTTGCCGTTATATTTTGTAGCAGTGCCAAAATTAAGGCAAATGGATTTGGCATGGCCAATATGCAGGTATCCGTTAGGTTCCGGCGGAAAACGCGTATGAACCCTTCCTCCATGCTTTTGAGTGCGGATATCTTCTTCAATAATATTGTGAATGAAATTTTTTGATTCAAGTTCCTTGCTATCACCTATCTTCTTATCGTCCGAAATTTCCATGTACAATAAACTTTAACAATTTTTATATTTATATCGGTTTTTCAATCTATTCCTCTAATTTTAAAGGCTGTAAAACTACAATTTTATCAAACATCAAATATACATGATAAATTATTTCTAATTACGGAATAATATTTGAGAACAACACTTTTTGTAAATCATTCCAATTCCAAAAAACTTAAACCTAACCATTATGAAAACATCAATTTTGTCGCTAGTTGCAATTTTTTTCTGCTTAACCATTGCCAATGCCCAATTCAATTCATTCGATTTATCGAAATACAAGACAGCCGACTATGCCCGGCAAATGCTTACCCTTTCAGGAGATGTTTCGGGAAACTACAGTGAAAGTAAATCGGACGGCTTAGATCATTACAATAAAAATTTTCAGCCAAATTTCGATATCAATTATCTTTTGGTTAAAAACAAGCGGAAGGTTCAGCAGAAAATAAATGCTGGACTCACACTAAAGCCAACCACTTATTCTTACCATTCATCAAGCTCAAGTTTAAACAATTTTTATTCCAGATCCCGGGAGGATCGAAGCGACGGATCTTTTTATTTCGATTCAGAAAACAGGTTTTATTTTAAAACCAACCAGTTCTTTGAATTAAGACCCGGCGGAAACTTATTTGCATATTACACAAAAGCCGATTTAAAAAATGTAAACAACCCCAACACCAATGAACAAAGTGATAGCCAAAGAAACTTAGACGGATATTTCACGGTACCCATCGGTGTCGGTTTTGGCCGGTTGGAGAATGTTGAAGACGCCAGGATGGCAGTGCTGATGATAGAGGATCTTTACAAAAACAATAAAATATCAAAAGATATTAATGACGAAGATATTTTATTATTTGCCGAAAAAATAACCAAATTAAGGAATATGCGTCATTTCGATGCACGGAAAAGGAGGATATACGAAATTCAGGCCATCGACAGCTTTTTACGTAACAATGCCTATTCCAATTCGCAGGATGCCGTTTATTTTGCCAGCCTATACGATAATTGGGAATATGCGAATAACCCGTTTCGTTTATCAGGATACCGCTTAACGATAGGTGTTGATCCCAATCTGGATTATTCAATAAATAATTATTTGTCGGTGCGCAAAAATTATAATTTCAGCAAAGGAGCAGGCGTTTTTATTCGTGGTGAGCTTGAAAAGCCTCTTAGCCTGAAATGGCAAAGAAGCTTTTGGTTCACCGGCGGCTACAGTATAACACAAACCAAATCCGTTTCAAAGTATACTAACAGTGTTGAAAATAAATCAACGGTCGATAATAGCAGGGTTTATCTCCGGGGTAGCGTCGGAATGGGATTTTATCCTGACACCCGGTCGTATTTCAGAATATCATTAGATCCGGCTGTATGGAAAACATGGCACAACTACGATATGAGTTCGAATTCTGAGGATTCAGAGGACTTAACTTTTAACATTTATTTAAACCTAAACGGATATCTTTACGTTTCGGAACGATTTAATGTCAATTATAACATATCGACAAGCTACAATGGAGTTGACTTTGAACATTCATCTTTAACAAAAAATCATAATTTTGCCACATCTTTTAACTTGAGCTGTTCTTATAGCATATTTTAATTTAAAACATGGGGTTGATTCGTATAGAAGGAATGGAATTTTTCGCCTATCATGGCTGTTATGAGGCGGAACAAATTGTAGGGAACAGGTTTCTGGTTGATCTTACACTCGAAACCGATACCTCTGCACCAGCACAAAGTGATAATATTGCCGATGCATTGAATTATCACCATGCCTATAACATAGTCAAGGAACAGATGATGATTCGCTCTAATCTGCTGGAAAATATCACCAAAAGAATTATCGATGCCTTATATCAGAATTTTCCGCAGCTAAGAAAAGCTACGATTAAAGTTTCGAAACTGAACCCTCCAATGGGAGGACAAATTAAATGTGTAAGTGTGGAATTTGAAAGATAGTAAGGGCCTCACCCCCAGCCCCTCTCCTGAAGGAGAGGGGAGCAGAACACTGCCTGTATTTGCGATGCAGCAAAAAGCAAGTTGATGACTTTGACTTACAATATGAAAAAATAAAAAATGTCTACTCCAAAAAATAAAGAATGCCCTAAATGTGGGAACGGTTTTAAATGTATGGGTGAAGATTGCTGGTGCGAGCAATACCAGATATTACCCAAAAATTTGTATTATATCCGCAAAACATGGGATAATTGCCTGTGTCCTGAATGTTTGAAAGAATTTGCCGAAAACAAGGAACAGTTAAGGAATATCGATTTAGGGGTTTAAGATATAGGCTGTAGGTTATAGGCTGTAGGCTATAGGCTGTAGGTTATAGGCTGTAGGCTATAGGCTGTAGGAAAATGGACTAAAGGCATAGCTGAATCTGATAAACAAAGGCCTAAAGCCTGAACTCCTAAAAACCTAAAACCTATCCTAGGAAGTAATTATTTTTTTTATATCTTTGCACACCCAAAGTAAAAATGGTCGGTTGGCCGAGTGGCTAGGCAGCGGTCTGCAAAACCGTTTACGGCGGTTCGAATCCGCCATCGACCTCAAACAAGAAACCCGGAAGCGAGAAAATCAGGCTTCCGGGTTTTTTGTTTTTATGAGACAATAAGCTGCAGAGCAGCGGACTATTTGTAGGATAAAGGATTTTAGAATTATTATAAGCCGCATCGCGGCGACCTTTATTTCAATACTGGTGATGTTAATAACAAGTATTATGGTTCGCTTTTTATGAAACCCAGGTAATAATGATTTTCACTATCTTCCAGGTATCTTTCTCTTTTACAAGATATACTAAATATCCATCGGCTCCTAAACTTGCATAATAGTGCCCCAATTCAACAATACCCTGACTTTTATTTGCGTTAAATCCTACCCTGGTAAATTTTATAGTGCCATTCGCCTTAGGATATTTTTCATAGAATCGATTCCAATTGTTATTTATATCCCGAGAATCAAAAATATTCCTGATTTCTTCACTTGAAATCAGAATAACTGATTTTGTCAAGCCCACAAATTTTGATTCCAGATTATAAACCGTATCATTTCTATTAACGAAGTCAGTAAAAATAGCTGGGTCCAAACTCTTATTCTCAGCCTTCAGACTCGCATAGTAAATTTCACCAAAGGAATAAGATTTATTCATGGAGGTTTTTTGTTCTACTACTAACACATTTGAAGTAGGAAACATCTTATTAAGAATTAGAGAATAAATTTGATATTCATTTTGATCCAAATTATCCGCTGCTTCTAATTTATTACGAAGTTCAACAGAATCTTTATTCTTGCTGCAATTTGTCAAAAGAGAAACAACAAAAAAGAGAATTATTACCGTTTTAATTGTTTTCATATGGATTTTATTGTTTCATCTTAGATGCAAACAAATAAAAATGGTTGCGTAATTACCAACAATAATCAATCATTTTCAGACCTTTTTTTAAGTCCGGAACATCCAATTATGGAAACGGAAATTTAAGCTTAACCCAAGACTTTATATTTCTCCCACCCGCTTCTCTATTTCGTGGTCACGAAATAATTTCGGGTGGGAGAAAAATAATTTCTCGTGGACGAAAAATAGCTTCGGGTGGTCACAAAACGATTTTTCGTGGGAGAAATTTTGCTTCGGGTGAACGAAATGTAAAATTTCGTCCAGGAAATATAAAATTTCCTTAACCCATTTTGTATATCGCAACGGAGAAAACAGAATTTAAACAACAGAAATTTTCCTTCACCTCAGGGAATATTTTGGAATAGTTTTTGATCGTTAGACCACGATTAAAGTACTAACCTAAAATTCGTTAACTATGAATGCCCAATCGGTCATTATCGATTATTCAAAGAAAACGGATACCGACCTCGACAACCTAGCCGATGCCGTGTACAAAGCTCTCAATCCAAACCCCAATTTCACCTGGGAAACGGATGCCATGACACAATTCAAAGCTAATTGCGACGATTACAAAGTTAAGATTGCCGCCGCTATCAATGGAGGTACGGCTGCGGTCACTGCTAAAAATGTAGCTAAGGAAGTTCTGGTGGACAATCTTCGCGAAATTGCTAAAGAAGTTAACCGCCAGGCCAAAGGCGACTTGTTAAAACTTGTTTCCAGCGGCTTAACACTTACCAAAATCAAAGGTAAAGTTGGTCCTCTCCCCAAACCTACAGGTTTAAAAGTCCAAACCGGAAAAAACTCAGGCGATTTGCTCTGCATTGTCGATGCTAACAACGATGCTATTATGTATAACTTTTACATTGCCCAGGTACCAGCGCCCGCGTCCATTGATGAATGGAGGCTCGTTCCTTCTACTACGCGCAAAAAGAACATACCTGGCTTAAAACCAGGCGTTCAGTATGCCTTAAAGTGCGCGTTCCAGGGTACATCAACTGAACTCGTGTACAGCGATCCTGTTCTTATATACGCACAGTAACTTCACCGGCAGAAATGTAGTTTAACGTTAGTTCGACCTTAGATTATTTACAATACATTAAAAATAAGGTTAATAAGGTTAGATAATATTTGCAACCCTTTGTACTAAGGTTGAAATACAAAATTGAAATAAGGTTTTCTAAAAAAAGAACCTTATTTTCACTTCCTCTAACCTTAGTAGAGAATGTAAAGAAGTATTTTTAACCTTATTATCTAATGTTTAGCAAAGTTAATTACATCGAACTCACATTAGTTTATTAAGAGTTTAGGCCTACTAACTGTTAAAAAAAGGAGGCCTAAATTCTCAATTTCTCTTCAGCCTAAACCCTTCCGGTTGTAACATACCTTCTCCATCGAGGGAAACACCCATTTTAGGATGACATTCCAGCCAAAGTAACCACGCCTGAAAGTAGCTACGGTTTTATCTTCTCAAAAAGATACCCTGTAACCTGGTATCCCATTTTTTTGTAAAAACTATGTGCCTGCTCTTCACGGCCTAATCCGCTAATAAGCCAGGTTCCATTACATCCGGCTTCCCTGGAATGTTGCTCGGCAAAGTCAATCAACGCTTTGCCAATACCATTATGATGATGAGCTTCATCGGTAACAAGAATCGAAACTTCTCCATATCTGTTTACCTCTTCTATACATTCGCGAACCCGAAATCCGAGAATCCCTAATACTTTACCGCTTTCGTCGTAAACATAAAGTTCTTCGTGAAAATTACTGCTTACATAATCCAAACGGTTAATCATATCGCTTTCGGTAACCGTATTACCTGTGAGTTGTCCCATTAAGATTGCCAACTGAGCTGCATCGTTATGCGATGCTTTTCGAATATGTGACATGAGTGTTAAGAAATTTAACGGCACAAAAGTATTTATTTATCCAATCCGTTATTCTCCCAGAATATAAAGAAATGATTATATGAATCCAATTTAAAATGATTATAAAATCCGCCGCAAGCAGGCGCTCTGAATAATAAATTCTATTCGAACCCGTTTTAATTTTCTTGCGATTAAGGATGATTAAATACAAAAGGAGCTTTTCTAATATATTCTCTTGATTCAATTTGAGATTCAATAAATTCGGCCAGACCAAAAATGTTTATCTTCCAGCTCAGACAATCGCTTTCGTTAGCAACAATAGTTTCAATATCAGAACTATGATCGACTTTTGGAATACGTATGTATGTCCAATCAAGAGAGCTACCGGCTATAAGTTTATATTCCTTCTTTTTATCGTCCATTATTGCCGGAAACACAAAATGCATAACACTGGTGAGAAATCGGGTAACGAACCGCTTTTTATCGGATTCGGTTCTAAGTCCTAAGCCTGCAATAACAATATACCTTTTTACTTCCCTGCTGGTTAAAGCATTCATAATATTATGGGCAACCTGGCTAAACAAAGGAGGTTCTCCTTTAGGCTGACCAATGCAGTTAATAAGCAAATCGCAGTCAGTAACAAGCTCGTTAACGGCCTTAGGATTTCTGGCATCGCCTTTAACCAGAAGCACCTGAGGTAAACGAACTTTTTCGGGAGATCTTACAAGCATTTTTAACTTATAACCGTGATTCACCAGGTTTTTAACCAAAACCGATCCAATTTTACCTGTACCACCTATAACAGCAACAGTAGGTTTTTGCATAAACAATTTTAAAACAAAAATACACCTGCCAGGAATAAAAGAAAATCCCCGGATGAATTAAATCATTCGGGGAAATTATATATAGATAGGGTATAGAAAACTAATTAATACTTTGTAAACAGACTCAACTGATAACCATCCCAGAGAGTAGGATAATCTTCATCCATTTTTTTCAGGATGGAACGGATAATAGCTTCACGCATAAATTGGGATCTGTTGTCGATCTTGTATTTCTTGCAATATTGTTCAATAACATTTATCTCCTTGTTATTAAAAGCAATCACCCTTTTATTAATTCTTTTCAGATCGACTTCTCTGTTATGTCTACGTTTCACCGGCAATAGCGATTTAGAATTCAAATACGCAACTAATTTGCCACTTTTATTTCAATAGCAGCAGACATCAATCTGAAAGTTATCAAATAATTATGAACAATTGGCAATTCGAATGCTTGTCAGTGAGCGATTTCCGATCTTATAAGTGAATAAATTTCCTGTAAATCAACAATTTTCAAAACAAACACCATAACACCCGAAAACATTAATGAAAGCATCAATTTTATCACTATATGGATGGAAAAAACATCAACCACGAAAGCAATAAAAATGGAAGAAAAAACCAAAAGAATATATGATAAAATTATATGACGGGAGAAGCTGAGAGAATAATTTCTCATACAAACAATAAACTGAGCTATTGCCACTAAAAACTGCGAAATAATTGCAGTAGCTGCAGCACCTAAAACTCCAAACCCGGGGATTAACAAAAAATTCAAACCCAAATTTAGAAATAAGGCTGCTCCCGCTATTAGATTTAAAGAGAAAAGCCTTCCGTCGGCAGTTAGAAGCGTACCAAAAATATAGCTCATTGCAACAGGAATAGTACTTAGCACGAGAATAATGAAAACCGTATTCGACTCAGGAGTAATATCTTTATAAAGCGTGGAAAGAAAAGGAATATTAAAATAAGTAAGAGCTACAGCAAGAATAATGGTTCCTGAAAAAAGGATTGAGAAAGACAAACTTACTAAAGGTCTTATATCGTCTTTTTGAGCAACTAGGCGGGCAAACATGGGTAACAAAAGCGATGCAAAAAGAACCGAAACCATATTAATTGCATCGAAAATACGGTACGATTGAGCATAAATACCTGCGGCCTTTGCTCCGTTTGGCAATAACCTTTCGAGAAGAACAGCATCAGCGCGGTTATAAACTACCATAAGCAATGCCAACAATGCAAAAGGTAAAGTTTTACGAAACAAACCCATCGAAAACAGTGGCACATTTTTAAAACCAGAAAACCCACCTTTCCTGATCAAAATTGCAAAAGCGAAAAGAGCAGTGCCGGCATAGGCAAAAGTTTGAAGAAGAGCAAAAGTTTTTATGTTCATTTCAATATTAATCAGGTTGGTCCAGAGCAAAATACTGCAAAGAATGATCATCAATGCCCTATCGGTTACAGAAATAATACTGTCGGCAAAATACATTTGCAAACCACTGATATTCGATCGCAGAAATAGAAGAAAAGAAGCCAGAAATTGATTTATCGAAAGTATAGCAAGCAAGATAAAAGCATTGGAAGAATAACCAAACGCCAATGCCATTCCCAAACACAAAAGCATATAAACCAACCCCAGCAGGAGTTTAATAAAAACAATCCTCGGAAACTGACTGGAAATTAAAGCAGGGGTTTGAGCAATGGTACGATTGTTATAATTATTAATCCCTAAATCGAGAAAAGCATTGAAAAGAATAGAAAAATTGAACAAAGCAAAATAAAGACCATAAGCTTCGGAGCCAACAGTATTCTGAACAGTTCGGTCAATACCAAAAACCCAGAATGGCTTTATAAGCACATTCAAAATAATCAAAAGCAGAATATTGAAAAGAAATTGCTTTTTCAAAACGAGGTTTTTACCAAAGATACAGAAATTCGAAAGCGAAAAATATTACCTCATTGCAGGAACCAGCAATTTTATCTGAGAGTCGACAGTTAAACGCATCCGGGTGAAATCAATTCCCGATACCAGATTAACACCGTCATTCAATTCAAATCGTCCAAAGATATTATTTTCGAATGCATCTGTAAGAGTTAATTCTTGCGATGTAAGAAACTGCTTTTTAATCTCTTCAAACAATAAGCTACCGGGTTGACTCTGTTTTACAAAACCAGGAACCAGAATTCCGCTGTAAAATTCCAGCGAAGCAATTTCTTTAAAATCATTATTGCGGTCAATTACTTCAATAGTTTTCTTGTCGGAATCGACCACAAGAATTCCATATTTGACAGGAGGTGAAGAAAGCGGATAAACATAGTGCGCCGAAAGTTTCCGGATCATTGCTGCGGTGTATAGAAAACCCGTAATCCCGAAATAACAGCATGCTTTTTCCATTTACCATTTTTTTCATCATGATCGAACAAATAACCTTTAAGATGGGTTAAGGTAGAGTCTTTCAAGTCTTTGGTAATGGTAACTATAGAGGTACGTGCGTCTTTGAGGTAAGTAATTGTTTTTAATGTATCCTTTTTTTGTTTGGCAGCAGAGTCTGTGGAAAAATAAAGATTCAAACGGGGATTTTTGGACTCATCGTCGGGATATAATTTATAATTAAAGCTAACCACATATTTACCTTTGCCTTTCAGTTTCAGACTAACCGGAATTTTACGCTGAGCGCCTTCCTCGGGCAATATCCACATATTTTTTCCATACCAGATATTATCAGATCCGCTTTCATCGGAAGACCGGCCCATGTAATTATCCTGTTCGGTTTTACTCAAGCGTGTAATCACTTCTTCATAAAGTTTATCAAATTCCGATGTATTCACCGCATAAAATCTGAGTGTTGTATCGAACTGAGCCTTGGTATATCCATAATTTTTCAAAACAGCATTGTACAGATTTATTGAATCTCCATGCGTTTTGCGGCCCTCGTAATTTGAGGAGTAATATCCATCAGCCAGATGCACATCCGTAAGAATTGCAATAAATTTATCGCGGGGTATATACAAATCGCTTTCCTTATCTTTACAGGAAATCAGGGTAATAACAACAATAAAAAATAGAATATACTGCTTCATAATCAAAGTCGTAAAATCACTGCAAAGCTAACCGATTTTTCAAAGGAAGTTTTACAATTAGCTAATTTTAACAAATGGTCATTTTTACCAGCACTGGAATTTCCATTTTTTTGATTCGAAAAAATTCTACAACTTCGCCCCCGGATTAGCATGGCAGAGGGGTGAGTAAGTTTTTAAATATCAGCAATATCATTAAGAATCTGGTGACTGAGGTTATTTTTAACGGCCGTCAGCTCGACAAATCCATTGAAGCTTTTTTTAAACACACCCCAGAGATTTCCAATTACGACAAAGAATCTCTTTTCAAGCTATTTACCTTCATTATAAGGCATTGGTTAACGATTCACGAGATTTACAAAATCCAGATTAATTCAAGAAATATCGACTTTAACGAAATATTGCACATTCAACATATTCTTGAGCGGTTTTACGCCGGGAAGATGGTTTGCAAAGGTGATTATGAAAAAAGAGTACTGGAGAACTTTAGAAAGTTTGAAAATAGCATCCAGTTAAAGGAATCGTACCCCGGCTGGCTTATGAATATTTTGATTCAGGAGACAACCGAAGGGGAAAAGCTGGCGCATTGCCTAAACCAGAATCCCGCTGTGGTTTTACGCGTAAATACCCTCAAGATCTTCAGGGATGAACTGAAGACCATCCTTACGGCCAAAGGCAAACTGGTTTCCGAAATAGACAGTTACCCCGATGCATTGAGTATAAACAAACACTTCAACTTATTCAAAAGTGAAGAATTCCATGCCGGATTATTTGAATTGCAGGATGCAGGATCGCAAGCCATTGCGCCCTTCTTACAGACAGAACCCGGGATGAGAGTTATAGATGCATGTGCCGGTAATGGAGGCAAAACACTGCATCTTTCGTCCTTAATGGCCAATAAGGGTAAAATTATTGCTCTCGACACCGCTCCGTATAAACTGGAAGTTCTCAAAAAAAGAATGAAACGGGCCGGAGCGTTTAACATAGAGACCCGTCCAATAGACTCGTCCAAAGTTATTAAACGGCTTCATAATTCAGCCGACCGGGTTCTTCTTGATGTTCCTTGCAGCGGCACAGGAGTGCTTAAACGCAACCCCGACATAAAGTATCACCTAACAGAGGAAAAGCTGCATCAACTAAACCTGACCCAGTACGAGATTCTTGATAAATACTCGGCCATGGTTGCTAAAGGTGGCATTCTGGTTTATTCGACCTGCAGTGTTCTTAAATCGGAAAATCAAAAACAAATCAATCGCTTTCTTGAGGAAAAACAGGGCTGTTTTGAGCTACTCGCCGAACAAAGCATTTCACCGCTCGAAGGATTCGACGGTTTTTATATGGCCCGGATAAAACGCACAAACTGACTATTCGTAACGCATAGCATCAGCCGGGTTTACTCTGGCGGCTTTTGCTGCCTGATAAAAAATTGTAAAGAAAGATATCAGAATTGCCAAAACTGCTACCCAAACAAAGTCGAAGTAGTTCATGGGAATTCGGTACGAATAATCGGTGAGCCACCAACGGATCAGGAGATACGATGCGGGCCAGGCAAACAGAAGTGCAATGGCTATAAGCCTGAAATTACTTGAAGTAAGCATTAAAACAATCTCTCCAAAAGAAGCACCAAGAGCTTTTCGTATCCCAATCTCCTTCATTCGCCGGCCTGCAGTAAAGGCTATTAATCCCAACAACCCAAGACAAGCAATAAAAATTGAAAAAAACGAAAAAGAAAGAAAGATAGAGGCTATGCGGTTTTCAGATTCATAAAGTTTTGCAAAATCATCTTCGAGCCAAAAACTTTCGAACGGATAATCAGTGGTATATTCATCCCATTTATCAGCAATAGCCGACACAGTTTTATGAATATCTTTGGTTTTCATCCGCACAACAATATAGCCTTCAATATTTTTATGCATCATTGTCATAATTAAAGGCTCTACTTTGTAATGAAGAGATTTAAAGTTAAAGTTATGCATAACACCTATTACGGTAACAGATTGCCTTGCTCTGTTGTTAACCGGGAAATAAATCTTTGATCCAACCGGATTTTTGAAGCCAAGGTGTTCAGCGGCCGACTCGTTAATTACCGCAGTAAGGCTATCCCCGGGTTCATCCTTTGAAAAGAACCTTCCTTCTTTCATATGAATACCAAGCGCATCGGCATATTCAGGGCTAACAAGCGATTGGTAAAGTAAATAAGTGTTTCCATAGTTCTTTTCCTTGAAGAAGCTATTATACCAATAATTTTTTCCGGGAATATGGGTTGAATTTCCAATGGCCAGAACGCCTGGAAGTCTTTCAATTTCATTTTTAAAATCTGCAATCCGGTTTTTCAACCCATCCGAACGCTTAATTACCAGCGTATTTTCTTTATCGAATCCAAGATCAAGATCGCGCATAAATATCAATTGTCTGAAAGCCGCACAGGTGCATATCATTATTAAAATTGAAACAGCAAACTGACCGGTTACGAGGTAATTTCTCAAGCCTTTGCTTTTGATGCTGCTACGTAAATCGCCCTTTATAACCCTTAGAGGGCTATACGAAGCGATAATAAAAGCCGGGTAACTCCCTGAAATTAGCCCGGATAACACAACAACTCCTACAATGAAAATTGTGTTTTCCAGATTAAACATGGTGTGCAAACTGATCTGTTTCTGAACAAGATTAACATAACTGGGCGTAAGCAGTTCCACAATCACAAGAGAAATACCGAAAGCGACCAGACTAAGAAACACCGACTCGACAATGAACTGAATAACCAACTGTCGTTTTGAAGAACCTAATACTTTACGAATTGCTACTTCCTTGGCCCTGCTTGAAGATCGGGCAGTAGCAAGATTCATAAAATTAATACAGGCAATAATCAGAATCAAAATTGCAACAATAACAAAGATGGAAACAAATAATAAATTGCCGTTCGGTTCCAGTTCAACCTGTAAATCGGAGTGCATATGAATATCCTGCAACCTTTGAGTGAACATTCCATAGGTATTTCCCGATTTCAGATAATCCTCAATAGTAATACCCAAAACGCCTTCAACCTGCGGTGCGACATACTTTTCCACCAATCCATCCAAAGAACTCTGAAAGTCCTTAATGTTATAACCTTTCTCCAAAAGCACATAAGTATAGAAAAGGTGAGATGTCCAAATATCGTTATTGAGAAACTTAATAGAAGAAATGGAGGCAAGGAAATCGAAATGAAAATGAGAATTGGTATATGTTTTAACTACTCCGGTAACTTTGTAGTAAGTACTGTCCGACTCTATTCTGAGCAGTTTACCAATGGGATCCTCTCCGGCAAAATAACGTTTGGCAGTTTCTTCAGAAAGTACTACTGTATTTCTTTTATTGAGAGCCGTATTTCGATCACCTGCAATAAATTCAAAATCGAAAACGTCGAAAAAGCATGAATCGCCAAACAATACTCCGGTTTCGTTAAACCGTTTGTCCTTATAACGAACAAGCCAGTCGCCAAACCGCGCCATACGAGTGGCAGTAACCACACCCGGGACTTCCTTTCTGACAGCATTTGCCAAAGGAGCTGCAGTAACAGCCTGGTTCAGGACACTACCGGCCATTTTACCCTTTACACACACCCGATGAATCTGTCTGTAATGAGCAAAAGATTTGTCGTAATTTCTCTCGTTGGCAACATACATCCAGATGAACATAAAACAGGCTAAGCCAACGGATAAGCCCAGAATATTCAGAAGCGTATAGGAACGGTGCTTAAGCAGATTACGGCGTGCAACTTTAATATAATTCTTATACATCGGGGATGTCGTCACAAATATAATTGAAGAACAGAAACCAAAAATAAAGAAACTTTGGTTCTCTGACTAATCTCTTTAAAATGATTAAGACGCGGAGAGTGCAAAAAAGATTACTACCGGCTATCTAAAAAACAAAAAAACCAGCCGATGGGCTGGTTTTTCTATTTTTATGCTATTTCAACCAGATTAAACATAAGCTCTATCGCCTCGGAGAGTTCTTCCCCATCCTCCCGCATCTGATCATCTCCCTCGTCGTAATACCAGTTAATGGTAAGTCCGAAGCCAAGTTTTCTAATACCCTTCAATATTTCAAGAATTGTGTAAATCATTTTTGAAGAGGCTGAATTGAAGTAAGTGAAGTAAAAATCGCAGGTTAAGTTAAATTTATCACCACCTGCGTAAATTATCTTTTTCAGAGATGATTCATAATCTGCAAACCAATTGTAGACTTCAGTATAATACGTAATTGCGTTTTCGGGACGAGAAACTCCTTTAAACTCAAATTTTCGTTCATCGGGATCCAGAGTTATTTCGGGTGTATATTCAGTAGCTTTTAAGTTCAACAATTTCATCGCTTCATCCTCAAGGTTTAACATCCAACTTTATTTTATAAAAATACACATCCTGCTTAATATTTTCAAAGGAATAATTAATAGCACTACCGGCAGCTTTCGCAATTTCTATAAAACCCAGGCCGGCACCCCCCACTTCCGAAAACTGGCCGTTAGCAATTGTCTTTTTATAGAGCTCGCGCAACCCCGCTTCATCAAGAGAATTAACTTTGTCGAGTTTGCCGGATATAACAGGCATATCCTCTTTTAATATGGTATTACCCGACTCGACCAAAAACCCTGTTTCACTCTTCTGAATTTTAAAATAGGAAGGATAATCGTCCTGGTAGTTTTTGAGGTAAACCTTGCTTTCAACATACCGGTAACAATTTTCGAGTATCTCTATGGAAATGGTTAACAGTCTTTTATATGTATTTACCTTCTCTCCAAGAGCATCAACATTTTCTTTAAGCTTTGGCAAAAGGCTGCTAATGGTATTAAAAGATACTGTACCGGTATACTCCAAAACAACATTCGACGGGGACTCGTCCATAAAATTTACTTTATTCAAAAATTGATTCGAATAATCTGCAAAATAAAATTTAAATATATGAATTTAACAAATTTTTGATAATTAACCAGATCTGTATTCAGTTTACTTAAAAACCAATTTTATTCCCCGTACATTAAATATCCGGTATCATCTAATAAATTGCCTCCAAGTGCCGCTTCTGTTGCCAACTTATCGCACCGGTTATTTTCCACATTTGTAGCATGCCCTTTTACCCAGACAAACCTCACCTGGTGTTTGCGGTACACTTCCAGAAAACGCTTCCACAAATCGGGATTCTTTTTATCCTTGAAACTTTTCTTTTCCCAGGCAAATATCCATTTCTTTTCAACAGCATCGGCCACATATTTGGAATCGGTATAAACCGTAACAATACTTCCCGGAAATTTAAGCTCTTCCAAACCCACAATTACTGCCATCAATTCCATACGGTTGTTGGTGGTGAGCTTAAATCCCTGCGAAAGTTCTTTACGATGAGGGCCGGATAGTAAAACTACGCCATACCCACCCGGACCAGGATTTCCCCGCGAGGAGCCATCAGTAAATAAAGTAATTAAAGGCGGCAAACTTATCGTTTTTCGTACTGATTGATATAATATTTCTCGTATTCGCCTGTAATTATATTATTAAGCCAGGTTTCATTCCGCAGGTACCATTCCACTGTTTTCTCCAGGCCTTCCTCAAACTGCAGGGAAGGTTTCCAACCCAGCTCTCGCTGAATTTTTGAGGAATCGATAGCATACCTTAAATCATGACCGGCTCTGTCTTTAACAAAAGTTATCAGTTTCTCTGAGGTACCGGCTGTACGGCCCAATTTTGCATCCATGATCTTACACAAAAGGTAGATAAGATCAATGTTTTTCCATTCGTTGTGCCCGCCGATATTGTAAGTATCACCAACCTTTCCCTCGTGGAAAACCTGATCGATGGCACGTGCATGATCCACAACATAAAGCCAGTCGCGGATATTTTCGCCCTTGCCATAAACCGGAACCGGTTTGCTATTTTTGATATTATGAATGGCCAGAGGAATCAGCTTTTCAGGAAACTGGTTTGGCCCATAATTGTTGGAGCAATTGGTAATTAGCACCGGAAGTTTATAGGTGTGATAATAAGCCCTTACAAGGTGATCGGAGCTGGCTTTGGACGATGAATACGGACTCCGCGGATCGTAAGAAGTTTCTTCGGTAAAGAAACCCGTTTCTCCTAAAGAACCATAAACTTCATCGGTAGAAATATGATAGAAAAGTTTTCCTTCAAAACTATCTTTCCATGCTTCGCGGGCGGCATTAAGCAAAGTAACCGTTCCAACAATATTGGTTTGGATAAACGCCAAAGGATCGGAAATAGAGCGATCCACATGCGATTCGGCAGCAAGATGGATTACTCCCTCAATTTTATATTTTGAAAATACTCCTTTTATAGCCTCAACATCACGGATATCGGCTTTGACAAAAGTATAATTAGGTTTATTTTCAATATCACGCAAATTCTCAAGATTTCCGGCATAAGTCAAGGCATCGAGATTGACAATCTGATACCCGGGATACTTATTTACAAAAAGCCGCACAACGTGCGAACCAATAAATCCGGCACCGCCGGTAATTAGAATTGACTTCATCAGGTTAGTTTATTTCTTTTGGTTTCTGTATTTCTGTTCCCATTTCCAGGCCGAAAGCAGTGTTTCGTCCAAGGTACTTACAGCTTTCCAGCCAAGTTCGTTATTGGCATAAGTGGTGTCCGCCCAAACTTTCTCAATATCTCCGGGACGGCGGCTCACAATCTTATAATTCAACTTAACCCCGGAAACTTTTTCAAAAGTTTTGATAATATCCAGAACTGTATTGCCATTGCCGGTACCGATGTTAAATACTTCGTAACTGGTTTTGTTTTTATCTTCGAGCAGACGTTTAATAGCCACCACGTGAGCTTTAGCTAAATCGACAACATGAATATAATCACGAACGCATGTACCATCGGGAGTATTGTAATCGTCGCCAAAAACCTTGAGTTGCTCTCTTAATCCAATAGCTGTTTGAGTAATAAAAGGTACCAGGTTGGCTGGAACTCCAACGGGTAACTCTCCAATTTCTGCAGAAGAGTGAGCTCCGATCGGATTAAAATATCTTAAAGAAATAGCTTTCAAGGAATTATTTGCAGAGATGGTGTCACTAATTATTTCTTCACAAATCTGCTTTGTATTTCCATATGGCGACATTGCTTTCTGAATAGGAGCATCTTCCGTAACGGGTAATTTCTCGGGTTGACCATAAACAGTGCAGGAAGAGGAGAACACAATATTTGGAACATCGAATTCGCTCATTGCATTTAACAAATTAATGAGCGACCAAAGATTGTTTTTATAATAAAGCAACGGTTTCTCCACTGATTCTCCAACAGCTTTAGACGCAGCAAAATGAATAATTGCTTTAACATCCTTATACCGGGAAAAGAATTGATTGACTTTGGCAGCATCACATAAATCAAACTCTTCGAATTTTGGTCGTCTACCTGTAATTTTCTCAATACCGTCTAACGAATCTTTTGTTGAATTTGAAAGATTATCGATAATTACCACATCATAGCCTTCATTAATCAATTCAACAGCAGTATGAGAACCAATATAACCTGTACCACCTGTTACCAGAACTGTCGCTTTTTTCATTTTAAAATTTTATTACAAACTCCAATATACCAATTTATTAATCTTATTCCTGTAAATACCCTTAACGTCAATCAGGATACCTTTTTCTGCAGATAAATTCATGAAATAATCTTCACTTAAACCGCAATATTCCTTATGATTCACTGCCACAATTATTGCGCTGTAATTATTACCAGGCTTTTCTGTTAATTTAAACCCATATTCATGATTGAGTTCATCAGAATCGGCATAAGGATCGATCACATCAACCGAAATTCCATAAGATTTCAATTCCTTAATCACATCGGCCACTTTTGAATTACGTATGTCGCTCACATTTTCCTTAAAGGTTGCTCCCATTACAAGCACTTTAGCATTTTTGATACTGATATCTTCAGCAATCATTTTCTTAACAGTTTGCTTGGCAATATGCTCGGCAATAGAGTCATTAATTTTTCTTCCCGAGCTTATAATCTGAGCGTGAATTCCCAATTTATAAGCCTTATAGGTAAGGTAATAAGGATCGACGCCAATACAATGACCGCCCACAAGTCCCGGGAAAAATTTCAAAAAATTCCACTTTGTTCCGGCAGCATCAAGGACCTCGTAAGTATTAATTCCCATGCGATCAAAAATAACCGAAAGTTCATTCATAAACGCAATGTTTATGTCGCGTTGAGAGTTTTCGATAATTTTAGCGGCTTCGGCAACTTTAATTGAACTTGCCCGATGAACTCCGGCAGTAACAATAAGCTCATAAACTTTGGCAATAACATCGAGCGATTCGCTATCACAGCCGGAAACAACCTTGGTTATTTTTGTAATTGTATGTTCTTTATCTCCGGGATTGATACGCTCCGGGGAATACCCGACCTTAAAATCGGCACCGAACTTTAGTCCTGAAAGGCTTTCGAGTAAGGGTACACAATCTTCTTCAGTACAACCCGGATAAACCGTTGATTCGTAAACCACATAATCGCCAGTTTTAAGCACCTTCCCAACCGATTTGGTGGCACCGAGAAGAGGCGTAAGATCCGGCAAATTGTAATTATCGATTGGAGTTGGCACCGCAACAACAAAAAACTTTGCCTGCCTTAAAACATCCAACGAGGAAGTAAACTCAATATCACAACCGTGGAAAGCCTCAGGTTCGAGTTCGTTGCTGGGGTCAATACCTTTGCGCATTAACCCAAGACGATCCTCGCGGATATCAAATCCAATGACAGATAATTTTTTAGCAAATTCAAGAGCTATGGGTAAACCAACATAGCCAAGGCCAATAACGGCCAACTTATCTTTTTTCGAAAGTAAATTCTGGTAAATCATAATCAAATTTTAGCAAATGGATGATAGTCTCCTGTTAGTCCGGCAGGAGTCATATTTCTGATGTTATAAACTGTATTAATGGCATTGCGTGCCTCCTCAAGTCGAAACCCTCTGCCAGCAAGAATTTCCTGGTATGTCTTTGTATGCAGATCGGTAAACCCTTCGCTGAATTCAATCTCTTGTCCGTCCATAGTTATGGAGCGGAAAGTTCTTTGACCTTTGACTTTAACCTCATGGGGCACATCGTTGTAATCTATACTTAAAAACCAGCGGACCCGGGCTCTTTCGAGCTGAAAGAAGCCGGCTACCTTATCGGGCTGAGAAATGTGTACGATGTTTTCTTTTACCGGTCCGAAAATCCAGGAAAGCATATCGAAAAAATGAACACCAATATTGGTTGCAACACCACCGGATTTCTGAACTTCTCCCTTCCAGGAAGTATGATACCAATGACCACGACTGGTGATATAGGTGAGGTCGATATCATAAATTTTATCTTTAGGCCCGTTGGCAATTTTTTCTTTTAAGCTGATAATTGCAGGATGGAGCCTTAATTGCAAAACATTATATACATTTTTCCCGGTTTCCTTTTCCATATCAACCAGCCCATCAATATTCCAGGGGTTAAGTACGATTGGTTTTTCGCAAATAACATCGGCCTGATTTCTTAAACCAAAACGGATATGCGAATCGTGCAGATAATTGGGTGAGCAAACACTTACGAAATCAACTTTGTGACCCTGACGTTTCAACTTGTCTATGTGACGATCGAACCGCTCAAATTCTGTAAAGAAGTCAGCTTCTGGAAAAAAACTATCCATAATTCCAACACTGTCGAATTTATCGAGAGCTGCAATTAAGGTGTTTTTTGTTTCTTTAATGGCTTTCAGATGTCGGGGAGCAATAAAACCTGCCGCGCCGATTAAAGCAAAAACCTTTGGATTTTCGTTGTTCATTTTATCTTTATTACTTGATTATCTTTAAATAAGTATTTTTCGCCAGATTCTGGGCAAATAGCAATTCCTTCACCATTAAAATTCAAGCGGTGACCGTATTCACTCATCCAGCCAATATGCCGGGCCGGATTTCCCAAGACCAAAGAATAGGGTTTTATGGTTTTAGTCACAACTGCACCAGCCCCTACAAAGGCATAATCACCTATATCATGCCCGCAAACTATGGTGGCATTGGCCCCAATTGTTGCGCCCTTACCAACATGAGTCTTTTTATATTCGTTTTTGCGGCTAATGGCACTTCGGGGATTAACTACATTGGTGAAAACCATGGAAGGTCCAAGAAAAACATCGTCGTCACAACTAACTCCGGTATAAATGGAAACATTATTCTGTACCCGAACATTGTTTCCAAGAACAACCTCTGGTGAAACAACCACATTCTGACCTATGTTACAATTCTCTCCGACTACGCAATTGGGCATGATATGAGAAAAATGCCATATTTTAGTTCCCTTACCAATTGTACAACCTTCATCGACAATGGCGGTCTCATGAGCAAAATAAAGTTTTTCAGGCATAATTAACGAGTAAATTCATGAATTGTTTTTACAATATAATTTAACTGATCAATGTCCAACTCAGTGTGCATGGGTAATGATATTACAGTCTTACAAAGTCTTTCGCTCACCGGGAATTCTCCTTCTTTATATCCGAGGTATTTATAAGCATTTTGTAAATGCATAGGTACAGGATAATAAACCATTGCCGGAATTCCCCTTTCCTGTAAATAACTTTTTAAAGCATCCCTGTCGATAGATTTTACGACAAGAGTATACTGATGAAATATGTGATCGGAATTTTTTACTCGTTTAGGAGTCTGAATTTTAGAATTATTCTGAAAAGCTTTATCGTAAAATTCAGCAGCTTTTTGCCGTGCCGCATTGTATTCATTCAGATGTTTCAATTTTACGCCCAGAATAGCAGCCTGAATTGTATCCAACCTGCTGTTAACACCAATATGATCGTGATAATACCGGACTTTCATCCCATGGTTTGCGATCGACCTAAGCATTGTTGCTGTTTCGTCATCGTTGGTAAACAAAGCCCCACCATCGCCGAAACATCCTAAGTTTTTGGATGGAAAAAACGATGTACACCCAACATGACCAATCGTGCCGGCTTTTTGTATAATACCGTTGGAAAATGAAAAATCGGCTCCAATGGCCTGAGCCGCATCTTCAATAACATAAAGATTATATTTTTTTGCCAGAGCCATTATACCCTCCATATCGCAACATTGACCAAAAAGATGGACAGGTACAATGGCTTTAGTCCGTGGAGTAATAAATTTTTCTATAATCTCCGGTGTAATTAAGAAAGTATCAGGATCAACATCGGCCAAAACAGGCTTTAATCCTAACAAAGCGATAACCTCAACTGTTGCAATAAAGGTAAAATCACTGGTAATTACTTCGTCACCCGGTTTTAAGCCCAGTGCCTGCATAGCTATCTGCAAAGCATCGGTACCGTTGGCGCAAGGTATTACATGCTTAACAGAAAGAAATTGTTCCAGGCTCTTCTGAAAATTTTTAACCGCAGTCCCATTTATAAACTCTGTATTGTCTATAACATCGAGAATAGCATTATCAATCTCTGATTTAATTTTTGAATACTGACCCTTAAGGTCAACCATTTTGATTTCTTGCATATTTAAATAAAAAAGACCCCCGAAATTACCGAAAAATGTTGAAAAGAAATTTTTTTACCATTCTATTGTTTATTTTTTTGAAGAACGAACCAATAAATAGGGTGAACGATATTTTTTTTTACTTTTGTTTAAAATTTACATAAGTGGCATTAACTCAATTTATAAAAGAGCTTTTGTATTTGAACAACAAAGTCGTAATCCCTGGCTTTGGTGGTTTTGCGGCTCAATACACAACGGCTCGGATAGATCCTGAAAAGAATTTACTCAACCCTACTGTTAAGAATTTCATTTTTGACAGCTCTTTAATTGAAGATGACGGTGTATTCACTACTTATATAAGCAGTAAAAGATCCATTTCGATTTCTGAGGCTACAGTCCTGGTTAACGAAATGGTTGAAGATTTCCGTAGAAAACTGAATGAAGGACACACTCTTTTAATTGAAGATGTGGGTTATCTGTTTCAGGACGATCAAAAAGTTATTCGTTTTAAGAAGGAAGACATAAGAAATTACGATCCCGAAAGCTTTGGTCTGAACAGCGTAGTTTTATCTCCTGTAGAAACTGTCAAAGAAGAAGACCCCGACGACACCTTCTATCCGAAAAAACGCAAAAGGAGTTTTTTAAAGATCCTTGTCATATTCCTAATATTAAATGTAATTGGTGCCTTATCCGCTTTTGTTTACTGGAAATTTGATGATATTAAAAAATATTTACAGAAAACTCCTAAACAAGCTGAAGCAACATTACCTGATACCAATTCCTATAAAATCAACCCCGACACTTCTGAAGTGGGTCAGCATATAGATACCTCCACCCATATTGAAAATGCTTTGCGATATGAAGAAACACCCAAACAGGATGTTCAACCCGCAGCAACAACTCCGGCAGAAGCAGAAAAAACATATTACATTATTGCTGGAAGTTTTCAGACTTTTGAAAAAGCGGACGTACATTCCAAATTTCTGGCAAAATTAGGGTTGAAGCCCGAGATAATTGAATTTGGAGCCAATCTCTACCGCATATCGGTTGGAGAATATAAAGGGAAAGATGAAGCTCTGAAACAACTTGAATTAATAAAATGCAAAAAAGGAGCTGAGAATGCATGGCTCATAGCGAAATAAAAAGGTTACATCTTTAAGGGCAGTGTTATTAAACATTTGCCTACACACCATAACACTGCGAAAAGTCAGGAATTATAGATGAATGGCCCATTAATTTCGCGACGAATTTATTTAAAGGCTATGGAAAATATACTGATTATAGGCGCAGCAGGTCAAATTGGTTCAGAACTCACTCTGACGCTCAGGAGAATATACGGTGAAGACCACGTTTTTGCCACCGACATCCGTCAGGCTCCACAGGATATTATTGAAGGCGGTCCTTTCCAGATTCTTGATGTGATGGACGATAAACGCCTTATCCATTTTGTAATCCGCCATAAAATTACCCAGATATACCATCTTGCAGCCGTTTTGTCGGGCAATGCCGAACGTATTCCTGTTCAGGCGTGGGATATTAACATGTCGAGCCTTATGAATATTCTCGATCTTGGTAAAGAAGTTGATGAAATCAAAAAAATATTCTGGCCAAGTTCTATTGCAGTATTCGGACAAACAACACCACACGAAAACACACCCCAGCTTACCGTTATGGAGCCTAACACCGTTTACGGTATCAGCAAACTGGCGGGCGAGCGTTGGTGCGAATATTACAACCGCCGTTACAAAATGGATATCAGAAGCATCCGTTATCCGGGACTAATTAGCTATAAGACAGAAGCAGGCGGAGGAACCACCGACTATGCCGTTGAAATTTATTACGATGCAGTTAAAAAGAATTCCTACGAGTGCTTTTTGAAAGAAGACACCATGCTGCCAATGCTTTTTATGGAAGATGCCATGAGAGCAACCGTTGATCTGATGCATGCCGATCCCTCCAAACTTACAGTAAAATCAAGCTACTCAATAGGAGCCATAAGCTTTACTCCCGAGGAGGTTGCTAGTGAGATCAAAAAACACAGACCCGATTTCAAAATTACTTACAAACCCGACTTCCGTCAGGCGATTGCAGAATCGTGGCCACGTACCATCGATGCTTCGGTTGCTAAAAGCGACTGGGGTTTTGATCCCAAATATAACCTGGAGAAAATGACTGAAATTATGCTCCGGGAAATTGAAAAGAAAAATCCTAAAAAGTAGTTTATATATAGTAGTGAGTATTTAGTACAGAGTATTTAGATAATACAAAATAGTAAAAACATGTACGGAAAGATAAAGGAACACCTTCAGAAAGAGCTGGAATCCATTAAGGAGGGCGGCCTATATAAAACCGAAAGAGTAATAGCTACTCCTCAGGCTCCCGAAATTAAACTTCAGAATGGTAAAGAAGTTTTGGTTTTTTGCGCAAACAATTACCTTGGCTTATCATCCCATCCAAAAGTAATTGAAGCTGCTCACAAAGGACTGGATTCGCATGGCTTTGGCATGTCGAGCGTGCGTTTCATCTGTGGAACACAGGATATTCATAAAGAACTGGAGCAAAAAATTGCAACCTACTTCCATACCGAGGACACCATTTTATATGCCGCCTGCTTTGATGCCAATGGAGGTGTTTTTGAACCCCTATTTGGCGAGGAAGATGCAATTATCTCCGATGCTTTGAACCATGCTTCCATTATAGATGGGGTGCGACTTTGCAAAGCTCAGCGATATCGCTATGCCAATGCCGACATGGCCGATCTGGAAGAACAACTTAAAAAGGCTCAGGCCCAACGCTTCAGAATTATCGTTACCGACGCCGTATTTTCTATGGATGGCAATGTTGCCCCATTGGATAAAATTTGTGTTCTGGCCGAAAAATATGATGCACTGGTAATGATTGACGAATGCCACTCCGCTGGTGTTTTAGGCAAAACAGGAAAAGGAATTACCGAACTATTTGGTTTGGAAGGCAAAGTAGACATAATAACCGGCACCCTCGGAAAAGCCTATGGTGGTGCAATAGGTGGATTTACCACAGCCCGCAGGGAAATAGTTGAACTCCTGCGTCAGCGTTCAAGGCCTTATCTTTTTTCAAACTCGCTTCCACCGGCTGTTGTGAGTGCAGGTATAGCAGTTTTCGATCTGATGCAGTCGTCAACCGAGCTGCACGACAAACTGGTTAGCAATACCCAGTACTTTAAAGAAGCCATTGTTAAAGCTGGCTTTGACATTAAGCCTACTCAATCGGCTATTGTTGCCATAATGCTTTACGATGCCAAACTTTCGCAGCAGTTTGCTGCCAGATTATTAGAAGAAGGAATTTATGTTACCGGCTTTTTCTATCCTGTAGTTCCCAAGGAACAGGCCCGTATTCGTGTTCAGCTTTCGGCAGCGCACGAAAAACACCATCTGGACAAAGCCATTGCCGCATTTACTAAAATTGGCAAGGAGTTTGGTGTAATAAAATAGTTTTTCTAACGTTCAATTGAAAATCTTTAGTATCTTCTCATAACTTCAGATTTTATATTAGGTTTATAAATAGGATAAAGAGGGGCCGTGATGGACCCTCTTTTTTTATTTACCTAAGAAATGTTTCTCAAAGAACCGTTGATAAGTCTCAAAGTTCTTATCAGCCTGTAAAATCTTTAAATTATCGGCTGTGATAATGAAACAATAATTCTTCTTTGTTTTGAGATTTTTAGTAATAGCCGGTGAAGGACAAAATGTATTGTAATAACTCAACGCATCGTTCCGGCTACTAAACTGATGAATGGTAATAAGTTTCCATTCTTTATCAAACTCTGCATTCTGAACCTCGAACTTTATTTTATTGAAATTATCGAGGTTAAAATTGATAATATCAAAAACAAGCTGATTGATATCTTCGGCGGAATTAACCAACCATGCCATTATAATAGGAGCTTTGTCTTCGGAGTTATAGGTTGCTTCAGCTTTAATGGTCTCTTCGGTCTTTTTAACATCAGGATTCTGATTATCTATTTGGAAGATAATCCCTTTAGCTGCAGTACTGATCTCAGTGTTCGGATAGGCATTGGCAACTTTCTCCAGCTCTCTTCTGAAAGTTGTTATGTCAGCAGTTTTGCTCATGGATAACGCTTTCAGGAAAGCAAACTGAGGAACAAGGACACTATTCTTATATTGATTTAGGGCCTGTTCCGAATTCTGATACACCTGCTGATAATTTCCGGCCAGATAAAGATTATAGGTCTGTTCGTAGAAACGATTAGCCCTGTTGGTTTCCTCATCGGCACTTTTAGCATAATTCGGATCCGAAAGTACTTTAGCATAAATGCTTCCTGGATATTGCGATAAGATAAGTTGCTTATATTGCTGTGCCCTGGAGGTATTTCCAGTTTGATTCTGGACACTATATAACTGATAATAAGCTGATGCAGTATATGAGCTTTGAGGATAACGCCGGATTAACTCTTCGTACAGTCGAATTGCTTCATTCGGCTCATTAAGCTCGTTTTTATAGACGCCTGCAGCGCTAAAAAATGCATCTCTGATTTTGGAATGAGCTGCTTGCTTTAAAGAATCCGTAACCGGAATATCCTGAAGATAAAACTCAGGGGTCTTATTATCGGCAATTTTCTTTTCCTGCTCCTGGTTTGCAACACCAGCAAATTCGACAGTCTCGGAACTTGCATTTATACCCTTATTCCGTCTTCTCCAGTTATCTTCGAGTTTACGCTTTCCCCATTTAGCCTGAAACTCAGCCATACCCTGCTGTATTGATACCTGATTATAAAAATACCAGTTACCCTGATTAGCTGTAGTTTGAGTCTGCGACCTATTGTTATACATATTATAATTCTGGCTGGCAAGTAATTCTTTCTGCTGCTCTTCGGCTTCTTTATTGCGAATCTGCTGAATAATATTATTCACAACGCGCACTCTTTCGGGCTCGCTCATGGCTGCAAGTCTCAACAAACTATCCTGAAGCTCTATTGTATTAAGATTCCCTACCAGGATATTCAAATTGTCGGCACGGGATTTTACACGGTCGTAATCCTTGTAATCGGGCCGTAAACTTTGCATACTGCTGTCGTAATAAGCTTGAGCCGGTATATAATGCTTCTTGCCATAATAAATATCAGCAAGCGTTAAAAATGTGGTGGCTTTCTGTTGTTCGTTTCTGGTGGTGGCGGTAGCCGATTGTTTATAGAGCTCTATAGCTTTGTCTTCGTTTTTTTCTTTAAGCTCCATATTTGCAAGCGCAAAGTAAATCTGATCGCGGTAATCCTTATTCTTTTGATCTTTCAGCATTTTATAAAGCTGGGCTTTTATGCCCTTGTTCCCTTTTGAATCAACTCCGGCAAGCTCTGCAAGATGTATACGGGCATTAAAGGTCATTTCGTAAGGCGGATTCATTTTAACCACCTTGGCGAAATACTCAGATGCTTTTTCATCCTCACCTATTAATTGATACAGTTGTGCTAAGATGTATGTTTGACGCAGTCGTTTCTGCTTACCTTTTGCATTTCCAAGGGCCTTTTCCAGTTTTTGGGCTGCAGGTTTATATTGCTGTTTCTTTATATGTAAATCGGCTATAGTAGCATTAAGTTCAGAACTCAATTTTTTGGGGAATTTTTTATCACTATCCAGATTTGTAAGAATTTTATCCGCTTCGTTCAGTTCTTTCGACTCAAGATGAATTCTTGCCTGCCAAATCAAAGCTTCATAACGTACAGGATCCTTTGGAAATTCCTTGAGAATAAAAGTGATTGTTTTGGCCGCTTCCTGGTAATCGCCTTTATAAAAGTTTGCCTTGGTAATCAGCATATAACTTTCATCGGCCCAACTATTGTATTCGTTACGAGCCATAAACTCTTTCTCCGACGGACTAAGCTTATTAGTTTTATAGTTTGGTTTTGCTTTTATTGAATGAAAGGTAATAACCTTCGAAGCCTTCTTTATAGCAATATCCATATCGCCGGCAGCAGAGGCATTCAGCTCTTTGTCGTTGTAGATAAAAATATTCAGAAGTTGATTGTAATCGTCTTTATACCCTTCGTTTATACGTGCTACTCCCTTTTTAAAGCTTTCGTTTCCGTTAAAGTAAATATTGTAATGAGATATCAATGCATGATAATTCCGCGAAACAAGAGTGTTTTTCTGTGTGGAACATCCCACAGCAAAAAACAACGTAATGACAAAAGTTATTTGAAAATATTTCTTCAACAGGTTTTTTTATAGTTAATAACTGATTTTGTAAAATTTTATTTTCTATAACAAAGAAAACATAAAACCCTAAATGAAAAAAATGTTAAGGCAGGAAAAACAAAGAGCTGCCAAACAATGTGACAGCTCTCTGCTAAATTCTTTTAAAGGACAGTATTATTAAGCAACAGGAATATCTTTATTTACGTTCTTACTTCCAATCAAAGCGTAGAATAATAAATAAGCAAGACCTGCAATAATTACCCAATAACTGGTCATGAAACCAGACATGTCAGCTACCCAGTTTTGTAACAACGGGAGTAAACCACCACCGCAAACCAAAACCATAAAGATACCGGAAGCTGCTGCCAGGTACTTGCCTAATCCTTCAACTGCAAGGTTAAAAATTCCACCCCACATGATAGAAGTGCAAAGACCTACCAATACAAGGAACATAGCAGTGATTGGAACTTCGGCCAAACCAAAGGAAATTGCGCCAGTTGCACTTTTCTGTAACAAAGGAAGATTAACCTGAGTTTCAGGTGAGGAGAATATAGCACATAATACCAAAATGATACCGGTTGCAGAAGTAACTCCAAGCATGACTTTACTTGAAACTTTTGCTCCCAAAGCAGCACCTAACAAACGACCGATCAACATAAGAAACCAATAAGTACCAACCACAAAACCTGAAATTGTGGGATCGATACCTACACCTTTACCAGTGGTATCGGTAAGGAAAAGGTTTAATGTACCAGGGGTACCAACTTCAACTCCTACATATACGAAAATACCAATAGCACCCAGAATAAAATGACGGAACTTCAAAGCGCCCGACATTAGGTTAGCAAGGGGTTCGGACGATTGTTGAGCATGAGGCTCAGGAATATTTACAAAATATAAAATAACGAACACAAGAGCAAACACGCCCATTGCAATGTACATTACCGGGAAAATGTCGGTAATAACAGCTTTGGTAACATCGCTGATCAAAATACCCACTAGCATAGGTGTAAGTGTTGCCATAACGGAGTTAAAAGAACCACCTACCTGTATAAGCTGGTTTCCTTTATTACCACCACCACCTAATGTGTTCAACATTGGGTTAACAACGGTATTCAATAAACACATGGAAAAACCCGCAATAAATGCTCCTGTAAGATAAACAACAAAAGCAGATGAAGGTCCTGCATATCCGGCAAGATATTGGATAAATACGCCGGCGAAACCTATTGCGATAGCAATCAAAGCCGTTTTCTTATACCCTACTTTTTGTAACAGGATACCTGCGGGTATTCCCATAACGGCATAAGCAATGAAATTAGCGAAATTACCCAGCATTCCTAAAGCATTGGAAACGTTAAACTGGGACTTTAATACGATACCCATGGGGGCAGCTAAATTTGTTACAAATGAGATCATACCAAACAGTAAAATCATCATAAAAATTGGCAGAGCGTAACTTTTCTGGTTTGTGTTCATAAATTAGTTTTTAAGAGTTGATTCTATACGTGGCGCTAAATGTAATGATTTTTTTCTCTAGTGTAATAATTCTTAATCTTGAAAAATTATTTTTTATTCTTCCTCTTCAACAGATTAGCATCAACACCTTCCTTTGTAATTGTAACAGGTTGAATAAAACCCTGATTATCAAAATACATCCTGTCGATGCATGTAACTCTGAAATTGGCTTCGGTTTCGCCTTTGGGACGTCGGTGATAAATGATATACCAATCATCGGTTCCGGGAACGTTAATTACCGAATGATGCCCTGCCCCTGTAGCTATTTCAGGATCCTGTTGCAGAATTTTGCCAATCCTTTTAAACGGCCCGAAAGGTGAATCGGCAATTGCATAGGCTACACTGTAGTTAGGGCCTCCCCAACCTCCTTCCGACCACATAAAATAATATTTGTCATTCTTCTTAAACATTATAGGACCTTCAACATAATTTTCGGGAGTGACAGACCGGAAAACCGTTCCGTCATCAAATGGAACAAAACCGGTGAAATCGTTCTTCAGTTTGGCAATATTACAATGACGCCAGCCACCATAAATCATATAATAGGTACCATCACTGTCGAGAAACACAAATTGATCAATAGGCTGTGCACCATTAATAATTTTGTCAATTAACGGTTTACCGAGGTAATCCTTAAAAGGACCTGAGGGCTTATCTGCAACAGCAACACCAATTCCCCCGTATTCATTATCATTCTGAATATCGTTGGCTCCAAAAAATAAATAGTATTTCTTATCTTTTTTAATAATTGCAGGAGCCCATAAAGCCCGTTTTACCCATTTAACACTTGCGGTATCAAGAATGCGACTATGTTTTGTCCAGTTTACCAGGTCGGGAGAAGAAAAGGCGTCGAAAAAAACCTGTTCATCATATTTTGCAGAGTATGTTGGGTAAATCCAATACCGGGAATCGAAAATTACACCTTCGGGATCGGCATACCATCCTGGGAATACAGGATTTCCTGATTTTGTTTTAGCACTTTTATTAACTTGTGAAAAAGTCAACGAACAGACGAACGACAAGAATGCGATTAAGTAAATTTTCATAACGACAGTTAAGTAATACAGTTTGTGCTTTGAGAAGGCAATAATACAAAATTTTCCAAATAGAAAATAATACAAACCTTACTATTGAATGGAATCTTAAATTCATCCTATATTTATTCCCAAATTTACTTTGCTTAAAATGTTGAAAATTCTCAGGCAGATCTTCCAGCTCCTGGCGCTAATAAACGTTTTGTTATGCATTTTCTCCAACAATGCTTCTGGTCATACTTACTCTGGTTATCTTTTCGATGCGCTTACTAACGCCCCCCTTAACCAAGCTGAAATCAGAATTCCCGGAACAGAAATCGTTATATACACCAATTCTCAGGGATATTTCGAATTAAGCCCTGAACTTGTAAACCCGTTGATTGATTCCAGGGCTAAAGCAGTTTTTTGTTACGAAAACAATGAGCTAAAATGGACATCAGCATTTCCAATAACGGTTTCATTATTCGATATAAAAGGTAAAAACTGCGGTGGGTATAATTCAGGAACCGCCGTTAATGGCAGCTACAAATTCCCTGTTACGAGCTCAGGTATATTTTTTTTGCGACTTTCATCAGCCCGTTCTGAAAAAACAATTAAAATCCAGATAATAGAAAACAGGCCATTCTTCAACCTAAACGATCTTGGATTTGAAGAATCGTTGCAAATTAGCATCAGTCGAAGTGGATACGAAACCAGGACCTTCTTTTTGAAAAATGCTAGTCTGAACTTTTATTACCTCAATCCGGTTAAACGTCAGCTTCAGAATTACCTGAACTCCATTCCCGACAGCGTAACTTTCGGGGAATATGAAGGCAAACCACTTAACAATACCTATAATGGCGTAACTTCTATTAAATTTTTATACGATATAAAAACCGGGGCGATTTTCTACATCAACTCCAAAGCATTCCAGTACCATTATGAGTTTGCCACCAACGTAACGGGCTATAACAAACCTCTGTACAATTTCAACATTCAGCAGTATACAAACAATCCGCAACGCATTTATATTCTTGGTGCGGTAAACCATTATTTATCATCGGGTATTTATACTATGGAATTCTTTGGCGGAGACGAACTGGAGTGTAATCAGATTAAAACAGTTTACGACAAAATCTCCCATACCTGCTTCTTTGGAAATGAGCTGAAATTTTATGCCAATACAACCTTTTGGGAATCCTGTAGTTCCGTATCGCAAGTTAAATCGGAAGAGCTGTTCAGAGGACAGGATTATCAAGCATTAAACACCGGATTAGCTTTTGGTTACCTTAAAAAAGTTAATGTAAAAGATGTTTCGGACACATACCTGGGTCGACACGATATTGCGCTGATTAACGGCATTCCAAACGATATACCTGTTGTTGCCGGCATTATCACAACAGAGTTTCAGACACCTCTGAGTCACATCAACATTCTTAGCCGGAACCGAAAAACTCCCAATATGGCATTACGAAGCGGCTGGAACAGCGAAGATCTGAACTTTTTCACCGGCAAACTGGTACGACTGGAAGTAAGCAGTTCAAAATATACTATTCGTGAGGCTTCTTTTACCGAAGCCCAAAATTACTGGAAAAGTCACGAACCTTCTATACCAGTTAAACTTAACATTGACACAATTACAAAAGGAATTGTGGAGTTAAGTCGTACCGGATTAAAAGACGTAAAAACCATTGGTGGCAAGGCCGCAAATTTTGCCGAGTTGAATAAGATTTCTACCATAACATTACCGGAAGGTGGTTTTGCTATCCCTTTCTTTTATTACAAACAACATCTGAAGCAACACGGAATTGACATTTTTATCGGCAAGACTATTCAAGATCAGAAGTTCAGAGAGAATGCAATGATGAGAGAACTAATGCTTAAGAAGATAAGAGACACGATCAAAAACACCCCCGTTGATCCTGTTTTACTCAGCTTGGTAAATCAGAGCGTTCAGCAATCGGGATTCGACGCGTACAGGCTCAGGTCGTCGACTAATGCAGAGGATGTTGAAGGATTTAACGGTGCCGGATTATACGATTCGTATACCGGAATACCCACCGACAATGATAAAACTATTGAAAAAGCAATCAAAAAAGTTTGGGCCAGCCTTTGGAATTACAGGGCCTTTGAAGAGCGTGACTATTTTAAAATCGATCATAATTCCATAGCTATGGGAATTCTTGTTCATCGCTCCTTCCCTGCTGAAGATGCTAATGGTGTGGCAATTACGACTAACCTCTACAACTCCGGTATTCCAGGTTACACAATTAACAGTCAGTTTTACGAATTCAGCGTGGTACGGCCTGAAAACAATGTATTGCCGGAACAAATAATTTACTATACCCTTTCAGAGCCCTATGAAAACAGGATTGAATATGTAAACAAATCGAATCTGCCCGGTAAACCTTCCGAGCTTGTACTAACAGAGCAGGAAGTAACAGAACTGGCCAGAGCCTGCAATGCCATTAGTGACCATTATTGTAAAAGTCTTCAAAAATGCTATCCTTTGGATATAGAGTTTAAAATTGATTCCACGGTTTCGGGAACCAGAAAGCTTTACATAAAGCAGGCCAGGCCTTTTCAGCAATAACTATTCAATAGAGATCACTTCCTTTATATCGGGAAGATCTTTCAAAATGGCTTTTTCAATTCCAGCTTTCAGCGTGTGCATACTGAATGGACATGTGATACACGCTCCTGTAAATTTAACCATTACCACTTTTTCATCGGTGATATCCTCAACGGTAATATCGCCTCCATCAGCCTGCAAATAAGGACGAAGATTATCTATAGTAGAGTTGATTTTTTCAATCAATTCATTCTTCTCAATTTGTGTCATAGGTTTGGTTTTTTAAAGAGTCGGTAGTCCATAGCTTATAGTCCTTAGAAAATACAAATGTATTGGCTATCGACTATTGACCATGGACTATCGACTAAACTATTTCGTCTTCAGCATCTGTACTCTTTTGGTTGGGTCGAGGGTTTTATTCCTGAGTTCAACCTGTTTAACTGTATTTTCGGCAAGTTCGCGGAAAGCAGCGCCAATAAGGGAATTATCATCCAGAGCAACTGGTTTGCCGGCATCGCCTCCTTCGCAAATACTCTGCACTACGGGAATTTGTCCTAACAGAGGAATATCCATGTCTTCGGCAAGCTTTTTACAACCTTCTTTTCCAAAAATAAAATACTTATTGTTAGGCAACTCAGCCGGAGTAAACCAAGCCATATTTTCTACAAGACCAAGAACAGGAACATTTACCTTATCGCCGCGGAACATAGCAATTCCTTTAATTGCATCGGCTAAAGCCACCTGTTGCGGTGTACTTACAATCACAACGCCTGTAACAGCCATTTCCTGGACAAGGGTAAGATGAATATCGCCTGTACCAGGAGGCAGGTCAAACAGCAGGAAGTCGAGACTCCCCCATTCACCCTGGTTGATCAGTTGTTTCAGCGCGGTTGTTGCCATGGGTCCACGCCATACAAGAGCATCCTTATCGCTGACAAAGAATCCTATGGACAATAATTTTACTCCATATTTGTTAACAGGAACGATAATATCATCCTTCTCACCATCTTTAATCTCAGGCCGGACATTTTCCACGCCAAACATTTTGGGAACCGAAGGACCATAAATATCGGCATCAATCAAACCTACCGAATAGCCAAGTTTTGCAAGCGAAATAGCTAAATTAACGGCCACTGTCGATTTACCAACGCCACCTTTTCCTGAGGCTACTGCCACAATATTTTTCACATGCGACAGGTTACTGGGAGCAGCCGTCGTTTCGATTTTCTGTAAAGCATCAACTTTAATCTCCTGAACCTGAACATTGGGGTCTAGGTAAGTTTGCAATGCTTTCACACAGGCTTTCTGAATAGAAGCTATCAACGGGTCGGTCGATTTTTGAAATGTTAAGGTAAAAGAAACCGCATTGCCATTTACCTTAATATCGCTGAGCATATTAAGCGAAACTATGTCGTTGTTAAAGCCGGGATGTGTAACATTACTTAAAGCACTCACCACCTGATCAACAGAATAACTCATAATATTTATTAAGATTTAATATGAATAAGAGTGCAAACGTAATGAATTTTGTGAATTGGGCAAAGAATTTCAGATGGAAATAAGAAGTATGTCGCATCAAAGCAGGTATTTCTCGACAAAATAAACCTGATCATCCTAAAAATGTTATTTTTGCCAAAATTTAACCTCTGATGACATCTCTATATAATTTCGCAATATATACCTATAATATATTAATAAGAATCTCGGCTGCATTTGGAAACACAAAGGCAAAACTCTGGCTGAAAGGCCGGGAAAAAATCTTTGAAAGAATTGATACAGCTTTACAACCAGCAGAAAAGCGCATCTGGATCCACGCATCTTCCTTGGGAGAATTTGAGCAAGGCCGACCAGTTATTGAAAAACTAAAAGAACTGCGTCCCGACTACAAAATTGTTCTTACGTTTTTCTCACCTTCGGGCTATGAGATAAGAAAAGATTACAAAGGAGCCGATTACATTTTCTACCTTCCTCTGGATACACGAGAAAACGCAGTAAGATTTCTGGATCTGGTTAAACCGGAGAAAGCTATTTTCATCAAATATGAATTCTGGTTTAACTACCTGACAACCTTAAAGGTAAGAAACACTCCTTTATACCTCGTTTCAGCAAATTTCCGTAAGGATCAGCACTTTTTCAAATGGTACGGCGGATGGTTCCGCAAACTGCTTCATAATTTCACACATATTTTTGTTCAGAATGAACGTTCCGAAAATCTTCTGAAAAGCATTGGCTTCAACAATATCACCATAGCCGGCGATACCCGGTTCGACAGGGTATATTCTATTGCAACATCGTCGAGGGAACTTCCCGAAGTTAAAAATTTTGTTGGCAACTCCTTCTGCATCATTGCAGGTAGTACCTGGGAACCCGACGAGGACCTCCTTATAAAATACTTCAACGAAACACCGCATCCTGTTAAAATGATTATGGCACCGCACGAAATCAAGGATGCGGCTATCGAATCAATAATTCAGAAATTAAGTAAGAAAGCTGTCCGCTATTCTCAGTTGCACACTGCCCAAACAGCAGATGTTTTGATCATAGATAATATAGGTATGCTATCATCGCTTTACAGATACGGAAAAATTGCCTATATCGGAGGAGGGTTTGGAAAAGGCATTCATAACATCCTGGAAGCAGCCACATTTGGGCTTCCCGTTTTGTTCGGCCCTAATTACCATAAGTTCCAGGAAGCTGTCAACCTGGAAAAAGCAGGAGGCGCATTCCCCGTTACGGAATATCCGGCAATGAAAACAATTTTAGACAGCCTTATTGAAGATCCTACCAAAAACAAAAAATGCAGCCAAATTTCACGCCAGTTTGTTGAAAATAATCTTGGTGCAACAAATATTATTCTTGAGAAAATATTGAAATAACGGAATAGCTATTTATAGTTCTAGTTTTTAACATGTTATATATTGATCAAAAAAAGGAAGATCCATGAATCTTCCTTAAAAAAATAAATTAAAGCCTAGATATATAATCCCCCAAAGCCTTCTATAATATTAACAAATTAACCATTTTTTCAACTTATCTTAACTTTCAAGCTTTTATGGTGTTATAGATACGATTCTTATTGGTTTTCAGGAGGTAAACGTTCGAGTTAATAACTCCAAACAAATGTTAATAAATACGAATTGTTTCACCTTGTGGAAAGGTTTTACTCTTTCTACCTTCGTAAAGTTCGATCCCGAAAACTAAAAGAAGACTAAAACCCTAAAAAACAGTTTAAAATGCAGATTGAAGAAATGGTTGCAAAGCAAACATCGGAAA
>JAEYWD010000087.1 GCA_023429135.1 Bacteroidota bacterium | reverse complement strand
CCTAAATAAGGTTGTGTACCTGGGTAGAAGATACGACATCAGATTGGTGTTATAAGGATATAAGCGGCATGGAAAGGAAAACTTGCATAATTAGATAATTAATGAATGGGAAGATTTAAAAACTTATTGGGACAAAAAGAAACGCCTGTAAAATCGAATGAAGACTTTTGGAATTGGTTTAAGAATAATGAAAAGGAATTTTACAAAGTCATTAAAAATGATGGCGATATTGAGCAGGATTTCTTTAATAAGTTGTCCGAAAAATTAAATCAGCTTAGAACAGGATATTGGTACTTAGCGGGTATGTTCGATAATGACACTGCCGAATTAGTTTTAACAGCCGACGGAGTTTACAAGAACATTGTTTTTGTCGAGGAATTGGTTCATGCTGCACCCAGGATTGATAATTGGAAGTTTACCGCATTAAAGCCAGCCCTCAACATAAATGATGTTTATATCAATATGGGGGATTTAAATTTTAGTAACGAGAACTTATTTTTTTATTCTAACGATAATCCAAAATATCCTGATGAGATAAATATTACAATTATTTACACTGACTACGGAGAAGATTTAAAAGACCTAATTACAAATGGAGTATATATCTTCATGGATAATTATTTGGGTGAATTGAATTCTGTGACAACAATCGATAGCATTCGGATTATTGGAAATGACAATCCGGAGAATGAGTTAATTCCAATAGAAAAGCTTAAGGATTTTCTCATCTGGAGACAGAAAGAATTTATTGAGAAATATGAAGGAACGAGATATAATACAGAAAAAGACCGTTACAATTCACTTGAAGCGACTTTAAAAAATGGGAAGCCTTTATTTGCAATTGTAAACTCCGACTTACTGGATTGGGATAGTAAAGCGTCTCACCCATGGATTCTAACTATCGAAATAAAATACAAAGGCAATAAAAATGGAATGCCCGATAAAGAAACATATGAATTAATGAACAAGTTCGAGGATGAATTAATGCTTGAACTTAAAGATTCTGATGGGTATTTAAATGTCGGCAGACAAACAGCTGATAGTGTAAGAGAAATTTATTTTGCTTGCAAAGATTTCAGATTTCCTTCAAAGATACTTGATAAATTTCAATCTGATTACAGGAATATACTGGATGTAGACTATGACATTTACAAAGACAAATATTGGCAATCATTTAATCGCTTTAGACCGAGAATTGAATGATGTCCAGCCTCCGCTATGCTAATGTGTAATTCAGCCAGAGAACGTGCAGCAAGTAAATTGCAATTCAAACGGCAATTTTTCATATGTTCCGTTAGCCACAACTTTACAAAACACAAACAATGAATCGACTGGACAGACTCACAAGCATACTTATTCAACTTCAATCGAAGCGACTTACAACTGCCCGGGAAATAGCCAAAAGGTTTGAAGTGACTAACCGCACAATTTACAGGGATATTCAAACATTACGACTTGCAGGTGTTCCCATCGGCGAAGAAGAAGGAAAGGGCTATTTTTTAGTTGAAGGCTACCGGTTGCCTCCTGTCATGTTTACCATGGAAGAAGCAAGAGCACTGGTAACCACCAGTAAAATTTTAAACTATCATACCGAAGATTCTCTGAAACAAAATTATGAATCGGCACTTTTAAAAATAAAAGCAGTTCTATCCCTTAACAACAAAGACAAACTGGAACTTTTGGATTCACGAATCGGATTTCAGAAACCCTGGGCTCCGGCAAGTTTGTATTTAGACACCATTCAGCATTCAATTACCGAAAGTGAAAAACTTAAAATAATTTACCAGTCAAGAGGAGAGGAGCAAACCACCGAACGAACCATCCACCCTTATGCCGTTTATTTCAGCGGTGCTGTTTGGTCAACCATTGCTTTTTGTGAATTACGACAGGAAATAAGAGAGTTTCGCCTCGACAGAATAAAAGAGCTCCAATTGCAGCAAACCCGTTTCCAACCCGACAAATCTTTCAGCATGGAACACTACCTGGAAGAACGTTCCAAAAGATTATTGAAGTAGATGTGTGGTTAACAGACTTGTCATAAGTCGACGGTCGACTGTCGACTGTCCACAGCCAATATATCCCGGATTGATACAATTTGACTTCCATTTGATTTGGCCTGGCTGTTTGCTGGCTCTGTTGTATATTATTGTTGTTTGAAATTTCTCATTCTAAATAGAGAGTTTATTAGAAGGTAGGCGGCCTTCTGGAAATTGCGTTAAGAAAATAATAGTTTTGGCGTTATGAGGGGGTATGTCTGAGCGGATTAATAGGTAATTCCTTCAATATTGGAATTACTTCTTTAATAGCAGTACTCAGAGTATTGCAATGATAAAGCGAGTTTACCCCCGCAGTAGCAAAAACTATTATTTTTAGCAAATTTCCAGGAAGTCTAGACTTTTTGGTCCTTTTGTGTCATGACAAAAGGACAAGAGCATTGTATTTGATCTACATTATTATGCAACATAGCCTCAGTGGTCAGAGGACTGGGGACAAAATTATTGTTTAAAAGCCTAATTCAAAAGGATTATTTTAAACCCCTGACAAAGGGCTGTCCTATGTGCCTTTTTTCTTTGCTTCAAATTCAAACAAAAATGAACACAAGAACAATTTTATTTATCGTCATTGCCATACTTTCAGGAAATATAGGCAAGGCACAACCGCAAAAAAGGACGACAGCAAAACAAATCTCCATCAGAGATAATCAGGGTGAAATCAATTATTATCAACAGGGACAAGGCGACACAACGCTTCTTTTTTTGCACGGCTGGTGGATCAACGGAACGTATTGGGAAAATCAGGTAGAATATTTTTCCAAAACTTACAATGTCTGCGCAATTGATCTGCCGGGCTTCGGCAAATCCAAAGCCCAAAGAACCAACTGGACAGTTGAAGAATATGCTCATGATGTAACAGCATTTATGGAGGCCATGAACCTTAAAAATGTTGTAATCATCGGACATTCCATGGCAGGCGAAATTATGTTGCAAACGGCATTAACCAACAATCCCAAAATAGCCGGCATTGTTGGTGTTGATAACTTCAAAATCATTGATGTTACATTTACACCGGAACAGATGAAACAAATGACCGACTTTTTTCCAATGCTTGAAAAGGATTTTAAAAATTCGGCACCTGTATATGCTGATTTGATGCTTTTTCACCCGGCAACTTCAAAGGAAGTGAGAGACAGGGTAAAAACTGATTTTGCAAACAGCGATCCCGCTATTGGTTATGGAACACTTATGAACCAGATGCATTACGCCTATTCCGATGCACAGCGATTGGAACAGCTTAATTACAAGTTGTATTTAATTAATTGCGACAGTTTCCCAACAAACGTAACCGGATTGAAAAACCATTGTAAAACCAGTTTCCAGGTGGAAACGATCTCTGCAACGGGCCATTATCCCATGATAGAAAACCCGGCCGGGTTTAATTTGATATTGGAAAAAGTGTTGCGGCAACAATCTATTTAAAACGATTTTCACAACTGTTTGAATAGATAAGAGTAAAGCAAATGATAATTGAAGGGTCAAGCGAGCATTATTGGAAATTATGACTTCCAATTTCTCGTTAATGACAAAATGTGTGTATTTGTAAGCAATGGTGCAATTTTAACCCTTCAACCATCATAAATAAATCATCTTCTAAAACAAAGCAGGTGATTGGTAGATTAGTTTTTTAAGTTCTAAAAACTTTAATACATTAGCCCATCAATTTTGCCAACTTAGAAATTTATCAAAACCAAAAAAGTATGAAAAAACTTATGTTGCTGGTCGTATTTTTAGCCAGTTTTTATAGTTATTCCCAATCCCAGAGTGCGATGTCGGATAAGGTAGACATCCCATATAAGAAGTTTGTACTCGACAATGGCCTTACCGTTTTAATCCACGAGGATCATAAGGCTCCGGTGGTGGCAGTGAATATCTGGTACCATGTTGGTTCCAAAAACGAAAAGCCTGGACGCACCGGTTTTGCCCATCTGTTTGAACATTTAATGTTTAACGGAAGTGAACACTTTAACGAAGATTATTTTAAAGCCCTCGATAAAATTGGCGCCACTGATTTAAACGGAACCACCAGTAACGACCGTACCAATTATTTCGAAACGGTACCCATTGCTGCCTTCGACCAGGTGTTGTGGCTCGAAAGCGACCGTATGGGCTATATGGTAAATGCCATTACCCAGGCCAAACTTGACGAGCAGCGCGGAGTTGTCCAGAATGAAAAACGCCAGGGCGAAAACGAACCTTACGGCTTGGTAGATGAATACATGACCAAAAGCGTTTATCCGGCCGGTCATCCGTATTCGTGGACAGTAATTGGCTCCATGGAGGACCTGAGTGCAGCATCTCTCGAAGATGTGAAGGACTGGTTCCGCACCTATTATGGGCCTAATAATGCAGTTCTTACCGTAGCGGGAGATGTGAATACCAACGAAGCATTGGAAAAAGTTAAGAAATACTTTGGCGGGTTGCAAGCTGGTCCTCCGGTAGTCAAATACCAGTCGTGGCCCGCTAAAAGAACCGGTATCCAGCGACAGGTAATGCAGGACAGGGTGCCTCAGGCACGTATTTATAAAGTTTGGAATGTACCCGAAGACGGCACCAAAGAATGTACCTATCTGGATTTAGTAAGCGATGTTCTGGCTTCGGGCAAAAGTTCCCGATTATACAAACGCCTGGTTTATACCGAGCAGATTGCAACCTCAGTTTACTGCTATGTGGATAACCGTGAAATCGGTACTTTGTTTACAATCCAAGCCGATGTAAAGCCTGGCGTGGATAAAGCGCTGGTCGAAAAGGCTATTGACGAAGAATTAGCTAAATTTATCAAGGATGGCCCAACAGCCGATGAAGTTAAAACAGTGGTTACAAAGAGATTTGCATCAACCATTCGCGGATTGGAAAGAGTTGGAGGTTTTGGCGGAAAATCCGATATCCTTGCCAGTAACGAAACTTACTTTGGTAATGCCGACCATTATAAGACCATCCTCAAATTGGTTGAAGAAGCCAATCCTGCAGACTTACAAAAAATATCCAGGGACTGGCTTACTGATGGTCAATATGTACTGGAAGTGGTTCCTTTTGCCGAAGGCAAAGCTACTGCAGATGTTGACCGCAATAAAATGCCTGAAATGGGTGCCGCATCTACTCCCGTTTTTCCGGCATTTCAGAAAACAAAACTATCGAATGGACTTTCCGTGATTCTGGCGCAAAGGAAAACTATCCCTGCTGTAAATATGTTTCTGACATTTGACGCAGGTTATGCTGCAGACCAGTTTGCTGTTCCCGGAACTGCAAGGTTGGCCATGAACATGATTGACGAAGGAACGGCAAGCAAAACCTCACTCCAGATAAGCGATAGTTTTGATAAACTAGGAGCCCAGTTCTACACAGGTTCTAATCTCGATCAATCATATTTGTCGCTCGACGTCCTTAAAGATGTTATGGATCCTGCTTTGGAAATTTTTGCTGATGTACTTTTGAATCCTTCTTTTCCACAAAATGAATTGGATAGATTAAAAAGGGAACAGATTGTGTCTATTCAGCGTGAAAAGGCACGTCCCAATGGAATTGCATTCCGCATCCTTCCCAAATACCTGTATGGCGACACCCATGCCTATGGAACACCTCTCACAGGTTCGGGATACGAAAACACCGTTTCGGGAATTACCCGCGACCAACTGATTAAGTTCAAAGATTCGTGGCTTAAACCAAATAATGCCGCTTTAATCGTTGTAGGAGACATCAGCATGGATGAGCTCAAACCAAAACTCGAAAAATATATCGGAAGTTGGAAATCGGGTTCAACACCCAAGAAAAATATTGCCGAAGTTAAATTGGCCGAAAAGCCCGTGATATATCTGATGGATCGACCAGGATCGATGCAGTCACTGATTGTTGCAGGTAATATTACCGCCCCTTTCGGTAAAATGGACGAAGCCTCTATTAACCTCATGAATAGCATTATCGGCGGTGAATTTACTTCGCGTATCAATATGAATATCAGGGAAGACAAACACTGGAGCTATGGAGCATCCACCTTTGTTTATCCGGCTAAAGGACAAAGGCCTTTTATTGCCTATACCAGTGTGCAGACGGATAAAACAAAGGAATCCATGCAGGAGATTTTTAAGGAATTAAGCGGTTACTGCGATAAAAATCCTGCAACTCAGGAAGAAATTACAAAAAATCAAACCAACCAGTTACTTCAGATACCAGGCAGCTACGAAACCATGGGATCCGTTTCTGGTGCCATCAACGATATTGTAAGATATGGTCTTAAGGATACATATTATCAGGATTATGCTGCCCGTTTAAAAGAACTCAAACTTACCGAAGTTCAGCAAATGGCTCCCAAAGTAATCAAACCCGCACAACTTGCCTGGATTATAGTTGGTGATAAAGCAAAAATCGGAGAACCTCTTAAAGAGTTTGGATACGAAATTAAGTTTATTGATGGTGATGGAAATCTCCTCAAATAAAGCACTTCCTAAAGAATTTGTATAAGCAAAAGGGTGTCCCAAAATCAGAGACACCCTTTTTGTTATCTAACAAAGTTTAATGATTTTGCACGTTTGTAACGCTAGCAAACCACGCTTATGAGAATTTACCCCTTCTTTCCCACCAAAAAACCTTCCTCAAAAACCGGAACAATATCAGTTAAATCAAAAGTATGGCAGAATTCGAGGCAATCGTCGAGGCCATTGATACGGAGGCGGCTGCGTTGGGCGGCTTTTTCGATGTAGCCCAGCAGATCGGGTTTGGCAAGTTGCCATAAGTCGAGCGAGGCAAGTGCCGAGTCACAGTTGGTGGTGTAACCGTTATGTTCAAGTATTTTTTCGGTCATGGCGCCTGCCAGTATGCTATCTTCCAGACTAAACCGGTTTTTCCAACCTGCACAGAACAAGAGAATATCGCGGTTAAACGACATCAGGTAATTACATACGGCAGTGATATTTATAAAAGCGGCCACTGTAACCTTGTGGCAATCGTTGGCCATGCGTATGGCCTGTGTTCCGTTGGTGGTGCTGTAGGCTATGGTGTGTTGCCTTACGCGTTCGGGAGTGAAGTTAAAAGGGGAATTGCCGAAATCGGCAAAGTCGAGCACAAAGCCATCGCGCTCAGCCGCTACCAGGTAACCTTCCTTTTTGAAACGCATTGCTTCTTCCACTTCACCAACAGGAATTAACCTGCGGGCGCCGTTCATAAAAGCTGCACATATAGCCGACGATGCCCTGAGTACATCAATCACGGCAACCACAGCTTCCTTGTTCTTAAAACTCTCGAATGTGGCAGGGGCAAAGCAAACTTCAATTTTCATTTTTAGTCGTAAGTATCAAGTCGTAAGTCGTAAGACAAACTGTATTAGTATATAGTACCGAGTAGCTAGTAATGAGTAAACAGCCAACATATTATTGGTTTTAATTAACACTTGTACTCGGTGAAAGGTTATAAGTCGATTTATGCACGCGTTAAAAACGCGCGTCAGCTTTAATGTCTTTCAATCCTAAAGCCTACAGCCTATAGCCTAAACCTATGCCTTATAAAACGGCAATTTCACTACCTTAGCCTTCAGGCTTTTGTTGCGGATGGAAATATAAATTTCAGATCCTGTAGTCTCAAAACCGGTTTTCACATAGCCTAAACCTATCCCAACCTTCAGCATGGGCGACATAGTTCCTGAGGTTACCACGCCAATATTTTCGCCTTGCTCGTTAACAATGTCATATCCGTGGCGGGGAATAGCCTTGTCAATCATTTCGAAGCCTACAAGCCGACGTGTAGTTCCATTCGTTTTATGGTTTAAATTGTATTCGCGATCGATGAAGTCCTTGCCATCGGCGAATTTTGTTATCCAACCCAGACCGGCTTCAATGGGCGATGTTGTATCGTCGATATCGTTACCATAGAGACAGAAACCCATTTCGAGGCGAAGTGTGTCGCGGGCAGCAAGTCCGATAGGTTTAATGCCGAATTCCTTTCCCGCTTCAAAAATGGCATTCCAGATTTTCACTCCATCCTCATTGTAAAAATAAACTTCGAATCCACCCGCTCCCGTATATCCGGTGTTCGAGATAATCACTTCTTTTACGCCTGCAAAGCTGCCGGTTGTAAAAGAATAATAAGGGATAGTCGAAAGGTCAACTTCAGTAAGTTTTTGAAGCACTTTGATGGCATTAGGGCCTTGGATGGCCAACTGCGAAATTTTGTCGGAAGCATTTTCAAGTTCGGCACCCACGGTGTTGTTCTGGTTAATCCAGTTCCAGTCCTTTTCAATATTCGAGGCATTCACTACCAGCAGGTACTTTTCTTCTTCGAATTTGTAAACCAGAATATCGTCGACAATGCCGCCTTTGCCATTGGGTAAGCACGAATACTGCGCTTTGCCAACGGTGAGTTTGGAAGCATCGTTGCTTGTAACGCGTTGAATGAGCGCCAGCGCTTTAGGGCCTTTTACCCATATTTCGCCCATGTGCGACACATCGAAAACGCCGACATTGTTACGTACAGTTGTATGTTCGTCGTTAATACCGGAATATTCAACCGGCATCATGAATCCTGCAAATTCTACTATTTTGGCTCCGTAAGCCTTGTGTGTTTCAAGAAATACTGTTGTTTTCATTTTTTCACTAATAAGAACCAGTTAAGGGCTGGTAAATTTTGCGGGCAAAGGTATAGAATCAAAATGGATTAGTTATTTGCTTTATAACATCTTTATGCAATCTTAATTTGTAAAGAGGGTTGTTAGCCGGGTTGTGAACTAGTCTCTCGTTTTTACCAGCTTTCCCGATGAATCCGTTCCTGAATGTCAATTGGAATTTGTTTAAGCATCCGGGCATCAGGAGATTTATAGCCAACTGGAATTATGGCTGCAATTTCCAGATCTTTGGGAATACCAAACTTTTCTTTAACATGCTCGGAGTGTTGTGGGATAAAGGTAACTCCAAAAACATCGTGTTCGGCAAGGCTTAGTAATAAATTTTCGATACAAGCCCATGCTGACGCCAGACAATTCAGGTCGTAAACGGAGTGCGCTTTTTTAACTGAATTTTTGGGTTTGAAAACTACCATGATGGTGACCGGGGCCTCAAGAATCATTTTCTTTTGCTTAGGAATAGCATCGAGGTACATTGCTTTTTTTATTTCGTCTTCATTCCCGAAAAGCTTTTCCAGTTCGTTAATGTCAATATTCTGGTTCATTTTTTCGGCTTGCAGTATTTTAGCCTTAGCCTCCAGTGTTTTGATGATCAAAAAATTCCAGTCGCGCATATGGTTATAACTGGGCGCTTTAAAAGCATTTTCTATTGCATATGTTATCACCTCTTCGGGAATTTCTTTGTTAAGAAAATCCCTTATTGTGCGGCGTTTTTCAATTGCTTCTTTTAATTCCATTTTCAAAAAAAATTGGAAAAATATAGCAATAAAGATGCAAAAGTTAGAATAAAAAAGACAATCCTGACTGGAAATAAGGTTTGAATCGTTAATCTTGCAGTGAACTATCTTTTTTTAATTCTGTTTATTTGCTGATAAAAACTTGAAATGAACTTAGAAATAACATATTTTGCTCCTGGAACACGCCCGGAAGTTACCATACCGGAAAAAGCACTTTACGAAGCTTTACAGGAAGAAGGAGTACGGAAACTTGTAGGGGACCATTATTCCTGTCTCCGAACCAGTTCTATCTCTCATCTCTTTCCGGAAAATGAAGAAGCTTTTGAAATGGTTACCAGGCATTCAGCCGATTTTTTTGTACAAATCCTTGGCGGCCCGCCATATTTTAATATGAACCGTGGGAACCCCATGTTAATTAAGCGTCATGCTCCTTTTGCAATTACCCCTGAAGCACGGGTAGTTTGGTTGGAGTGTTATCAGAAGGTATTGTCAAAACTCGTAATAGAAGAAAAGCTTATTAAAGCATTTTGGGATTATATCAATGTTTTTTCACACTGGATGATAAATTCCGATAGTGATGCAGCAAAACCATCTACCCAGGGTAAACCCGTGTTTAAGCTCAACAGGTAAATCTATTAAATCAGAAGGGTCAATTACTGTCTTCCATCATTTTCATGGTTACAGTAATTGACCCTTTTGAGATTTCTCCTCTTCGGATTATTTACGCTTTATAAATCGTATAATCTCGCCTATCCACAGAACCGCTGATGTTGAGCCTATAATTATTAGCCAATCTTTAAATGTGAGGGGAACTGTTCGGAATACTTCACCTCCCAGTTCAACTATTAAAATTTGCCCAACCATTATTACCAGAGCTACAATCAGGAAGCCAATACTTTTATTCAGGTTGTGAAAAGCTGATTTGCCTGATGCGTAAGCTTTCGCATTGAACATATTCCAAAACTGAAGGAAAACAAATATGGTAAAGAACCGCGAAAGGTCATAGCTGCTTATTTCTCCATTTTTCGAGAAAACAAACAATAACGAAAGTAAAATAGCAACAAACGATAGCCCAACAAACAGGATGTTGAATCGCATTGCAGGTGTAATAATGAAGTCGGAATTTTTTCTCGGTTTGTTATCCATCACTTTTGGATTTGGAGGCAAAGAGGCTAGTGCTCCGGCGGCAAAAGTATCCATAATCAGATTTACCCAAAGCATTTGGGTTACAGTTAATGGTAACTCATGTCCGATGATAGAACCCAAAAGTACAATTATAAGGGCAGCAACGTTAATTGTTAACTGAAAGAGTATAAAGCGTTGTATGTTTTGGTACAAAGACCGTCCCCACATTACGGCTGTGGTAATACTGGCGAATGAATCATCGAGCAGGGTAATATCGCTGGCTTCCTTGGCAACCGATGTACCCGATCCCATGGATAATCCAACGTGTGCATAATTTAAAGCCGGAGCATCATTGGTTCCGTCGCCGGTAACTGCAACTACCGAACCTGCCGACTGTAAAAGTTTCACCAGCCTTTGTTTATCGGTTGGCCTGGCACGGCACATTATTTTAAGGTGCTGAACTCTTTTTTGAGCCTCATCATCGGAGAGAGACTCAAATTCAGAACCAGTTATAATGTTATGCAGGTTATCGCTTTCGTTCCATATACCTATCTGTCGGCCAATTTCTTTTGCAGTACCAGGAGTGTCACCTGTAACAATTTTTATATCAATTCCGGCATTTAAGCATTTAGTAACCGATGAAGGTACATCTTTGCGAACGGGATCGGAAATAGCAACTATTCCCAGGTAAGATAAATTGCTGTTTATCAGATTTCCTTTCTCAATACGAGGTTTGTCGTCGTCAATAATTTCATACGCAAATCCAAGCGTGCGCATTGCCTTGTTCTGGTAATTCACTAATATTTCTTCAATTAGCGGAGTGGCAGCAGTAACCGATTTATTTCCGTCTTCGAAACAAACCTGGTTGCATTTGGAAAGTACTATTTCAGGAGCACCTTTAACATACAATACTTTTTTGTTCAACAGAGGCGAAGTAACAATGGTTGCCATAAATTTCCGCTCCGTTGAAAACGTAAGCTGCTCAAGAACCGGGGTTTCTTCGCGAAGAGTTAAATAGTTAACATTATTATTATGCAGCCAGAGTAAAAGTGCTGCTTCGGTCGGATTGCCAAGTGTCTTAATTTTATCCGGATCAGAAAAATCGAGGTATGCAGTTGAATTGACGGATATGTTTTCTTTAATAAGAACGCTTACTTCATCATTCGAAAGGCTTTTACCCTTGAGGGAGAAAAAGCTTGTGTCGTGCACCTGCATTTGATTTTGAGTAAGAGTTCCTGTTTTATCGGTACAAATAACAGTTGTAGCTCCCATGGTTTCGCAGGCATGCATTTTACGCACAAGGTTGTTATTTTGAAGCATGCGACGCATACTCAACGCAAGGCTTAATGTTACCGACATTGGTAAACCCTCGGGAACCGCAACAACAATTAACGTTACGGCCACCATAAAATACTGCAGAATTCTTCCGGCAACATCGAGACTTACCCATGAAGCAGGATTGAGCGGATCCATTCCAAAGACAAATCCAATCCCTAATAACAATGCGAAAGTTAAAAGGCCAATGCCAATCCATTTCAGCCAGCTTCCTTCGTCCACAATTTTGGGTAATTCTTTTTCCTTACCCAATAGCTCAAATGCATCGTAAATTATCGGAACCCATACTTTCGATAATATTACCATTGCTGATAAGATCACAATACCTATCGAGCCAATCTGACCAATTGTATATTGAGCTTCTCCTAAAAACAAATCCTTGATAAACAGAGTTAAGAATGTTAAAACAGCCAGTCCGAATCCTACTACACCAATAAATTTGGCAAGTCCGTCCAATTGTTGATTAAGCGGAGTTTCCTCACCGCTCATTTCCGTAGCTTTTTCAGCCACTTTTCCATATTCTGTAAGGTCGCCTACTTTCTTTATCTCCAGAATTCCATGGCCATCCATAATTTTTGTTCCTCTCATGGCCCAGTTCGAGGGATAAGTTGCATCGGTATGGAAGTTCTCGGGATTGGTAGTTTTATCGATGATTGGTTCACCGGTAAGGCAGGATTCGTCAATCTGCAGCGAAACGGCTTCCAACAGTTCGCCATCAGCAGGAATTTCTTCACCCGTTCCAAGAATTACAATATCTCCAACAACGATATCCTTTTTGGGAATTTCGCAAATATTATTATTGCGGATTACTTTATAAAGGGTGTCGTCGTTAACTTTATTCAATACGTCGAACTTTTTGTTGGCATCGAGCTCAAACCAGAATGCTACTCCGGTTGCGAGGAATATCGCACAAAAAATACCGATGGTTTCGGCAAATTCCCAATGTACAAAAGAAATTCCCAGGGAAAGAAATGCTGCAATTAATAAAATACGGATGATCGGGTCCTGAAATTTCTCCAGAAATAATTTCCATAACGATTCTTTTTCAGGAGGAGTTAAGATATTTGCCCCGTGCTTTTGCCTGCTGGCAATAACCTCATCATTTGACAGACCGGAATAATGTTTCCTTTGTTCCATTTTAAAATATTTAGGTTTTGCTTGTTTTTATTTAGAAAGTAATTGAAGACTTGGCTTTATTTTGAATTTCATTGTGTTCTTCCATTTTCTCTATTAAATTCTGTATGTATACAAGATTTCGTTTATAATCGCTGAATTGACCATAATGATTTCCGATGGCAAGATAAAACAGGTCTCTGATAAATTCCTGACTTTGCTTTTTCAGAAAGCTAATGCATTCAAAATGATCGCTGTTTAAAATAAATTTAACTACTCTGGTGTTAAATTCAAATGTTTCATGCTTAATTACGGTATCGAGGTCCTGAAGGTTCTTTACAAAATGCTGATTTAAGTAATTTTCAATTTTTGGATTTATGTCAGTTGCTTTTAGTTCTGCAAAATACAGCATATAACAATCATTTGTAATGTCAAAATCATCGAGCATTTTAATAATAATCCGTTCGTGAGTACCGGTTATTTTAATGTCGTCGATAAAAATCAGCACTTTATTTCCGAGAAAAGTCTTGTCAATATGGAATTTGTCGCCTTTTATAAGGTTGTACCGTTCCTCGGCAGTCATTTCACCATAGTCTTCACGATATGTTACTGTCCGGTATATTTTCGTTTGCTCTACAGGGGGCTGATCGTTTTTAAAAAGGTGAAAATTAAGCTTATCCACAAAGTATGTTTCCATAACATGCGAAGCTGTTTTTATGTGAGAAAAAGCGCTTGGTATTACCACCAGTTGTTTGTTTTGTAAAGCAGGTCCGTATTGCGCTATAAATCTATCGGCAAGGATATATCCGTATTTTTCGGCAATATTTTTTGAACCATACTTAAATTTCGAATACTCCTCTGGTGAAAAGCCATATTTGCTGCTATCGTTAATCTCAAAGGCACTAAAAGTGTCTGTTTTTCTCATCTATAGTTGTTTTAATAAGTTCGAATGTGTAGTCATTGTTTGTAATATGCAATGCGTTAAATCCAAAGTTGGTAGCGCCAATATAATCGGCTGTATAATTGTCTCCTATATGTAAAATTTCACATTTTTCGGCCCTGGCGTTCTGGTATACTATATTGTAGAAATTTTCCGATGGCTTGGATGCGTCAATTTCATCGGAGAATATTGCAAAATCGAAAAAGTTATCGAGATGATTTTTCTGGAGGTACCTTCTTAAAAATGGACCTTCTATAAATCCGGTATTGCTCGAAATATTCAAAGTATACCCGTTTCCCTTTAAATCTTTAAGAATGTCGGGAATATGATGATTTAATAAAACCGGAGGAAATTCAAAGAATAACTGATTTATTTGCTTTACAAGATCATCGAGGAAATTATTGTGAACATTGTTCAAATTATATCCAAGTCTTTTCAAAATTGACCTGTACATGAGACGGGCTTCCTTTTTTTTACCCGATTTTTCGTTTAACCGGTCGCAGGCTTTATCCAGGCTGTGAACAATATTAATTACATTATCAACACTAAAACCTTTAGGGTTGAAGTGTTCCGATAAAAACTCCGCTCTTTTCCTTTTAAAAAGAGGGTTAGATTTTATTAGTGTTAGCCAGAGATCAAAAGATATATGCCGAATCAAGGTTTTCTATGTTAAGTTTAAATAAGTGCTTTAGTTTGATAATTTCGATTGATAATTCACACCTTGTTTCAGGTAGTTCATCAATAGAATTACACTTAAAAATGTCAGAAACAGGCCGGGCAGACTCCATCCCAGTGTGTCGTAAAAGCCATGAATGCAGGCGGGGACGAATATGGCAAGAAAGTACAGCGATATTCTGTATCTGGGATATAAATTCGAGAAAGCAATAAAATATCCGGCTATTCCCGACCATACTGCATGAAGAAAAGGTAAACTGGTCAATCGTGCAATATTCATGAAAAATGCCGAGCTGTAGTCGAGTGTCGAATTAATCGTCATTTGATACTGAACACCTTCAAAAACGCCAAATGCAATCCCCGACATTAAACCGTAAAAAACAAGCGACTGCGGAATATATGGTTCCTTTGTCCGTAAAACCAGAAAAATCAGGGGGAGCGCTTTTACAATTTCTTCGCAAACACCTACTCCAAGGATATATCCAATTAACCGGGCACCCCAGAAGGTATGTTCGGTTAAAGCATAAAAAAGGCTGATAACCGGCCACTTCGGTAACCCTAAAATGTCCCATAAAACAAATACAATTACCTGTAGCAGAAAAAAGATTAAAACTGTGGTACGGGTTCTTACCTGGGCTGTTTTAAAGAAATAATAAAAGAATAAGCCCCAAATAACCGAAAAATAAAGCGCTATGGTGTAAAAGGTTATGAATGGAACAAATGTAAACCGGATGAGGATGGCCGGAGACAAACCCAGCAATGCAAGCATAAGTAAACGCTTGTCTTTAAACCATTCTTTTCTTGAAAAAACATCATTTGGGATAATTAATTCCCTGCCAATATCTTTCATTTGCGACAAAAGGTTTCCTTTATGCCTAACATGGAAACTTATTCCCTGCTGCTTAAGGAAATATCCGGCAGAATTGATGTTTCCCGGGTCACTCTGCAGAAATGCTTTATCACATGTTAATATCTTACCATCTTCGACGTACTTTTTTAAGGTCTGGAAGTCGTAAGGCCCGAACTGCTGATTATTTCTGCTAATATAAACCATTTATCAGCTTGTTACTAATTGTACAATTATAAGCCGGCCCCCATCTTCTTTCGAAAGCAAAATCTTTTTACCTTCTGTAAGCTCAACCGCTTCGCCAATTTCAATTTTCTTGTCAATGTCTTTATCATACATTGTTGGCAGCTTACGGTTAATCAAAATCCATTTATTATTGTGGAAGTGGAAATCGCCCACCGGAACTTTTTGTTCGGGAGTGGTTTTTTCGTTGGCGTAAACATACCTGTTCACATGCCACATATACAGCAATTGCTTGTTATACACCATTAACCGGTAATTTTCGGGTTTAAACACTCCTTCTTTTGGAGAAAAATATAAATTGAGAACTGGTAACTGGCCTTTGTATTCAGTTCCGCAAAAAGGACATTTAGGCTTTGTTGAATTGTCGAACACAAACCATTTATGCCAGCAATTGGGATTTTGGCATGGTTGCATCAGATCCACAGTTTTAAGAAGTGCCTGTTCCCATTCGTCGGCAGTTGGTCGGCAAGATGGGTTATGAAGCCCCTCGATCAGCGCCTTGTTAAATAGTTCTTTCAGATAGGGCCCGCACACTGTATAAGGAATTTTATCGGTATCACCTTGCGGGAGCTGGCTTGGATGTATCTGGTTTATTTTTACACGATTGGTTTTATCAGTAGGGTGTTCAATAAACATTGCTTTGGTGCCCATCGAAAGTTCTTCGTCTTTAGCTGAGTCGAGATCGTGTACTTTTCCACCTCTCAACGGATGCCTGTAAAGCAGGTACATGTAAATCATAACAGCCAGCGCATGGCGGTCGGTGGCAATGCTTGGTAACTTACGGTTGGGATCGCCCATAGGAAGGTGCTTGGTGGCAATAACCTCCGGTGCAATAAAATCGGGTGTTCCCAATACATCAGGTGGATATTTTCCGGGAACTACCAACCCGTCAATATCAATAATGGCAGCCTGACCGGAGGTGGGATCAATCAAAACATTTTTGTACGATAAATCGGAATGTGCCAAACCCGCAGCGTGTAACCTCTTTACCGCACGGCTGATTCGGATACATATCTGAAAATATTTGAACCAGTCACCCTTTTCTTCAGGAGCCAGGAACTTATTCTGGTTTTTTGCCGATGCATACCATTTTCCTTCTTTTTCTTTTCCTTTAATTCCAAGAAAATCGTTATTGATCGATCCTTTTTTAAAGAAAAACTGGTTTTGATAAGTAGGACAAACCAGTCCCAGTTTGCCGTTGTGCTCAACAATTTTTGTAGGCCAGCAGTAGAGGTCTTTCCAATAATCGCCACCCATTTGGTTAAAGATATTGTCCCTGTATTTTCCGGTAATATTCTGTAACCTGTCTTTGGCGTTAAAATCCTGTTTGTCTCTGAAGAATGCCACTACATAGCTTTTATCGGGACTAAAATATACATCCTTCATTCCGCCCGAGCCTATCATCTCGTCAACAAATTCTACGGGAGAACCGTCGGAAGCAGTTATTTTTATTGTTTTTGCCATATCTAGAATAAAATAGCAATTGTTCTGTCGTCGTGATTGCCTGGCGACCAGAAATTAAGCCAGTTCAATAGCTGTTCAGCCGAGGCTGCATTGTTATCAGTAAGCTCGACTTCGCGGCATAAATCTTCCCATAGCTCGTTCCACTTTTCAATTTTCAGCAAATTGGAGTCAGTTTCAAACTTGGGATCGGTAACGCCATCGGTCATTAACACCAACGCTGTAAAGTCGTCGACTATTTCGAACCGTAACCGGCGATAAAGTTCAGCAGGCTGGGTAATTTCGGGCATGGTGAGAAATCTTGTTTGTCCGGCAAATTCTCCTCCGTCCGATTCTCCCATTATCTTTAAAAATTGTTTCTCCTTATTGTAAATCCCGATACCACCATCGCCCACCCAAAAATTGGCAACAAACCAACCAAATTTGAATTTTTTACAGATGCTTACAATTAATGTGGTTGAGAAGTCTTTTAAGGCCTTGTTACTTGATTTTGCTTCCTCCTCGATATTCTTAACAGCTTTAAATACAGCATTGCCAATTATTGCGTAAAGTGTATCGCCAACTTTTTTCCGGTTTTCTTCTGTTTTATTAGCGTTGTAAGCCTTAATCTGTTGTTCAAATTCCTTGTGCTTTTCGCGAATAAGTGATTCGCTTATTTCGACTACTGTTTTACAGGCAATTTCCGATCCTTTTCTGGAAGCACTGGCTGAGCCGGCTCCGTCGGCAACGGTTAAAATATACCATTTAAGGTCGTCCAGATATTTTAATCCAAAGTCGTCGTCGCGGGGTTTGCCTTCCTGGGCATGTGAACGTCCACGCTGACTGGCTGCCACCATATCTTTCCGCTCGCTTTTGCCTATTCCTAAAATACCTTTATTTCCATCAACCATAACAAACTGTTGAGCGCTGTCAGGTTTGTAATACTCTATATCACCGGGTGTTGGAATGTTCTTCCATAAAGTTTTAGGATCGGGGTTGATAATAATGGTTATATCTTTATTAATAATAGGTTTATCTTCTGTCCAGTCCTTTAGTTTAATTTTCATAGAAATTTTGTGATCCCCGGCCAGATTTGGGATACCAGTAATTTCATTGCTGTCGGGCTGATATTTTAAACCCAGGTTTTCAAGTCCTTCAAACCAATAATCGCCAATTTCGCTTATGCCCGAATCTTCGGTTCTGACCTTATATTTGTATTCCTGGTTTACTTTACCATTGGGTAGAATCATGTTTTTGATTTTAGATTGGGTATTCGAATTGTTATTCCCGTTTGCTGTTGCAGGTGGCGGGGGAGTTGTATTTTCCACTACATTTTCCGTTTGCTGTGGTCTGTTAACTTCAAAAGGTGCGGTCTTGTTTTTTATAAGAATTTCCTCTGTTTTTTCCAGGGAGTTATTTGATTCGGAGCAATGGTTTTCCCAAAGCTTTTGAAAAAACGAATTTATTTCGTCACTTTTTTTATTTAAAAAATCGGTTACCTGCAATTCGTTTTCTGCAGGAATCTCAATATTATTCAGACACTTGCTTATATCCATGTTTATCCCCGGGTTCTGTTAATGTCCATACTTCCTTCTCCAAATCCAAATTTTGCTTCAATACCACACCAAGGACATTTGCTAACCTGTTCGTCACCGGTACACATAATATTTCCGCATCCGCAATGGCTGAACCCATATTGGTTTCCACAGCAGGGGCAATTCGGAAATCCTAATAATTCCGATGTATTTATAGTATTTTTCTGCTGACTGCTATCGCATAGGTCAAAATATGAATTTTCTATCGGGAATGCCCCTACGAGTTTATATTCGAGGGTGTTGTAATTTAATTCCTTAATTCCGGATGGAGATAACCGTTTCTGATATTTGATCAGATAAGCCTTTTTGGTTTTCTGGCATTTAGCCAAAATAACAGCAAAATTTTCATCTACTTTCTGACTTATTTCTTTTTGAAGATCAATTTTAGAAAGATAGCCGTTTGTTATGGGAGCCAGATGCAAACCATCGTCGTTGGCATCGGTAACGCTAATACTGCTTGTTTTTATTGAAGCCGTAACCCACTTGAAGAATTTCTTGAACGACTCTGCATCGGTGTGATTTAGCCTAAGGAGATTTTCGGTAATCTGACCAAAAATATGATTGTCGGTATTGTCGCCCAGTGAAATTACTACCAGATTCGATTTTGACCTGAAGTCCTTATTCCATTTCTCGAACGCCGGTTGATAATAGTCGGTTGGATTACCATCAGTAAACATAAAAATGATGGGTTTCCAGTCGCCTTTTTGTTCCATTGTGGTTTTGACAATGGAAGTATTCAATTCGTTCATTAAGAAAGTTATGGCATTTCCTAGTGAGGTGCCACCTCCAACAGGTATTTTGGGGGGATAAAAATTAACAAGCTCAATGAGAGGTGTAATTTTCTGGGCTTTTCCTGCAAAAACCAAAATTGAGATATAAACAGTTTCCAGAGCATACGGGTCCGTCCGTAGCTCTTTTATTATTGTTGCAATACCTTCCTGAACCTGATCAATCTGTTCACCTATCATAGATTCGGAAACATCAATGAGGAAGTATATCGGTAATCTTCTCATAATAAATATTTAAGCAGTAATAGAAAAATAATTAACAACAGAATCTGCGACATATCCACTGCCAGTCCCGATCCAACCTGGACAGGCCTGGCAATTCGTCGCAGGATATTGAGAATCGGTTCGAATATTCGTTCAAAAAAAGTAAAAGTTTTGAGGTAATTTCCTCCTAACCTGCTCTTATGGGGAGTAAGTTTTGAATAAAGGAAAAGGCCAACAATAAGAATGTTAAGAATTATATAAAGGAATAAGCTCATATTTTCAGATAACAGAGTGAACCTCGGGTGGAGGTGGTGGTAAGGTTAATTCATCAGTTGCACCGATACTACGGTTGCCAATGCTTACCGATGCCGAAACCCATTTAAAAAACTGACGGAAGGTGCTGCTGTCGGTGGTTTCGAGACTTACGATCTTATCAGTAATTTTTTTAAGATTTTCGTGATCGGTTTTTGATCCAACACTGCAGGCAATAATGCTTCCGAAGTGTTTGCTTTTAAGCTCGGGTAAAGTTTGATTAAATAACTGTATATCCGAAGCCCGCCCGTCGCACATTATGAACAGCAGAGGCATCCAATCGCCTTTTTTATCTGGAGTACTCAATTGTACTTCCTGATCGACTTTCTGGCAGATAAATGCTATTGCTTCGCCCAGGTGAGTGCCGGCAGCTACAGGCTGTTTAATTTCGGGAATCTGAAGATTCTCCAGTTCGGTTAGGGGGAGTAATTGTTCGGGTTCGCGATTGAAAGTAATAATACTCATAAAAACCGACTCAAGAGCAAAAGGATCCTGCCGTAAACTTGCAACCATCGACTCAAGGCCCACTTTTATCGATTCTATGGGCTCCCCGCGCATTGCTCCTGATGTTTGTATTAATATATAAACGGGCAAACGTCTCATAAGATAATAAATTATGATTCAATATGTAACATTAGATTCAATGCCGGAAAAACCATAACAGGAACTCGCGAATTAACGTGAAATTCCTGTCAGGCTTTTCTGATGTTAAATGCAGGCGCTAAACCACTATATTTACTTCCGGAGGAGGAGGAGGGAGCTCATTGATCCCTGAAACTTCCTGACCACTTTTTTCTATTTTTTGGCTTCCGGTACTCACTGATGCCGAAACCCATTTAAAAAAGGCTTTAATGGTTGCACTGTCGGCAGTGTCCAACTGAACAACTGTTTGCGTTATTTGCTTTAAGGTGTTCGTATTTGCACCTGATCCCGCAGCACAAGCCACAACCATTCCAAATTTCTGTTTTTGAAAGTCGGCGAGTCCTCTTTGCCAATTGTCTGTTGGCTCTCCATCGGTCATTAGAAACACCAGTGGTTTCCAGTCGCCCTTAATTTCGGGAGTTGTTTTGGTAACTTCGGTACTTGCCCTGTTTGCCAAAAGGGAGAGAGCTTCTCCCAGTGCTGTAGGCCCCGATGCTTGTATTTCAGGCACCTGAAACATCGATAGTTCGGTAAGGGGTACAAGTTGGCGGGCAGAACTGTCAAAAGTGATAATGCTTAAGAAAGCTGTTTCCAAAGCGTAAGGATCCTGCCGTAATGTGGATACCAGGACCTGAACCCCGTTTTTCACAGCTTCAATTGGTTCACCTGTCATAGAGCCCGAGGTGTCCAATACTAAATAAACCGGTAAACGCCTCATTTTGCGTATTTATTTTGAATCGTCTGAATGGTTTGCAAAAAGATCTTGTCTTCTACTGCATCTCCAATAGCATCGAACTTCCATTCATCATTTCTCTTATAAAGTTTCCCTAAAACTATGGCCATTTTACCAGCGTAAGATGCATCGGTGGCAATATCAAAATTAGAGTATACTTTATTTACTTTAGTAGATGTGCCTTCGTACATTCTGATTTTTGCATAAGGTATCTTGGAAAAATCGTGCGATTGTCCTTGATTTAGATAGATATTGATAAAAAAGAAAATCTTTTCAATTGATGGGTTCACTTTTGTTAAATCGACAGTAATTACTTCGTTATCCAATCCATCGTCTCCGCCGAAATCGCCCTTGCGGTCGTCTCCGCTGTGGCGTAAAGCTCCGTCGGCTGACTTTAATTTTCCTAAAGGCAGGTTGTTCTTTTGCAGGAAACCATTGTAATCGGGAGAATAGATGTAGTCTACGAGATTGCCAACAGCGTCGGTCATAACACAGCTTAAATCGAGGTCAACTTCTTCCACAACTTTTTTGCTTCCGAATAAACCTTTTTTCATTGTTTCTATAGCACCCCAGTTTACGCCTACGCAAAAGTTGGTTAGCTTTTCTCCGGTTTCTTTTCTCAGGTCAATTTTTTGTCCTTTTGTTAAACTTATAGCCATAATTTTCTTTTTTAATTAATTGTATTTATTCAGGTATTGTTCAAGTCCGCCTTTTTGGCCTACGCCAATAGCTTCGAATTTCCATTCGTCATTTTTCTTATACAGACGACCGAATTCAACAGCCGTTTCGATGGAGAAATCTTCTTCCAGTTCGTACTTTAATATCTCTTCCTTTGTGTCGGGATTGTAAACTCGCACAAACGAATTCCGAACCTGTCCGAAATTCTGTTTTCTGCTTTCAGCGTCGTGAATGGTAACTACAAAGCAAATTTCTGTTGCACTGGGATTTATTTTCGACAAATCTATTTTTATGCTTTCATCGTCGCCATCTCCTGCACCGGTGAGGTTATCACCCGCATGTTCAACAGCTCCGTCGGGAGATACCAGATTATTGTAAAACACAAAATGGCCGTCGGAGAGAATTTTTTTGTTTTCGCCAAGGATAAAAACCGACGCATCCAGGTCAAAGTCCTGACCGGTGGATGAGGAGTTTGAGTCCCAGCCCAGTCCGACAACAAACCTGGGCAGATTTACATTTACTCGTTGTCCTTTTTCTAAGTTAATTGCCATAAGGAAAAATATTTTAAGGGTTAAATTTGCTCCATTTAAGCGTATTTGCTTACAAAGTATTCTAAGCCACCTTTGTAGCCTATTCCCATAGCCTCGAATTTCCACTCGCCGTTCTTTTTGTACAAACGACCAAATTCGACAGCAGTTTCAATAGAGAAATCTTCGTCAAGTTCGTATTTTGCAATTTCTTCATTGTTCTGGGCGTTGTATATTCTTATAAACGAATTTCGTACCTGACCGAAATTCTGTTTTCTGGCTTCAGCATCATGAATTGTAACTGTAAAAATTATTTCCTTAATATTGGAATCTACTTTTGTAAGCTCTACTAAAAGGGTTTCATCGTCTCCATCGCTTTTGCCACCTGTTGTGTCGTCGCCTGATGATTCAACGGATCCGTCGGGAGATTTCTGATTGTTGTAGAAAACAAAAAATTCGTCTTTCGGTATTTTTTTGTTTTCGCCAAGCATAAAGGCCGAAGCGTCCAGGTCGAAGTCGAAACCTGTACCCTGGTTAGGATCCCAACCTAAACCAATTCCTACTTTGCTGAGGCCTATTTCAATTCGTTGGCCTTTCGATAAATTAATAGCCATAATACTGATTATTTGGTTTTACATTCAGTGTATTGAGTGATTTTTTCTCCGGGTTTTGTTTCGCTAAATCCATAATACGGGTCTATACGGAAAACCGCTTGGTTTTGTTATTATATAGTTACAATTACTTAAGGCTGGTATTTAAAATAAGCATTGAAAATATTCTTTTTTTCTATAAATTCCAAAAAATTTCTTAATTAACAAGGTTTATAAGATGATATTGAGAGGAGATGCGGAAATTTTGGATAATTTTATTCTTTTCATTTTTTTATTCTCAATTTTGTTAAAGCGTTTATTAAATGAGATACTCTCCACAACAATATAATATTCCCGATATTAGTCAGAGACCTTTTATAGATCCGGCCGAAATCTGGAATTTTCTTGATAATGCAAAGCCCGATAAAGTTCTGGTGAGAGAGATTATACATAAATCACTGGAAAAAAACAGGCTTTCGTTGCAGGAGACTGCTGTTCTCATAAATGCAACCAATCCTGAACTGATTCACGAAATTAAGGAAGGAGCCCGTAAGTTAAAACAGAATGTATACGGGGAGCGCATTGTTCTTTTTGCTCCCTTATATGTCGGCAATCTTTGCATTAACAATTGTGTTTATTGCGGTTTCCGGTCGTCGAATACCGATCAGAAACGTACTACGCTGACTTTCGACGATTTGATAAGCCAGGTTGTTGCGCTTGAGAATACCGGTCAAAAGCGGTTGATTCTGGTTTATGGAGAACACCCACATTACAATTCCGAATTTATTGCCGAAACCGTGAAGGTGGTTTATGGTGTGAAAAGCGGGAATGGCGAAATCCGAAGGGTTAATATTAATGCGGCACCGTTGGATATCGATGGTTTCAAAACCGTTAAAGCTGCCGGAATAGGGACTTACCAGATTTTTCAGGAAACATATCACCAGGAAACCTATAAAAAGGTCCATCCATCGGGAATAAAGAGAGATTACGAATGGCGTATAACTGCCTTAGATCGAGCTCAGGAAGCAGGGATAGACGATGTTGGAATTGGCGCATTGTTTGGTCTGTACGACTGGCGGTTCGAAGTGATGGGATTACTGCGGCATGTAAACCATTTCGAAGCAGTTTTTAATGTTGGGCCGCATACCATTTCATTTCCGAGAGTGAAAAATGCTTCCAATATTAATATCGATCCTCGTTATGAGGTTTCCGACCATGATTTTACACGCCTTATAGCTATTTTACGACTAGCTGTGCCATATACCGGAATGATTTTAACTGCACGGGAACCGGCTGCTATCCGCGACGAGATTCTGAATTTTGGTGTTTCGCAGATTGACGGTGGTACCAACATCCAGATTAAAGGCTACACTGAGAGTGGAGAGAAACAGGATTTGAATAAAGAACAATTCCAGATTAACGACAACCGAACGTTGAATGAAATTATGGACGAGCTGATTGATAAGGGACTTATCCCTTCGTTTTGTACTTCATGTTATCGTACCGGCCGTACAGGCGAGCATTTTATGGAGTTCTCGGTACCAGGATTTATAAAGCGGTTCTGTCAGCCCAACGCCATTCTTACGCTTGCGGAATATCTGGAAGATTATGCTCCTGTCGAAACAAAAGCCAAAGGATATAAATTAATTTCCGAAAAACTTTCAGTTTATGATGATCTGATTTTAAAAGACAAACTTATTGAGAAACTTCAACTTGTAAAAGAAGGAAAGCGTGACTTATATTTCTAGTTTTTCTGAAAGGTGATGAGCATCACCTTTTTTATATAAGTAAAATCAATACTCTCCGTAATGCATCTCATCCAAAAAAAAAAAATGCCCAGATGATTTAAACTATTTTTATCTCATCAAAAACATTGATGACGATCCTTGAACAAGATATAAGATATTAAAGATACAAACCGTGATGGTGGATGTAGGGCCAGACTTTTTCGGGTACAAAAAATGATAAATCTTTTCCATCTTTAATGGCCTTACGAATAAAAGTAGAAGAAATATCCAAAAGCGGGGCATTCACAAATGTCCCGTTTTCTACTTTTAAATTCTCAAAATTACTTTCTCCAATCCGGGGATAAACAAATCGTCTGCACATTGTTACTATTTCCCTGTTACTTTTCCACTTGTCGAACATTTCGAGGCCGTCGGCTCCCATGATGATGGCAAAATCCTTATTGGGATGGAGCGATTTTAATTTGTGGAGCGTGTCTATGGTGTAGGATGGTTTTGGAAGAGAAAATTCTATATTGCAAGCACTGAAGCGTTTATCGGGGCCGATAGCCAGTTTTACCATCTCGAACCGGTGTTGTTCATCTATTAGTATGTTTTTATCCTTTAATGGGTTGTGCGGGCTTACAACAAACCAGACCTCGTCTACATGTGAAAATTCTACCATGTAGCTGGCAATAATCATGTGACCTACATGAACAGGATTGAAAGAGCCGAAGAACAAACCAACAAGCATCTTTATTGCAATAAAAAATTCTGTATAATGTTGTATGCCTCTACTTTTGCTGTTTCAAGATTATCGTTTACAACTGTTTTATCGAACTGAGGAGCAAAACTCATTTCATAAACAGCTTTATCGACCCGTTGTTTAATTATGTCCTCGGCATCGGTATTTCTGCATCTTAGCCTTTTCTCCAGTTCATCAACCGATGGTGGCATTACAAAAAGCGAAAGTGCCTTTTCACCGAATATTTTCTTGAGATTGATTCCTCCAAGTACGTCAACATCAAAAATAACATGCTTACCACTGTTCCAAATACGGGTAATTTCCGATTTGAAGGTGCCGTAAAACTTATCTGTATATACTTCCTGCCATTCTATAAACTCATCCTGTTCTATTTTTTTTCGGAATTCTCCGGCCGTAAGAAAATAGTAATCTTTTCCATTTACTTCTCCAACCCTGGGTGGGCGACTGGTTGCCGAAACAGAGAACTCTACAGGTAATCCTTCGGCGAGCAGCCATTTAACAATAGTGGTTTTACCAGCACCCGATGGCGCTGAGAATATGATCATTTTGCCGGACATATTAAAGAATGTTGTTGATTTGTTCTTTAATTTTTTCCAACTCGTCTTTCATCTGTACTACCATTTGCTGAATGGTGGAATCGTTTGCCTTAGAGCCTATGGTATTAATTTCGCGGCCTAACTCCTGTGCTATAAAACCAAGTTTGCGACCGGCCAGGTCTTCGTTTTCAACAATGTCCCTAAAGTATTTGCAATGGTTGTTTAACCGCACTTTCTCCTCATTGATGTCGAATTTCTCGATAAAATAGAGAAGTTCCTGTTCAAAACGGTTTTTATCCACTTTATCCCAGCCAACCAACTCTTCGAGATTTTCTTTAATTCGTGTTGAAATTTTCTCAAGCCTGGATTTTTCAAAAGGAATAATAGCTTCACTCAAGCCTTCTATAGCCGATAAACGCTTCAAAAGATCGTCTTTCAAACATTTGCCTTCCTGAATTCTGAACTGACGTACTTCCTGAATAGCTTTTATAACTCCTTCCAGAATCAAAGCCCATTCCTCATCGGTAATGATGGCTTTGTCCATTTTGAGCGTATCGGGAAGACGGAGAATGGTATTTACTATATCATCACCGGTGGGTATGCCAAGTTCGGTGCTAAGTGCAAGTATCTGGTTATAATAATCTTTAAATATAGATTTATTAATCGCAACACCTCTTTCTTCCTCATTCCCTTCGTAACTTATGTAAACATCTACTTTGCCACGGATGAGTGCTTTCGAAATTTCGTTTCGGATGTCCGATTCCTTGTCCTTTAAAATCGATGGAAGTTTTAAAATGATATCCATCTGTTTACTATTGAGGGCGCGAATTTCAATACAAATTTTCTTTTGTCCTGTTTCAAGCTCGCTTCTGCCAAAGCCCGTCATCGAGAGAATCATAATGCTAGTCTTAAGTAATTTTTATATGCGGTGGTAAATATAGTAAAAAAGGTGAAAGAGGAGCGAATAAAAGAAAAAGTCAACTGTCAAAGGTTCTCAATCCAAAGCATAGTTAAGCTGATCATGATCTGTGAACCCTCAGCTTTTTTACATTTAATAATACAGGTTCAGATATACCGGAAGATGGTCGCTATAACCCCCGGAATAATTCAGTCCGTTGTAAGTGCGCCAGGGAGTGTAACCCATGTGGGTTTTATCTTCGTTCAGCAGAAATTGTTTGTTAAAAACACCGGCACACAAAGTACAACTTGTTAACCCTTGCTTACCGAGCAGGGCGCCTGAAACAATTATCTGATCGAAAACCGACCAGTTGCCTTTAAATTTCAGCGTTCCTGTGCCATAGGTTTTTACAAACTTACCCGAAAGATTGTATAGTCCCGAAGCTGAAACTGGTCCATCGGGAGATAATACTTTAAGGGTTTTGGTAATACTTGCATTATAAGGCTCATCGTTGAAGTCGCCAGTTATTATGATACGTGCACCAGGATTGGTTTTGAAAATTGAATCGACTTTCTGACGCAATACATAGGCAGTATTGTTTCTTTTTTGCTGGGTTTCAAGTTCTCCTCCCCGTCGTGAAGGCCAGTGATTTACAAAAATATGCACCACATCTTTTTGTTGTGTGCGGAATGCTGCGTAAACAATGTCCCTGGTTTGCTGTATTTGTCCGTTCTTTTGACGTAATGATATAAACTCCGAATTGAGTAGCGTTAATTTGTCCATACGGTATAATATACAGGCGTCAATGCCACGGGGATCGTTTGATTCCTTGTGAACAATGCCCATGGATACCTTCTGCATTGGTGTTTGGGTTACCAGGTACTTCAGTACAAACAGATTTTCTACTTCGGCCATGCCAATAATATCAGGAAAGTCGGATTCTCCAATGGCGGCAAAAACTTTAAAAAGTTTCACCGCTTTTTCTTCGAATCTATACTTTGTCCAACGGCGTTGCGATTCAGGAAGAAACTCCTCATCGTTTATTTTAGGATCGTTTTGCCAATCGTAAAAATTCTCTACGTTATAAAAAACGAGCTTAAGATCGGGTTTGCTTTTTTGTTGAGCAAAACCCTGGTTTATGAAAATACAGCCTATCAGAATAAAGAAATACTTTTTCATTGTTTTTCTTGTCGTTCATATGCGCCCATATCAGGAGCTGCATCGGATGTTCGTGAGTTATTAACCAGGTCAAAAGGTACCTGAGAACCGTAGATTATATTCCCTGCGTTTTTAGCGGGAGAAAGTGAGTCGATTCTGAAATTTTCTTTAAGGGTGCTTATAAACAGAGGAGGTTTATTAAAAATGTTGTTATTTCCCAAAATCTGAGTGGTTCCTGTGGTGTGGATCAAACAGTTTTCAAAATTATACCGGAACTGACTTCCGCTTTTGTTCAAAAATTGAATTTCATCTTGATTGCTGCCGTATATTATGGAATTTATAAAATCAGCATTAATCAGATCCTTAAGAATTGGGCCAGGCTCCATGTAATTGCTTAGTTTTAGGGTTTTTGAGTCTACCGATCTCGGTATTTTTTGGGCCCCGTAATTGGCAAAAGTACAATGAGTAAACTTGTATTCTCCTCCAATTAAAAAGCAGGTTGTATTTCCTGTATTTGCAAGTACCGTATTGGAAGCTGTTACTTTGGCCTGATATGATATAATGGCAGAATACGCCATGTTTGCAATGATTGTGTTTTTAACTTCAGCTTTCACAACAGCATTGTTTTTATAATCGCCAAACACAATTCCTGTTGTTGCATTACGGATCACTGCGTAATCAAAGTTGTGATTATCATGAGTTCCTGTAATTATTATCCCTCCCCATTGGCCGGGTAGTGTATCGTAATCTTTTTCCAAACGGTCGCTTCTAAACTTAACCGGATGTTCAAACGAGCCTTTTACATCAATAGCGCCTTTTACCAACAATTTTGCATTTCGATGAAAATAAACCTTTACGCCTTTATTTATAATAAGTTTATGACCTGAATCTACAGTGAGGGTTCCATAAATTAAATATGGTTTGCTGTTAATCCATTCCTGCGTTTTAATGTTCTGATCGCGAAGATGGATTGTGTTTTGCCCGAAAGCTATTAACTCTACTTTTTTTATAGTGTTTCCGCTTACAAAGATAAGCGAGTTTTCGTTAGTAAAAGGAGTGTCTTCCTGAGTTTGGGGCAGGTATGCCTGGATGAAAATATATAAACTATCTTTTGCATCAATGGTGAGCTTTTTCATTGGAAGAGAGCTCATGCCGTTTAAATTTACAATAAAGCCTTTTTTAGTATTTGCCAGGTAAACCGAGTCTATTTCGAGGTTGAAGTTATTAGGGTTCTTAATCAATAGTTTATAAGTGGGAGTACCAAGGTCGGTAAAAATTGTATCGAACATAACCGTGTCAGTCGAAAAGAAAAAATCTCCCGCATGCGAACTTTGAAACGGTTCTTGTTCACAAGATGTTAAAATGATGAAAAACAGAGCTGTGAGACTTGTGAAAAAAACTTTCATATATTTATAAAAAAAAGCCATTATTCTTTCGTCAAAATTAAGCTGGGATTAAAACCTAAAATTTAAGTATTCAATGGAATTAACAATTTTCAATCGGGGAAATTAAATTATTTTTATACACGCAGTTATTAGTTGATTTATTTAATTTTATCTTTATCATAAAATAACTACAACAACGTTTTAAATATAGATCTTTTTTAATTACTACTTTTAGTTTATCAGGTAGAAATGGAGTCAATAGTTCTGGAAAAAGTAGCTACTGAGGAATTCACGGTTCATATTGCTGAGTCCGGTGATGTTATAGAGGCATTTTATATAACAAAAGTACTCATGAACCATTTGTTGAAAAATAATGCCATACATCCTGATTTGTTTATTGATACTTATGAAACCTTAAAGAGGTACGAAGAATCGAAATCATTATTTATTCTTAAAAGGAATGATGTTTCTCTCGGAATTTTAACCGTGGATGAGAGAGAGCCAGATGAATTCAAGGATATTTCCTGGGAAAATTCCGGTACCGCCTGTTTTTATATTTCTCGCATTTATGTCCTCCCGGCTTGGAGAAATAAGGGAGTTGGCAGCTCACTTCTTAAGTTTGCAGAAGATCTTGCGAAAAGTAAGGGTGTTAAAAGTATTCGTATCGATACCACAAGTAATTTTGAAGAAGGTAATTTATTGCTGATGAAACATAATTACCGGTTTGCCGGCAATGTATTTTATAACTTCCAGAAGACACCTGTAAACTGTTACGAAAAGCGATTAGCCTGATATATAAAATACGAAAGCCTGATGTCAACATCAGGCTTTCGTATTTTATATATCAGCTTCATTTATATCTTCAGCGGAGTTCCCTTATAAAAATCTAAGATTTTATTTTTGAAAACATATTCGTACTTGGACTGTAATAAGTCAGAATTCGCTTTGGTAAGGTTGTTTTTTGCAATGTTAAAATCAACAGCACTGCTCAATCCTACTTCATATTTTTGCTGGGTATATTTAAAAGCTTCTTCCGAGCTTAACACAGCTTCCCTACGTGAAATGTAGTTCTGATATGCATTTACTGCATCGGCATGCGCTTGCTGAATGGCTTTGTAGAGTTCCTTCTTTGTATCAATTAGGTTGTATTCGGCATCTTCAACCCTTATTTTTGTGTTCGAAATTTGAGTACGGGTGGAATACCTGGTGAATATAGGAATATTCAAACTCAGACTTACCTGTTTGTATTGGTTGTCCTTAATTTGGGCCATATATGCGTAATTTGCTGTAGGGTCGAGAGGGTCTACTGCTTTTTCGTTATAACGGCTGTAGTACAGGCCTGATAAAGAAAGGGTAGGGCTAAGTTTTCCCCGGGCAATGGCTAGTTCCTTTTCAGTCGATTTCAGGAAGTACTCGGAACTTTTAATCTGAGGCATATTATTTAAAGCCTGCGCATAAATTTCACGAACCGAGAGTAATGGAGCAACATCTTCGATAGTAATGGTATCGGGTTTGAAAATTCTGAAATCGCCTATGGAGTCAAGCTCCAGCATTTGGGTAAGGTTGAGGTAAGCAATGTTGAGATTATTTTCGGCATTGGTTACATTAACCTTTTCCCGTGCAGCCTGTGCCTGAATTTCGAGCAGATTTCCCCTGGCGATGTTTCCAACTTCCACGAGTTTTTTATTACGTTCCACCTGAAGCAACGATAACTCCAACTGACTTTTTGCTACTTCAAGCAGTTCCTCCGAAAACAGAACGGCCAGGTAAGCAGTGGCTATATTAATAGAGATATCATTTTTAGCTTCTTCGAGTTCCGATAAACTTTGCATCAGGTCGAATTTCGATTTCTTGATGGAATTAAGGTTTTGAAATCCGTCAAAAAGAACCAGATTAGCCTGGACACCCAATGATCCTTGTTGCAGATTGGCGTTTTCCCACTTGTATTCTTCCTGGTTAAGCGAACGCCCCGAGCTGTAATTATGATCCAATCCGGCTCCCAACGAAGGTAACAGATTCATTCTCCGTTGTGTCAAAGTATTTTGCGACGATTCTGTAATTAGTTCTTTTCGCTTGATAGTTATATTTTTCTCCTGGGCATGACGGATACATTCCTCAAGGGTCCAGAATTTCTGGGCTTGGGTATTTCCGAACGGGATAAACAATAACGCTGATATTCCTATAAGAATTCTTCTCATGTTTTTATAATTAAATAGCTTATTCCTATTAACCTTTTCTTTTGCGGTATAATACCTGAATGAATTTTGAATTTTCCGAAGGAGTGAAAATCTGAATTAATTCCCAATTTTTATCGTAGCTTTCAATAGCTTTTTTTAAACGTGTTATCCTTGCAAGTGAGTGACTTACATGGTCGTTTGAGTGGTTTAAATCGTCTTCAGTTTCCCAAAGGAAGCTTTCCACCCGGAATTCATATTTGAGTTTTTCCTGGCCTACGGTTACTTCAAGCTGGGCAATCTGATTGTCTTTTAAATCGGGTATAGGTACGCAAAGATCTTTCATGACAATTGGTATTTAATTAATTTCTGCGGATATTTTCGGTAACAATATGACCATCGAACAACTGAATGATGCGCGATGCTTTCTCCGCGTCGGTTGGAGAGTGGGTCACCATAATGATTGTGGTTCCATCCTGGTTGAGCTCGGTAAGCAAATTCATCACTTCTTCACCGTTAGCTGAGTCGAGGTTACCTGTGGGCTCATCGGCAAGGATGAGTTTGGGTTTGGTAACAACGGCACGGGCTATTGCAACACGTTGCTGCTGTCCACCCGAAAGTTGCTGCGGAAAATGGTTACGACGATGCGCTATTTTCATTCTTTCGAGCACTTCTTCAACTTTTCTTTTGCGTTCACTTCCCGAAACTTTCATGTATAATAGAGGGAGTTCCACATTTTCGAAAACAGTAAGTTCGTCGATCAGGTTAAAACTCTGGAAAACGAAACCTATGTTGGCTTTACGAAGGTTAGTCCGTTTTTTTTCGGTGTATTTCGATACTTCTTCCCCGTTGAAATAGAAAAGGCCATCGGAGGGATTATCGAGTAACCCGATAATGTTTAATAAAGTTGATTTACCACAACCCGAAGGCCCCATGATGGCAACAAATTCGCTATGAGAAATTTCCATGTTAACTCTATTCAGGGCTGTTGTTTCAACCTCGTCGGTGCGGAATACCTTTGTTAAGTCGACTGTCTTAAGCATAGATGATAATGTTAATGGTATATATTATTTTTCGTGTTTTAAAACCAGTTTGTCAGCATCGCCATAGGTGTCGTAATTGGATACAATCACTTTTTCGCCAGGTTCGAGGCCATCGAGTACCTCATAAAATCTCGGATTTTGACGACCGATATGGATATTACGGCGTGTAGCAAGGTTTCCTTCTTTATTCAGTACATACACCCATTGGCCACCAGTGCTCTGATAGAAACCACCTCTCGGAATAAGAACTGCCTGTTTTGATTCACCGAGTTCAAGTCGTATACGTGCGGTTTGTCCAATGCGGATCTGCTCGGGAGTTTTACCGTCAAATTCCATGTCTACAGAGAAACGTCCGTTTTTAACTTCGGGGTATATTTTAGTGAGGCGTAAATCGTAAGTTGTATTGTTGAATTCGAAATCGCCTTTGAGATTCTTTACAACGCGGGCAATGTAGTGTTCGTCTATTTCTACCTTCATTTTGTAAGCGTCGAGTACGTTAATCTGGGCAAGTCGCTGTCCAGGACTCATCGACTCTCCAATTTCGGGCATGATAATGGCTAACTGACCATCTACAGGTGCTGCAACGTTTAAACTCTGAAATTTATCTTTGATGAGCACAATGTTCTCCTGCATTCTCGAAACCGAGGCCTCTAACTGTTTAATAGCTACAGAACGAAACATAGAGTCCTGTCTTTGAGTCTTTAAAAGCAGGTTTCTCTTGTTAATGGAGTATTCGTATTGTTCTTTGGCCTGATCGTAATCTTCGCGCGAAATTAATTTGTCTTTGACGAGTATTTCGTTGTTTCGGTATGCTCTTTCCAGTTTTTTAAGCTGATAATTAAGTTCCAGAAGTTGTGATTCGAGGGTTAATTTGTTTTGTTCCATGCTGAGCCTGTTAGATCTCAGGAGGTTTTCCTGTTCGGCAAGTCCGGCTTCGCGGTTAAGAATATCGAGTAAAAGGTTAGAGTTACTCAGTTTCATAATCTGGTCACCTTTTTTTACCATGGTTCCTTCATCGAGATAAAGAGCATCTACGCGGCCTCCCTCCATGGCATCGATATAAATGGTGCGAATAGGTTGAACAGTTCCGATTACAGCAATATAGTCCTGAAAAATATCACTTTTAACTTCTTCTATTGCCAGCTTTTCCGATTCTACATTAAGTTTTGAGCTTTTATCTCCAAAAACGATATTATAAATTGCAAATAACAGTATAACCGAAATAATGGAAATCCATGTATATTTTTTCTTCCATTTTCCTTTAGTTTCAATTTTGCGATCCATTCCGTCCATAAAACTTGTAAAAATAATTACTAATTGTCCCCAATAAATCAAATGTTATGCCTAAACATGTAAGTAATTATATATCTGACGAATTTGGATTTAGCGAAAAGCTAAATAATTTACAACATTGTTTAATATTGAGACATGCATAGTACGATTTCGGACATATCAAAAATTATCCTTACTTTTACTTTACAAAAGAACTAAATACTTGCTCTATTCAAACTGTGCCCTATGATAAACAAAGTTGGAAAAGTCCTTGCTGTAGACGACAATCAGGATATCCTTTTTGCGCTTAAGCTTCTTTTAAAGCCTCATGTGGAATTAATTGATACCATTTCAAAACCAGAGGCTATTGCCGAATATCTTAATAAGGAAGATTATGATGTAATTCTTCTGGATATGAACTTTACCAAGGATGCCATTAGTGGTCAGGAGGGGTTCGATGCATTGGAACAGATTCTTGAGATTGACAAGGATGCAGTAGTTGTATTTATAACCGCTTATGGCGATGCCGAAAAAGCTGTTCGCTCCATTAAAGCCGGGGCAACCGATTTTGTCCTGAAGCCCTGGCAAAACGAAAAACTGCTGGCAACTGTTTCTGCATCGGTTAAATTGCGCCGTAGTCGTCGTGAAAACTCATCCTTAAGGTCGAGGCAGAAGGAAATGAACCAGGTAATGGACCAGCCTTTCAGCGATTTTATTGGCCAAAGCCCCGAGATGCAAAAAGTATTTACCACCATTCAGAAAGTTGCTGCTACTGATGCCAATATTCTTATTCTGGGTGAGAACGGTACCGGTAAGGAACTTGTGGCGCGTGCCATTCATCGAAATTCCTTGAGAAAGGACGAAATATTTATCAGTGTCGACCTTGGATCTATAACTGAATCTCTTTTCGAGAGTGAACTCTTTGGTTATGAGAAAGGCGCTTTTACCGATGCCAAGAAAGAAAAAGCAGGGCGGTTCGAAGTTGCCTCGGGTGGTTCGCTGTTTCTCGACGAAATTGGCAATCTTTCCCTCCAATTTCAAACAAAATTATTAACTGTTCTGGAACGCCGCGAAATAGTTAGGGTAGGAGCAACCCGTGCAAAACCGATAGATGTACGATTGATTTGTGCCACAAATAATAATATTCACCAGATGGTGAGCGACAATACTTTCCGCCAGGACTTACTTTACCGCATCAATACCGTTGAGATCCATCTTCCTCCATTGCGCGAAAGAACCGGCGATATTCCTCTTTTGGCCAATCACTATATTAAGATATATGCCAAAAAGTACAAAAAGACAATTAAGGGAATCAGTGCCAATGCTCTGAAAAAACTTAATCAATATCAATGGCCCGGTAATGTACGCGAATTGCAGCATGCTATCGAAAGGGCTATTATTATGAGCGATGGTTCCATTCTCGAACCCGATGATTTTATTCTTACCACTCAGGCCAACAAATCGAGCGAAGTGGAATTAAATACCTTTAACCTCGACGATGTTGAAAAAATGATTATCATGAAGGTGTTGAAACAATACCAGGGAAATATAACGCAAGCTGCACAGGAGCTGGGTATAACACGTACATCGCTGTACCGCAGAATGGAAAAATATGATTTATAAACGGTTTTACGTCAACAGCCTGATAAGGATAATACTGTTGTCCTTATCTATATTTTTTGTCTTTTACCTCATTTTTATAGGGAAAGAAAACTATATCACAGCATTTATTATCAGCATGCTGGTTATCTTCCAGGTTGTTTCACTTTTCAGGTATGTAAATAAAACCAACCGCGACCTGGCCAGCTTTTTGGAATCAATCCGTTTTTCGGAGTTTACACGCTCATTTCAGATTGAAGGTCTGGGTTCGTCGTTCGATGAGCTGAGCAAGGCCTTTAACGATGTTATCCAGGATTTCCAGAAAGTACGTTCGGAGAAGGAGGAGCATTTTCATTACCTTCAAAGCATTGTTCAGAATATTGATGTAAGTATTATTGCCTATCGGGCAAACGACGGCGAGGTGGAAATGGTTAATAAATCGGCCAAAAGGCTTTTTCAGCTCAATTCGTTAAGGAATATCAATGCTCTGAATTCGCTTAGCAAAGAGCTTGTGGATACATTGTTGAATATTTCCGCAGGTCAGAATGCACTGGTAAAAGTTCAGGATGAAGACGATATTCTTCAGCTTGCTATATTTGCCACCGAGCTCAAAATAAAGGACAAACAGATTACCCTGGCCACCATCAAAAACATTCAGAATGTACTGGAAGAGCAGGAAACAGAAGCCTGGCAAAAGCTAATACGTGTGCTTACCCATGAAATTATGAATTCCATTACGCCTATTGCTTCCTTATCATCGACCATTGAGAATATGCTGTCGTCTATGCAGCAAAATACGGTGCAGAGCGTGGAAGGACAGGTTTGTATTGACGTTGAAAGTATGGACGAGATTCATCTGGCACTTCAAACTATTAATAAACGAAGTACAGGTTTACTGCACTTTGTGAATACTTACCGGAACCTCACCAGGATTCCAAAACCTATTTTCAAAATATCGAATGTAAAATCGCTGGTTCGTAATATTGAGCTACTGATGGATGAGGAAATAAAACACAACAACATTAAATTTACCTGTTCCATTGTTCCTGAGGATATCGAGTTTTCAGTTGACGAGCAGTTAATCGAGCAGGTGATTATCAACTTGATCAAGAACTCTATTCACGCCCTCGAAGGACGGCCTAATCCTCAGATTGAGCTGAAAGCATTCTATAACAAGCGGGGCAGGGTTACTATTCAGGTTATCGATAACGGAGTTGGTATTTTGAAAGATGTACTTGATAAGATTTTTATACCATTCTTTACCACCAAACCCTCCGGATCAGGTATCGGGTTAAGTTTGTCGCGGCAGATAATGCGGCTTCATGGCGGCACCATCACTGCTAATTCTATTCCAGAAACAGAAACGGTTTTCACCCTGAGTTTTTAACAGTGCGCTCATGGGAATGCGGTTAAAGTTACTGGCCTGTAAAGTGCTGCAACGGGAACTTTGTTCGCTTATTCCCAACTGCGACAATTTTATCGACATAACATTTATCCGTCAGGATCTTCATAACACTCCGCAATTGCTCAATAAAGCTTTACAGGAGGAAATAGATAAGATTGATAACCTAACCTCACCCGAACCCTTCGATGCAATACTGCTTGGCTATGGCTTATGCAGCAATGCAGTAACCGGATTGAAATCCGCACGACACAAACTTGTAATTTCTAAAGCGCACGATTGTATCACCTTTTTATTGGGTTCGCGCGAAAAGTACAACGAAGTTTTCAATCATAATCCAGGAACATACTGGTATAGCGCAGGCTGGGTCGAAAACGCAAAGTTGCCAGGTAAGGAACGGTTGGACGAAATGCGTAAAGAATATATTAAAATATATGGCGAAGAAAATGCCCACTACCTGATGGAAATGGAGTATAACTGGGTAAAGGATTACAATACTGCCGGTTTTATTTATTGGGAAGGTATTAAAACCGACGAAGCCAGGAAATTTACTGAACAATGTGCAGAATCTTTAAAGTGGGATTTTAAAGCATACCAGGGTACTTCAAACTTCTTATCCGATTTACTGAACGCTCGTTGGAATCCTCAATATTTTCTGATACTTGAACCTGGCTGCACCGCCAGCCAGTCATTCGATGAGGAGGTGATAAAAGGAGGATGACTCGAAAGGTTCTTTATGGTCAGGGCTACGGCCTTTTGTTGTCTCGGATTTCATATTCTGCTTGTCATTTAGTTTTCTAAAAAAGAACCTTATTTTTTAAGCCACCCTAGTAGAATACACGCAAAGCTCAAATTAAAAAGTCATTCGCATTCTCATTATTAAAAATCCAAAAACTGTCATTGAATGTTTAATTTTATGGGCATTGCTGAGTCCGGAAGGAATAGCAGTCGCTTCAATTATTGCTATGATTTTAAAAAATTAAAAGTATGAACATCATTACAGGCGCATCAGGACAAGTAGGTTCCAACATCGTAAGGGAAATTACAGGTAAAGGGTTTCCGGTAAGGGCAGTAGTTCGGAATCCTGCCAAAGTTACATTCGAAAATGCTGAAATTGTTACGGCCGACCTCTTCGATGCAGAGCTACTCACAAAGGCTTTCACGGGAGGAAAAACGGTTTTTCTTTTGACACCAGAAAATCCGGCATCAAACGATATAATAGGAGATACACAAAAGATAGTTGAAAACTACAAAAAGGCTATCCGGGCCACCGGAATTAAAAGGGTTGTAGGCTTGTCGTGCATAGGAGCACATATTGAAGGTAATACCGGTAATATAATGATGTCTTCTATTCTGGAACATGCATTCGACGGGATGGGACTCGATACCGTGTTTGTTCGTCCATCGTATTATTACAGCAACTGGCGTGGTTTTTTGGAAGTTGTTGAAGAATATAGTGTTTTGCCAACCTTTTTCCCCAAAAATCTTAAGATTGAAATGCATTCGCCTGTTGATGTGGCTAAGTTCGTTGCCGAAATCATGACCGGTAACTGGTCTATGCATAAAAAGTTTTATGAGCTGGCAGGGCCGCAGCAATATAGTTCACAGGATGTAGCCAATATATTATCGGGATTGCTCCATAAAAATGTAATTCCACAACCGGTTCCTCAAGAGGAATGGAAGAATACGCTTCTGGCAGCCGGGTTTACTGAAAATACTGCCAATAATCTGGCAGATATGACACAGGCGGTGATTGATAATGTTGCAGCTCCTCAACAACCGCTCAATATTATCAGATTAACCACCACACTCGAAACTTACCTGGACAAACAACTGAAAAAAATAAACATTCATGGCAGTGAAATTTGACACACGTGGATGATTATTGTCCTGGCCCGATCGCTATCGGAGCTCCATTTACCCTTCAAAAAATATAGACAGATGAAATGATGTAATTTTGACCTGGATTCTTTGTTATACCTTTCATTGGACCGGACGAATTTGCATTCTCCGGTTTTTAATTTTGGATTGGACGGTTTTTTTTTGAAATTATGCTTAAAACAGCTACATTTAATTTACATAGTAAACAACCAAAATGATCTAATTTTAACTTGATCTAATCCAAAAACAATGAATGCCAAAAATTACGTTATTGGTATAGGAGCGTCAGTTGGCGGCCTTGACGCTATTAAACAGTTGTTTGATCATTTGTCTTCCGATATTGGAATGTCGTTTGTTATTATCCAGTATCTATCTCCCGATTACAAAAGTTCTACTCCCGAATTGCTCGCCAGACATACGGGTATGAGAATCTTCCCGGCAAAGCATAACCAACCCGTTGAACCAAATTGTATTTACTTAATTCAAAGTGATAAGAATTTTATTATAAAGGACCACACCCTTATTCAGAATGAAGTTAGATCCAATCATCTGCCTATTGATATGTTTTTTCAATCGTTAAGTGAGGAATTCAGCGAAAAAGCGATAGGGGTTATTTTGTCAGGTACAGGATCGGATGGATTGCAGGGTATACGAGCCATTAAAAATGTTGGCGGTACCATTATTGTTCAGGACCCAGGGTCGGCACAGTTCGACGGTATGCCTAACGCCGCTATATCAACCAACCTTGTAGATTTTATTTTCGAACCTCAGAAAATTGCAAACTATCTTAATAAAATTACCAACAAACATCTTAATCTGAGCGAAGAAGATGATATGGAGGCAGGTACAAACGATGCCATTTTTATAAAAATTCTTCATGAAATACATAAGGCAACAGGCATCGACTTTAAAGACTATAAAAGAAACACGCTTATCCGCCGTCTCGAAAAACGATTGAACCATTGCGGTATTGAGAATCTGGCCGAGTATTATAATTTTATTTTAAATACTCCTGCTGAGAAAGAGTTTTTGAAACAGGAATTCCTTATCGGGGTAACAAGTTTCTTTCGCGATCCTGAAGCATTTATTGTTTTAAGGGAAAAGGTAATACCAGTTGTTTGCCAGGATAAGACAGAAAAGGAGCTGATAAGGATATGGATTCCTGGATGTTCTACCGGAGAAGAAGTTTTTACGGTTGCTATGTTGTTTGACGAATACATCGCACAACAGAAAGTTGACATAGATTTTAAAGTATTTGCAACCGATGTGGACCCCAAAGCTATTGCAAAGGCCAGCACAGGAATTTACCCTGTTAGCATTTTCAATAACCTTGATCGAACATTATCCGAAAAATATTTTATCGATTTGGGAGATAAGCTAGAAATAACCAGACAGTTACGCGAGAAGGTTGTTTTTTCCATCCATAACATATTAAAAGATCCTCCTTTTATCCGGATGGATCTTATTACATGCCGCAATTTGCTGATTTACCTTGACAGTAAAAGTCAGAAAAAAGTACTATCAAACTTCCGGTTCGCATTAAATAAATATGGATTTTTGTTTTTAGGAAACAGCGAATCTTTGGGGGATATTCGGAAACATTTCGAACAGATTGATCTGAAATGGAAGATTTTCAGGAATCTTTCAGAAGGAAAGCCAATTGCTGCAAATCAGTCACATTATAATAAAATTACAAATATAACTTATCAAAATCCTGTGAAGAAAAGTGAAGCTAGTGAAGCAAAAGCCAAAGAAAACCCGGAATCGGTTTTTCACCGTTTTCTCAGCGATCGTTATAGTCCATCGTGCTTATTCATTGATAAAAATTTCAACATTCTTTTCATCAAAGGTAATGCTGGCAAAAGATTAATACATTCCGAGGGGTTGTTTGAAAAAAATCTTTTAAAAGTGGTAAATCCCGAAATTGCTACTGTTATTAGAGCCGGCATTCACAAAGTTGAAGTCGAGAAAAAGGAAATTGTTTATAAAGGAGTTACTTATTCCAACGGCGAGGATCAATTTGTTTTCGATATCTGTATCTATCGTTCTGAAATTGCGGGTCTACAGGAGACTTATGTGATCGAGTTTGGCGAGGACAGGAAAGTTACGGAATCGGAGCGGATCGTTCTCAACAGTATTCAGATTGATGATTACTCGAAGCAACAGATTGCTTTTCTGGAAGATGAGCTTAAATCGGTTAAAACTGAACTTCAGAATGTAATAGAAGAGCTCGAAACCAGCAACGAGGAACTTCAATCGGCCAACGAAGAACTTATGTCGTCCAATGAAGAGCTGCAGGGCACAAATGAGGAGATGCAATCGGCCAATGAAGAATTGTATACCGTTAATGCCGAAATTCAGGAAAAGAACAAGGAACTCGCCGACCTCAATAACGATATTAATAACCTTTTAAACAGTACCGATATTGGCACTCTGTTTTTGGACAATGAGCTTCGGATCAGAAAGTTTACGCCTGCATTGCAACGCCATTTTAAATTACAGGAAACCGATCTTGGTAGGCCAATAGAGAGTTTTGCCTCCAATTTTAGCGAGAATACCCGATTATCCATCATCACCGAGTCGCAAAAAGCCCTGAGAGAACTTGTTAGCATCGAAAAGGAAATTGTTGATAACGATAACAGGTTTTATCTTAAGCGCATCAGCCCTTTTATTACCACCGATAAAAAGATTGACGGTGTAGTGGTTACATTTGTTGATATCAGTGAGCTGAAAAAGACCAAAAAACGCCTGAGCGTTACAGAGGCTAAATACAAGAACCTGTTCGACAATCTGAATGAAGGTTTTTTCCATGCCAGGGTGATAGCCGATGAAAATGGCAATCCGATCGATTGGGAATATATTGATGTAAATCCGGCTTTTGCCAATTATACCAATTTGAGAGCCGATGATATTATCGGACACAAGGCTTCTGAATTATTCCCTGAAGCTATTGGTGAAAGGGCCGATATTTTCAAAATTTACATGCATACAGCCATTACCGGAGAAGATCAGTATTTACTTGATTACAGAGGGCTAAGAGATAAATATTTTGTTTTACATGTTTTTTGTCCTCAATCCGGCGAATTTGCTGCCACTTTCAGCGAAATTACCAAATTGAAGGAAGCCCAGAAAGCCTTGTCCGAAGCAAATGAGAGGCTGGAGCTTGCAAACTCTATTTCTGAGGTAGCCATTTGGGAGATGGATTATGCAAGTAATCAGATTATCAGTGCTAACGAAGTTTGGGAACGATTATATGGATTGGGATGGAATAATGTTTCGGAAGCCTGGAGCAAAGCTATGCATCCCGATGACCGGGAAAGTGCATGGAGTGCCGTAAACGACCATATTGAAGGTAAAACCGGGAAATATGTACATGAGTTCCGCTATCGCAATCCAACTACCGGGAAAGAATACTGGATAAGCAATACCGGAAAGATTGTGACTTACAATCCCGATGGCACACCTGCAAGAATTCTGGGCGTAAGTGCCGATATTACCGAACGTAAATTAAACGAAGAAAGAATCAAGGAAAGCGAGCAAAAGTTCAGAAAAATTTTTGAGAATAGTCCTTTTGGAATGGTAATGTCCGATAGAACTTTCAGGTTTATAGCTGTAAATGATACCTTCTGCCAAATGCTGGGTTACGATAAAGAAGAACTTTCAAAGCTGACGTTCAAGGATATTACCCATCCAGCCGAGATTAACAGGGATGCCGAAAATGCCAGAAGGCTTGTAGCTGGCGAAATTCTGGTTTATAAAACAGAGAAAAGATATCTCCGTAAGGACGGGCAGGCTATATGGGCTTCGTTAACAGCAAATGCCAATTTTGGTGATGACGGGTCATTTAAGTATGTACTTGCCACTATTGAAAATATTACTTTCCGAAAACAGGCCGAACTTGAAATAAGAAGCATCAAAGAGCGGCTTGACCTGGCAACCAGCTCCTCTAATATAGGTATATGGGATTGGGATATTCCATTGAACCATCTTGTTTGGGATAGGCAAATGTACAAGTTGTATGGAGTGGATGAAAGCGATTTTTCGGAAGCTTATGAAGCCTGGTTGTCGAGAATACATCCCGACGACAAGGAGATGAGCAACGAAATTTGTCAACTAGCTGTGCTTGGATTGTCAGGCTACGATTCTGAGTTCAGGGTTGTTTGGCCCGACGGCTCTGTCCATTGGTTAAGAGCTTATGGTAAAGTTTTTTATTCGGATGATCATATCCCTCTGCGCATGGTAGGAGTTAATTTTGACATTACAAGTCAGAAGGAAGCAGAAATCCTCATTAAGGAAAATTCGGAAAGAATAGAGGCTCAAAATTACGAATATCTTCAACTGAATGAAGAACTCGTGCAAATGAATGAGGAACTGCAGGCAGCCAGAGATATTGCCGAGAAGAACGAGTTTAAATACCGGAAACTTTTTACCTCTCTTCAGGAAGGTGTTTTTTTACATGAAATTGTTTACGACGAAAGCGGCAAAGCGATAAACTACAGGATTATCGACGGTAATCCTGTTTCGGAACAATACCTCAATATAAAACTCAATGATGCCAAAGGGAAGCTGGCAACCGAATTGTATGGAACGCCCGAAGCTCCTTTCCTGGAGTTTTATTCAAAAGTTGCCGAAAGTGGCGAACCTTTTACTTTCGATCAGTATTTCGAACCTATGAAAAAGCATTTTTTTATATCTGTTTTTTCAACCCAAAAGGGACAGTTTGCTACTGTGTTTTTCGATATCACCGAAAATAAAAATTATGAAAAGGAGCTGCTGAAGGCTAAAGAAAATGCTGAAGAGAGTGAAAATAAGTATAAACTGCTTGTAGAAAATATACAAGATGTAATTTGGGTACTTAACCTTACATTAGGCAAATATACCTTTATCAGTCAGTCGGTTTTTCAGTTACGTGGTTTTACTGTCGAGGAAGCCTTGCAGCAGGATATGTATCAATCGTTGACAGAGCTGTCGGCTCAGAAACTTATGGACGAAGTGCCAAAGCGGTTGGATGATTTTATGAGTCATCCCGAGTCCGAGAAATTTTATATTGACGAGTTGCAACAACCCTGTAAGGATGGAAGCATTATCTGGATCGAAACAGCCACCCATTTTCAGTATAATTCCAAGGGAGAAATTGAAGTTGTAGGTATTTCGCGTAATATCGAGGACAGGAAAAAAGCCGAAAGAGAATTGCTGCTTGCGAAGGAAAAAGCCGAAGAAAGCGATCGGTTTAAAACAGCTTTTTTACAGAATATCAGTCACGAAGTTCGAACTCCCCTGAATGCCATAATGGGATTCTCGGAGTTGATAAAGAACAACTTCCATAATAAAGAAAAACTGGAGAAATTCTCAACTATTATTTCGCGCCGGAGCAACGACCTGCTGGATATTATAAATGATATTATTGATATTTCGAAAATTGAATCGGGGCAGTTACCTGTGAATATTGATGTATGCGACCTTCACACCTTATTTGCCGAACTTGGGTCTATTATTTCCGATTATCAGATAAATGCAGGTAAACAACATTTAACAATTGAACCTGATATCCAGACCAATCACAGTCCCCGAATGATTATAATTGACAGAGGAAAGCTGAAGCAGATATTTGTTAATCTGCTTACCAATGCTGTTAAATATACTGCCCATGGAAATATCCGCTTTGGTGTTACCTATGGGGACGAAGGCCTTGTATTCTTTGTTACTGATACCGGTGATGGAATTCCGGCCGATAAGCACGATGTGGTTTTTAATCGTTTTGTCAGGTTGCAAAATGCAAGAACATCCAATATTGGTGGTACAGGGTTGGGTTTGTCCATTACAAAGGGCATTGTGAACCTATTGGGAGGGAGAATATGGGTGGAATCGGAACCTGGCAAAGGTTCTAAATTTTCTTTTACGGTTGATTATACAACATCTGAGGTTACCGACCTCCAGACACAAAAAAAGAAAAGCGAAACATCCGTTACCGCACTTAATATAAATGTGATGATTGTGGAGGACGATCAATGGAATGCGGAATATCTGCAGGAAGTACTTTCGGCAATAACCCAAAGACTCATAGTTGTAGCAACAGGTAAGGATGCCATTGAGGCGGTTCAGAAGGATGCAATAGACGTAATTCTGATGGATGTGCGTCTGCCAGATATGACAGGCTATGAAGTAGTTGAAGAGATCAGGAAGATTAAACCTGAGGTTAAAACGATTATCCAAACTGCTTATGCCTCGAACGACGAAAGGGCTAAAGCCCTCGAAGCCGGCTGTATCGATTACCTGAGCAAACCTGTAAAAAATGACCAGTTAATCGAAATGCTATTTTTGCATTTTAATTAACTGGCTTCAAAAATAGCAATTACAAGTATGTTTCGTGAGATTATTAAAAGAGAATTAATAATCTCACGGAGGTAGCTATTTTTTAAAAGTTCGTATAATTTGCATCATCGGTTGCATCAGTCAGCTTAATTGAAATGCCTTTTGGTGAAGGCGCGGGTTTGGATACTTTCCGGCGTAGTGGGTTATTTTCAGGTACTTTTGAGGGTTTCGTATAACAAACATGCTGAGCGTATTCTTTCCCAATTTTAAAAAACGACACCTGTTCTTTCAATAACTCAGCCTGAGAGTTCATCTCTTCGGCGCTTGTAGCCAGTTCTTCGCTTGCAGCAGCATTTTGCTGGGTTACATTGTTAAGTTGCTGTATGGCATTGTTAATCTGTGCGGCCCCGCTGTTCTGTTCGGAACTTGCACTCGTTATTTCAACAACTAATTTTGAGGTACGCTCAATATTGGGTATAAGTTCTGCCATATTAATGGCTGTCTCCTCTACCAAACCCAGGCTTGTTTTTGACAGGGTTACTATTTCATCGGCTGCGATCTTGCTTCGTTCGGCAAGTTTTCTTACTTCGGAAGCTACTACGGCAAATCCTTTGCCTTGCTCTCCTGCCCGGGCAGCTTCAACAGCGGCATTTAAAGCAAGAATGTTGGTTTGAAAAGCTATATCGTTAATGATGTTAATTTTATCGGCAATAATACGGTTTGCGTCCATAGCTTTCTGTGCTTTCTCGGCTACCTCGCTTATTTTGACCGAAGCATTACTGGCAATTGCTTCTGTTTGTTGAGAATTGTCGGAGTTTTGCTGTATGTTGGAGGTCATTTGCTCCATGGACGATGATACTTCTTCAACAGCCGAAGCCTGTTCAGATGCTCCCTGCGAAATCTGCTGAGCAGTGCTGCTTACCTCGGAGCTAGCAGAAGCTACATTTGTAGCACTTAAAAGCACTCCTTCAATGACTGATCTTAGTTTATCGCCCATGCTCACCATAGCCCTGGCAAGATCACCAAGTTCATCCTTCACCGCCAGATCTTCTTCCGGAACCCGGAATGCGAGGTTCCCATCCGCATAAGTTTGTGCAAGAGCACCTCCTTTTTTGATCATTGAAGTTAAATATTTTGTAAGCAGGTAAGTAACCACGATACTTATTGCAATAGAAAGCAATGTGAAAATTGTGATAAAGGATATAGCGCCCTTATGTTGCTCTTCTAAAAAAGAAAGAATGTTTTCTTCCATGCGGTCCGATACCTTTAAAATTTCTTTTCCTTTTTCAACAAGCTGGTTTTCTGTTTCCTGGGATGAATTATATGCCACCATAAAATTATCCATGGCTGTGTTGTATTCTTTTAGAAAACCGACTATGTTTAAGAGTTTTGAGGCCTCTGCTTCCCTAATGGCAAGAGCAATGTCATTTTTTGCTGTTTCGTAATATTCCGGTTTTGAGAGCGCATAGATGTAAGTTCCGTTTAAGCGTGCATTGGTAAAATGGTAGTTTAATTTAGTGTTCTCGGGCAAGTTGGTTTGTTTGTAAGCTTCCTTTATCATGTTACGGATCAGTGCCCGTTGATTAATTGAATTACTTTGAGCTACAATGGCATTTCGGTTTTGGAGCATCAAAGCCCTGTATTCACCCAAATTGGTCAGGTATTGGTTGGCAAGGGTAATATTTTCATCTATTGTGAGAGTTGGCTTTACCGTTTCGATATGGGAAATCGACTGGTCGATATTGTTTATCGCTACCACGAAATACTGAGTGTCTCTCAGATGAATGAAGGATCGCATGTTTAAACGGGTTGTCAGTATTTGGGCCTCGGTTTTTTGAATCATTGCTCTTGTGGAATGTTTTTCGTTCATATTGTTCAAACTGATAATTCCTATAATTGCAACTGCGATAACCAGTATTAATACCATGGAAAAGCTCCCGATAAGCTTTGTCCTGGTTTTTAAATTTTTGAAATTCATGGTTTTGGTTTTTAATTGCCCCTAATTTATCGTTTAAATAATTAAAAAACGATAGCATAAGGTGTTGTAATTCAGAATTGTTTTGGTTAAATTAAGATGCACTTTCCAATAAGCATCTTCAGATTAAGTTAATAAAAAAAATATTTGAACTTTCACGACAATGATAGAAATGAATAGAATGTGGTTTTTAATTTCGAACTTAATAATGTGGTGCTGTATTTTGTTTGTCTTCCTTCGTTCTCCTTTCGTTGTTCCTTCGTTGTTCCTTCGTTGTGCACTTTGCCTAACTGGTTTTTATTTTCGAATTAGTTTTTTGGCATATTCAAGTTCTGTGTCGTAACCATTAATAAACTCTTCAAATGTCGGTTGAACTTCAAAATCCGGTATTGTTCCCCTTCCAAATTTTCCTTTTTGCACGTCTAAAACAAATTTTAAAACAGGAATGTCGATGATTAACTTCGTATTGGGTAATGTGAGCTCTAATGATGTTCCGCTTGTATTTCCATAATATCCCCCTCCGGTTTCCTCTCCGATGAAAACTGCTTTTGTATGTTCTTTCATCAGAGAAGAAAATTCCGCACCGCCTGAATAAGTCCATCCACCTGTCAAAACATACATGTTACCTTTAAATGCATTTCTTTTCAAAGGTTCCGGAATGTATAAACCAGCTTTTCGGTAAATTTTACCATTTGCCGATTTCTCATTTTCTGCTTTTAATTCGCTTTCTAATTCCTGTCGATCCCTGATGTTTGAATAATCTGTAAAATCAAGAAAACTAAACGAGAAATCTGACAATTCAACGTATTTATATTTTTTATACGGTTTGTTGGTCAGATAAGAAAAAAGATAATCTTCATTGCCTTCCGAACCTCCTCCATTGTCTCTAAGGTCTATTATCAGGTTTTCTGATTTGCGTTTTGAAATTTCCACAAATGATGAGTCAACAAACTTTTTAAAATTCATATTAAACCTTTCAAATTTACTGTTGCTAAACGTTGTGAAAGTTAAAATTGCCGTATTATGGTCTTGAAACTGGAGTTTTGCGGGAGTATCTGTTTCTTCTCTTATTTTGTTTTCGTTAATAACCTGCTTCACAAGCTCACTGAGTTTTTTATGCGAAACGGATTTCATTTTATGAGTTTCCGTTTTTCCTGTTGACAGATTTTTGACTGTTATTGTGTTTTCTTTTTGTTGGTCAATTACCTTTGCATATTCTTTTGAAAATCCTCTCAAGTCCAAATATCTGTATTTTGATGATTGAATAAATCCGTCCGAAGCAAAAGTGTTGAATAATCTTTGATAAATGGCATCGATATTAATTCCATTAATTTTTAGCAATTCAAATCCCTTGTATGGCCGATTTAAAATCAACGGTTTCCGATTGAGGTTTACAATGATTAGAGGAATAAACAATCCTTTTTCAGTTAATGCTTTGTTTAAATCGTTGGGAAGCGAAATATCACAATGGTCTTCTTTTGAGAAAGCCACAATTGGCGAAACGATATTGTAAAATTGCAAAGCGTTCAGGCTATCTTTTAGTAAAGGCTGTTGAGCGTAAACAAGGCTGTCGAATTGTTTTTCGGTTGCATACCAAAATAATCCGGTGTGAGCCTCTTTCAGGCTACTAACCAATAAATCAAAATCAGTTTGAAGTTCAGCAGGAGCATATTTTTTAAGTTTTAAATCCGGAAATGATGATTTTATGTTTGTTGTGTTTTCATTTTGGCTACAAGAAAAAAGAATCAATAAACTTAAAATTGGCAGTAACTTTTTCACGGTCTGTTTTTTAATATCCTTCAACGTTGCGCATAAAAAGTTTAAAAATACAAATTAACTTCAAAGGATCGGTGGCGGGTGTATTTTTACTATTATTGGTTGTGAGGCGTTAACAGTATGAACCGACTGACAGGCTGTAGCGCACGAGATGACTGTTTAGCCAGTTGGCCGACAACAGGGATGACGCTGAAGGATAGAACCGAGCGAGGCGTTCCGGTAGCTATTTATTCGGTTATCGTCCATCAACTATATTATGGCTGTTTTTTTATTTACTAATCCTATTCAAGTAATGAAAAAGTTCAAAAACGCGTTTCTTTGTTATGTCAGCATAATGATAAGCGATAAATGTTAATTGCATTGATCCGCCTCCAGAGTATTCCTCTTTGGCAATTTCATTATTCAATTCTCGTTCACTGTCACGATACGATAACCAATTCAACTGTGATTGTTTTAATAGTTTCTTGTCTTCATTATTCAGCTTTTTAAGCAGCATTTGATAATACTTGTTCAATAGTTTATCATAGTCGGCCTCCAAGTTATAAAGCGACTGGCAAATTCCTGCAGTTGACTCATCAATCGACTCCATTTTGGCTTGAAATCTCTCAATCAGGAAGGTGTCTATCTGAAAATTTACGACCATTTGTATGTTGCAATCATAAGGATTATCCTTTTGCAAAAGTTCCTGTCTAAGCTTTTGGGATTCAGCCTGTATCTCCTGCTTATAACCGGCTATATCTGTATCACTAATGGCTTGTGAAAATCCTAGTCTTGACATTATTATAAATAAAAAAAACAGGTTAATTTGTTTCATATTCTTTGTTTAAAATTGGCCATAACTTGTTGTAAGCTCTAGAAAAAGTCGAAAAATACTAATAAAGTATACGAGACCCTTATGTATAGTGGTGTGAGAGGCTAATCCTGTCAGCTAATGCTGGCAAGACGGTCTGCTCGATTGGCTAACGTTTTATATTAGAATGGTAAATCATCTTCAGTAGCGTTAAATTGAAATTATGTGATCAAAAAGTGGTTGTCCAAAAATAACACATTTTTGGGTTTGCTACATAGAAAGAAGATTATTAGTAATAATTCCCCGGAAGTAAACTCTTGATAATTAAAATAAACTGTTTATTCCTTTTTCCTTTAAATCCAGCGAGAAGTCCTAATGTCAATTTGTAAATTAAACCAAACCTATATATTTGCAACACCATAACTTAACTTTCTTAAAATTTATTGGTGGACTTAGAAAATTTGATACAGGATTGTAAGCGGTATAAACCTAAAGCACAAAAAGAACTTTACGAGAAATACGTTTCGTTCTTTAAGGGAATCTTCAAGAGCCCTTCTTGCTTTTAATTTTTCGGCCATTCCCGCGCAAACTGTTATTAAGAAAGCAACACTCTCCCTTTATTGGATAAAATACATGAATTTAACAAGCCAAACAGGAGATAATGCATTCTCAATTCTAAAAATAATAGAAAGCTGGGATGAGCATACTGTTACCTGGAATAACCAGCCCGATACTTCGGCATTATATAAAATATCGGTTCCCAAAAGTAATGCCGTAAACCAGTCTTATACCGATATCGACATTACCCCTATGGTGCAGGAGATGATAAAAAATCCATCTCAAAACTTCGGCATGATGCTAAAACTGGAAGATGAGTTCCCCTACAAACTTGTGGTGTTAGCTTCAAGCGATTATCCTGATAAAAGTAAAAGGCCCAGGCTGGTGGTGTATTTTTAGGTGATTGAGGGACGCAGCTTGCAGTCTTCGTGGTTACTGTAAGCTGTGTTTTTACGGTTGCTACCTGTATTCTTTATCAATTCATTTTTTGATGGTTTATGTGTTTTTTAAAATACCTTCAATCTTCAATCGCCTCAATTCCTTGCTCTTTGAGCCTGGCTATTCCATCCTTCATCGCCATGATCTGTTCGGGAGAATGGCCTTGCCATTTTGTAATTTCCCCAACAATCAGCAGGGGGTGTTTTGTCCGATAAGATTTTGACGGATTTCCCTGAAATTTTTTATTGGTTAAATTAGGATCATCCTCTATCGGCCCTTGCGGCTCAACCAGGTAAATTCTTTCACTACCATCTCCCAAAGCAAGCTCAGCACCCCAAACGGCTGGGTCCAAAGTTGAGGTAAGATAATTGTATTTTGCCTTTCTGTCGCCAAAATTGGAATTATAACCAATTTCGATTAAGTCGCCCAATTTTAAATCAGCCTTTGTGCCATGAAAGTAAGTTTGTTTAAATGGGCTGTGTATCGTGGCACTTGAATTACTTTTTTCATTTTTCGTCATAGTACTATTTGTTAAATTTATTATTTGTCATTTTCATTAATTCAATTGATTTTAATAAATAGTTAGCAATAACTTCAATTTCATTCTCTGAAAAGTTGGCAATTAATTTTTCTGTTTCTTCCTGATATTCTTTGTAATATGGTTCAAAAAGTTTGATTATTTTTTGTGAATCAGGTATAATAATCACTTTTCTTCTATCCTTTGAGTCAAATCGTCTTTTTACCAGTTCTTTTTTTTCGAAACGGTCAATTAAGCCAGTTACCGCGCCTGTTGTTAGGCCCGATAATTCGGCGAGTTCGCCAGCAGTAAGTTCTCCTTTTACAAGAAAGAAACTTAAATACTTATGGTCAGTTGCCGAAAAACCTAATTTTCGGGCTATAGTCTCATGCATTTGCAGAGAGGCGTAAGCATATTTTTGGCTTAATTTTCTAAGGCCTGCGATATTGTCATCCGTCATTGTATCTTATCTACTAAATATCTTAGTTGCAAAGATAAATAATTTTTACATTAATGGTGTTTCCCGATAACGGTAATGTTAATTATATGAAATTTTTAGTAACCTCGGGGATGGTTTAATGGATATTGTTTATCGGATTAGGAGAAAGATGAATTTATTTATAACAACTATTAGTGTACTTTTTTTTTAACTCGTTCGTTTATCCTGCTTTTTCGTTTGCCCGCAACTGGATTAAATACCAGCCGCGGCCATTCGCCGGAGAGTAACCATTAAACCTTTGGGTCTGCACGTGATTTGGACCGGAATGCATGGCGATCACTTCAAAGTGAGTAGATTTTTTGCCGGTATGTTCAAATTTTTGCCTATCCAGGCGTTCGGATTTGCTCGCTGACCGTTCGGATGGCCTCGCCAAGCATTCCCATGGGCTCGCCGACTATCCGGATGCGCTTGCTGACCGTTCGGACAGGATCGCTGACCATTCGGATGCACTCGCTAATCATTCGCACAGGATCGCTGATTCGTTTTCCATAATCCAAATATCATAAATCCAAGTCCTGCAAAAATATATGGCAGGCTTAAGAGTTGCCCCATATTGAATGTCATACTGTTTTCAAAATCGACCTGGTTTTCTTTTACAAATTCTATTATAAATCGGGCGGTGAATATTAGTACAAGTACAAGTCCAAAGAAAAATCCGTTTTTAAGTTTGGCTCTCATTTTATAGTAGAGCAACATCATCACAGCAAATATGATAAAATAAGCAATAGCCTCGTATAACTGGGCCGGGTGTCGGGGAACGTTATCTACCCGTTCAAAAATTACTCCCCAGGATTTGGTTGTGGGAATTCCAATAATTTCGGAATTCATAAAGTTTGCCAACCGGATAAATGCACTGCCCAAAGCTGCAACCACAGCAATCAAATCAATGGTATCTATCATGGCATGTTTTGTTTTCCGGGAGTAGAAGTATAAGGCAATCAATAACCCTAAGGCCCCGCCGTGACTGGCTAACCCCTGATAGCCTGTAAATTTAATACCGCCATCGGGAGGAAAAGTAATGGGCAAAATCATTTCCAATGGATGTGAAAGGTAATAAGCGGGCTCGTAAAATAAACAATGTCCTAAGCGAGCACCTGCTAAAATGCCAATCATGCTGTAGATTGACAACTTTTCCAGGTGTTGGGATGGAAGGTTTTCCCTTTTATAAATCCGGCCTAAAAAGTAGATGCTGAGAATTAATCCGCTTACAAAGAGTAAGCCGTAGTATCTGATCGAGATACCGAAGATATTGATTAATTCAGGGTTGGGGTTCCAGTGGATGTAGTTTAAAATCATATAAAAAGTAATATTTGCTTTTGCTAGCGATTAGAAGTTTTTACCTTCTTTTATTTTTAATAGTTTATCATAATCAGGAGCATCAAATTCTTGTTCAAGCTGTTTTTCATACTCGCAATTATTAACAATAACCGGGATGTTTCTAATTTTATCCGCATCAACCATTAAGTAACGTATGTTTGCTCTGCCATCGAAGATTTTCTCAAAAATAGCAATACCTTTTTTGTTATCAATTATATGAATTCTAAGTTTTTGATTTTGGTCGTAAATTCCTGATAATTCAAAATCAAATGTTTTGCTGTCAATCCTTTTGAAGCGAATAATCTTATTCGCAACAGGGCCTTCGCCGGTCCAGTCAATAAAAGTAGTATCATTTATAGAAACACGATAGTGAAATAAAAAGTCGCAAGGGTGATATAAATAAAAATTCCCTTTGTACTGTTGTAATATTACCCATTTACTTGCTATTCCTTTAATTTTTCTCTTTTTCAGTACTATATTATTGTCTTTACTCATAGCTTTGATTGTCAAAATGGCCGAAATTAAAATTGCCAATTTTGTGATAGAATTTATTGTTTTTGTTGTGGTCAATAAAAATGGATTGTCTGGAACCATGTAAAGAATCCTGATAGAGAAATAGCGTATCGGTAACGAGGGATTGTCCAAATAATTGAAATTTAACCAGAATTAAAATTGCCGTCTGAATGTATCGTAGAGATTTCATAAGATTGTCCTCTGATTTTTTATTGTGGTTCTTTCTCTAGATATTAGCAACCTTCATGATAGTATTCCAGTTTCTGGTCGTTATGTTTTTTCCGAATAACTTTTCCAGGTCGTCCATTCCTTTTGGCGTGCTTGTGATTGAAAGGTCTAAAGTACTTAAAACGATATTGTTTTGAAAGGATATGATTTTATAAGATCGGTCATCGGAAAAATAGGGTACGGTCAACTTAATTTCAGGTGTGTTTTTTAAAAATGAAACGTAGAGCCGGATATCTTTATGCATTTTGATAGTTTGAAAAGGATTTTCACTAATCAGGTCCGAAATTTCTTTTTTGGTTTTTATTATTGCAGGAATTGGAAATCCAAAGGATTGTGAGAGAGATTCTTCAATTATGTTCTCAAGTAGCTGGATGTTCGATTGAGCTGTTTCAAATACAAAGTTTCCTGAGTTTAACAATGTTCTTACATTTTCACAGCCAATTTCAGTGAGTGTGTCACGTAGCTCTGCCATGGGCACTTTATGATGTCCTCCTACGTTAATGCCTCTAAGAAATCCAATTAATGGTATCATACAATTCTATTCCTAAATGGAGTTTTAATTTCTTCAAGATTTTATGGCTGAAAACTGATAGCTTGGGTTGATATCTCGGTTTGCTTAATATTGCCTTCCATTATTATGTGGATTCTTCAAATCAATCCAGAATACATGAATATCTTCTTTGTCATCAGTTTGGCCATTCTTGTTTTCGTCCAGTTGAGCAAAAACAAACATATAATCGTTTGCGGGATCGTACTGGGAACTTATAACCGAATAATCAAGAGGGATCAGCTCCTTTTTGTTTAAGCCCATGATGTCAAAAGTGTAAAGTCGTCGTAAATCCTTTAGGTTTATAAAGCCATCTTTATTTGTATCCTCATCGTAAACCGAAATCATATAAAACTCGCGACTGACCGGTTTGTAGTTTAAGGTATCCTTGGAAAATGAAGGATAATATAATGTTTTGATGAGGACAGACTTTTCAAACAGAGTCTTTTGTTCTTTGGTTTCGATGTTGTAAAGAGAAACATTCACCATGTTAAATCCATAAACCGCTTCAAGGCCTGGCATAAAATTGCCGTGCCATTGGTTTCCATCCTTCTTTACAGATTCATAATAGGTACTGTAGTATTGATTGCTCCCTATGTAGGATGTTCCCTTTTTGTCGTAATTGAGTTTGTAAATTGTTGTAAGCCTGAATTTGGGGATCCCTGTTAACAAAACACTATTGGGTCTTGTGTCGAAATTAATTGAATCTTTATTGATACCATCTGCCGGATCCTCGCTGGTCATTTGGGTTTCAGGACTAACGGGAAATCCTTTTTCGTATTTTTTTTCCCGGGAGCAGTTTGTTAGAGATATGGCAAATGATACAATTATTAAAACACTTAGTTTTTTCATAAACATGTTTTTGATAAGTGATTTTGTGGAATGAAGTATGTTTTGCTTATTTTTATTGAAAGCCAAATTACAATTTTTTGGTTAGGTTAAATGGGAGAGGGGTGCGATTTTTGAGTTTAGTGGAATTATTTACTCAATACTGGAGATATCAGGGCTACGCCCCTTGCTTTTAGGTAGTATCCTCATTTAGGGAAATTACAATGATTTTGTTGTGATAAGATTCGGGTTCAACGCTTTGAAGATACAAATACGAGTATGAAATGCAAAAGTTTATCTATTCTGGCAGGATTAACCCGACTAACGTTGTTTCGGGTTTCACATTGTCTCAAAAGTAACGGTCTCGGTTTTAATATCACTTTTCTCAATTTCAATAATCCTGTATCCGAATTCGGAGTTGTTTACAGTTATTTCCGAGGACTCTTTTTCTATCAGGTAGGAGGAAGCCTGTGTGATTATCTGCCGGATATTGTTCAACCGAAGTTCGTTGTTCATGTGATAATGTCCGCAGAAGAGGGTTATGGATTGTTTTGAGCTTTCGAAAATTGCTCGCAGAGCATCTCTGTTTAATAGTGGATAGATTTTGTCTATAGCAGTTTTTACTTCGAAAACAGGATGGTGTATAAAGATAATAAATGGCTTTTCGGCCTTCATCTTTTCTCTTACCCAGGTAAGTTGTTTTTCACTGATTTTATTTGACGATGAATCTAAAAAAAGATAAACATTGTATTTATCCTCCATAAAATAGTAAAGTTCACCGTTATTATTATCGGGATTATAAAATTTCGATACATGAGTAAATTCATCGTGGTTTCCTAAAATAAACTTTACCTCGAAATTTTTTAAGGTTTGAAGGAGATAGGAGTGAGAGGATGGCGCACCAATATCACCGCCGAAGATGATGCGGGTTATATTTTTAGATTTTAAATCGGCAATTATTCTTTCCCAGTTTTTACGGGTATTAACTCCGCTGTCTTTGGGGAATTGTTCGTCAAAATGGATGTCGGAAATGAAGGCGATTTTTTCCATACGCTTTTACTTTCTTAAAATTTTTTCAAGTGTTTTTCCTTTGGCCAGTTCATCCACAAGTTTATCCATATAACGTATTTTTTGCATGAGTTTGTCTTCAATTTCCTCCACGCGATATCCGCAGATTAATCCTGTGATTTTGGATACATTTGGGTTCATAAGCGGAGCCTGAGCGAAAAAGGTTTCCAGATCACTTTTGCTGTCGATTTGCTCCTGCAATGTTAGCTTGTCGTAACCCGTAAGCCAGTAAATAACGGCATCTACTTCTTCTTTGGTACGACCTTTTCTCTCCGCCTTTTGAATGTACAACGGATAAATACTTGCAAACGAGGTGGAAAATATCCTGGGTTTATCCATTTTGGTTATAGTTAATTCAATGTTGAGAGGTAAAAATACATTAATTTTTAAATGATATCTTCTATCCTTTGTTTCTTAATTCTAGTCTCTTCTGTATTTTTCAAGAGAGATTTCTTTTAATGGAGTACCGCCATCGACAAAAAGTCTCCCTTCTTTCCTTAAAACTTTTGCAATTCGGGAGAATGCCCGGGTTTCTATTTCAGGATGTCGTCCATCCAGTGCACCCACTCTGATGGCAAAAACAATATCAAACAATTCATCATTTTCTCGCAGTTCAAAACCTTCAACAGCAACGTGTCGGAAACCAAGACGACCTGTCGCAATTTCAGTTTGCGAACCTGCTACAGCTTGTTGAATTGCTTTGGCAGAGCGGTCAATTGCCAGAATATACCCGTTGCCTAAAATCTTGGAAATTTCTCTTGCTGCTGCTCCTGGTCCACAGCCAATTTCCAATACTCTTAAACCATGTTTCAGTTGCAAGGCCTTAACGATTTCCGAAAGTCTTTCTGAAAGATTCTGCGCCATAAATGTTTTATTGAAATCCGGGAATTCCTTTGTTATTAACAGGCATTTTTACCTTATGTTTCTTAGATATTATTGATTTCTGTTTAATTGCAACAACAGGCTCTGCACTCTTCCATTGTTTCGAAAGGAGGAGGAATACAGCCAGCTCCTGTAGAGAAAGAAATTGCTTTGCATTTTTTCTCTTTTATATCATAGTAATAGCCATATCTTAAATCCCTGTTACTGCCTGACTTTGGTTGAATTTTACATTTATCGCATTGATTGTGTTTTTCATTACAATCATCAGAAGGTTTAGAAGATAAATTCATCCTTATTATTCCACATCCTGAAAGAAACAGGCTAATTGCTAGTATGGACCAGGATATTTTTGTTTTCATTGTAGAATTGTTGTTTTGTTTGTTTTTTGATATTCAGTTGTTTAAATCTGCAGCTTTAGTTTCTTTGGTTTTCTGCTTTATAAATTTTTCAATTTTTTTGACATTTGTTATTCCCAGCAAATAGATGTCGGTAAAATTATCGCGGTTATTTGGCTGGTTTCGAAGTAATACCCTGATTGATAAATCGCCATTACCTTGCTTATCTTCCCTGATAGCATGCAGGTTTGTCATATCTTTGAAAAAATATAGTTTTTCCCGACAGCCTGTAAGGGTTTTTGCGAGAAGTATAATTCTTTGGTCGGTTATCACATATAATCCTTTAGCATAAGCATAAATCCTGAAAATAGGAAGTGTAATCTGGATGAATACAATCAGAAAAATTAGAAGTGGTGTTATTAAATGGATTGATAATGTATTGAAAGTAATATTCATAACATAAGTGATCAGATAGTATGAAAGAGCAAGCAAGAAAATCCCCGGGATCATCCGCGGGAGCGAGCGACGTAAAACAGGCCCAATAGCAGGTTGGAACTGAATTTCGATTGTTTCGCTGTTCATTATAATGCCATCCAGTTTTAATTTAAGATATTTGGGTAAATAGTCAATGGACATTTTGGTAGGGATTCCCAATAAATCAGTCTCGACATTAATAGTATCTTTAGCTTCTTTTATCTTATTTATAAGATGCTTGTGAATTTCCTTAGCATTCTCAATACCGATAAATCCTTCATAGCTGTAATTTTTCTTACCATTTTTATCTATAAAGAAGGTTTTATAGAACCAAATATCGCCTTGGCCATTTTTTTTATTGATTTCCTTGTCGATATGATTCATTTCCCCGATTTTTCGGGATGTTGTTTTGTATCCAACAAGTGTTTTGCTTAAAATGAGGGCTCTTTTATTGGTGAGGATATATAAATTTTTATGATTAATAAAGAGGGTGTACACTGGCAATAAAATCAAAATCAGGCTTATTAAGGAGAATGGTATGAGCATTATTCCAAAAAAGGTTGAAAACGCATGGCCAGGGCCATTACTTGAATCCATAAAGTTTTCTGATAGCATTGAGAATATAAAAGCTGAAAATCCGAATAGAAACACCCCGGCAATACCAATAGGGGCTTTTCGTCTCAAAACTCTTTTTAACAAAGGAGTTTGAGACCATTCTACCTTTTCATCGGGTTCAAGCATGTTTTCCAGTCTCAATCGCAGCGAAAAGGGGATATCGTGAATCGTCATGTCGGAATAGCTATTAAATTGCTGAAAGATGTTTTTTTAGCTTAAAACTAATTAATTTCTCATCCATTTAATGGGATGGCCCAAAATTCTTTTAATAGCTTCCATTTCGGCACTATGCCACATCTCGTGTTTAAAACACCACGATAATGCTTCGTATTTTGTATTGGCTACAGGGTGCTTAAACGGAATTGGTTCCAGTTTTTCCTCTAAAATTGCATCGTTTAGTTTACTCAGGTTTTCCAGACAAATTTCGTGAATGGTATCAAACTGGTCTTTCAGTTTCGAAGTGGGAATTAGATCCTGTTCAACCGACCTGTGTAATGACCCCATGCCATTAAAGATTTTAACGTAGTCGGTTATGGGAATCAATCTGTTTATTATTTCGTTTCGGCCTGCTATTACAGTAATTGCATGAAAATTCTGACTTAGCATCAGATGTCCAATTTGCCAGACAAAGTTTGAATCGGTGTTACCGGGTATCGTATACCACAACTCTTGAGGAATCTCGGAAATTAAACGGTTTACAAAATTGCGCGATTCAATAATCTGATCTTTTAAGAATTCAATTCTGCTCATAATTGATAAGGTTTTAATTTACATATCATAATTAGTGAGCAGTACTTTTCGGTTTGTGACAACTCAATTCAAGAATTTTTCCCAGTAGTTTTTCCTTGGTAAATCTTTCTCAAATTTTTGGTATAAATCGGCCAAACGGATTATTCTCTTAACCATAGTATATTCTTTTTCCAGATCTATCTTCAGAACCTGCTTACGTATCCTGCATTTGCAAGTTCCCTGAGGATTAAACAACGGACAGGTGTTGTTCATGAAATTGGTAATTTTATTTAATGATCTGGCCGATATTTGTCTTACGTTATCTTCCTGCATGTCCATTATTTCAGCAATCTGGCTGTATTTTAATCCTACGTTCTCCTTAAATATAAAGATCAGACGAGCTTCGTTAGTAAGGCAATGATTTACGGCAGTTAAGCACCAGTCGCATTTTTGCTTTATCCATTCTTTGCGTTTTTCTTCGGAGCCGATATAATCAACTTCGGGTAATGCTCTGAATTCTTCTAATTCAATAATTGTAGACTTTTTCTCGTTTTTAGCATATCTTAAAATGGTTCGCTTTGCAATGGAATAAATCCATGTGGATAGTTGGGCTTCTTCCTTAAAAGTATTTAAACTCTTCAGAACTTCGTACCAGACTTCCTGTGCAGCTTCTTTTGCAATCTCTTTATTCTGTATCATCCGGTGAGCAATGGTTGAAATCATTGTTCCGTGTAATCCGATAATTTCTTTTAGATCTGGTTTCATTAAAATAGTTATGTTTTTGAGAGTCACAATATACAAATATAGGATTATGATGTTAAAGAGAAAGTAGTTTCGGGATACTACCTGATTAGGGAAGGTTTGCTTTTGAACTCCAAAATCCATTTTGTATAAATAAACATTCAAAAAGTATATTGATTATTGTTGACCTAGTAAGTACTTTTATTGCTCTAAGTTCTTTAAAACTCATAATTATGTTTTCAGTTCTGGATATTAAGTTGATGCATCCCCGCGATCAGATAGTTTTGGTAATAAGCCGGATTTATAATCGTGGGCTTACCACTACTTCCGGTGGTAATATTTCCATTATCGACGAAAGTGGCGATATCTGGGTAACTCCCTCGGGTGTTGATAAAGGTACGCTGCAGCCTTCCGACATTATTTGTGTTAAAAAGGATGGCACAATAATCGGTAAGCATAATCCTTCGTCCGAATTTCCGTTTCACAAGGCCATCTATCAAAAAAGGCCCGATATTAAGGCTATAATACATGCGCATCCTCCTGCATTGGTTTCTTTTAGTATTGTCCGGGAAATTCCAAATACGAATATTGTATCGCAGGCACGCCACGTTTGCGGGCCTATAGGATATGCGCCTTACGCACTTCCGGGAAGTGAAGATTTAGGAAAGGTGATTGCTGAAGAATTTGAAAAAGGTTACCTGGCCATCATCATGGAAAACCATGGAACCGTTATCGGGGGAACCGATCTTGTAAATGCATTCCAACGGTTTGAAGCTTTGGAATTTTGCGCACGAACTATTCTTTATGGAAAAACTATAGGCAAACCTGTGTTTTTAACCGATGCTCAGATTTATGCTTTCGATTCACAAATACCAAAGCCATTCCCCGAAATGGAGACTGTAAGCTATCCGTCGGACGAAAGAGAAAAGAGAGCCGAGATATGCAATATCGTTCATCGTGCCTGCAATCAGGGTTTAATGATAAGTTCGTACGGAACAGTTTCCACACGCTGGCGTGATAATGACTTTTTAATAACACCTACCAATGTGGCCCGCTGGGATCTGGAACCAGGCGATATTGTGCAGATTAAAGGAGGGCAGCGGGAACCTGGCAAAATTCCTAGTCGCGCCACATGGCTGCACCAGGAAATTTACAGGAATAATCCTCATGTTAATTCCATTATCTTTACACAACCTCCTTACTTGATGGCTTTTGGCGTTACCCAGGAACTTTTTGATGTGCGGACAATTCCCGAGAGTTGGATTTTCCTGCAGGATGTTCCGTCGCTGCCTTTTGGAACTCATTTCATGGGAAGCAATGAAATTCTTGAATTGATTTCATCGGGAGTGTCCGCATTGTTGATTCAGAATGATGCTTTTATGGTAACCGGCGATAAATTAATTCAGACGTTCGACAGACTGGAAGTAGCCGAGTTTAGTGCAAAATCGTTAGTGATGAGTGCGCCCATAGGCTCGTTGAAACCCATAAACGACCAGCAGGTTGAAGAACTTAAAGTAGCTTTTAAAAAAATGATTCCTGAAAGAAGAAATAAGCAATAAATATCGGGATGCTTACTGTATTCTTAATCATTTGAATGACTTTTAGTGAGATACGAACGCAAAGGCACTGGGCAAGGAATTAAGATTTCTTCATGCCCAAGAGCCTTCGTGTTAAAACTCTAAACTTCTTTCTGGATTCTAGGCTTACCACCTTTTTATCTGACTAAAAAAAGTAACATTCATACTCCCTGGAACTAGGAGCGGCGTAATTTCGTCGAAGAGCTTGCTGCTTCGAAGTTTTTCACCAACGGCTTTTAGCTTTTCCATGTTTTCGATGTGGTATATAAAATACCATATGGTGCCTTCCAGGGCTTTTATCAGTTCAGCATCTATAAAGCCATCCTGTTTTTGCAGAAATGAATTTATTACTTCGGCTTTGGTTAGCATTTGTTCGCTGGTTGTGGTTTGTAAGGCTTCCATTTTTACAAACTCGGTTATAACTGTTGTTTTCATAATTTAAATATTTAAGATTTACGATAACAAAGTTGGTCTATAAACCTCTGCAGAAATAGTATAAAAACGACATCTAAGTCAGTTTCCCGATTTGTAATATTGAATTGTTATGATTGATAAAACTTTTCGGGGTATTTCCTGTAAAGCGCTTGAATTCTTTAATAAAATGCATCTGGTCGAAATACTCGTTGTCGTAAGCGAGATCGGATAATTTGGAAAATCTGGAATGAATCAGTTGACTTATACTGTTATGAAAGCGGTTAAGTGTGTTGTAAGAATTGGCTGACAGTCCAACGTATTTTGTAAACATACGTTCCATTTGACGCAAACCGATATTATTCTCCTGGCAAAATTCCTTAATTTGCAGAGAATTATTCTGTTTTATGGTATTGAAAATTATCCTGAAATTTTCTGGTACCTGGTAATAATTATCAAGCAAAAGTAAGAGTTCATTTTCGAGCATTTCCAGTTTGTTGGAAGTACCTGACGCTTCCTTCAAGCGTCCGTTTATTTTTTTTGCAACTCTGAAGCCTACCTCATCAGCTCCCAATATCTGATTTTTGAATTCGGAAACAGGAGTTCTCAGGAAAGGATAAACACCATCAGGCTCAAAACAGATACCTATGATATCGACGTTCCCATTTATCTTCAGATGAGTATTTGTAAACTGATTTTGTAAGCCACCAAAATAAACATCTTCAAGCTGGTTCTCCTGGTTGTTGTGGCAAACATAATGAGGAGTATCGCTCAGGTTAAATCTTATATTTATGTTTTTCTGGGGAATTAATTTATGGTTTATTTGAGCATCAACAATACGAAGCTCCCAAAAGAAGCGGATGTAATTCTTAAGGATTGGACTTTGTACCGGATGTTTTTTTATTTGACTCAGCATCAAAGGTGAAAAATTTTCGCTGAACAAATTTATCTATATTCAGAAAAAATCTACCGTTGAAAGGATTCTTTTTCACTTATAATCACATTGTCAATGCTTTCGTTTGTAATGACCCCCGATACTCCTAAACTCTCCCGGCAAACAACAAAATAATCGTTGTAAAGGGATTTATAATAGATGGTGATCCTGACTTTTTCCTTATTTGCTTTCAAAAGTTTATAGAGATTTCCATCAGGAATGGTTAAAATGGGGAAAATCTGCATTGGAGCAAGCATTCGGTTTTTGAGCTTGGAAGCGGTAAAATATTCAAGTTTTGTACTATCCTTGGTCATTACCCTGAACAATTCTTCCCAACCTGCAACTGTTACCGAATTGTATTCAACTTTAGCAGCCACAATTTCAGCAGGGCCTATTCCGCAATTATTTATAGCAATAATCAGGTTTTCGGAAGGATTATCTGAAAATGAAATGTCGATTCTTGGCATAACCGCAAGGTGCATCTGTTCCTGCATTAATTTTACCTGTGAAATTGATACAAATAATGCACAAAGACTTACCAGAACTGCTGAAACACCAATAATTACCTGAAGTGTCGATGTCTTTGTATGTTTTGAGTTTCCCATTTTCAAGGCCGTTATTTATAAATGGGCCTAAAGTAATCATTTCTAAGTTTCCTGAAAATAAAATTCAGGATTTTAGTTTAACGATCAGCTTTCATATGCCTGTGCTTTAGTAATATGATCCCAAGCGAAATCCATAAAATAGTTTCGATGCAAATAGCTACCAGCATTGAATTATTAACAGTTCCTCTTATAAGCTCATATGTCCCCATGATAGATAATCCAAGTAAAGTAATTGCAGTTGACAGGCAGATTACCTGTCGTGCTGCCGAATGAGGCAGATTCCGCGAAGCAAACATTAAAACCGAAATTCCAAGCATAAACATAGCTACTCTTTTTGCAAGAACTGAAGTGGTTAACGATTGTTGCAAGCCAAGGCCGGTTACAAAAGAATCGGACATAAAAAACATTTCAATGGTGAGATAGAGAAAAAGCAAAGATGTTGCAATGGTGGTGATTTTGTAGAAATTTTTCATAATGCAGGTTTTGAATTCTTTGTAAAAGTCGGAACTGACGACGTCCCTTTCAAAGAATATCTGCAAACCAGTATTTATAAGATGTCAATGGTGAAGAATCAACTGCAAATATGACTATCCCGCATCACCTTTCTGCAAATCATGTCCACCTCGCGGTTTAGGTTTTCCCTGTCGCCACTTTTTTGGTGAGCTTTTACTTTATGGAACGAAACGGGATGTTTTTTTACCAGTGAAATCAATTCCTGCACTAAATCGGAGTTATTCAGAATATTTCCCTTTTTGGTAACGAAATTGTTATTGATTAGCTTCTCCATTCTTTCGGGAAGATTAACTACATATTGACTGTCAGTATAGATTTCAAGAGCCGCCCCCGGATAATTTGAAATACCAAAGTGGGTAGATTTAAGTACAGCCATTAATTCCATCCGGTTATGGGTGGTGTTCTTTTCGGCGTCGCAAAGAATTGTTTTTTGTTCTCCAACAAGAATAATTGCCGCCCAGGCACCGCAACAGGTTTGGGTATTGCAACTGCCATCGGTGTAAATGGTAACTGAGAATGGGATCATAAGTCAAAGGTATGGATTTAAACAATTCTCATAACCAGCTTTATATTCATATTTTTACTACTTTACTGCAAAATTTTGCACTAAGTTTATGATTAAGTGGATTTTTATTGCAGTTTTTCTGTTCACAGGTGGCGCAGTTCAAATCGCCAACGATAATCTTCGGGTCACTCATATTAATAATGAACTACTTCATATCGACGGAATGGATCATCTTGAACTTAAAGGTCCTATAAAAAAGATTATAGAAAACAGGTTTGATATTTTCTTTAAGAAAGGTGGTGGTTTTAAAACTGATAGTTCATCATTGATGCAGTACCTGATGGAGTTCGACAGTCAGTCACGTTTAATTTCAGAAATTAGCTATTATGATGAAGATAAACGTCAGGTTCTTTTCGAACTTACTTATAATAAAGATTATATTGAAAAAAACAGCTTTGTCACAGGTGAAGGCCAGGCTTTTAAAATGCGGTATTTTTGCGATAAACAAAACCGGATTGTGAAAGCTGAGCAATACTATCCCGGAGGAAGAAAAAATCCGTGTAACAGGATGATTAGCTATAATTCCAAGGGGTTGGTGTATAAAAAATGGATAACCTGTACTGATGATACAAGTATTTTTCTTTACGATGACAATAAGCAGCTTAAACAGTTTCGTAGTAAACGGTTAGATTCGCTCGAATTTAAGTGTGATTACTGGTATGAGGGAAATGTAAAATATACCAAATGTTCCGAGAATTTTATTTATTCGTACATCCGCACGTACGACAAATATGGTAACTGGGTGAAAGAGATATGCTATAAAGGCGCATATCCTCTTGTGGCCACTTATAGGACGATTCAGTATTACGAGAAGAAATAATAACAGAGAGACTAAGGTGCTAAATAGTTTATTTTGCTCAGGCTGGCATATAATTCTTTTGCGGCCGCAATCGCCTCATCGGCTGTTATACCTCCATTAATTCTGATTTCAACAGATTTCATAAAGTTACCCTGCAGGCTTTTAAATGAAACAGATTCAAAACTACTATGCTGATCTTGTATACAGCCTGTTTTTTGAATGTAATAAGCTGCACTGCCATCTTCAAGTTTTAACTCTTTTGTGGGTGAATACGATACCAACGGGTTATTTGGATCTGATGAGGGTTTATAATTGGATGCATTTGGCAGGGTACTCTGGAAGGGCATCTTTTTATCTATCATGGTCAGGTATTCTTTTTTAGCTTCATCGTTTTGAGTTATTTTAATACCCATGTTACATTCTCCCAAATTACCGTCGTTACAGCCAAATTTGTTCGGAATAGCCAGAGCGATCTCACAAACGGCAGTTAAGCCTGGTTTCATGTACATTTGGGAAGTAACTTTATATTTTGAGGGTATGGCCTTCGATACACTTGGGGGGAGTGTTCTCTGAGCCATAATGGAGAGGGTGAATAGAAATATGAAACTGCTTAATACTAATTTTTTCATGTTTTTAATTTTATGGTAAATGTTTTTCAGGATGTAAAATGAAATTTTTCTGCAGTAAAATTATAAGCTGAATAATGAAAATGCATCCCCTGAAAAGAGGATTTTCCTTTGTTGTCCCATTTCTCAATTGTTATTAGTTTTATATTTGGTTGATAAAACAGACATCGTAGTAACATGAATATAGAAAATTTTAAGAATTACTTCTTTATTGGAATTGCAGGAACAGGGATGAGTGCCATAGCCCAGTATTTGCAGGGGGTAGGCCGGAGTGTAGCCGGGTCGGACAGACTTTTTAATCAGAACAACAAAATGCTGATTCAGGAGCAGTTCGAAAAACAGGGTATTCAATGCTTTTTTCAGGATGGGACCGGAATTACTGCTAAAACTGATGTTGTGGTGGTTTCCACAGCCATTGAAGAGAGTAATGTTGAATACAGGAAAGCTGTTGAAATGGGCATTCCAATTATGAAAAGGTCGGAGTTGCTTGCCGCCATTTCGTCGAGTAAAAGAACAATTGCTGTTGGTGGAACTTCTGGTAAGTCTACCACAACGGCCATGATATTTCATATTTTACAGGAAAGCGGATACTCTCCATCGTTGATGACCGGTGCCGGATTGACAGCTTTGCAGAAGCAAGGTCTGCCCGGTAATGCCTGGGTTGGGGAAAGTGATTGGCTGGTGATTGAATCGGACGAATCGGACGGATCGATTGTTAATTATTACCCCGAAATAAGTGTTGTGCTGAATGTTGACCGAGATCATAAAGAATTTGATGAACTTATGCAGTTGTTTGCAACTTTTAAAGAGCATACCCGAGGAAAGTTTATTGTAAATCACGACCACGCATTAATAAAGACCTTGTCGCAAAATCCGGCTTTTGATTTTGGAACTGTTTCAGGAGTTGGTTATCAGGGCGAAGGTTTTAAACAAAGGGGCTTTTCAATTCAATTTACAGTTAACGGAGTATCTTTTAAGATTCCCGTAATTGGTAAGCATAACATGGAAAATGCCATGGCTGCCACTGCCGTTTCGAATGCAATAGGTATTGATTTAGAAAAATCGTCCAAAGCTCTTGAGAGTTATGTTGGCATTTACAGGAGAACGCAACTGGTTGGAGAAAAGAACGGCGTTTACGTAATTGACGACTTTGCACATAATCCGGCCGAAGTCGATGCAGCTATCAAAGCCTGTCAACAAATTGGCGAGCGGGTAATAGCCTGGTTTCAGCCCCATGGTTACGGACCGCTCCGGTTTATGCATGAGGAGCTTGCCGAAAAAGTTTCTGACACACTCAGGGATAATGATTGCTTTGTGATGTCGGATGTATATTATGCCGGAGGTACAGTAAACAGGGATATTGGTTCCGAAGTAGTTATAAACGCAGTTGTGGCAAAGAAAAGGAACGCTTTATTGGTAACCGATAGGTCGAAATTACCTGCAACATTTAAAGGCATGGTTCAACCCGGCGATGTAATTCTGATGATGGGAGCCAGGGATCCGTCCTTATCGGATTTTGCAGTTGAAATTATTGAAGAGTTGTAATCACCTAAACCTTATATAGTTGTAGAGGCTATGCAAGGGCGATACAGAAGCTATGCAAGGGCGATGCAGAGGCTATGCATAGAGCGGATAAAATATGAACTAAATATCCGTAGTTCGGTTTTCATTTCCGAATCACAAACTTTCCATTTTATATAAAACAAACTCCAAAATCTATATTGATTCACCTCAATGCGAATGTTATTTTTGAATTTAGCCAGTAACTTTAGGAAGTTAAATAGGTTTTTAGGATTTATGTACTTAGGGTGACAGGAAATAAGTTCAAGGATTTTACCACAACCTTAAGTCTCTATCTGAAGCATACAAACTACAGCCTGACTCCTAAACCCCTAAAGCCTGACATTAGTAATAACATTTATCTATCTACATGGACTCACTACTTAGTATCGTTCTGATGGCTGTTGGAAGTATCTGCGCAGCCAGTTTTTATGTTCCAATTAAAAAAGTTAAAGGCTGGTCCTGGGAATCTTACTGGATCGTTCAGGGCTTATTCTCATGGATTATTGTACCCATATTGTTTGCATGGATCACAACTCCTGCCGGTACTTTAGGTGATATCATCGGCAGTGTTCCCGGTTCGGTACTTGGTTGGACCATCTTCTACGGAGCTCTCTGGGGCGTTGGAGGTCTTACTTTCGGCCTCAGCATGCGTTATCTTGGGGTTGCATTGGGACAGTCCATTGCACTTGGTTTGTGTGCGGCTATTGGAACTCTTATTCCTCCCATTATTAGCGGTCAGAATTTGTTTGCCGATCGTTCCGGAATTCTTATGCTAATTGGTATTTCAGTTAGTTTGGCAGGTATTGCCACTATTGGTTATGCAGCGGGATTAAAAAGCAAAAGTTTGTCGGAAGAAGAAAAGAAAGCTGCTGTTAAAGAATTTGCTCTGAAAAAAGGTATTCTTATCGCAATTCTTGCCGGGGTGATGAGTGCCTGCTTTAACTTCGGTCTCACAGCCGGAAAGCCATTGCAGGAGGCTGCTTTAAATCTTGGAACCAATCCGCTGTTCGCCAAAAATCCGGTGATTATGTTTGTTACCCTTGGTGGGTTCTTCACCAATCTTATTTATTGTGTATTTCTTAATATTAAAAATAAAACCGGCAAGGATTACCTTTCGGTTTCTTCATCGGTATTGATAAACAACCTGATTTTTTCAGCCATTGCCGGTACATTGTGGTACATGCAGTTTTTCTTTATGGGTATGGGCGAAAGCATGCTGCCTGCCGCCATGGTTGCTTTTGCATGGAGCATCCTGATGTCGATGAACATAGCCTTCAGCAATATCTGGGGGATTATCCTTAAAGAATGGAAGGGTGTTGATCGCAAAACTATCACAGTGCTGGTTATCGGTATTGTAGTGCTGGTGCTTTCGACTTTTGTGATTAAGCTGTAGGTTAGTCGCAAGTAGCAAGACGAAAAGCCTCACCCCCGGCCCCTCTCCAGTTGGAGAGGGGAGCAGAAAGTACCTGTATTCAAGTTCTTCTCCTAAAGGAGAAGGATTTAGGATGAGGTAAATACACGATCTTATAAAATTACTGACATAAAAACTCAACGAATATGGCAAAACTTGCATTTAAAATGAAGCTTAACCCTGGCATGAAAGAGGAGTATAAGCGCCGTCACAACGAGATATGGCCTGAGCTTGTAAAACTTCTGCACGATAACGGAGTGAGCGATTACTATATCTTCCTCGATGAAGAAACTAACTTCCTGTTTGCTGTTCAGAACCAGGATGGCGATAAAGGTTCTCAGGATCTGGGGCAGACCCAAATTGTGCAGCGATGGTGGAAATACATGGCCGACATTATGGAGACCAATCCTGATAATTCACCCATATCAGCACCGCTCGAACAGGTATTTTATATGAAATAAGTTAAAATCTTACGATATGAACAAAGAACAAGTATTAAAAGCATACGAAAATGCTAAGGCGCAATATGCAGCTTTAGGAGTAAACACCGACGAAGCACTGGAAAAACTCAACCAGGTGAAAATTAGTCTGCATTGCTGGCAAACCGATGACGTAGGCGGTTTCGAAACTCCCGATGCTGAACTTGGCGGTGGCGGTATTCAGGTTACCGGTAACTATCCCGGGAAAGCCCGCACCATTGCTCAATTGCGTCAGGATATCGAAAAAGTCATGAGCCTGCTTCCTGGCAAGCAACGCCTTAATCTTCATGCTATTTATGGCGATTTTCAAGGTGAAAGAGTTGATCGTGATCAGATTGATGTGAAACATTTTCAATCGTGGATCGATTGGGCTAAAAAGCTGGGTACAGGTCTCGATTTCAATCCTACCTGCTTTTCGCATCCCTATGCAAACGACGGTTTTACCCTTTCGAGCAAGAACGAAAAATATCGTAAGTTTTGGGTTGAACACGTAAAGCTAACCCGTAAAATTGGTGCTGAAATGGGGAAGCAACTGGGAACTCCTACCGTTAACAATATCTGGATTCCCGACGGATCAAAGGATACTCCTGTAGATCGTAATACCCATCGTGCCTTGCTGAAAAAATCGCTCGACGAAATTTTTACTGTTGAATATCCTAAAGAATATCTGAAGGATGCGGTTGAAAGTAAACTTTTCGGCATTGGATCCGAAGCCATGGTTGTTGGCTCGCACGAATTCTATCTTGGTTATGCCATCAAGAATAATAAACTTATATGTTTGGATAATGGACATTTCCACCCGACTGAACAGGTTGGCGATAAAATATCGTCTGTTTTACAGTTTGTTGACGAATTATTATTACATGTAACCCGCGGTGTCCGTTGGGATAGCGATCATGTGGTAATTTTCAACGACGAAATACAGCTTATAGCTCAGGAAATTGTTCGTGCCAACGCTTTGGGCCGCGTTAACATTGGTCTTGATTATTTCGATGCAAGTCTTAACCGTATAGGGGCTTACGTGGTAGGTGTGCGTGCTGCACAACTGGCTTTCCTGTTTGCATTGCTCGAGCCGACTGCAAAACTAAAAGAATTTGAGACACAGGGTAAGAATTTCGAGCGTCTTGCTTACCTCGAACTGCTTAAAACCAAACCTTTCGGCGCTGTTTACGAGTATTACTGTTTGATGAATAATGTTCCTGTTGGCGAGGATTATATTGCCGAAGTTCAAAATTACGAAAAGAGTGTTCTGAGTTTGCGTTAGTTTATTTTGTACATTCACACAGGGCTATTATTTGCTCTGTGTGAATTTTACTGACTATCGATCCCTTTTAACGAAATGGCTGTTTGCCGTGGACTGTGGTCCGAGGTCTGTGGACTTTTAAAATAATAACTTATGATTGATGTAATTGCTGTTTTTGATATTGGGAAAACCAATAAAAAGATTTTATTGTTCGATCAGAGTCTGAAGCTTGTCTTTCAGCAGGAGCAGATTCTCGAAGAAATTAAGGATGACGATGGCTTTGCCTGCGACGATATCGATAAAATTGAAAAATGGATGGTCGATACTGTGAAGAAACTTGTTGCCGGCAAAGAATACAACATTAAAGCCGTGAACTTCGCCACTTATGGCGCCTCACAGGCTTATCTTGATCGGGATGGTAAGCGACTCACCCCTGTGTATAATTATTTAAAGCCTATGCCACCTTCAGTTTTGGAGGGTTTTTATGATAAATATGGAGGTGTTGAAGAATTTTGCCGCAAAACGGCATCTCCTGCTATGGGTATGTTAAATTCCGGTTTACAAACCTTGTGGCTTATGAAAGAGAAGCCATCTGTTTATGCCAAAGTGAAAAATATTATCAATTTTCCTCAATATCTGAGTTATTGCTTTACGGGAAAAATCCTGTCGGAATATACCTACCTGGGATGCCATACTTCACTCTGGGATTTTGACAAGATGCAGTATCATACCTGGTTGAAGGATTTTGGTATCAGTCTTCCGGAACCTCTGGAAAGCGGAATTACAAACCCGGTTCAGATTGAAGGAAAAACGGTTGAAATTGGCATCGGCATTCACGATAGTTCTGCTTCGCTGGTTCCTTACTTTACGGTAAGTAAAGATCCTTTTGTACTTCTCTCTACCGGCACATGGTTCGTAGTAATGAATCCGTTCAACGGAGAACCACTCACAGCCGAACAATTGAGGAGTAATGGTTTGGCTTATCTTTCAGTATACAAAAAGCCTGTTAAGTCATCACTTTTGTTTCTGGGCTTTGTACATCAGGTAAATGCAAAGAGCATCTCCGATTTCTTCTGTGTGGAAGAGGACTTTTTCAAGAAGGTAAAGCTTGATGAAACGTTGCTTAAAAAGTTATTAGTATCGGAACAGATATTCTTTAAAAAAGGTATTCCGGCTGATCATGTGGACAAGGAAGTCGACCTGGAGCAATTTGGCTCTGCCGGTGAAGCTTATCACCAGATGGTAGTCGACCTGGTTCGTATTGCCGCCCATGCCTTTAAAATGGTGCTGGCTAAAGACGACACTACCAAAATTGTTTACATCTCGGGAGGGTTTGCCCGTAATACCATTTTTACCCGTTTAATGGCAACCTTATTACCCGGTAAAAAGGTTTACACTTCCGAAATAGACAATGCCACCGCCCTTGGTGCCGCACTGGCCATCTGGAAGAACGCCTACGGAGCTGATGCCCCACTAACGGACTTAGGATTGAATGAGATAAAAGCATTATAAAAGTCGATAGTCCATAGCAAATAGTCAATAGTTAATACAGTTTTAGGAAATGGCTGTAGGCTATTGACTATCGACTAAAAGCTATCGACTAAATTAATAACTTAACTACTAACATTATGAAAAGATTAAGTTTTCTGGGTTTTATTTTTTTTACTTTTTTCATTGCTGCCTCAGCGCAGGTTAAACTGCAGAAGCTGACAGTAGAGAATCAAACCAATCCCATCGGGCTGGATGTTAAACAACCCCGCTTTAGTTGGCAACTTGCAAGCGAGAAGCGAAATACCTCTCAAACAGCTTATGAAATTTGGGTTAGCGAAACTCCCGAATCGCTTGCAGGAGGTAAAAACCTTGTATGGAAATCGGGAAAAGTAATGTCCGATGCTTCCGTACATGTTCCTTATGCAGGTTCCGATCTGGCTTCCAATAAAAAGTACTACTGGAAAGTAAAGGTTTGGGATAACACCGGTAAAGCATCACAATGGAGCACTGTTGCTTCCTGGCATACTGCTTTTTTTAATATTAACGACTGGAAAGCCAAATGGATTGCTCCTGGTTACGTGGAAGATTCTATAATGCGTCCAAGTCCGATATTCCGTAAAAACTTCTCATCCCCGAAAAAAATTGCTTCAGCCATGGCTTATATCACAGCTCATGGTATGTACGAAGCCATGATCAACGGTAAAAGGGTAGGGGATGCATACTTTACTCCCGGCTGGACTGCATACCAAAAACGGCTGCAATACCAGGTTTTCGATGTTACCAATCTTTTAAATCAGGGAGAAAATGCCATTGGCGTTACCCTTGGTAGCGGTTGGTACCGCGGTATCATTGGGTTTACCAATAATAAAAATGTTTATGGCAGGGACATCGCTTTGCTTTTACAGATTAACATCACTTATGCCGATGGAACTACCGAGACTGTAATTTCGGACGAAAGCTGGAAATCGTCCACAGGGCCTATTCTTTACGCCGAAATTTATAATGGTGAAACCTACGATGCCCGTCTTGAGAAAAAAGGATGGTCGTTGCCTGGTTATAACGATTCGGACTGGAGCGGTGTGAAGGTTGCCAATATCTCAAAAAATGAGTTGATTGCAACCTACAACGAAATGATCAAAAAGAAGGAAACATTTATTCCTTTAAAGATACTTACAACCCCAAAAGGTGAAAAAGTGATTGACTTTGGACAGAATCTGGTAGGCAGGGTGGTTGTAAAAGCCAGCGGCAAAGCCGGCGATAAGATCAGAATAACCCATGCCGAAGTGCTCGATAAGGAAGGTAATTTTTACACCACTAACCTGCGCGCAGCCAAATCGGAGGCCAATTATACTTTGAAGGGAGAAGGTGTTGAGGTTTTTGAGCCTCACTTCACATGGCATGGCTTCAGGTATATTCGCATCGAAGGTTATCCTGGCGAAATCAAACCCGAAAACTTTACTGCTGTGGCAATGTATTCCGATATGGAGCCCACAGGAACTTTTACCTCGTCGCATGCACTCATAAATCAATTACAACACAATATTCAATGGGGACAAAGGGGTAACTTTCTCGATGTGCCAACCGACTGTCCGCAACGCGACGAACGCTTGGGATGGACTGGAGATGCGCAGGCATTTTCGCGCACTGCTTCGTTCAATATGAATGTGAATAACTTTTTTGCTAAATGGCTGAAAGATCTGGAAGCCGATCAGGTTGACGGAGCTGTGCCTTTCGTTGTTCCCAATGTGCTGGGATCGACGGTAAGCAGCGCAGGTTGGGCCGATGTAGCAACCATAGCTCCCTGGAATATGTACCTGGCTTATGGCGATAAAAGAATTCTCGAGAATCAGTATTCAAGCATGAAAGCGTATGTGGAAAGCATTCGCAGAATCGCAAAAGACAATCTGTGGAATACAGGTTTTCATTTTGGCGACTGGCTTTTCTACCGTCCCGATGATGACAACGACGGGCGCGCTGCCGTTACCGATAAATATCTTATTTCGCAGTGTTTTTACGCACATTCTACACAATTGCTTATTAATGCAGCTAATGTTCTGGGTAAAACGGAAGATGTTACGACCTATACAGCTCTTCTTAAAAATATTAAGGATGCTTTTATGAAGGAGTATGTTACTCCAAACGGACGGCTTGTTTCCAGTACCCAAACAGCTTATGTGCTTGCTCTTAACTTCGACATGCTTCCCGAAAATCTGAGAGCACAGGCAGCAGAGAGACTGGCTGTAAATGTTAAAAGTTATGGAAATCACCTCACAACAGGATTTTTGGGAACTCCATACCTATGCCATGTATTAACCCGTTTTGGATATCTTGATATTGCTTACAAGCTGCTTCTCCAGGAATCGTATCCCTCGTGGTTATATCCTGTAAAAATGGGTGCTACAACCATCTGGGAACGCTGGGATGGTCAGAAGCCCGACGGAAGTTTCCAAACGCCCGGAATGAACTCTTTCAATCACTATGCTTACGGAGCTATTGGCGATTGGATGTACCGTGTAATGGTCGGCCTGGATACTTACGAAGATGGAGTCGGTTATAAGCATATCCGCATCAAACCCCATATTGGAGGAGGTTTTACAAATGCTTCAGCAGCTTTAAATACCTATTACGGGAAATTAAGCAGCGGATGGAAAATTCAGAATAATACCATTACGATGGATATTGAAGTTCCTGCAAACACAACTGCCACTGTTTATGTTCCTGCTCAATCAGCCGAATCTGTTATGGAAGGCGGAAAAGCACTGTCGTTAAACAAGGACATTAAGGTTCAGGGCACTGAAAAAGGGTATGTTGTATTGAATATTGGATCGGGTAAGTATCAGTTTTCTGCTGAAAATCCACAATTGGTAGCTTCAAATATCAACCTCGATGAGTATGTGGGTAAATATACAATTACGGGCGGAATGGTTCCCGAAGTTGAGGTTTCGATAAAGGATGGGAAGTTGTTTGTAAGAGCCCGCGAGAATACGGGTACATTGGATCCTATAGGCGGCTCAAGGGATCAATTTACCAGCAATGATGGCTCAACTGCTGTATTTAGCCGTAACGATCAAGATAAAGTTGTACGATTAAAAATTAGAATTCTCGGTATGGATTACGAGGGTGTAAGAAAGTAATCAGACTTTTGTTTTGATTTTGCTGGGCGGTGCATTGTATGTGCCGCCCTGTTTTTTGTAGCATAAATTGATTGATATTCAATTTACAACTTTAAACAGTTAAAAAGTTGGACCAAAGATTATTTTGATTTGACGAAAGTCTTTTATTCTTTGACGAGATAAAATCAATATTAAAATTCATCTGGAAACAAAAAAAGGCCGGGTCTTCACGACCGGACCTTTTACTAACCAACAAATCCAAATTGATTATTACTTGAATTTAGATGACAAAAATATGTAAATATTAATTACAAATGCAAGTGTTTTGGTTTTTTTTTGACTAATATTTATCATATCATTTTTATTTGTGCACTTAAAAACCATAGCTAGTTTCAGGTATGGTGGAGCGTTTAAAAGTTTGTCACTAAAATTAATTTGGCAGAAAAATTTAATCTTGAAGGATGTTTATTTAATTCAGTAATAGATTTTCATTCCGTAAATTTGCACAAACTTTTGTGCGTATGCCTTTAAAACTTATTTCAGAATATTCTCCCAGTGGCGATCAACCCGAAGCTATTAATCAGCTTGTCCAGGGATTGAAAGAAGGAAGGCAATATCAGACTTTACTTGGAGTCACCGGGTCGGGTAAAACATTTACAGTAGCTAATGTAGTTGAGCGGGTACAACGGCCTGTGCTGGTTTTGAGTCACAATAAAACCCTCGCGGCTCAGTTATATGGCGAGTTCAAGAACTTTTTTCCAGAAAATGCGGTGGAATATTTTGTGTCTTACTACGACTATTATCAGCCCGAAGCTTATTTACCCACAACGGGAACTTATATAGAAAAGGATTTGTCCATAAACGAAGAGATTGAAAAACTAAGGCTAAGCGCAACATCCTCTCTGTTGAGTGGACGCAAAGATGTTATTGTTGTTTCATCGGTTTCCTGCCTCTACGGTATTGGTAATCCTGAGGATTTCAACGAAAGTACCATTTATATTAAAACCGGTCAGGTGGTCAGCCGTAATCAGTTTCTGCACCGATTGGTGGATAGTCTTTATTTCCGTAGCGATATCGACTTCAAACGTGGTACCTTCAGAGTAAAGGGCGATACGGTTGATATATTTCTGGCATACAGCGATCTTGCTTATCGGATTGTTTTCTGGGGCGATGAAATCGAAGAGATTTATTCTTTCGATCCCTTTAACGGAACCAAGCTCGATACCTACAGGGAAGCGCAGATTTATCCTGCAAATATTTTTATTACCACCAAAGAAAGAATGCAGAGCGCTTTACGTCAGATAGAAGATGATTTGGTGCACCAGGTGCAGTACTTTCACGACATTGGTAAGCACGAAGAAGCAAAGCGCCTGGAACAAAGGGTGACGTTCGACCTGGAAATGATCAAGGAACTTGGATATTGCTCAGGAATTGAAAACTATTCGCGTTATTTCGACGGTCGCCGTCCGGGAACCCGGCCCTTCTGTCTGCTCGATTATTTTCCCGATGATTTTATTATGGTTATCGACGAAAGTCATGTTACCGTGCCTCAGATAAGGGCAATGTACGGCGGTGACCGATCCCGTAAGCAAACACTGGTGGAATATGGTTTTCGTTTGCCTGCTGCCATTGATAACCGCCCCTTGAAGTTCGATGAGTTTGAATCGTTAATCGGTCAAACAATATATGTAAGTGCAACGCCTTCCGACTATGAGCTCGAAAAATCCGAAGGAATTGTTGTGGACCAGGTTATCAGGCCCACAGGCCTTTTGGATCCTACGATTGACGTTCGTCCCAGTCTTAACCAGATTGATGACCTGATGAACGAAATTCACGATCGTACAGAAAAAAATGAACGGGTACTTGTTACAACGCTTACAAAACGAATGGCCGAAGAACTCTCCAATTACCTTATCCGTATGGGTGTGAAATGCCGGTACATTCATTCCGATATCGACACGCTGGAACGTATTGAGATCATGGAAAGCCTCCGTAATGGTTATTTCGATGTTTTGGTAGGAGTGAATCTTTTGCGCGAAGGACTTGATTTACCTGAGGTTTCGCTGGTTGCCATTCTAGATGCCGATAAGGAAGGATTCCTGCGAAGTGAGAAATCGCTTACCCAGACTGCCGGTCGTGCTGCCCGGAATATAAACGGGAAGGTGATTATGTATGCCGATAAAATTACGGAAAGCATGCAGCGCACCATAACTGAAACTACACGCCGACGTGAAAAGCAATTGAAATTTAATGAAGAAAATGGAATAACACCACGTCAGATTGTGAAGGCTGTAGGTTCAATAATGGGCGAGAAAAATGAAGCATTAGTAAAAGGTAAAAAAGTTTATGTAGAGCCCGATCAGGTGAATGTTGCTGCCGATCCTGTGGTTCAGTACATGAATCCGGGTGGATTGGAAAAGGCAATAGAGCAGACCAAAAAGGCCATGCAAAAAGCGGCCAAAGAACTCGATTTTATTGAAGCTGCCCGCTTACGCGACGAGATGTATGCTTTGCAGGAACTTTTAAAGAAAAGCGGCGAAAGTCAGGGGGTGAAAAAGAAATGATGAGTTTCGGGTTTCGTGTTGCGTGTTAAGGGCTGTTTTGTTGTTGGCAAAACAACCTAACTATTTTTCTAATAGAATCTGCTTATTATAACTATCAATAATTAATTCTTTGAAGAAATTGTCTCTTCTTACAATTAGTGAACTTAAGATAATCCCATCAGTGTCAATCTCAATATCATATTTTTCGTACTGATTTTCAGTATTAAATTCGTCAAACCATTTTTGAAACAATCGGTTTCGGGCAAAATGTCTGTTATCAGTTGAGTCACAAACATAAATTAAAACATTTGAGTAGTTCTTCTCAAAGTAGCTCTCAATAAGAAAGACTATAGTGTTTTTGAACTTGGCATTGAAAGGAGCTTTTTCTCCATTTAATAAATCAAATGTCAATGAGACAATATTACCCGGATACTGAGGGAAGTAACTTGCTGAATCAATTAAATCGAAACTGTATTTTGCTCCGGAATCCGTGACAATGATGCTGTCGGAAACCGAAAAATTATATCGGGGTAATGAATCGGATCTTTTTGGCATCTAATTGCTCTTTAGAAATCTCCCCTCTATGAAACGACTTTACCAATTCCTTATCTTCCATCATCTTCTTGATGAAAAAGGGAACCTTTTTAGTCTTTATTGGTGTGCCGGGCATGTTGCAATTCTAAAGGGTGCGGGAGAAATCCCAAGTCCCGAAGGAGCCGTGATGACCGGAATTCTTTAGCGCAAAGCAAGGGTGCTCAGGGTGACCTGGGATCTGAAGGC
>JAEYWD010000083.1 GCA_023429135.1 Bacteroidota bacterium | reverse complement strand
TCCTGATACTGTAATCATTCCTAACTTTTTATTAAGAATCAAACAGCCGGAAGCTGAAACGGAATTTCTTCATTCCTGAGCTTTTTGATTCGTTTTTATTTTTGAGGCCGCAAAATTACACTTTTAATTGAACAATAATGTTATATAATTTTATTTTTGATGAGGCTTTTTACTGAATAATCTTGTCCACGGTCTTCAGCCATTCAAAGGTGTCGGGATGTAATTCGAAAGCGCCGGAGACAATTCTAAGGTATTCGGAGGCAATTCAATAATGTCTGAACCCCGTTCAAAAATATCAGAACTTCATTCTATGATGACAGGAGCCAATTCGAACCCATCCGGACTCAATTCTACAATGTGATAAGGGGATTCTCTGGACCGTTTTTGAAAAGGTACAGCCTGGTTTGTTTTTAAAGGTAATTGAATGAAAGAGGGAAAGGGTGGAGATTGTGAGCCTAAGTTAATTTCAGATTGCTCAAATTAGCCTCATGACTTAGGACAGGGCTCCGCCCTCTCAAAATCAGAACCATTTGTTTTTGCAGGCTGTAGGTCAAAAATATTACTTTAAAATTTAAGTTTTTGCTGCTATTTTTTTATCATTTTATAAATCATAAAGTCACTTGTATCTTCATTAAAATCATTGTAGGAATAATCTCCATACGTCTCAATTATTTCAAAATCCAAATCTTTAATCATATTTCTTAATTCCCCATCCGATATCGGCTTGAAATTAATTTCGAGCACCCTTTTCTCTATCAAAACATTTGAGGTATCATAGATCTCGTAAAACTGAAATCCTGATACAATTTTTTCTTTCTCATTGTACGAATTCATGCACGAAATTATCATCTGATTGTTATTAGCTATCAAGAAACTACCTAAAACTCTTGTTAATCCATCTGCATTTACCAGCCTTGTTTTGGGATTTTGCAGAGTTAATATGAATAAACCATTTTTATTAAGGTGTTGCGCAATAGATCTTAAAGCGTTATACTACATTTCGGTTGAGAGTATCTCAGAGATTGAATGAAATGGTAAAATAATTAATCCGAACTTTCTATTTAATTTCAAATTAGTTACATCCATTTTGATTAACTCAACAGGCCAGTTCTTCTTTCTGTTTTTTTCCGAAAAAGCATCCAACATTCCTTGGGAGTAATCCACACAGACCATTTTTTTCCCTGAAGAAAGTAATGGGAATGACACTCGGCCAGTTCCACACATTAATTCCAGTATTTCTTCATGATAGTCTTTTGTTTCTTTCAGAAAAAAAGGAATGTCAAAGTCCACTTTTACGTAGAAATCGTAAATATCCGCGACCTTGCTGAAATTAATGGACCTGCTCATTTAGCGTTTACTTATTAGTTAATTCCATACTTAACCCATTATCTGTTCTCATTTCCGGGGAGTACGAATAGTAAGAATTCAGATTTACTTTTACATGCGCATTTTCATTAGGTTATCCAGGAAAATGGGCATATATTCTACTAATAAAATTCAGATCAGATTTACGATTGCTAATTCCCGGAGGTATAATCCAGAAAATAGTATCCTTTTTCCAATTCCACATTGATAGTCCGATTTCTGCCAATGTGTTCTGTTTTTGGGCTATAGCCGACAAAGGAAACTTCCATTTCGTAATCATCACTATTCAGTTCAATTTTATAGTTACCTTTGGCATCGGTTATGGTTCCAATATTCGTTCCAATTACATAAAGGAAAGCCCCTTCTATAGGTTTCCCGGTATATATCTCACTGATTGTTCCTGAAACTATAACCGGTCCTTTACCTGTAGTTTTCTCGCCGGGAAATACAATAGGCAACAGCACATTACAACCCACAAGTTTACTCCAGTTATTTGCCGGTTGCCAATCTACTAACAAACGAGCTACTCGAATTGCCTCAGCGTCACATACAGGATGAATCCCCCGAATCAACTTTATATTCTCTACTTTCCCGTCTTTATTAATAGATAGATTAACCATGACTGTCCCGTAGATACCCACTTTTTTAATTGAATCAGGAAAATTTAAATTTTTAGTGATAACTTCTTTTAAACCTTTATTACCTCCTTTATACGTCGGCATTGTGGTCCCTCCGTGATATTCCTGGCCTCTAAGATTATTCGAAGGTAACAGCATTACTAAAGCAAATACCATTACAGGAAAAAACATGCACTTACTTGATAATTTATTCATTTTAGTTATAGGTTTTTGTCGTTAATAAATTAAAAATCATTGTATTCTCTATTATTACGATGCTGCATAATAAATTTTCCCTATAGGATTATGGTAAAAAAAGCCTATGACTCACGCCGCTTCAAAAAAACAGGCGTCGAATCACCTTATAATCCTCCTTTTTTGGGAACAGCGTCGATGTCTTCTATTCCATGTTTTAATGCTTCGTGCTTTCTCCCTGAATTAAACTGATAACTTAATTTAAACCATAGAAGAACTCCCGACAAATTGATATCTCCGGCATACCGGCCATGAAAATTTTGAGTAATGATTTCCGCGCCCTGGTAAGTAAACTTATGTGTAAAGGGTAGTACGCTTACGATACCAGCCTTCAAGCGTTTCTTAAAAGTCTTTTCCAGCGAAATAGTGTAAAGCGGGTCGCTGAAGCTGTTTCCCGAAATATTGTTCCTTGGAGAAGAATACTGAAATGTCATCCCTACATTGATATCATGCTTAAATGAGATGAGTGATGAGAAGCCAGGCTCAACAACGATTTGATTTCTGTTCTTAATAAAATACTCTTCGGCAAGCTTGTTAACATCCGTAAATTGAGCGTATAATCTCATGTATGGAATGAAAGTGACGATACTGCGCACTTTGAATGTTCCGGATAACTGGAATCCTGTTTGATAAACCTTGCCTAGATTATAGTTGAGAGTTTCGAACACAGATGTATCATTAAGGAAAATCAAGGAATTGATTGCATTGCCGGTTCTGTTATAGAACAGCCGAACCGAACCAAAGTTACTTTTGAATTTCCGGGAGAATTCCAGAGATACCGCAGTACGTATCTCAGGATCAAGAGATTCGTTTCCTCGTCGGATCGTATAAGGATCATCTGTACTGAGGTTTGGATTTAACTGGTAAATATTCGGGCGGCTCACCGAATTGCTCACTGCCAATTTGAGCGTTTTATCCGGAGATATTTTATAGCTCATTGATGTCGAGGGTAATAAATTTAAGTAATTCTTACGAAAAACCTGCCGTAAACCGGAAAGCGATTTTTCCACCCTCAATCCCAGTTTCCAGTCGAAAACCGATAGGGTTTGACCAAGAGCGGCGTACGCAGCGTATATTTCGCCCGAATATCTGAACCCATCAATCGCTCTGTCTCTCATATTGTATGTTCTTATCCTGGCTCCTGAGTTTAATGCCAAATTATTTCCAAACGGGATACTGATGTCGGCTTTCAGACTTAGAGCTTTCTGCATCGGCTTACTGGAGTTTTTAAATTCTGCCGACCCATCCGAAACCGGGTTATAGGCTGCAATATTCTCACCCTTAAGCTGGTAGTTACTTATTTCCCATATGAATTCACCCCCTCTTTCATTGAAAGTATGTTTTATATTCAGCGAATGAAAGTTACTCCGGTTCATATCACTCGTACTGCGTAAAGCTTCCCACTTCCCGTTATTATTCATTTCGGAAACTGCTGTGGCACGACCGTCATATTCCTGTGAGTAGGGATTGTAGAAGCCATAAAAACTTATCCGGGTTTTAGGATTGAAGGAATAGTCGATGCCATAGTGGAAATAATGCGACCATAATTTTTGCACCACATACTGATCCGACCTTGTTTCGAAACAGGCATCGTCTGTTTTGATCTTGCGCAAATTACTTTCCTGCTGATCAAAGTGGATTAGTTCACCATTGTAAGATGTAAAGAAATTCAGATTTTTGTAGACAAAATTTAAGTTATAGTCGGGATGGATATAATACAGCGCTGAAGAGACAGGAATTTCGAGGTTGATTTGTCCGCTGATGCCCGACTTTTTCTCTTTCTTAAGTACAATATTTATTACGCCGGTATAATCTCCATCATATCCGGCTGGAAGGGTACTCTGAGTTTCAACCTTCTCAATGTGATCCGGGATGATCTGACTCAGGAAGTTTTTATCCCGTTCTTTTCCATCAACAAGCACTAATACTCGTTGACTACCATCAAGTGAAATATTCCTCATGAGATCCACCTGGACACCAGGGATAAGTTTGATTATGTCGAGACCGTTGTTGGAAGATTCCGACATATTTCTGGTTATAAAATAAGCTGTTTTGTCCTTTTCTGATCGGCCCTTCAAACGTTCGGCTGTTACAATGGTCTCACCAAGTATTGTATTCGTCTGATTCATAAAAAGTGTTCCAACATCATACCGGGTTTTCCCAATGACATTGATATTCATAGTAACCGGGTCGTACCCAATCATGGTAGCTTTCAGCATATAATTACCGGTTTGAATACCAGAAATTACAAAACAACCGCTTGTATCGACTACAATACCATAAATTAACTTTAAATCAGACGCGCTGAATAAACAAACATTTGCGAAAGGTATCGATTCATGGTTGTTTTTATTGACCAGCTTTCCTGCAATTGTTGCATTTTCCTGTGCCGACAAATCGATAAAAGCGCACAAAAGAATAGTTATAATCAAATACAACATACGCTTTAATGAAACAATCGAGCTTCCCATTTAGAAAATTCTTTAATAATGATTATGACAAATGCTGCCACAAATTGAACCATTACTTAAATGATTACCAATTAACTGGGATATTCTGCAAGGAATTGTTACAAACGGATGGCCTGTCGACCAAATCTGTTACGAACAGCAAATTTCTGTTACGAACTGATTACCTGAATTGACACAGAAGGTGATCAAATGACTTGACATTGTTGCGGGAAACCGGAATTTCTGAGTCAGAGCCAAAAACTTTCAGCCTGTATCCCAGAGCGTTTCCCTTCTTTGAACTTACTTTTTTTACATTTACTATAAAGGCTCGGTGAGTTCGCTTAAAGTAAGGTATCCCTGATAATTGGCATTCAATTTCGTTCAGGGAATTACGAATAAGTTCAGTACGGATTTTTTGTTCACCGGCAAGATGAAATATCACGTAATTACCGTCTGATTCGGCATAAAGAAATTGGTGTGGAAAAAAACTCAACTCCTCTTTCTTCAGCCGTGAAATGATCTGAATTTTAGTTTCTATGGCTGAAGATAAAGGTTCGGCCTGCTGGATGCCAAATTCCTGAAATACCTCTTCAGCAAATAGGGAGCGGTAATTTAAAAGTGTAAAGAATCCGAAAGGGAAAATACCTATAAACAGAGGATATTTGCATGAATCGAGGAACGTGCTCATGTTCCATCGATCAACCGGTTTTTCCATGATGAACGCCATAAAAATGTGGTGACTCCCGTTCCGGCGAGGATCAGAAATATGGATATAATTTCCTTACTGAATGTCCATTCCTCTTTCCTTGAAAATATTGGGATTAAGCTAATAACCCGGATTAAAATAAATGCGCTTACAGACCAGGACAACACATAAATCGCCATAGTAGTTGAATAGCTTAAATTTAAGGATGCATGAGTTTTAAGAGGTCTATATAATACAGTAAAGATGAAGCAACAGATCATGAATATCAGTGAACCTGAAATAGGATTTCTCAGGATGTAATTCTGAGGATATTTATGATTTAGTTTATTCAGGTGTAACACCATAACAGGTCATTAAAGTTAGATAATAGACTCGATTGGGTTTTAATTAAAGCTGTAATTCGTACTGTTATTGTATTTCTTTACCCCGACAAATATCTTTCATAAAATTTAAAAGACAAAACAAATGAATTATATTGTGGGTTTAGTGAGACAGTTTTACTAATAACCTATTAATTAATTTTATCCTTTAGGAAACTAACCACTTTTTCCTCAGATTCTTGACTAAATCCCACAATCTCAAGGACTATCTTTCCGGCAGGATCAATTATGAAGAAAGATGGATATCCTTTAATCCCATATTTATCGCCTACAATTGAAGCTGAATGAAGAATTGTTGATTTAATTTTTTGGCCTTTGGCAAACCGGGAAATTGTTTCCGGATCATCCATATCTGTACTGAAAATTGAAAAGGCCCCGAATTTCTCATTTCCTTTAAACTCATCTTCAATCCTGTTCATCATTTTAACCGCATCTCTGCAATAATGGCACCAGGTCGTGGTGAATTCAAGTAATAAGTATTTTCCCCTCATTTTTTTGCTTGAATAGTAAGCAATTTCTCCTAATGCTGGTAACTCCCAATCTGGAGCAGCTTGACCAACTTTAAATTTAGATGTAGTATTTTTTTTATTTATTTCAATCTTACTTCCGAATAAGTTTTCTTCACTGAAAAAATCTGAAGCAATTTTCTGATCTACTTTTATATTGGATAATTTAGCGATAATATACTCAGGTGTTAATCCACCTGAACTCTCTTTGTATAGAATAAGATGCAAAGACTTTTTATCAAAGTATAATTCTGTATAAGAAGATAAAGTTGAATTTGTTGTTTTGATTGTATACCTATTGCAATTCAGATCATTTATTATAGAATCAGGTTTTTGTAAAATCACTACTTTATTATCGGATAGCGACTTATAAATATATTTACTCATTTCTTTTGGAATAACCCGTATATATAAACTTGACCGATGAATGGCTGGAATGAAACGGTTACCAATCTTAGTCACTTGGAACCGTTTAGGTTCATCAAAAGAAGTGTGTTTTGATATTTCGTTTTGCATTGACATATAAAAAGCATTGTTGAAATATGCTGTAAAATCACCGCCATTTTTCCTATACTGCTCCTGTGTTTTAAAGAAATAATAAAAACCACACAATGTATCAGTAGGAACATTATGAGAAATGAGTGTTGAAGCACTGCGAATCAATTTATGCGATAAACTTTCTATTACCATATCACATTCAGCCTGGTAATTGGATATAGAATTTAACTTATCTGCAATTAATTTCAGTTGTGGAAACTTACTGGTATTATTAAACATAATTTGGCCATATGCCAAACTATTAACGATTATAATTAATAATGTTAAATGTATACCTTTCATATTAAGAATTTAGGTTTTTGTGAATATGGGTTTGGTAAGACAATAATTATGTAAAAGTTACTACTTCTATCTTTCCAAAAAAATTATCTGTTTTTCATATTCTCAAGTCCTTCGATAAATTTAGTATCCAGTTCCGGTTTATAGCCAAATGAAAGATTCTGTTTATATTTCTCGATTACTTTTGATATATCTGACTTCCTGTTATTTTGCAGGTAAAAATCAGCTAAAGCATAATAAGCATATCTGTATAAAGCAATACCGGTTGCACGAGGCATATCGTTTTCCAGAATTGTCCTGAGCCTTTTTAACTCAACATTCAATACAATGTTTTCCAGGGCTCTTATATCCTTATTATAATGGGTGTTTTCGGTTTTTAAAGGAAGTAATTTATGAACTAATCCGCAATCCTGAAAATATTTGTCGAGCCCTGCCAGGTAATAATTTTCAAAGGTATTGGTAAAGTAAACCGGGCGTTTCCAATTGTTAGTTTCTATTATACTCAGCAAAACTGCTCGTGTTGGGCTTAAGTAGGTTCTTGGATGTGGAATTTCACTTTGTATTTTCGCCACTATCCGGTTAGAACTTAAATCAGGTTCCACCTTCCAATCAAAAGTATACTCTGTTTGTAATGAATATTTGACAATTAAAGAATCAGGCACCTCCAGACTAACAACCAATGTATCCCATTTAAACGGATGTAATTGCATAATTTGTTCTTTGGTTAATCCTGTTTCTACACCTCGTAAAACTTTAGAGTTTTCATTATTTGTTAATTGCATAACAAATGAAGGGATTTCAAGTTCTGTCAGAGGTACAACAGAAATATCAGGTCTATGCTTATAATGTAGTTGAACAAAAAAACAAACGTTCTTTATGAAATCTCCATGGGTAAAAAGAATTGCATTTTTATCGCAGGAATTTAAGATATTTTCGGCTAACTCAATAGCCCATTTCGGGATTACTCCACGCTTATAAGCTTTACCAAAATAGTGCTTTACGTTCAGTAAGTTTCCTTTCTGATATTCTATTGATGCTCTTGCAGCGCATTCAGTCAGATAAAAATATTTAGCATCGCCAAACTGTGGATTAATTTCCAATGCTTTATCCAAATAATCCAAAATCTTGTTGGAATAGATAGAATCATAAGCCTGCAATGGCCTGCTATCATTGGCATTATAATGGTTAAAGACTCCTAAATAATAATAAATCTCTGCATCATTCCCATTCTTACTCAAGGCTTTTTCCATTAAGGAAATGGCTAATGGATAATTCTCCTTTTTAAATTGGTCAATTGCCTGTTCTTTTAAAGATAATTGCTGTGAGAAGACAATATTGAGAATCAAATTCAAGAGCACTAAGAGTGTTATTTTCTTCATTGGCTGATTATTTTAAAAGAAAGATTCTATTCTGGGTTTTGTGAGACAGTATTAGAATATTAGGTCTCGGTTTATTGTATAATATAAAAATAATCCTTCAATTTTCAAGGTGACACAACTCATCAAAGCAGCTAATTGATATCAACCTAACGACCCCCAAACCTACTTCCATATTAATTAACTTTAATTTCCATTCATTAAAGGAAATAAAAATATGAAGCAGGTACGAGCAGAATTTAGAGGTGGTTTTCAAAATCCAGATCAGAATTTGAAGCATTTAAAACCCTTAAATAGGAAAGTAAGCAGAAGTCTTGTCTTAATTCTATTAATATTCTCAACATTTGCAGGATACGGCCAGGCGCCTACAATAACAGTAACGTCAGGTTACCCAATAAATACAGTAAGTACGGGGGTTAGCTATGGAAATAGTATTTATGTTGCCATTTCATTAAATGGAAATGTTTACACATCGAGTGATGCCAATAACTGGACAAAAAATGCCGAATTAGGCCAGACCTTAAATAAGGTGACCTTTGGTGCCGGACTATTTGTTGTTGTTGGGAATAGCGGATACGTGGCAACTTCTGCCGACGGTATAACCTGGACCCAGCGAACTTCAGGTACCGCGAATAATCTGACGGATGTTCAACTGCTGCAAAGTAAGTTTTGGGTTACCGGGGCGAACCGTACATTAATCAATTCAAGCGATGGTATTACCTGGGGTACAGTTACCTTTAGTGCAGGTACTGCTGATGATATGCTACTAAGTATTTCTTATGGGGGAGGTGCGTATGTTATTGGTGGCAGGGATTCCGGGGGCTCAAACAACCGGGTTTATCGTTCCACCACGGGAGCTAATAATAGCTGGACTTATAATACCACGCTTGCATCCGGAACTTCGCTAAATAAAATCCAATATCTGAAGGATAAATTTTACGCTTTTACAACCGATGGAGTTTATACATCGGCAGATGGGAGCAGTTGGGCGAATAACACGGCTTCTATGGTTGTAACCTTGCCCAATTCCTCAACAACACTTTTAAATACAGCAAATGGAAACCAGGTTTTTCATGGGGTTTACGATGGTACTAAGGTGTATTTTTATGGGTACAGTAGTTACCATAGTTCTTATGGCTCAATATATTCCACCACAAATGGGACAAGCATAACCTTACAGGCAAAATCGGCATACATTGTGTGTAGTGGAGCTGCCAATTTAAATGGAAAGTATTTTGAATGGGGAAATGAAGGTTTTGTCAGCTCAGACGATGGTGTTAATTATCATTATTCAGGAGGATCATACAATAGCTTGGCATATAATGGAAATACTTACGTTGCGGTGGGTACAACAGCCAGTAGTGATGGTGGAATATTTACATCTACCGACTGGGATAACTGGACTGACAATACTCCCGTCGGAATAAAACCACTGAATGGTATCACATATGGTAATGGAAAGTTTATTGCCGTTGGAAATGCTGATGCAGCCACTTTTGGAACTGTGGCTACTTCAACAAACGGAACATCGTGGACTGTCGGAAATTCCGGTGTTGCTGATGCTTTACGCGCTGTTACTTACGGTAATAATAAGTATGTTGCTGTAGGCAATAATGGCAGAATCATTTATTCTTCCGATGGCACAAGCTGGACTTCTGCTGAAACGGGTACAGGATATCATTACTACGGAGTATCTTATGTCAATAATTATTTTGTTGCTGTTGGAGGAAGTACCACGCTAACAACCGGTAAAACAAAGGTTAAATATTCATCCGACGGGGTAACATGGACAGATGTTAGTCCCAATATCGTCGGGCATTTTCATAGTGTGACTTATGGTGGGGGGAAATATGTGCTGGTGGGGAGAGACAATACATCCGGCTCAACACTGTTTTTCTCAGTTAATTCAACTGACATTACCAATGTTGCCAATTTCTCCAGCCCGTCTACAGTTGCCACCTCCGTTGGTGTTGCGATATATGGTGGTGTAGTTTATGGGAATAGTGCTTTTGTTGCCATATCAAACTTAAAAGCGACTCCTTTTACTGCTTATATCTTAACTTCATCAGACGGTAGCACCTGGACAACAACCAGTGCAAACACTACAAGCAGGCCTAGGGGGCTTATTTACAACGGTACCGCTTTCAAAGCTGTTTGCACCGCCGATACCAGATTGTCGATTACTGCAGGAGCTTCTTCTCCATCTGTTTCTTCGGTTTCTGTGCCATCCAACGGGTCGTACAAAGCAGGGCAAAACCTTAATTTTACTGTAAATTTTAGTGATGCTGTTACTGTTTCCGGTGGAACACCTTCTATTCCTATTACACTTAATACTGGCGGCGTTGTAAATGCAACTTATCAAAGCGGATCAGGAACAACGGCTTTAGTGTTCAGCTATACGGTTGCATCAGGGAATAACGATAACGACGGTATAACGGTGGGCGGTTCAATTGCATTGAATGGCGCTACAATTCAAAATGGGTCAGGTGTCGATGCTATCCTCACCCTAAATAGTGTTGGTAGCACAACCAGCGTATTGGTTGATGCAATTACTCCTTTGGTTTCTACGGTAAGCTCTTCAACAGCCAATGGAACATACAAGGTTGCTGATGCGATTGCTGTTACAGTCACCTTTTCGGAGGCTGTAACAATCACTGGTACCCCAACACTTGCATTGAACAGTGGAGGAACAGCATCATATGCTTCAGGCACCGGAACAAGTACCCTGACATTTAATTACACGGTAGGCAGCGGACATAGTAGTTCCGATCTCGATTATTCAGCCACTAATTCTCTGGCATTATCCGGAGGTACCATTAAAGATGCAGCAGGGAATGATGCTACCCTTACACTTCCTGCCGTTGGTGGAGGAAGTTCATTGGGTGGTCAGAAAAATATTGTAATTGACGGCGCAGTGCCTAGTGTAACTAATGTTGGGGTTCCGGCAAGTGCAACCTACATTTCAGCTCAAAACCTCGATTTCACTGTCAACTTTATCGAAAACATTACTGTGGTTACCACCGGTGGCACTCCTTATATTCCAATCACTCTGAGTACCGGCGGTATTGTTAACGCATCTTATCAGAGCGGTTCGGGAACATCGGCTTTGATTTTCCGGTATACCGTGGTCAGTGGCAATGCCGACAATGATGGTGTTGCAGTTGGCGCGGCCATTACTGCCAATGGTGGTACTTTGCAAGACGCTGCCGGCAACAACGCCACTTTAACACTAAACAGTGTTGGTAGCACCACAGGTGTATTGTTAGATGCCATAACTCCGGTTACTTCTTCGGTAGGTGTCCCTGCAAACGGCACTTATTCCACCGGGGCCAACCTCGATTTTACCGTTAACTTCTCCGAAAATGTAACGGTAGTTACTTCGGGAGGCACGCCATATATACCAATCACATTAAACACAGGCGGTACCGTGAATGCCTCCTACCAAAGCGGAAGCGGCACTTCGGCCCTTGTATTCCGTTACACGGTGGTAACAGGCAATGGCGATAACAATGGCATTGCAGTCGGTGCATCCATCACCGCCAATGGCGGAACCATAAAAGATGCAGCAGGTAACAATGCAGTTTTAACTTTAAACAGCACAGGGGCTACAACGGGCGTATTGGTAGATGCCCTGAATCCGGGTGTTTTGTCGGTTGCCATTCCATCGAATGCAACTTACACAGCCGGACAAAACCTCGACTTTACCGTTTCCTTCAGCCAGGCAGTAGATGTAGTTACCACAGGTGGCACTCCTTATCTGTCGGTAACCTTGAACACAGTCGGTACCGTAAATGCTACCTATGTTAGTGGCACAGGAACTTCAGCCTTGTTGTTCCGCTATACCGTAATAAGCGGACAGAACGATGCCGATGGCATCAGTTTGGGCAGCTCTATATCTCTCAATGGTGGCACCATTAAGAACAGCTCCTTACTGGATGCCGTTCTCACCTTAAGTGGTGTCGGTAGCACAACAGGTATTCTGGTTGATGCTGTCGCGCCAACGGTTTCTTCAGTAAGTTCATCAACTGCCAATGGAACCTTCAAAACAGGCGATGTAATAGCTGTTACCATAACCTTTACCGAGGCAGTTACAGTAACCGGAACACCTACCCTGGCACTGAACAGCGGAGGGTCGGCCTCGTATGCATCCGGCTCGGGAACATCTACATTGACATTTAATTATACTATAATCAGCAGCAACAGCAGCGCCGATCTCGATTATCCGGCCACCAGCTCCCTTGCCCTGGCTGGTGGTACCATAAAAGATGCAGCAGGCAACAATGCCACCTTAACATTACCTACCGTAGGCGGAGGTAGTTCCCTTGGTGGTCAGAAAAACATCGTTATCGATGGTATTGCCCCAACGGTTTCTTCGGTGGGCGTGCCATCCGATGGTACTTATATAACAGCTCAAAATCTTGACTTGACTGTAAACTTTGGAGAGGCAGTAACCGTTGTTACCACTGGTGGCACTCCATACATTTCCATTACACTCGCCACAGGCGGTACTGTAAATGCAGCATACCTAAGCGGATCGGGCACTTCGGCCCTGGCATTCCGCTATACCATTGCTTCCGGCAATGCCGATAATGATGGTATTGCAGTGGGAGCATCCATCACTGCTAATGGCGGCACGCTGAAAGATGCAGCCGGCAATAATGTTACCCTTACTTTAAATAGTGTTGGCAGCACTGCAAATGTAAAAGTCGATGCCATTGTTCCGGTTACTTCTTCGGTAGGTGTCCCTGCAAACGGCACTTATTCCACAGGAGCCAACCTCGACTTTACCGTTAACTTCTCCGAAAATGTAACAGTAGTTACCGCCGGTGGCACGCCTTATATACCAATCACATTAAACACAGGCGGTACAGTGAACGCCTCTTACCTAAGCGGAAGCGGCACTTCGGCCCTTGTATTCCGTTATACGGTTGTAACAGGAAACGCTGATAACAATGGCATTGCAGTTGGTGCATCCATCACCGCCAATGGCGGAACCATAAAAGATGCGGCAGGTAACAATGCTAATTTAACTTTGAATAGCATAGGGGCTACAACAGGTGTTTTAGTAGATGCCCTGAACCCGGGTGTTTTATCGGTTTCGGTTCCATCCAATGCAACGTACACGGCCGGTCAGAACCTGGACTTTACCGTTACCTTCAGCCAGGCAGTCGATGTAGTTACCACAGGTGGCACTCCTTATCTGTCGGTAACCTTGAACACAGGCGGTACTGTAAATGCTTCTTATGTGAGTGGCACAGGAACTTCAGCCCTGTTGTTCCGCTACACCGTAATGAGCGGACAGAACGATGCTGATGGCATCAGTCCTGGCGGTTCTATATCTCTCAATGGTGGCACCATTAAAAACAGTTCCTTGCTGGATGCCGTTCTTACCCTAAGTGGTGTCGGCAGCACAACAGGTATTCTGGTGGATGCAATCGCGCCAACGGTTTCTTCGGTAAGCGTACCATCGGATGCTACCTATATTACAGGCCAAAATCTGGATCTTACGGTTCAATTAAACGAGCCCGTAACCATAGTAACTACAGGGGGCACTCCATATATTTCAGTTTCACTGGCAACCGGAGGAACAGTAAATGCCATTTACCAGAGCGGATCTGGTACTTCATCGCTTGTTTTCAGGTATACCATAATCAACGGAAATTACGACGCCGACGGAATATCGGTTGGTTCAGCCATAAATGCCAATGGCGGAACGTTAAAAGATGCTGCCGGAAATAATACGATCCTTACATTAAACAGTGTGGCAAACACCTCCGGAGTGAAAGTGGATGCCATTGCACCTGCAGTAACTTCTGTGGATGTTCCGTCCAATGGCACTTATATTACTGGCGATAATCTTGAATTTAAAGTAAACTTTGATGACATAGTAACGATTATTACCACCGGTGGTACGCCTTATATTCCAATTACACTTTCCACAGGAGGTGCGGTTAATGCGATGTATATAAGCGGATCGGGTACAAATGCCATAACATTCAGGTATACCCTGGTGAGTGGAAATAGCGATGGAGATGGCGTAGAAGTCGGTGCATCAGTAAGCGCTAATGGCGGTACTCTTAAAGATGCTGCCGGGAATAATGCAACGCTTGTATTGAATAATATTGCCACCGCAACAGGAGTCCTTGTAGATGCCGTTGCTCCTGCAGTTGCTACAGTACAAGTTCCGGCCAACGGTACCTATAATACAGGTAAAAACCTCGACTTTACCATAAACTACAACGATCCTGTAACAGTAAATGTTTCGGGAGGAACACCTTACCTTCCTGTTACGCTTAATACAGGAGGTACAGTGCATGCGGTTTACCAGGGCGGTTCGGGGACTTCAGCACTCCTTTTCAGGTACACAATAGTGGCCGGAAATGAGGATGCCAATGGAATTACTGTTGGGGTTGGCATAACATCCAATGGCGGAACATTAAAAGATGTTGTTGGCAACCATGCAGCATTAACACTCAACGGTGTTGGCAGTACTGCCAGTGTTTTGGTGGATGCCATTGCTCCTGAGGTTTCGTCGGTGACGGTTCCAGCCAATGCAACTTATATTGGCGGGCAGCATCTTGATTTTACTGTAAACTTTAACGAAGCAGTAACCCTCGATAATACATCCGGCACTCCATACATTACCTTAACAATCGGTTCTGGCAATGCGGTGAATGCAGTTTATGTAAGTGGTTCAGGCACATCATCGCTTGTATTCAGGTATACCATTATCGCCGGCATGGCCGATAACGACGGCATTGCGGCAGGAAATAGTATAACCGCCAATGGAGCTAAGCTCACCGATGCTGCTGGCAACGATGTTGTATTGACACTAAAAGGGGTTGGGAATACCTCCGGGGTTAAGGTGGATGCCATAGCTCCTGATGTCAGTTTGGCTACTACGGAAAATAGTCCGACCAAAGTTTCAGGCATTCCGGTTACCATTACATTTACTGAGGCAGTAACAGGCTTTACCGCTGACGACATTTCGGTTGTAAACGGAACTGTAGCTAATTTCTCGGGAAGTGGTTCAGGTTATAGTGTAGATTTGCTGCCTTCGGCTCAGGGCAATGTTTCCATAAGCATTGCTGCAGGGGTTGCCCAGGATGCAACAGGAAATGATAATACAGCATCCAACACGGTCACATTAAAATACGATAGCCAGGCACCCACAGCCACTATCAGCACAACAGCTTCCGATCCGACAAACAGTACATCGGTGCCGGTACAAATCACTTTTAACGAAGATGTAACCGGGTTTACTATTGATGACATTGTTGTATCGAATGCAAGTAAGAGTAATTTCACCGGAAGTGGCTCGCTATATTCCTTCGATTTAACTCCTACAGATCAAGGTACAGTTTCTGTCGACGTAATAGGCAATATTGCGAATGATGCGGCTGGCAACGGGAATACGGCAGCAATCGGCATATCATTGTTATTCGACAACCAGTCGCCAACCATCCAGTTGATGCATAACCATGCCAACGATTCGGTCAAAGGTGGCGAGGTGGTTATCTTTACTGCAACCTTCTCTGATGCCAACGGGATAAACGAAAGCAATGCCCCTAAAATTACCATAGGTAACCTTGTTGCAAATGCTGCCATGACCAAGAGCAGTAACCTCGTATGGACATACCAATGGACAGTGCCCGGCAATGCTAACGAAACAACAGTTGTTTCGGTAATGGCACAGGATCCTGCCGGTAATCAGGTTACAGGCGGGTTGAACCTGCGAAGTTTTGTTGTAGATAATGCTCCACCTGTAATCACCTTCCCGACCATAACTGGTAAAATAACCGTTCATGTGAAGAATCCTGCTGTTATTTCCTTTTCGGAACCAGTCAGGATGAAGATTGCAAGTCTTGTCAATGCAGTTATTTTCCGTGAAGGGGGTATTAACGGAACAGATATACCTTTTACATTAAGCAGCAGCAATCTCAAAAGCACTGGTAACCGGATTATTTTCTATCCAAAAGCGGGAGCGGAAGCTCTGCCGCAGATAGTTGCTACTGCTACCCTTAAGTGTAATACAACGTATTACCTGGCCTTAAAGGCTGGATCGTTTACCGACATGGTGGGCAACGATGTGCCTTTGGTGGAAACAACTTTCCAGACAGATCCATTGCCTGTTAAGCCTTTAATTGCACAAATGTCTTCGGCTACTATAAAGAGTAAGCTTTGTCTGGGCGATTCAATAGGCTGTAGTAACTTTGACAATATCCACACCTATAAATGGTACAAAAATGGAGAGCTCATAACGGAATCGTCAAGCCAATACTATTCTCTTGCGAATAATGCTTCAGGTAAATATTCGATTTATGTTCAGAATAGCGCAACATCATGCGAAAACTGGTCCGACACTATAACTGTGACCATGTATGATGCCGTAATGCCAGTGGTGCACGAGAAACGAAAATCGGAGGTTATTTCATTGTTAATTGCCGATAACTCTTCTAATTCATTTGTAAACTATAAGTGGACAAAGGCGGATGGTAGTCAACTACCCGGCGGTATTTCAGATAATTTACAATTCCTTGTACTTACAGGCAGTAACATGAACGGGGATTATCGGGTGAGCGCAACCGACAAAAACGGATGTATTCTAAAGTCGGAAGCAAAAGCAATCAAGTTTAAAGATGCCGTAGCCAATTTGTATCCAACTGTGACAACCAATTATTTTTCCATCGATTTGGCTTGTCCTGAAAATGGGGATGTGTTAGTTAAAATATTAAATACAAGTGGCGTTGTACTTCAGAAATATATTTACCCAAAAGAAAGCATGTTCACTACTATGCAGGTTAGCCTTGGCAACGTTCCTGTCGGCTCCTATCTGGTTGAAATAAGTATAGGGGAGTTCAGAGAGATCAAAAAGGTGGTTGTTCGATAAAAACTGAGATGTACAGTCTGTCTCCACAAGCGGATGGACTGTACATTGTTTAAACATTTAAAAACGTATTGCTATGAGTTCGACAAAATATTTTTTAATTGCACTTCTGGTTATCATGGTTGGATCGTTAAAAGCGCAGGAGCAGGAGCCCGCCAAACCTTTGGAACTTAACTTTCATTTAGCGCCAGCCATTACCCTTATAAAAAGCAACACCTTTGGCAGCGAAGAAAAAGCAAACACAGGATTTGCAGGTGGTGCCGACCTGACATATTACTTCAAAACAGTGAATAAAATAAAAGTGGGCGTCTCTGCTGGCTTAAATTACAGCTTTTACAAAACCACGCGAAATTTAAACTACAACGATTCGGTGTTGACAACAGATATTGATAACGAGCAGGTACACCTGTTTGAGCAAGGGAACAACCTGGAAGAAGTTCAAAAAATCAGCTTTATTGACATCCCTCTTTTATTGCACTTTAACTACACATTATCTCCTAAATTGGAAGCCAATCTTAAACTTGGACCGTACTTATCTTTTGTTGCAGGGAATAGTTTTACATCTACAACGATTTATACATCAAAAGGATATTATCCTAAGTTTAACGCCCTTGTTTATAATGTAGATGTGGATGACTCGCCTTATTTTTATCCAACACAAAAACCGATTTCCGATCATGGAAAATTGAAATTGAAGGGCAATATGGGGCTGGAAATCGGGCTTGGTTTAAAATACCGGCTTAATCCGAAATATACCATCTCTGTTGGCGTAAGCTCATACATGGGTTTGAAGAACCTTTCGGATTACCCGGGTGAGCAAAAGGCGTTGGTAAATAGCGACAGGTCGATAAACTCAGTAATGAAAAGACTGGATAAAATCAATGCAAAGGCATATTGTCTGGAACTGGGGTTTGCTTTTTATTTGTAATTAAAATTTTTTGGTTTAAGGTGGCTTGCTCAAATATGGCCACATATAGAACCTGTAGTTGGGCGAAACGAAATAAAACTTTGTAATTATCGCTTGGCACTTCGACGCTAAAATAGCATCATGAGCTATTCTTTTAGTAAGGCTTAGACACATCAGAAGGTGAGGTCTAAGCCTTATTTTTTGCTTTTTGAAGTAAACGATTAAAGTGGGTTTTGTGAGACAGTTATTTTTGTAATTCTTGAACAGTTAAGTAAAAGCAAGGATTTCTTCTATTATCATATACCCAACTATTTTCAACTCCTTGTTTAACAAACATGCCATTACCTCTGCCCGTCTTTATATAAAGATAGATTCTTGGTGTAATATTTTTTTGATTTATTAGTTTACGTTCACTATTAATCCCAATTGCATTAACCCATTCTAAGGTTAATGCGATATCACCATTAAACTGTAAATTATATTTACTAAGATCAAAATCCACCCAACCTTCTTTTACTGTGATCGGAATAAATATATTTTCTGAGAGTAATTCAGTTGCAGGCATCCCTTTATCGATTTTTCTTATATGTAGCCTAAAAATGCTCGTATCGAAGGAATGAAAATATAAGTTTAAGTGTAAACTCAATAATCTCACTGGCTTATTTCCCAAGGTTATCGTTGAGCCCTTTTCTCTTCCTTTTCCCAAATCAGTTCCAACCCAGCCCCATAAACCTTTGTCGATATCACTATTAGCTGTTACTCCAACCTTTCTTGTCTTTCCTGATGGCCTGATAATTACTTCAGTTAATTGAATTGGAGAAGGGAGCAGCTTTATTATAATATCTTTTTTATTGAGTTCGTCAATAGTAAAAGATTGCGGATGATAGGAAATCATTGAGGCGCGAATAATAATATCCTTTGGTAAGCCAGTAACATCTATATTAAACTTTCCTTCTCTATCAGTAACGCATCCTGCAGAGGTGCCAATTGCTCCTATGCTGGCATATTCAAGAGGGCTTCCATTATACAAATCTATAATCCTTCCAGTAATAATCTGACCATTTAATGATTGAATGAGAGTTATCAATAATAAAATCGTAGAAAGTATCCTCATATTGATTCTTGGGTTTTGCGAGCCTAATAATGCTTTCTACATTGTAGTATAAAGAGTTTATCATTCTCAGCCTTATAAACTAAACGGTGTTCAATGTCAATTCGTCGTGACCACCATCCTGTTAAATTGCCTTTTAATTGTTCGGGCTGTCCTATACCTTCATAAGGCGTTCGTTGGCATTGTTTAATTAAGTCGTTAACTTTTTTTAATTGTTTTTTATCCGTTTCCTGCCAATACAAATAATCTTCCCAGGCTTGCGACATAAAGACTATTTCAATCATTCCTCAATCAGTTTTTTTGATTGCCCTTTACCCTGCTTATATTCTTCTAATGCCATGGCGAGTCGATTGGCGTTATTGGGATTTGACAAGAGATGTATTGTTTCCTGCATACTTTCATAATCGGATTTAGCCAGGACAACCACATCGTCACTATTGGCCCTGGTCACAAATAATGGAGCATGTGTTTTTGATACAGACTCCATGAAACTCTTTAAATTTTGTCGAAAACTTGTATATGTTGTTATTTGCATTTTAGTTATGTTTAAACGTTTGTGATCTGATTTGAAAAATCAAAGGTAGCAAAAAAATAATATGTACAGCAAGATGTACAAGATTGTTTTGGTTAATTTTTCGATTTTTTTTGTGATTGTGGGTTTTGTGAGACAGATTTGTTTTAACCAAGTGGTACCGAAATAAATTTAATCCAAGCAGACTTATAATTCCTTGTTATTTTCAGCTTTCATAATCAAATCGGTCAAATTCCTTGCAAGACTTGGAATATGCCGGACCATTATATCCCCAAGATTCAATATATTATCTGAAGATTCTAATAATATAGGGAATAAATTCGTTACTTCATTGGTAATTGCCTTTTCGATGTTGGTGCAAAGCAAATAGTAATAATCGGTTTCGGCTTTTACTCCAGCCAGAGATTTTTCCATTTGGGCTAGTAACTCATTTACCGGTGCTGAACAAGGCCCCATATTTTTAAAGCGGAGTTCTTCCTTTTCCAAATCCACGTTTTTTTCTATTGCTTTTTTAACAATATATTCCATATTGATGCCGCATTCTGTGAGTTCCTGGACATACAAGGATTCTTTCGGCCCCCAACCTTTAGTTCGCTTCCTGATTTGTTGCACAATATCTTTACCGGCAGGGATTAACTCTTCCACCTGTTGTTCAATTAGTCGGTAAGGAAGGCTTACCGGGAAATTAAATGTTGGACCATCGCCACTTCTTGCAATACAATCAAAATAAACTAAATCATCACCTGTTTCTTCTTTAAATGAATGCCAGCCTTGGTATTGTATATCATACTTTTCCATATTTTTTTGGGTTTTGTGAGACAGAGGCTATGCAAGTTGGATAGCATTTTCATCAATTGCTGTCCAGTTATTTTTCCATTGTGATAGTTTACCCGGACTTATTCCCCTCCCATGGATCGGAGCATATGACCTACCCCATTTGCCCCATACATCTTGTTCATTTGCTAATAAAATTGCTCCACTAACAACAAAAAATTCAGGTAATTCTCCCGCGTAGTTTGTAATAACAAAAACATACACAGTATCCTTCCAGATTCTCTCCGGGTCGATTAAAAAAGAGTTATTTTTCTTTAATGATTTTACAGAGATTGAAGTAGTTGTTCCTGAATCAGGATTAACTGCTGCAAGATCGACACCAATTGTTTTTTTTGTCCCAATATTACCAAGCAAAACTTCATAACCTAAGCGTGAAAGTTCTGCGGCTACAAGCATTTCACCTGCAAATCCGCTATTTTTATATTTAAGATTCATCTTATTTGGCTATGTGAGATTAATTTTCAACTACAACTTTTCCCTGATCGTTTAAATATACTGTTTGGCGAAATTCAACCTGAACAATATCGTCACCTCTATCTTTTAATCGATAAAATTCAAGTCCACCAAAAAAGAGCTCTTTATCATCTTTATAAGCTTCTAACATTTCTTTCTATTCTTTAACTGTAATTTTCATATCCTTTGGGTTTGGTAAGACATAAAACAGAAATTCCCAATTCTAAAAATTAAATCAAAAACGCTTGAAAATTTTTAGATAAGAGGAAATTGTTAAGATCTAATTTTAAAAAAACATTTAAATTTATAAAACAAAACTTAATTCATGTGCAAATATTGGGCTAAAATTCCCAACAAAGTTGTTTCACAAATTCATGTAAAAAATGGTGAGTTGTATATCATAATTGGGTTACAGGCGAAATATTATGTATTGAAGTTTTTTAGCCTCAGCGGTTGATGAAATTAAAAAAAACAATTTAACTTATTTGAAATGAAATATTTAATTATCCTATTTCTCTTTGGAGTATTTATTGAAACTAATAGTCAAGATTTTTATTACCACCAATCTAATATTATAGACTACATCGTAAGCTACAGGAATTCTTATTCAGATAAAGATATAAATAATTACTCCAAATCATTGATGAATATAAAAGATGATTCACTCAAGTCTCAGTTAAGTCAATTAGCTTCTGACATCGAATATTTGGCTTCCTATGATTCGATAACTCGAGAATCACTCATTAACGTCAGAGATTTTCATTATAAATCGTTATGCGGATTATTAACATTTAATGAACTGATTAAAAGAAATAATTATTCACGGTTTGTTTTTTATTATGGCGCTGTTTTGAAAGACGCTTTAGGTTATTATGAAAGTTCGATTTATGATTACACCCAAAGTATAAATTCCAACACTGATTTTAATCTAAAAAAATATCGAATTATTGGAGAAAGAGGATCCGTTAAATTAAAAGTAAAAGATTATTACGGTGCAATTTTAGATTTAAGTGTAGTGATTGATTCACTTGAAAATACAATTTCTTTTGAAAAGGAATTTCTTCAATATTACCTTGTGGATCGTGGTAAGGCTTATGCATTAATGAATAATATTGATTATGCACTTAAGGACTTTAATAACGTCATATATCGTTTTCCTGATTGTGGGTATTGCTATTTTTCAAGAGGTATAACTTACATTAAGTCTAGAGAAAAAGAGAAAGCTTGTTTAGATTTTAGCAAAGCAGGAGAACTTGGGATTGTTGAAGCATATAGATTAATTAATAAATACTGTACTCCATAAATTGAAAAACAAGAGGTGTTTATTGGGTTTTATCAACTATTGTATTTTGTGAGGCAAAAATCCTTTTTAACTTTAGACAGATCCTAATCCAAGATGACAAAGTTGTCACCAAGATTTAAGAATTACTCTTTTCAGCCATTTCTAATGCTGTCCTAATTTCTTTTTTAAATTTATCAGAATAAACAGTATTTATATTTCCTTCTGAAGCTTTCTCAATAAATAATTCTGAGGCTATTTCGAATGCAGGCCACGATATGCAATATAAAAACTTCCAATCATTAATATTAATAAATTCGCCAAACGACATACAGGTGCCAAGGTTTTTGCGGTATAGAAAGGTTGAATAATATCCTCCATGCGTATATCCTGACAATAATTTATAATATAAATATTTTCGTTCCTCGTTTATGCTTTTAAGAATTTCTCTAATTTTTTGTTTGGGATAAATCTTGTATCCCTTTTCATTTAACAATTTTTCAATTGCCTTTCGGAATTCGCTTATAATGTCCTTTTCATTTACATACTTATCAGCATTCCATTTAAGTGAATTAAAAAATTTTATCTGACCAACTAACCAATCCTCATATTCTTTTAAATGACTTATATATCTGGTTTCACATTCATAAATATCCTTTGGAAACATCATCCATAATACATTTACCGCCGATTCAAATACGCTTCGACTTAAAGTCATTGCACTTGGCAAAAACACCAAATCTTTCTTGGCCAGTTCATTTATTGACTCTAGATGCCTAATGCAAAGATTTAGAATTAATTTACTTTCAACCACAGACTCATATCGACCTATAATTAATGTATTTGTAGTATTTATAAAAGTTGAGATTCCTTCATCTATTAATTTGCAAATATTTAAAATCTCAATTCTGGCGTCCATTTAATTAATTTAGATTTTTGCAGGTATTATCAAAAATTAAACATTTCAATTGAATGAGGAAGCTCTCAAATTTGTTTAAGTTTTTTATTATATATGTAACATAAACCTATTCTAGCATTCATATCTGAATTTTCATTAAAAAATCGTTCAGCATCCTTTGGATTGAATTTTTTTTCATTTGTAGTTAACTTTAAAAAATCTTCCAAAGATCCATCCCCTTTGAAGCCTTCTTTCGATAGTTCTTCGAAAATTAAATTTACATCATGCCTCATTGGAAGCTTTTTAAGAAGTACCCCATCAAGTAAGTTATTCGAAGTTATATATTCATATACGGTAAATCCATAATGTGTAAATGAGTATGATTTTTCACCAAGAGGAGTACCAAGGTCTTGTAAAAGCCCAATTGATTTTAAATAATCTAAATTATTAAAAATGAAATCATTATCATAATATAAAATTAAATTACCTAGGATGATATTTACATTAGTAAAGAAATGAGTAATATATTGTATTTCATTCTTTTTATTTTGATTTCGTGGTTTATCAACTAATTTCAAAAATCTCAAATGGTTTACATCAATTTTATCTAATGACTCTAAAACAATATCTCTATAACTGAATTTTGGAAAATTTGAAGCAACTGAATTTACAATAAATGCTGCAAAAATTTCTGTTTTATCGGGGTCATTTAGATTACTAATTTTCAAGCAAGTATTTTCTAATAGCTCCTTAACTATTTCAGATTTAAGCAAATCGTAATCAACCTTTTCTTCAATGCTTTGAATTTTTTCAGCCATTTTAAGAAATAGACTTTTAATATTTTCTGTTTGTTTATAGTTTTTCCATTGATTCCAACCTGTTGCTAAAGAAGTAGCTAGTGGAAATGATGAAGCAATTGCAAGTAATGCAGATTCAATAGTATAACTAATATTCTCTGACTTCATTTTACTTTAATTTATTTTCCTTTACAAAATTCAAATACCTATAATACGTCGCCCTGCTAATCTTCAACACTTTAATAATATCCCCAACAGGCTGCTCATTCTTCTGTGACAAATGCCATGCAGCATAAGCTGTCTTTTTCTGCTCATTATTTAACCCTTTCTTTCGACCACCAACTCGTCCTTTTTCGCGTGCTGCTTTTAATCCGGCTAAGGTTCTTTCTCGGATGAGCTCCCGCTCAAATTCAGCAAAAGAGGCAAACAGGTTAAAAATTAACCTTCCCTGGATGGTAGTAGTATCGATATTATCATTGAGGCTAATAAATTCAACTTCTTTTTCCCGGAACAAAGCCATCAGGTCTACGAGGTGTTTAAGGGAGCGGCCAAGGCGGTCGAGCTTCCAGACAATCACCATATCGCCTGACCGGAGATGGTTAAGCAACCTGTCTAACTCCGGCCGGTCTTTTACTGCGCTTTGTTTTTCCTGGAATATCTTTTCACAGCCTGCTTTCTGGAGGGCTTCGAGTTGTAAATCGAGATTCTGATCGCGGGTGGATACACTGGCATAACCAAGCTTCATAAAAAGTTTAATTAAACGTCATTTCGTGAGACTCAATTGTGAAACGGGTTTATGATACAAGCTTAAGATATTGAAAGGAGAAATCAAAAAATTGGTATAGTATTTAATAAACAGGTTATTAACTATGGATTTATTTTCAGGAGCAGCAAGGTGTTCGGAATGTTTCGCGAAAACGAACGTTTTCCATGCTTGCAAATGCTATTTGATTCCTTATAAAAGGAAGAAAAACACCCTTAAAAAAACGTGAAAAACACCAGGAAAAAATGTTGACTTATGAAATATGGTGATGTTAATTTACCTTAAAATATGTTTAGTTTATAAACAAAACTCCAAAATGAATTATTCAATGAAAAAATAGAACTATGTCTGAGAATACATTTGAATTGCATGATGTTGAATTAAGAATATTTCCTGATGGTTCAATTGGTGATAAGAGAAACAAAATATGGGACTTAGCAATGGTTATGGGTTAGTAATAGGTCAGAAGTCAGGATATTATCGTGATCCTCCTGATAACTATGGCCGCTATTATCATGGCAATCTAACTGTGAGAACACCGGGGGGTGACTATCACTGTGCTATAGATGTAGATCCGAAATTCATGCCTGATGGTATCCAATGGCGTATTGCACGAATCCGACCGGTTGATTTCGCAGCCATAAAAGGATTATCAGATGGTTGGCATTCATTGCCATCTACAGCTAGTTCAAATGCGCTTGATTACATCCGGTCATATGTTCTTCATCCGCCGGTCGTAATTTGGACAGTTAGGTACGATAGTTGTTTGTCACGATTCCTCAATTTTATCCGATGGAACCCGCCGTGGATATCTGGGACAGGTATACAATCCCTCGCTGACCTGGAGGCAATTATTACGCAAGGTGTTCGCTTTTATGTTTTTGGCGAACCTTTTACTACTGGTCTTGGTGTGCACAATATACATCAAAACCAGGGTGACCCAATTGGTGGCGGTCATGATACCGACAACGCAATATGGCAAGACGGTGGAACCATTATTGAAACAGCCCAAGGCCAATTTATTGGTTTTCTAAACAAGTTTAAAACGCAATCTTTTAAAACCGACAATCTTGGACATCCTGTGTGATATCTTTTATTCACTGACCTTTTGTTAAGCGTAGCTTCTCATTATGCTTAAATGCTTTTAGATCTATTCTTACAATGATTGAAGAACCCAATTAAAATATAAAAATATGCGTCAAAGAGAAAAACAAAATGGGCTTGAAGTAACCGCAGTTATTGGTACTTCGGCCGTATTACTTTCTTTCGATATGGATGAGTCCCACACAATTGGACTATTAGGTTTTGCAATTGAAAGAGAAGATCATACAGAGGATGAAAAGTATTATTTGAAAGGATTTAAATATTTCTCAGAAACTGCTGGGGAGGTAGGAGAAGGTCAATTATTCAGCACTCAGGAGCATCCGGTTCAATCCTTCATGTGGGAAGATTTCAGCGTAAAAACCAAACACGATTACAGTTATACAGTTACACCAGTCTTTGGTAAACCGAAAAAACTGGAATATGGAAAATCGTGTACTATCCGATTTACGACACCTTTAGAAGATGCAGGTGACCATTCTGTTTACTTCAACCGGGGTGTTGCTGGCAGCCTGGCTTATGCCCGTAAGTTTAAGAATAAAAGACCAGGTTCGAATGATATGACTGATGAAGAAACAGAAGAGGCGTTAAAATGGTTATCAAAAGGTTTAAAAGAGGCTTTAATCGGTTTTATTAACAAGGCTAAAGACAGTACCTATAAGCTTCGTGCTGCATTTTATGAGTTTGAATACTTGCCGGTTTTAGAGGCTTTTAAAGCAGCATATGAGGACCGGGATGTTGATGTAAAGATTATCTATGATTCCCGTGGAGAAGAAACGGCTAATAAAGCAGCAATTATTGAAGCGGGTTTACCATACAAAATACTCACAGCCCGCAAAGCAGAAGCTTCAAAAAAATATATAGCACATAACAAATTTATTGTGCTCATTAAGGATAATTTGCCCATAGAGGTTTGGACTGGTTCAACTAATATAACACCAAAGGGAATTTTCGGACAATGCAATGTTGGTCATATAATCCGAAAAAAGGATATTGCAAAAAAATATCTTGAATATTGGGAGTACTTAGTGAAGGATCCGTTGAATGATGTTTTAGATAAACAAACGGTTCAAATCCAATCGGATCTCATATTTGATCAAATTCCCCAAAAATCAGTAACAGCTTTCTTTAGTCCTCGTGAGACAAAAACTATTTTACAAACCTATGCTGAATATATGAAAAAGTCAAATCAGTTGATTTGCGGTATGTTCCCGTTTTCTTTCAACATGAAAATGAAAGAGGTTATTACTTCCCAAACCGACTTTTTGAAGTATATTATCATTGATAAAAAAGATAAAAATACGACACTAACTACGAATGATTATGACAATATAATTGTTTATGGAACTTATTTGAAAGATGGTCTCTATGATTGGCTGGAGGAAACCCATGCTGGCTTTTTGTTGAATGACAAACCTGGAAATGCCGGGACAAATTTTATTCACAATAAGGTTATTTTAATTGATCCATTGAGCGAAGATCCAATTGTAATAACCGGCTCGGCAAATTTCAGCGATAATTCAATTGCTGGTAACGATGAAAATACGCTGGTTATTAGGGGAGATAAGGATGTAGCAGATTTATATTTCACTGAGTTCATTCGAATATTCAATCATTATTATGCACGTTTTATAACTCTGAAAATGTCAACTGAAAATGCTAACCAAGAGAACCCAATTCATCTGAAAACAGATTCCAAAAAATGGGTACCTTCTTTTTATAAAAAGAATGGCTTAAAATTTAAAAGAAAAAAAATGTTTGTTGATATGATTGTCAATTAACCCAATGGATCTACTTATGTTTCCAAAGTAGGGGAAATGTAAATAAAAACTTAACCCATCAATGGTTCAATATCATGGACCTGAGATACGATAGTGCAAGTTCAGGTTCAAGTTGTGCGTCACTTTACGAGAACTCAAACAATATTAAATAGATAAAGCTATGGCACGTTACCGAATTTTTCCAGACGACCTTACAAGTAAAAGGTCTGAGTCACTTGATAATCAAGAATTGAGTTATGTCAAATATATGATAGGGTTTGCTTGTGCAAAAAGTGAAGGATTTAACATTGTAACAACACAAATGCGAGTATTAAAAAACGAACCTTGGCAAATTATTAATTCAAATTATCCAAGTTCTGGTGGACAAGTAATACTAGAGTTGGGGTACTATAACCCTGGACAAAAACTTTCGGTGTTTTGGGTATTGCGAGCTGTAACAAAAATTACATCCGTATCCGTTTACATTATTAATGACAAAACAAAGGTGATAAAAAAAATGGCTCCCACTACATCCTCTAAGAAAATGGATAGAGGAGAAGACTGGGGTGAAGAAAAGATCGATTTCGAATTATTTTAATTTACTTTATATGAAATACCTTCTTTCAACCATAATACTTGTTTATTCTCTGACTATCCATGGACAAGATAAACAGTATGTAACTGATTTATCCAAAAAACTTACCGCTAAGTTTACAAATGATAATAATTCATCGGGTACATCATACATGTTTGATGAAACAAATCCAAATGGGTTTGATTTATTTTCTGCAAATGTATCGTTTAGTGACAAAAACCAAACTCAAAAATTTGGATTTTCTCCTATCCGTTTGTCATCTAAATATATCTTTCTATTATCAAACTTGAGAGTAAATGTTTCCAATACAAGTGGAGCAATGACAACTGGGCTAAGTATTGGTAATGACAATTCTGCATTTGAGAGTAAGCGTGTACAAAAGATTTTTGACAATGTTTATTCAAGTGCTAATATTCCAGTTGCCAGAGAAAGAAGGCAAGATGAAACTTTTCAAGAATACATGGAATATTATAGAAATTCGCCAAAAATGAAAAGCTTTCAGGATAGTTTACTGGCAAATTTTGATGATAGAAGATTAAAGCATGTTTTTAAATATAGCGCAGGTTATAACGTTCAATTTTTTCCTGTCTTAAAAAGCGAATCTTCAAATAGTACCTTTGACAGCTTAAATAATCATGCGGTCAGGTCAAATAACTTTTTTGTAAAAGGCTCATACAGTTTTAAAAATGGACTTTTAAACATCAGTGGTGCATATAACTACTTCAACAAAAGAAAATCCGCTGATTTGACTCAAGAAAAAAAACCATATCACGGCTTTACACTTGGTGGAAACATTAGAATTCCATTAATAAAAAAGGAAAACTTGATGAAAAAGGATTTTTACAAAAACACTTTATTTGTTCCAGGAATTTATTTAGGCTGCATTTATGACCATTTATTATATAAAGGGACAGAGGCTAAGTTTGCTGAAGAGGACACGAAGTGGAAATCAATATGGACAATTACTGCAGATTTTGCTATTACGCCTGCCGCTCAATTTAGAATAGCATTTCCCATTCAAAAATCCAAATTATTTAACAGTACTGGAAAGACTGGTAATGCAATTGTTGTATTCCAATACAACTTTAAATTGGTTAACTTAAGTGACAATTGATGTGGAAAGATAAAGACGAACGTGGAGTCTAGGAGCTCCATTTGAAAATTTCAAAAACAAGGGTCTATAACCCTATCCAAGAAAATTTTTTCGATTCTCCCCAAAATATTTCTATCTATTTAATAATAAAATGCATTTCAATGGCCCCTGTAATCATTTGTGCTTAAAGATCCCCGATTAGCCTGGTCTGGTTTTGTAACCATAATTGGGAAATACCACTACACATGGCTAAGCCCGTATATGAGAATACTTATTTGTTGGAACATTCCTCTTATTAATGATTAAAATAGCTTGGGAAATAAGAATAAAAAGACAAGGTGTTTCATCAAACGTTCGTTTTCACAGAAACGAACTAAGCTTTCGATTTTCAAAACATACGATTTCAAACCAGGAGTATTCTCTCTTCAACAACAAGGTCTTTTAAACAAAGTAATTTCGGACTTTTGAACAAAGTCAGGGTGATGTTTCCTGCCTAATTTTACCACATCATTATTAATTAAAGAATTATGAAAACAGCGTACAACAATTATCAAGGAACATTGCAGAAAAAGACAGGATCCGGGTTTAACTCCACATCAACATCGAACGATGTAATTAAAGGGATCGACCTTACAGGGAAAGTTGCGGTTGTAACCGGAGGTAACACAGGCATTGGTCTGGAAACTACCAAAGCACTGGCAATAGCAGGTGCCACAGTTATTGTTCCTGCACGCGACACCGAAAAAGCTAAAAGAAACCTGGAGGGCATTTTAAATGTAGAATTGGAATCCATGGACTTGATGAATACTGGTTCCATTGATGCCTTTGCAACAAAATTCCTGGCTTCGGGCAGGCCTCTTCACTTGTTGGTTAACAATGCAGGGATTATGTGGGTGCCACTACGCAGGGATAGCCGTGGTATAGAATCGCAATTGGCAACCAACTACCTGGCGCAGTTTCATCTAACGGCTAAACTATGGCCTGCCCTGGTAAAAGCCAAGGGGGCAAGAGTCGTAAATGTTTCTTCACAAGGGCATCAGTTTGCGCCATTCAATTTTGATGACCCTAATTTTCTTAAAAGGGAATATGAAACGCTGCAAGCATACGGTCAGTCGAAAACCGCAAGCAATTTGTTTACATTGGAACTGGATATCCGTGCCCAAAAACATCACGTCAGGGCATATTCCTTACATCCGGGTTCAATTGCAGGAACTGAATTGGGAAGAGAAGCATCCCTGGAGTTATTTCAACAGATGGGTTTTTGTGATAAAGACGGGAATATTTTACCAGAGATAGCCGCATCTTTAAAGACCATTCCACAGGGTGCAGCCACTTCGGTTTGGTGTGCAACCAGTCCGCTCCTCAATAATACAGGTGGAGTTTATTGCGAAGATGCAGATATTGCCGAGCTGGCTTCGGACACTGGCATCACCAATGGTGTAAAACATTACTCCCTCGACAAAAGCAATGCCCTGCGCCTGTGGAAACTAAGTGAGGAAATGACAGGAATAACATTTAACGTTTCATGAATGAACAAAAGGAAGCATTAATAATTTATTCTTTATAAGAAGAGAAGAACATGGAATATACGGCAAAATATATAACAGACGATATTAAGCTATCCTGTTACGACGACAAGTTTTTTAAATCGGACATTATGTTCGGGCAACATATGCTTATCTGGTTCATTTCGGGTGAGACGAAAATCATACAGGCCGATGCTACATACGTATTTAAGAAAGGTGATATTTTTTTAGTGCCAAGAAATCAGCTTGCAACCATTATCAATTACCCCAGAGACGGACAGCCGCATAAAACAGTGGTAATGCATCTGACTACAACGCGACTTAGAGAATTTTATGCATCGCTTAATGTGAAGCCTAAAGCAAGAGAATCAAGTAAAATATATTGCTTCAATAATCACCCATTACTGGAAAGTTGCCTTGCCTCGTTGATTCCATATTTCGAAATGACAACACTTCCCGAAAATATTGCCTCGCTCAAAATTACCGAGGCAATAAGCGTTATAAGGGCTATCGACAAGGATATTGACAATGTACTGGCGAACTTTGAAGAACCCGGAAAAATTGATTTGGCGGGCTATATGGAGAAGAATTTTATGTTCAATTTACCATTGGCAAAATTCGGTTACCTCACAGGACGCAGTCTGACGACCTTTAAAAGGGATTTTAGCAAAATATTCAACACCACACCACAAAGATGGCTAACGCAAAAAAGGTTGGAACTTGCCCACTACCAATTTATTGAAAAGAACAAAAAACCAACAGACGTTTGCTATGAAGTAGGATTTGAAAATTTATCCCATTTTTCGTATGCATTCAAAAAACACTTCGGATATTCGCCAACAGAATTAACTCAAAGGTCACTCCCTGATAAAAGGGAAACCAGGTTTTATTCAGTTTAATCTGATATTAAGCTCCTGCAAAAATCTTATTACATCAATTTTTTCAATAAATACTTTACCGATTTTATACATTCTTCATTTTTTACAAACAACCTGCCGGCTCAAAAGGCCGAAAATGCGATATTATCTTCGATATATTAATTAGCCTGGGCCCTGGCTGGCGCTGATTTAGCTGCGCTGAGATCACTAATCCGTGCCTTTCTTAACAGTCGTTTATTCCCTTTGGTCACGAGAACGCCTTCGGCTAAGTTCCGAACGATAATTGCGCGGCAAGCATTTAGCAGTGGAAAAATGCTCGCGTTACAACGCGCGCTAGCCTTTGGGATTAATAAACAGGTCATTAACTATGGATTTATTTACAGGAATATTAAGGGGGCTGGAATGTTTCTCGAAACGTTCGTATTTCCGAAATCAAAACCGGGGTTTAATACAATTTCAAACTTTTTATGTTTTTTTTTAATAGGCCAAAAACGGCTAGAATATCGTAGTGCGGGATTTCAAGGCGCTTCGCTATCAAACCGCCACCTTGTTTATTTAATGTTACAAAGTTCAAATTTACCACATAGCCCCAAATTACGAATATTTATTGTAGTGCGTTCATATTTCTTAAAATTGCTTTTCAAATGTGTTTCCGTTAAACTTATATATGTTTCCGTCTGCCATTCCAAACCATAATTCCCCTTTATTGTCTTTAAAAATGGATAAAGCAAAATCATTTATAAGTCCCTCTTTCTTTGTGTAATTAGTCATCGTTACACCATCATATTTCCAAATTCCTCCGTCTCTGTCTCCAAACCAAATATTCCCTTTTCCATCTTCTGCAATGGTGAAAACATGTTCGAGAGTGCCTGGCAATGATTTATCACCTTTTTTTCCACTTGTCGGGTGAATTAAGTTATGTTTTTCGGAAAAATTAATGATTGAATCACCTTCTTTTAGTAATACGAAACGGTTCTGTCCTTACTTTTAATAATACCTTAGCCATCAATAATTTTGGTAAAAACTTCGCATTTCGTGAATACTTTCTGGAATACGACTTTTATGTGTTTGCAAATCATAATATTAAAGTTTTTACAGATTATGCTGAGGATCCGTTCAAGCAGGAAGAGCAAAGATTTTCAACCGGCATGTTTACCGACTGCAAAATATCTGAAACCGGCTCTTTGAGGAACGATTATGAAATCCAGACTTTCCTCAGGCAAAAGAAGCGCGTCTGGAATCATATCCTCAACCTGGGCTATGCATTCGGATCAAAAATAATTCTAAACGCAACAACGGAATGGAGCAACGATTCTTTTATCATGGAAAGTAAAAGCAAAATCTGGTTAGCCTCTTCGGTCAAATACCAGATAAACCCGGAAAATAGTGTACTTCTGTTTGCCGGAAGCCGTCGTGGCGGACCGGCATGCAATGCCGGTGTATGCTACGAAGTGTTGGATTTCACGGGAGTGGAACTTCGTTTAACCAGCAGGTTTTAATCAGAATATCAGGCTTATTATTTTTTCAATAAACCACACATTATTCAAACTGACACTGGAGGCAGGAAAACATTCGTTTTTACGGACTTGGGGGTAGGCCTGAAGACTGGGATAATAATCTTTTTCATTATTTTCGCAATAATTGCAATGTTGGAATAATTTGCCAAGTTAAAGGAGGTGATATTGGCCAAAATAATCTATTTAGAGAACCATATCTGTCTTATAGTATTTATCGACTTGGCTTTACTTCAAATATTTAAAATATTATCGAGCAACTAACACAAAACCTTATTGCAACAGTACTAAATGAGCATGGAACTCGATATCAAATAGCTAAGCTACTCATAAGCAGAGATAATCCAACTGGACAACAGAATTACTTAAATAAAAGGCTTTCTGATATTTATAGATTTATTTTAAATCGAATTGAAAAATACCCAATCGAAAAGTACAGAGATCGGAATTTTTTCAGTAGTATCGGATTATAAACGATTATAGAAGTGCGAGAGCTTTTAAGAATTACTGAAAATCAAATCCATTTTTTCTGTTCTATCCAAATATAGTGGTGATTTCGAAAAGATGTTTAAGGAAGCTGGACAGGTTGCTAATGATTATTATAATTCTCTTTCGGAAGAAAAGAAAAAACAGGTGAGAACAACAGTCCTATTCTTAGCTAAGGAAATTGATTGGAATGGTTTACGATAACGGTGGTTTCGTGAAATCAATATTCTCAAAATCTCAATCCCTTTTTGAGAAACCTTTCTAATCATTCCTTTAGATAAGTTTCGGTCATTTTTGTTTCACAGAATCGTTCGTTTATCCGGATCTGGGTTCATATTGAATTTTATTAATAGTATCAATTAGGCCAAATACATTATATATTTACTGAAGTAAAATCAATTCCTAATAACCTTTTAGAGGTTTGAAGGAGCCATTCTCCTGCATTACCTAATAAAAACTACGCAACCATTAGCAATTTATAACATCTATAAAGTGATACCTTGATAAATAATTTTTACATGAGCAATAGATAAAAACACTAGGCTCCAAAATGCAATACCTAAGAAACTGAAAAGCATGAGAAAAAGTAAATGAAAACAAAACTGTTGAGCTTAATCTTAATTGCATTCTGGTTAAGTAATTCATGCAAAAACGACAATTCATCTGATTTATTCCCATGCAGGGCAATTGTATCTGCAAAAGCCGGCTGTACAAATAACAATGTATTTATCCTAAAATTCGTTAATGGTAATAATAAAGCTAAATCGGTAGCAGTTGGTGAATCGGGTCAAGGTAGAGAAGATTACTATGCAGTACCGAATCTCCCGGATGAGTTAAAAATTGAAGGATTAACAATCGTACTGGATATTAGGAAACCCCTAAAAAGTGAGATTCCGCCGTGTTATGCTTTTGAAATGCCAATGCTATGGGCAGAAGCTTTTGTATATGTGATTTGGGCAAAGGAAGAATAAATAATTCCACTGTTAAACTGAATATTCTCTTGAACAATTAACATTGCCCTGGATTAGACAAATATTTCTGTCTAAACACTAAACCTTTGAAAATCTAAACCCATTTCCAAGTTCGATTAATTGTAGAACTTATCCGAACGTTTGTCTTTGTTAGCTAATACGTTCCTATTTTCACACATTTTGCCGTTTCATTTGTTTTTTGCTCCCTTTCTCTACCAAAAGCGGCACTTTTTCCAATACACAGTTGCTGGTATCCAATCCAAGCGAATTCGACTCTGTGGTTGAAATAAAACGGATTCCCTCATAAATATCGAGAACAAACTGTTGATAGGATGTAATGCGCATATCACTGGTGGCAATGCGGTCGATGAGGATATATTGGAAATCACCGGCAATATTGTATTTGTGCAGAGAACCATACCCCGACACTGTGTCCACTTCTCCTTTCTCGGCCATCTCTTCCAAAACCTGTATAAAATATTGGTTAATTCGAAGCTCGACTTTAAAACCAAGTTTGAAATCGACTTTTATCATTTTGCCGGGTTCGTAATGGATGACCCTGTACTCGAAGGTGTCGGGGTCGTCCAGGATATCAACGTGGATAAACCAATAAACATCCGCTCTCTTAGGCTGTTTACTGATGATGGAGTAAATAATTTTACTCTCCACCTGGTAGTAGTTATTGGCTTTTGTTATATAAACAAGGTTTGTCGCCCTTTTGGGGATGCTTTCGTCCTGACTGACATCTTTTATCACTGGCACGTATTTTTCAATATCTTCGAATACCAGGAACTTATTTTTAATTTTTCGCCCATTGTACCAAAAGTACATGATAAAGCTGAAAATGCTTGCCATTGCCAGTGTAAACCAACCTCCTTCAAAGAATTTCTGCAGGTTGGCATACAAGAAGGTACCCTCAACTGTGATATATATAATTAAAAACCAGATAATAAACGGTATTGGTATCTTTTTGAAATAAATATAAAAGCTCAACAGGATAGTTGTCATGATCATCGTTATTGTAATGGAAAGACCATAAGCCGCCTCCATGGCCGATGATTCCTGAAAGTACAGCACGACAAAACAGCACGAAGCCCACAAAAACCAATTAATTTTAGGAATATAGATCTGACCCTTTATTTCAGTAGGATACCGGAGCTTGAACCTGGGCCAGAAATTAAGCGATATCGCCTCACTGATCAGGGTAAACGAACCGCTGATGAGCGCCTGACTGGCAATAATGGCAGCAGCGGTCGCAATCAGTATACCTGGGATCATAAACCAGCCAGGCATAATCATGTAAAAAGGATTGTCACCATCCAGGGCCTTTTCAGGATTATTCAGCACCCAGGCAGCTTGTCCCATATAATTTAAAATCAGGGTTGCTTTTACAAAAATCCATGAAATCCTGATGTTTTTTGCCCCGCAATGCCCTAAATCGGAATACAACGCCTCTGCCCCTGTTGTGGCCAAAAACACCGCTCCAAGGATAAACATGGCATTGGGATATTGAGAGAGCAGGTTCAACGCATATTGTGGATTAAAGGCTTTGAAGATCTCAGGATAATGGATGATCTGGAATGTTCCCAAAACGCCCAGCATGAGAAACCAAACCAGCATGATAGGGCCAAACGATTTCCCAATCAACTTTGTCCCAAACTGCTGGACAAAGAAGATGGCCGTAATAATGAGCAGTACGATGGGGATAACTGGAATATTTTCGTTATAAAGTTTTAACCCTTCAGTTGCCGACGTAACGGTTATAGAAGGGGTTATAATGCCGTCGGCTAACAACGTGCTACCACCTACCATGGCAAACACATACGCCCAGGGCGATTTCCTTCTGATAAGGGCAAACAGGGCGAATATGCCTCCCTCGCCTTTATTGTCAGCTTGCAGGGTAATCAATACATATTTTATGGTGGTCTGGATGGTGAGCGTCCAGATAATGCAGGATACAGCACCGAGAATAAAATCTTCGTGAATTTCCTTAAACCCTCCGACAATGGCTTTAAAAACATAAAGTGGGGAAGTTCCAATGTCGCCGTATACAATACCGAGGGTGATGATAACTCCGGCCAAAGTCAATTTGGCAAGGCCTTGCTGATGGTTGTTCGTTTTCACAGTTAATTCAGATTTTTTTTGAAAAGAGTATTTATTTCGCCGGAATTAGTTTTCCATTTGAGGTGAGCAGAATCCAGTTCGATTATTTTTCGCTTGAACCTACCACCACTCGTAAGGTGCAGAGTGTCGTGGCTGATAAAATATTCTTCTGCCGGGCCTTTGAGAAAGTAGACTGTATCATCATGAATAAATACAAAAGATGATTCATATTTGCCCTTTGATTCCAGCCACAGTCCATCCATATCTAATGTTATAACCGATGTGTCTTTTTTCTCAACAACCTTTGCTTCTTGCTCTATGCCTGAAGTACATGCGGTTAAAAACCATATGCCCCAAATTATACCAATCTTCATGATATGAATTTTAGGTCAAAATTATATCTACCTTTTTTATTTAGGAAACTGCCCCAAATCGCTACATTGAATCAAAATAGCTGAATATTAGATTTTTGAGTAAAATTGGTGAGGTAATCTTTATAAAATCTTTATGCACTATATATCGTTTTTTACAATTCCCTTATTAAATTTTGACTTATTTGCAATTGAATCCATTAAGCTTAATGAATTACATGAATAATGTGAAGAATTAATTTGAATGTAAAGGTGAGTAAAGTTTACATTTGGATATTAATATATAAAAATGACAAAGCTGGGTGAAAGCAAATTGAATGATAATGGGGCAAAAACATCCAATAGACCACAACTGTTGGTTGCTATCGATTATCAGCCCCATTCCTCCCAGTTATTGATTTTGGCTAACAAACTTGCCAAATCATTGGGAGGAAGCCTTCAGGCAATTTATGTGGAAACAACCCATGCACTTTCCAAGAAAGAGGAGGAGCAATTAAACCTGAACATTCATCTTGCAAAACAACTGGAGATAAGATTCAGGATCATTACAAATTATCATGTTGAAAAGGCGATTTTAAATTTTGCCATTAAGGAGAATATTACCCATATTATAATTGGCAAGCCCAAAATTCTTAACTTGATTTCCCATTTGCGGTTCATAATTTTTCTGCATAAAATTATTAATTGGAGTAGGGATATCCATATCTATACTGTAAGTACTGACAGCAGTGAGTCCCGTAAGGGAATGATCCATTCCTCATCCCCTTCTTTTACATCCAATATAAAGCAATATTTTACAACTAGTAGCTTGGTTTTGATAACCTCATTGATTTGTTATTCTTTCAGGAGTTTTTATGATTATCATGTAGTTTCCTTTTGTTTGCTGTTTTTAGTTTCCATACTTGCTGTTTTTTACGGTACCGGGCCAGTTTTGACAGCGGCGGTGTTGAGTGCCGTCATCCTAAATTTTTTCTTTATCCCCCCACTGTTTACATTGCATATAAGTAAACCTGAGAACATCCTTATGTTTATGATGTTTTTCATCATCGCCCTCCTAAATGGCGTTCTGACGTCCCGTGTGCGGCGTCAGGAAACAAGGATCCGTATCCGTGAAGAACGTACCCATGCATTATATCAGATTGCACGTGAATTGTCAATTGCTACAGGACCCGATAATGTTACTGCATTGGTCGTTACGTATCTTCATAAACATTTTGGAATTGAATTTGCGCTACTATTGAAAAATGAACAGGAGCAGTTAGGTTTTGACTCTAAGAATGAAAACAGGCTAAAGCTGGGAGAGAACGATATAATGGCAGCCACATGGGCTTTTCAAAAAGGAGTTAAAACCG
>JAEYWD010000081.1 GCA_023429135.1 Bacteroidota bacterium | reverse complement strand
GCCTTCAGATCCCAGGTCACCCTGAGCACCCTTGCTTTGCGCTAAAGAATTCCGGTCATCACGGCTCCTTCGGGACTTGGGATTTCTCCCGCACCCTTTAGAATTGCAACATGCCCGGCACACCAATTGTGCAACATCTACGATGTTGTTTTACAATCCTTGTAGAGGATACACAATTGTAGTATTTGTTATATCCCTTCAAATCTCAACCTAGAAGGTGCACAATAAATGTATACTGCCTCATTTGTCATGAGAAGCATGAGTATGGTAAACCTTGAATTCAATAAACAAATATAAAATATTCAGGCAATTACAAGTGGTTTGTTGTGTTTTTTAGTAAAAAGCACAGTCGCCATCGCCATCCTGGAAGTTTAATTCTGTTATGTATTCAAATTTTTTCGAGATCAGGTAAGGCTTCTTTATGATTTTGGTGAACAAAAAAGGTGTCCGAATGGACTTTAAAGTCCTTGCCAGCTTATCGTGAAATGTGGTAAACATATTGAGTTTTTGCTCTTTCAGGGTATTGACAATTATTTCGCTTAAAGGCTCCCAACCCGATTCGCTGCAAAACAGGTAGGGGGTGGTTAAGTTTTTGTTTCTTATCATCAGTACTGCAAGGGCTATGATTTCGTTCCGGTTATTTTTTACCCTTAAAATCCGGTAAAAGAATTGTTTGCTTACTGATGAAAAATAGTACCGGCTACTCTCCTGATCGGCTGGGCCCTGAATGATCCAGGGATTGGAAATGATCCAGTTGATTTCATCAATTCCTCTTTGATTCCAGTTTGGTTCGGGGGTTCGTGTAATGAAGTTTTCATCTTCTTCGCTTAACTTCTTTAAATATTCAAATTGAATATTGGTTTTGAATGTTTTAAACACCGTTAACTTCAGATCGACCGGAAGATTCAAAATTATGTCCGCTAATTTCAAAACCGGAACTATTTTTCTAAAGAAAAGGTGTTTAGGAGGCAGAATGGTATTTAAGCTGAAGCGGACATACCCCCGGATGCCTGACTTATAAGTGGTTGGCTGAAAAATTTTTGTTTTCTGATAAACCGGTTCCAGCGCCGGAACGATGTTGGTTATTAATATTTTCTGATCCCAGCCCCTGATTACGCGCAAAAATAGGTTGGCTGCCACATTTTTCGATTTGTAATCGTTATCGACCCAAAAGCAGGTGAGCCATCCCACTTTATCGGTTTTGCCATCAGAAAATAAATAATCGGGAAGAATGCCCAGATATCCAACTAACTTTTTTCCATCGTATGCTGCAACTAAAAGAATATCATTTTCATCGGCACGAGGATTACGTACCTGCGAAATAGCCCTGTGTTTACTAATGGGGATGTTCTGTAATTCTTTATAAAAATCAGAATTGACGAATTCCCGGAGTTCATGTTTGTTGTATGTTTTAGTTTCCACGTGCAATCGTGTTTTTATTAAACATGGCTTTAAAAAGATAGTAAAAATATTCGCCATAAATTACCTCACGAGCCGTGAAGTTGTCAATTTCTATGGGTATTCGCTGGATGTTACCTTTACATGAATCGTTTTTCAGCCCGGCACAGCCAAATGTTAAATTTAATGAGTTGGATTGGAAAACTTCGTTGAAAAACCTGTCCGAAACACCGAAGTCGGTAAAAGGGAACGAGAAGAGTTTGTAATTTAGGTGAAAACGATCTGTAATATTTAAGATACTTTCTTTGGTTTGTCTAATTTGTTCTTCCAGAGTAAGGTCTGTATATTGCGGATGATCGGTGCTGTGAGCGCCAAACCGAAATCCTTTCCCGATGAGAGAATTAATTTGATCGCTGCTCATGTATGGCTTTTTCTCCTGAAGGTAATCGTTGAAGTCTATTTCCAGAATTCCGGCAAGTTCATCCAAAAAAGAACGGTTCGGGTAACTTATGGCAAGAATGGAATTTGAAAGGTCCTTTTTATGTAGGTTTTTGCTAATCAGGTAATTTCTTGCTTTTTCAATTAATGGAACCGATTTGGTTTCCTTAACTTTTTCTACAAGAATGCTTGCCTTGTACCTGAAAAACAGGTCACGGTTATCCACAAATCCTGAATTTAGAAAACAAGTGGCTGGTATTCCTTTCCTGAGAAGGATAGGGGCAATTGTATCATGAAATTCACTCAGCCCGTCATCAAATGAAAGTATGAAGGAGTTTTGATTTAAAAGCTCGTTGTTTCTGAGTTTCTCCCGGAAAGTTAAGATATCTTCCGGGGCAAAGTTTTTTGCAAGAAAATCCAAATCTTTCTCGAAATCCCCGGTTGACCTTATTTTATATAAATGTTTTATGTGAATTATTTCGTTGTTGGAAACTGCATGATAAAAAGGAAAGATTGTCCTTTGCCTCGTAATGGAGGTAAGAGCTTTCAAAGGAACCATTGGAAATATCTTCGCCAGATGATAGAAGAGTCTGTTCATGAGTCAAATATAGGGTAAACTTGCTTTGTTTAGGTTATAAGCTGGTGTAAAACATTTCGGCACGTGAAAACCTCAATTGGTTGCCAACATATTACGGTCGGGGAATTTTTGTTATTCCACTGAAACTTTGGATCATATTTTTGTTTCATTATCATTAAAAATTAATGAACATGAAAATGAAATTCTTGCTTGCGATTTTCGCATTTGCTATACCCGGAGTAATGTTTTCGCAATTAAAGCTTACCGTTGAAATTAATGGTTTAAAGAGCAGTAAAGGCCAGGTTCTTTTTCAATTGCTCGATGAAAATCAGAAGGAGCTGAAAGGTGTTAAGGCAGAAATAAAAAACAATGTATGCATTATTGTGGTGAACGATCTTAAACCCGGCAAATATGGCTTCCAGTATTTTCACGATGAGAATAATAACAGTACCATGGATAAATCAATGCTGGGTATTCCAAAAGAAGGATTTGGTTTTTCCAATAATGCAAAGGCTTCATTCGGACCGCCTTCGTTCGAAAAGTGGATTTTCGACCTGAAATCGGCAGTGATTATGAATTGCAGTCCAACTTATATGTAGGTGTTTGTTTCTAAAATATCTAAAGTGTAATATTTTACAATATGTATATATTACGCTTTAGATATTTTTTTATATTTACTTCTCGGAACATTTACAAAAACTGCATATGAAAAAACAAACGAAATGGATAGGGCTGCTGGTTGCCTGTTTACTCCTGGTGAGTGCATGTAAAAATTCCAGTCAAAAGTATCGCGATTTAAACAAAAACGGCAAAATGGATGTGTATGAAGACAAGCTTCAGCCGGTAGATTCCAGAGTTGACGATCTTTTGAAACAGATGACACTGGAGGAAAAGGCCGGAATGATGTTCATCAATGGCGCCCGTATTAACGACGATGGCAGTATCGAGGACAAACCATCAGGGGATGGCATATTTTCATTTGCACCCAATGCCCTGAATCTGATGAAAGAGAAAAAGATGAGCCACTTTAATCTATGGGCTGTGCCTGGAATTAAGGCTACTGCAAAGTGGTATAACCTGATGCAGAAAGCTGCCGAATCGGAACGTCTTGGAATTCCCATTACCATTGCTTCCGACCCAAGAAATCATTTCAGCAATAATATTTTTGCCATGAGCGCCAGCACCTTTTCTCAATGGTGCGAACCGCTGGGTTTCGCCGCAATTGGAGATTCGGCCCTTGTGCGCAGGTTTGGCGATATTTCGAGGCAGGAATATATGGCAGTGGGGATTCGCGAATGTCTGCATCCACAGATTGATCTTGCCACTGAACCACGCTGGCCGCGAATCAGCGGCTCTTTTAGCGAAGATGCCCAATTAACAGCAAAAATGGTGAAGGCATACATCAAAGGGTATCAGGGTGCAAAGCTCGATAGCAACAGCGTAGCCTGCATGACCAAACATTTCCCTGGTGGCGGTCCGCAACGCGAAGGACTCGATCCTCATTTTCCCTTTCAAAAAGGACAGGTCTATCCCGGGAGAAATTTTAATTATCACTTAATTCCTTTCGAAGCTGCTTTTGAAGCACAAACCGCTGCTATTATGCCATATTACGGTGTAGCGATGGATCAGACATCCGAAAATGTTGGCTTTAGCTATAACAAGGAAATAATCACCGGTTTGCTTAGGAATAAATATAAATTCGATGGTGTTGTTTGTACCGACTGGGGCCTTGTTACCGATTCCAAAATGGGTGGCACTGTTTTCCCGGCCAGAGCCTGGGGGGTTGAAAAACTTTCGACAGAAGAGCGTGTGCAAAAAATTATCGATGCCGGGGTTGACCAGTTTGGCGGTGAAAACTGTCCCGAAGTTATTGTTAAACTTGTAAAAGATGGCAAAATTACGGAAGCCAGAATTGATGAATCGGTTAAGCGCTTACTAAAGCAAAAGTTTGAACTTGGTCTTTTTGATAATCCTTTTGTGAATGAAGAACAGGCAGGAAAAATTGTTGGTAAGCCCGAATTTGTTGCTGCCGGTAACGAATCGCAACGCAGAGCCATGGTGTTGTTAAAGAATGACAATAAAGTGTTGCCGCTGACTGCCGGTAAACATAAAATTTATGTAAAAAATGTGAATAAAGATCTAGCGGCCAAATACGGAACTGTTGTCGATAATCCTAAAGATGCGGATTTCGCAATTATACGCCTTCAAACCCCGTGGATACCTGTAAAGTCCGATATTATGATGGCCAAAATGTTTCATCATGGCGATCTGGATTTCAAAGGACTTCAGAAGGACAGCATTCTTAACCTGCTGAAAACAGTTCCAACTATTGTGGATATTTATATTGATCGTCCGGCTGTGATTCCTGAAATTAGTGCTAAAGCCAAAGGCTTGCTGGCAAACTTCGGAGCAAGTGACGAAGCTGTGTTAGATGTAATTTTCGGCAAAGCCAAACCCGAAGGGAAATTGCCATTAGAATTGCCATCGTCCATGGATGCTGTAAAAAAACAGAAGGAAGATATGCCATACGATTCAAAAGATCCACTTTATCCTTTTGGATTTGGGCTTAAGTATAAGTAATATGAAGTAAGATTGTCGATTCTGCAGGATTTATGAAAGAATCCTACAGAATCTAAAAGTATTAATTTTTTAACTTTAACACTTTCTCAGGAAGGTGTACTGTCAGAAATTTTATAAAAATTGTCTTACGTTTTTTTAAATTCTTAAATTTGTAAAAAATTATAAATGAAAACTGTAGTTAAAAAAAGGGAGTTCAAATCTACTAAACCTGGGAGAAACCTGGGAGTTGATAATCCAACAGGTAAAAGAACAGGAGCTAAAAGGACTACAAAAAATTCAAAAGCTTTTGGTATTCTAAAGAATAGGCTTGTTATATCATCCGATTGTTTTTAAATGAGATATTTGCTTGATACTCATATAATAATATGGTTTTTAGCTGGCAATGATGAACTAGATTCCAATATATATGATATTATAGCTTTCCATAGTAATATTTACATTAGTATAGTGTCATTGCAGGAGATTGCCATTAAAGCCCGCGATGGAGGATTGCAGTTGAAAATTTCATTTAAGGAATTTTGTGAGACTATAAAGGAAAAGACAACGATTAAATTTCTTCCTGTAACGGAAAAGCATTTAATTGTTTTAAATTCACTTACTACAGCACCAGGCCATAACGATCCTTTTGATCATTTAATCATTTCTCAGGCAGTAGCTGAAAAGATGCAGCTTTTGAGTGCTGATAATAAGTTTGCTTTTTATCGTGAACAAAAGCTTGACTTACTCGAGAATGGATAAAAAAATAAAACCGGAAAATATATCTTTACAGGCTTTAATGACTTTTATTACTTTAATCCACTTTTTGCGCTAGGCGGAATTTGTAATTCCGCTATAAAAGTTGACTTTCTCTCCAGCCTCTATTATTAGTTATTATTTGTCCGGGTTCAAATACCTTCCGGTTTCAAAGGCATATTTCTGTCCTGCCATTCCTTCTCAAGTTCCGGGTACGACGATGCTTTCAAAGCATATTGCGCAGCATATTGAGCATGGTCGGCAACATGAGCTGTAGCTGCCGCATGACCCGCAGAACGCGCAGCCGCCGAGGCTTCTGTGCTTTTAGCTTCCTGAGCTGCGGCATGCGCCGCAAAAGCAAATTTCCGGGCTTCTGTCATTTTCAGATCACCGCTTACCCAGGCTCGGGCAGCTTCTATGGCCTGTCGCGGGCGGTTATCGTTATGCTCAAGTTCAAAGACCGACAGCACTCTTTCGGCACATTCTGCTGCCCATAAGGTGAGGGCTTTGTGATATTCTTCGGTGGTGTTTATGTCAGGCATGTCCAAAATCAGGTTAATTTAAAAGAGAAAGCCGGTTTGGGTTTCCCTCGCCGGCTGTCATATTCGGTCCTATTTACTTTAATCCTCTTCTTTTTAATAACGGATCAACTGAAGGATCCTGGCCGCGGAATTTTTTATATTGAATCATACCTTCATCGCTTCCGCATTCTGCAAGACAATGTTTTCTAAATTTTGCCGCAAGTTCCGGATTATAGATATTGCCCGATTCCTTAAAGGCGTTGAATGCATCGGCGTCGAGCACTGCTGCCCAGATGTAAACATAATATCCTGCAGAGTAGCCGCCATCGAATACGTGCGAGAAATATGTACTACGGTAACGAGGCAGAATTTCAGGAATAAGTCCGGCTTTTTTCAGCGACTGTTTTTCAAAATCGTTCACCTTCATCGAAAGTGAATCACTCAAATTATGGTAGTTGAGATCGAGCAGGGAGGCTGCAAGATATTCAACCGTTTCGAAACCCTGGTTGAATAGGCTGCTTTTCTGAAGCTTGTTCATTAGCTCATCGGGCATTATTTCGCCAGTTTTGTAGTGTTTTGCGTACGATTTTAAAACCTCAGTTTCGCCGGCCCAATTTTCCATAATCTGAGATGGGAGCTCAACATAGTCGCGGGGAACACGACCTGCAGTGCGGTAATATTCGCCTTGGGTAAATAAGCCGTGCAAACCATGGCCAAATTCATGGAACAGGGTTGTAACTTCATCCCAGTTTAAAAGTGCAGGCATATCGCCAGATGGTTTGGTGAAGTTGCAAACGATAGAAATAATTGGGTCAATTCTTTTTCCTTTTTCCATCATAGCCGAACGGTAGTTTGTACACCAGGCGCCGGCTCTTTTACCGGGACGTGGATGATAGTCGAGGTAGAGAATACCAACAGGTTTGCCATCGGCTTCTTTCACTTCAAAGGTTTCCACATCTTTTTCATAAACAGGCAAGTCGGTGCGTTTTGTAAAAGTTATGCCATAAAGTTTGGAGGCAACCATAAACATTCCGTCGCGAACGTTAGTCAGACTGAAATATGGACGCAGTGCACTGTCGTCGAGGTCGTATTTTTCTTTACGTACTTTTTCGGCATAATACCACCAGTCCCATGGGGCGAGTTTGAACTTGCCGCCTTCACGGTCAATTATTTTCTGCATTTCAATAACTTCCTGTTTGGCCATAGGGATGGCCGGGGTCCAGAGTTTCATTAAAAAATCATTAACATTCTCAGGAGTTTTGGCCATGTTGTCGTCGATAACATAAGCTGCATGACTCGTGAATCCAAGCAAATGAGATCTTTGTGCACGTAATTTCACAATTTTGGCAATAATGGCGTTGTTATCGTTGGCATTGCCATTGTCGCCACGCATAAAATAGCCACGGTAAATTTTTTCGCGGAGATCGCGCTTTTGAGAATATTGCAGGAATGGAATCATGCTCGGCTTGGTTAGATTGAATACCCAGCCTTTCTTCCCGGCTGCTTTTGCTTCTTCGGCTGCGGAAGCAATCACGCCTGCCGGTAAACCGATCAGATCAGCCGAATCCGTGATTTCAAGCTTAAAATTCTTGTTTGTTTCAGCCAAAAGATTTTGTCCAAACTGAAGAGAGAGCATCGATAACTCCTTATTTAAATTTCGCAGTTCATCTTTTTTCTCAGCAGTAAGGTTTGCTCCCCTGCGTTCGAAATCGCGGTAGTATTTTTCAACTACCCTGATTTGCTGTGAGTCGAGTTTCGATTCGTGTCTTTTGTCGTAAACTGTTTTTATTCTCTGGAAGAGCTTCTCGTTGAGGTAAATGTCATCGTTATATTTTGTGAGCAATGGGTCGGCTTTTCGGGCAATTGCCTGCATTTGGTCGTTGGTATTGGCGCCATTCAGGTTTCCGAATACTTTGCTCACTCTGGTGAGAAATTGTCCCGACCGGTCGAAAGCGTAAATGGTGTTTTCGAAAGAAGGTTCTTCAGTATTGTTTGCAATGGCTTCAATTTCTTTCATTCCCCTGTCCATCCCTTCCAAAAAGGCCGGTATGTAATGGGTAGTGTCGATTTTGTCGAAGGGCGGTACTTCAAATGGGGTATCATAATCTGTAAAAAACGGGTTGTCGTTTTTTACTTCCTTTTTACAGGATGCGAGGACTGCAAAGCAGGTAACTGCGCAGATGACTGTCAGGTTTTTCATGGTATTGTCGTTTTCAATTTTTGATGTGGAGAAAATACAATGAAAACTGTAAATAATCAATGATTAAATTCTTATCGGAAAATTTTATTTTTTTGCTGGTAATTTGGATATTAGTCGTGGATTAACTATGGTATAACTTTTGTGCCATGCAACAACCAAACTAACCTGTTATGAGAATCGCTATTTTAATCTTTCTGCCGCTTTTCTTTGTTGCGAATAATGCAAGTGCCCAGTACGGAACAGTTATTTCTGGCGAAATTCTGGATTCCTTGAAAAATCCAATCCCTTTTGCCTCCGTGTTTCTTTCCAATACCACCATTGGAACTTCGGCCAGCAGTGAGGGCAGATTTAAAATGACAGTACCCGAAAATGGCGTTTACGAGCTTGTGGTGACGTGCATAGGTTATAAATCTTATAAGAAATCAATTCATCTGAATGGCAGTAATGTAAATCTTGCAATTACGCTCTTTCCCAATTACAAAGTATTAAATGATGTTGTTGTAACAGCTAAGGATAAATTCCGCAAGCGTAATTTGGCAATGTTCCGCCGGATTTTTTTCGGCACAGATTGGAATTCAAGTTTGTGCGAGATTATGAATCCTGAGGACCTTCGGCTCATTTATGATAAAGAGTCGGATGTTCTGGATGGTTATTCCGTAAAACCATTAATTATTAAAAATGCGGCACTTGGTTATTTGATAAAATACGACCTGGTTGATTTTCGTTATATGCTCAATATGGAAAAGTATCAGTTCTCGGGAAACCCATTTTTTCAGGATTTGGAAGGCACACCTGAGGAATTGAAAAAATGGCGGTCTAACAGGCTAAGTGCTTATTACGGGTCGAGAATGCATTTTTTGAGATCACTTTATAATAAGAAATTGTATCACGAGGGTTTTACAATTTATGAGTTTAAACCTCTGGAGGTGAATCAGGCTTTTAATAATGAGAAAATTCTGAACTTAACCGATCTTTGTTTGGCTGAAGAAAAGGATAATGTAGCCATTTATTATGCAAAAAAAATTGAAATTAATTTCAGTAGGATCAATAACGGAATAGTTGAAGATTCCAACGATGAGTACATAGTTTATACCAGTAAGGTGTCCTTTACTAGACCTATCAGCGTTTATGCCAATGGTTATTTTTGGGACGGTTATTCAGTTACCTGGGAAGGAAGAATGAGTGATCAGCGAATGGCCAATACTCTGCCATACGATTTTCAGCCAAATAAAAGGTGATTGATTTTGCAATCAGAACTGTTTGGGTTTTTTTCGTTGCATTGCACATGCAACAATCTCGTCGATGCGTGCGTTGCGTGTCTCTTCCTTTTTGGCTGATGCAATCCACCAAAGCATGTTTTGCTTTGCAGATTTGGCTATATTTTCGAAGAAAGCCTTTGCTTCGGGTGCTTCCTCCAGTTTTGTTTTCAGGTCGTCAGGAATTTTTAAGTCTTCAATATCGTTAAGAGCATCCCACGATCCATTGGCCTTAGCTATTTCAATGCATTTCATTCCCGATTCGGTCATTCGCCTCTCGGTCAATAATTTTTCTACCCGTATTTTATTCGACCTCGACCATGCACTTTTGGGTTTGCGTTTCGAAAAATATTGTCGGCGACTGGTTGCATCAATGGCCTGAGCTTTGCTGTCGATCCATCCGAAGCAAAGAGCTTCTTCAACGGCTTCGTCGTAATTTATTGTGGGTTTCCCCGAACCGGATTTATAAAAAATAACCCAGACAGCATCCTCTTGCTGATGGTTTATACTTAGTCATTCACGCCATTCACTGATGGCTTTCGGGTAGAAAGAAACAATCTCAGTTTTATTCATAAGTTTTTGCATTAAAACGTTACAAATCCACAATAGTTCTAGATTTTATTCCTTAATTTCTTTCATTCCTTCATTCTTTTCATTCTTTTCATTCTTTTCATTTCCTGATTTTCTCTCTTTGACTTTTACCAAAAATCCCGTACGTTTGAAAACAAAAACCTGTCACTATGTTTTCGCTGCACGAAGTTAAGACTGATAAAGATATTAAAGACTTTTTATTACTGCCTGTAAAATTATATAAGGACGATAAAAATTGGATAAGGCCTCTCGATAAAGATATCCTTGCAGTATTCGATCCTGCAAAAAATAAATTATTACGTCACGGCGAATGTGTGCGATGGTTACTTCTGGATGGTAAAAAGGAATTAGTGGGCCGGGTTGCAGCATTTGTGGATCATAAAGGCAATAAAAAGGAAGATATTAAAGCCGGAGGTTTAGGCTTTTTCGAATGTATTAATGATAAGGATGCAGCTTTTATTCTTTTTGACGCCTGCAAGGAATGGTTTAAAGATAAAGGCGTTGAAGCGATGGACGGTCCCATAAATTTTGGCGATCGCGACCGCTGGTGGGGTTGTCTGGCTGAAGGTTTTCATGTGCCTATTTATGGTATGCCTTACAACTTCCCTTATTATAAAGATTTGTTCGAAGCTTATGGGTTCCAAAATTATTTTAATCAGTATACGTATCACCACCTTGTAAACTCCGAAGGGGTGCGTCCCGAAGTGATTGAAAAAGCAGAACGAATTTTTAAAAACCCTCAGTATTCGTTCCGTAATATCGAAAAAAATAAGGCCGATAAGTATGCTGCCGACTTTGTTACCATTTACAATAAAGCATGGGCCGTATTTCCGGGAGTGGAGCAGATGAGTCTTACTCATGCAAAGCACTTGTTTAAAGAACTTAAACCGATTATGGACGAAAAATTGATGCTCTTCGGTTATTACAATGATGAGCCGGTGTGTTTCTTTCTGCTCATGCCCGACATAAATCAGATACTGCGCCACTTAAACGGTAAACTGGATTTGATTGGCAAACTTAAATTTGTTTACTATCGATGGAGAGGTGCCTGTACCCGGGCGATAAGTTTAATTATCGGTACTATTCCCGAGCATCAGGGAAAAGGAATGGAAGGGGCTATTATTATGTCGTTTGCCAAAATAGCGCTTGATAAGAGCTTTCCATATAAAGAATTACAGTTTAACTGGATTGGCGATTTTAATCCGGCTATGATGAAGGTAAATGAACAAATTGGTGCAACTATATATAAAACCCACATAACCTTCCGGTACCTCTTCGACCGTACAAAGGAATTTAAGCGTTATGCCCTGTTGCAACGCGAAGCAAGAAAGAGAAAGGCGGCTGCGAACGAAACTCCTTCATTGGAAATGTAGCTGGGTTAAAAAATAAATCAATATCCCGCAAATTCTGACATTGGAAACTAACAAAATCCAATTGGAAATTTACAAGTTCCAATTGGAAATTAGCAGAAATCAATCGGAATTTCACAAAAACCAATCGGAATTTAACAAGAACCAATTGGAAATTCACAGGAACCAATTGGAATTTGACAAAAACCAGTTGGAAATTCGCAGGAAACAATTGGAATTTGTGAAAAACCAACTGGAACTTAACAAAAACCAATTGGTTTTTCACAAGATCCGATTGGAATTTGACAAGAACCAGTTGTTTCTCGTAAAAAACCAATAGATTTCTCACGGGAATCTATCGGAATATTACAGAAAACGATTGTTTTTTAACTGAGATCAATCGGTTTTTCAGAAGAACCTAATGTAACTCACCCCAAAACCCATTATTTTGATTGTTACTCATGTACCGGTAAAATTGTCAGGTACAGCTAATGCCTTAAATTCTCCGGTTTATCGGTAAGAAATACCAACTCATCGGTTTTTTATTTGAAAGCCATTGATTGTATGCAAATTTTGTATCCAAATTATTACGGATATGAAATTATTAATACTATCTCTACTTATTTTTTCTGTTACAGCTTCAGCTCAAAGCATAAGAATCAAAGGCCGTATTACCGATGAAAACAAACAACCCGTAATCGGAGCCAACGTTTACCTGGAGGGAACTTACGACGGCGCATCTACCGATACTGCAGGAAACTTTAATTTCGCGACATTTAAAAAGGGCACTTTTAAGCTGATGGCCAAATCAGTTGGTTTTACAAGTTTTGAGCAAAATATTGAACTCCCCGCGGGAAATAAGTTCTTCGACCTAAGACTCAGGGAAATCTCCAGCGAATTAAACGAAGTTGTTATTACCGCTGGTACTTACCAGGCCGGGGATCGCAAACGAGGTGTGCAGCTCACTGCTCTTGATGTGTTAACAACGGCCAATTCCAACGGCGACTTTATAGGTGCATTAAATACACTGCCCGGAACACAGACGGTAGGAGAGGATGGAGGGTTATTCGTTCGTGGTGGCGACCGTTTCGAGACCAAGACTTTTATTGATGGATTACTTGTTGCTAATCCATACACTTCCAAAGCACCTGATTTACCTACCCGTGGTCGGTTTTCTCCCACTCTTTTCAGCGGAACACTTTTCAGCACAGGCGGATATTCGGCTGAGTACGGCCAGGCTTTGTCAGCAGCGCTTATACTTAATACCAATAATCTTACCCGTAATAATCCACAGAGTATTAATATTCTTCCCTTTGGTTTCGGAGCGGTTTTGGGTAGTTCAATCGATTCTACTTCTTTTTCACTTTCTACGAGTTACTATAATCTGAGGCCCTATTTTGCTGCTGTTCCGCAATCGATAAACTGGGTTAAATACCCTCAATCGGCTTCGGCGGAGTTTATTACCACTTCAAAACTTAGTCCTAAAACATATTTAAAGGTGTTCTCTTCGGCAAGTCTTGGTAAATCGGCCATGGAATTGCCCGATTATTTGGACCTGTTTGGTGGACGATACCTTGAAATGAAAAGCAATAATTACTATATCAACACCATCCTTACTACACGGCTCGAAAATGTCGACCTGAAAACAGGGGTATCTTTTTCGTACGATAACGAAGATTTTGATTTCAGGAAGGCTGCATTGATTACCAAAAACCAGAATCTGCAACTTAAGGAAGTCCTGCAATGGACAATCTTTAAGAATGTGACCTTCAGGAACGGTATTGAGGTCTTTTTACAGCAGTACGAACAGAATTTTAATCAGCCCGATTCTGCTATCAATGCCACCATGGATTTTTCAAACACCTTAACGGCACTATTCAGTGAGGCCGAAACAAGGATTGGAAAGAATTTGTCGGTGCGGATTGGCGCAAGAGGCGAATATGCCTCGGTAAACGAAGAGGCAACCTTGTCACCCCGGCTCTCGGCTGCTTATAAAACAGGCGAAAACAGCCAGGTTTCTGCCGCTTTTGGTTTGTTCAGTCAGCTTCCCAAAGACGATTATCTGAAGATGACTTCCAATCTTTCATCGCAGCGATCGGTTCATTATATCGCAAATTATCAGTATCAGCGCGATGGCTATCTTTTCAGGGTGGAAGGGTATTATAAAGATTACAGTCAGTTAACCCGTTTCAGGGAGTTAAACGATTACACTCCGACAAATTATTCATCGGATGGTTATGGATATGCCAAAGGAATCGACATTTTCTGGCGCGATCAGAAAAGCATCCGCAACGGCGATTACTGGGTATCGTTCACATTGCTTGATGCGAAGAAAAAATATGAGAACTATCCTTCGCTCATGTATCCTACTTATTTTTCGCGATATAATGCTGCTGCAGTTTACAAGCAGTATATCAATAAGCTGAAGGTTCAGGCTTCGGTAACTTATCAGTATAGCAGCGGACGACCTTACCTCGATCCTGATGGATTGTCGCACTTTACCAAAGATTTCAATAACATGAGTGTTAACCTGAGTTATCTCACAAGGGTATTCAGGAAGTTCACGGTTTGTTATGTGTCGGTAAGTAATTTGCTGGGCTTCGATCAGGTTTATGGTTATCACTTTATAAAATCGTCCGATGGCGGAGAAGAAGCCTACAAGAAAACTCCTATTCAGCCACCAGCTAAAAGGTTTATAGTGATTGGTGCATTTATTTCCCTCAATAATAAATTTTAATATTTCTGACTTTATACCTGATATATACTATGACATTTAGCAACCTCACCCCCGGCCCCTCTCCTCAAGAGAGATGGGAGAAAGAATTCACAAATTTAAAAGCATCGCTCTTAAAGTCCCTCTCCTTGAAGAGAGTGACTTAGGGTGAGTAATCTACAAATTATCCCTTATTAATCATTTAAATTTCAATGTAATGAAAACAAAACTATTATTCCTTCTGGTAGGTTTTACCTTGTCGTTCTCAACGTTGTTTGCCGATGAGAAAAGTTATAACGAAGCTATGGCTGCCACCCTTGAACAAATGAAAACAGCCGCTACTCCGGCCGATTTCAATGCCATTGCTAATCAGTTCGAGCGCATTGCCCAGGCAGAGCAAAATCAATGGTTGCCTTATTATTATGCTGCCTATGCAACAGTTATTCAGAGTTTCATGAATAAGGACCAGTCGAAAACCGATCAGATTCTGGATTATGCCGAGAAAATGGTAACTGAGGCTATGAAAATCAAAGCTGATGAATCGGAAATTTTTGTTGTACAAGGGTTCTTGTACATCGGCCGTATTATGGTTGATCCTCAAACCCGCGGAGCACAATATTCACAAATGGCTTCGGCATCGTTTAAAAAAGCACAGGAACTGAATCCCGAAAATCCCAGAGCTGATTACATGTTGGGTATGATATTGTTAAATACACCCGATTTTTACGGCGGTGGCAAAAAAGTAGCGCAACCTGTTCTTGAAGGAGCTATCCAGAAGTACGAAAAATTTGTACCTTTAACAGCATTGCATCCTTCGTGGGGGAAAGATGATTGTATGAAACAGCTCGAAGCTTGTAAGCAATAAAACTGATGTATGAACATTAAAGGCCGGTTAGCAAAATTTTTCAAAGAGTTATTCAAACGTTTGTTTTTCGTAAATCTGATCGGTTTTTTCATTGGATTTTTTATCGATGGGTTTGGTATTTTCGAATTTTGGAACAGATATTTACTCTATTCCAGTGTTATAGGAATGTCTCTTTGGCTTGGAAACGAATATTTTGCAATATATATTGATAAAAAGTATACATGGCTTCAGTATCCTCTTCGTAAACTAATACTCCGGCTGCTGTTTTCGTTGGCCTACAGCACGTTTATAATGATACTGCTTTACATGTTCATATGGTTTTTTATTTTTCATAAGCCCGACCTCACAAACTTTTTCCAATATAACAGAGTCTCATTCCTTATATTTTATGCGGCCACGCTGATTGTAATGCTTATTTATCATTCGATAGCATTCTTTCAGTCGTGGCAGGCCGCTGCTTTAAATGAAGAAAAGTTGAAAAAGGAAAGCGTTTCTCTTCAGTTACAGGCCCTGCGAAACCAGGTGGACCCGCACTTTCTTTTTAACAGTTTTAATACGTTAACATCACTAATTGAAAACGATTCCAAAAAAGCAGTTGTTTTTGTAAAACAGCTTTCGGAAATGTACCGCTATATGCTTGATCGCGATAGTCGCGAGGTGATTGATATTGCTTCGGAGCTCAGGTTTGTGGAGTCATATATTTACCTTCAGAAAATGCGTTTTGGAAATAATCTGAAAATTGAAATTGATATCAGAGATCAGAGTTTTTATGTTTTGCCCATTTCGTTGCAAATGCTGATTGAGAACGCTATCAAACATAACGAAGTCTCGGCGGAGTTTCCATTACACGTTAGAATTAGCGACGATTCGGAATTTCTGGTAGTATTCAATAAAATTCAGCCTAAGATGCTCGAAACCCCCTCCAAAGGAATTGGCCTCCAGAATCTTAAAGTGCGTTACAAATTCTTTACTGAGAAAGAGCTTGAGATTGAAAATAATGGTGAAATATTTACAGTGAAAATACCTAAATTAAATATTTAACTATGCGGTTCCTGGTAATTGAGGATGAAAAACTGGCAGCCGACCGACTCATCGGCATGGTTAAGGAAATAATTCCCGATGCTGTTCTTGTGGGACAGGCCGACTCGGTTAAATCGGCTGTACGGTGGCTGCAGAATAACCTGGCTCCCGAACTTATTTTTATGGATATTCAACTGGCCGATGGCTTGAGTTTTAAAATATTCGATTTTATTACCGTTGAGGTGCCTGTTATTTTTACCACGGCTTATAACGAATATGCAATCAATGCTTTTAAGCTGAATAGCGTGGATTACCTGCTTAAGCCAATCGACAGGCTGGAACTTGAGAAAGCGATTGATAAGTTTAACAGGGTGTTTAAAAAGGAAGAGAAAGTTATGCTCGATAATGCAGTGATGCATAAAATTGTTCAGATGTTTTCGAATCCCTATAAAGCACGCTATGTTGTGAAGGTTGGGGAACATTTACGTCATATTGGCATTGAGGAGGTTGCTTTTTTCCACTCCATGGAAAAGGAAACTTTTCTGAACACCTTTTCAGGAAGATGTTATGGTCTGGAATATTCGCTCGACCAATTAGAGCAATTAACCGATCCCCGGAATTTTTTTAGAATCAACCGCAAATATCTTGTGAATCTGAAGGCAATCAGGGATATTATCAGCTATTCGGGCAGTCGCCTGAAGTTAAAAATAACTGATAAAGATGAGGACGATACCCTGGTAAGCCGCGAAAAAGTTTCGGAGTTTAAAAATTGGCTCGAAGGTGATAAAAGTTAGCTTTTTGATATTTATTATGGCACAGAAATTGCAATAAAATAATCGTCAGATAGTCATTCAAAATATACCCCGAAAGGGTCGCCGGAGCTCAAAAACTCCGGCTTTTTTATTTTAAAGAATTTTAAATACTAAAGGTGGAAGTTCACGGATTCCACCATCAGGTCCGGCACATTTTATATCCAAAAAGTATATTTTCCAACCTTTTGATTGTTTTTTCAATAGTTCTACCTGGGCAGGAGTTATTTTATTTGTTTTTGAATACTCATCTTTAAAAAAACCATTCTTATCATGTGCTGATATTTCAAATTCAATAACTTGAAATTTTAAATCATAATCGAAGTTTTCCATCATAACGTCCACTTTGTCAGCTTTAAGTAGCTTTTCGAGAGAAATCTCTCCACCTTTTTGGCCGGCTACATAAGCCACAGGATCAGGAACTCGTTTAACACGAAATTCATATTGATTGATTAATTTATCTTTGATGTACAAAGAGATTATTGCATTTCCTATTTCCTTGGGTTTTGCAGTATAAGTTCCGTCCTGGTTTTTTGTTAAACTTCCATTGTCAATAGTAGCTCTAACTTCAGAGGGGCTATGGTTGGAAACCGCTATATTTACGGGGTTATCTACTCCAATGTATAATACATTCATTTTAGTTGGGGCGACAGCAGAAAGAGTTTCATTTGCTGATTTTAGATCCTGACTGGGCTTATTCATACAGGAAATTGCAATCAAAATTCCTGCAGCAATAGGAAGTATGGCAAGTAATTTTCTTTTTGTGCCTTGAGAGGTCTTGTGTTTTGTCATCATAATCATTCGTTTTTTAATTGAACTTTGAAAACCTGAACTCAGCAGAAGATTTTCTTCTGCAATTTGGTTGACAAGGAGTTTTTGATATTCCAGCCTGTTTACGCCCGAACGCAGAACCCCATCGTCAGCCAGGTATTCATGAATTTGCTGCAGCGATCGTCTCAAAAACCACACAACAGGGTTGAACCACATTGCGGCCGCAAGCAGTTCAGCCAAAAGAATATCGATTGAGTGATATTGAGAAGCATGAATTTTTTCATGTAAAATAATTTGCGAGAGTTTAGGATCGTTTGTAAGCGAGGGATTCAGAAAAATAAATCCGAAAATATTTGCCGATCCATTTATTTTATCGGTAAGGTAAACGCGGGTATGAAAGATTTCGTCGCATCGTGAGTGTATCCGAAGGGCGCAAAACTTTAAAAAACCGGAAATAATTCTGAAAAGCAAAAGTGCGGTTACAGTAATGTAAAGCCATTTTAAAAGAGCTTTTAGGCTGAATGTGCTTTTATCTAGGCCTGAAAAATTGTTTGGCAATGAGGTTTTTACTTCCTGATTTGCCCATTTTGGGTTAGCTGTTTCCTGGTTTTGAAGTTCAGTAACCGGTGCGGAAATACTTTCCTGGGCCGGTACAGAATTATATTGCCTCAATGCATAATTGTTAAATGGCAGTATAAGGGATAAGCAAACAGAGGCAATTAAATAGAAGCGTTGTATTTTAAAGTTGATATCGTTGCGAAAGATTAGCAAGTAAGCACTATAAAAAATTGCCAAACATCCCGACACTTTAAGAAGAAAGATAAATAATGCTTCCATGGCTTACGATTTTTGTTTTTTAATTTCTTCTTCCAGGTAATTGCGTAATTCTTCAAGTTCTTCCAGACTAACATTCTTTTTCTGTTTCACGAAAAAAGAGAACATAGAATTAAGTGAGTTATTAAAAAGACCTTCCATTGCATCCTTCAATACAAAACTTGTGTATTCCTTTTTACTTGTTGTTGGGTAAAAAACATGAGTTTTCCCGTAGGTTTTATGAGCTACGTAGCCCTTCCGTTCCAATACCTTGATAACTGTAGCCACTGTTGTGTATGCTGGTTTAGGTTCCGGTAAAACAGCAATAACATCCGATACGGCACCTTCTTTGATTTCCCAGAGGGCCTTAAGTATTTCTTCCTGTGCTTTGGTTATTTCTTCCATTTTGAAATAAAATATGAAACAAATATACTATAAAAATTAATTATAAACTATAAATGTAGTAGAAAATATTAAAAAATAGTTTATGCCTGTTGTAGTGGTTTTTATATAAAAAAAGCCTGCCCCGAAACTAACCGGAACAGGCTTTTGTATTTAGTCTTACTACTTACTACTAGGTACTAACGTCTGTTTTTACATCATATCCATTTCGCCGCCACCAGCACCGTTATCACCGCCCATATCGTCGGAGTTACGTCTGTTCTGAGCTTTGTAATTGTTAATTCTGTAGGTGAAGGTTGCTGTAATCACCTGAGTTTCGCGTTTCATCTGGTTAAACGAATAGAAGTTGCTTGTTTGTGTTGTCATCTCCATTTTTGGATTACCAATCCAGTCGCGGAACTGTAGCGTTAAGCTTGCTTTTTTCTTAAGCATATCCTGTCGAACAGCTATGCCGGTAGTGTAAAATGAACCTCTTGTACCCTGAGCGGTAACACTTGGTGCATTATACATGAAATTAAGCTGCAACGATGTTCCTGTTTTGAAACGCAGCATCGAGTTTGCCCTCAGATTCCAGTTTGTGGATGTCCTTGATTTTACTTTTTCCATATCGCCGGTTAATTTGTAATGATACAAACTACCCGAACCATTGATGGTCCAGTTCTTCAGGATTCCAACATTTAACATTGCCTCTCCACCCAACGATTCGTCTTTTCCAAGGTTGGTAACTGTCATGTAATTTATTCCATCTATAACATTTGTGATATTTTGAATTGGATTATTCGTTTTACGGTAAAATCCTTCAACTGTAACGAACGATTGTTCGTTAAGCTTTTTCTGAATGTTTAGTTCATATGCATCGGTAAATTCAGGTAATAATCCCGGATTACCTACCCGAACATTTTGAGGGTCCATATATCTTTTCAACGGACTCAAATTCCAATGTCTTGGGCGACTTATTCGGCGGGTGTAGCTTAACTGAACCTGCAGGTCCCACGGTAATTTGCGCGAAATATGAATTGTAGGGAAAAGATCGATGCGATTTACAGTTGTGTCCTGTCCCATTTCAAGCTGTTTTACTTCGCGATTCTCGTGCTCTGCGCGCAAACCAACCTGATAGTCGAAGAGGTTGGTGAAACTGGAGAATGTTGCATAAGCCGAATTGATGTTATGGTTAAATTCCAGTTGTTCTCTCTGGCTTATGTCTTCAATTTCGTTTTTGAATAGGAAATGGTTAGCGTTAATACCTTCGACGATGGATTGAAGTCCAGCTTCAAATTTTGTTTTATCCGAAAGAGGAAGGGTGTAATCGGCCTTTAATCGTAACTCACTTTCGTCTCCGGTTTCATCAACTCGTTGCAGATAAGTGCTTATTATATTTCCTGCCTGGTCGGTAGTATCCTGTCTTGTAAGGCTGGGGTCATCTTCCTTTCCTCCTGAAAAATATGCAGATGCCGAGAGTTGATGCCCTTGTTTGTTCAGGTTGAGCATATAATCAAGGTTCAGACTGTAAAATTCATCTTTTGACCGGCCTTCATTAAGACTTCTGTAAAATATATTTTGTCCGGTTAAAGGGAAATAATCCTGATACAATGCATTCATCGGACGTTTAAAACTGCGGTCACCATACCGGCCAGCAAACGATATTGAACTCTTATCGTCAATGCTGTACTCAATACCGGCTCTTACTCCCTTTCCATCACGATTAAATTTGCCGGAGCCGTTAATTGTCTGATCCTTTATCAGAACATTCTCGCTAAAGTATTGCCTTTCACTTGTATTTTCCATTTTAAAGCCCATATCCTGATAGTCGGCTCCAAGCGAAAAATTCCATTTGTCGTATTTGTAATTCAGGTTGATATTATCGTTGTTCTTACGATTTGTTCCGGCTGAAAGCGAAATACTTCCGTTGAAACCTTTAACCTTCTGTTTCTTCATAATCACATTGATAATACCGGCGCTACCTTCCGCATCGTATTTAGCCGATGGGTTGGTAATAATTTCAACATTCTGTACCATGCCTGCCGGAATTTGCTGTAAAGCTTCGCTCCCTTGCACAACTGAAGGTTTTCCGTCGATTAGAACAGTAAAATTTGAACTACCACGTAATGTTAAATTCCCCTCAACATCGGCCTGTACCGAGGGTGTATTCTGAAGTGCATCAACAACTGTACCACCAGCAGCTACAATGTTTTGGCTAATGTTAACAACCTTCTTGTCAATTTTATATTCCATCTGGTTGCCATTGCCCATAACCACAACTTCATTAAGAGCTGTAGATGCAGGGTCAAGCTTTACAGTTCCAACTGCAGCGCTTTTTGCCGAAGGGTTAATCATAATATTATCCACCTTGGCTTTTTTGTACCCAATAAAGGTAATAACCGCATAGAACCGGCCATAGGGCAGGTTTTCCATTGAGAAATTTCCGTTCATATCGGTAACAACTCCTGTAACCAGGGTAGAGTCCTTCTGCCTGTATACAGCTATGCTGGCATATTCAACCGGCAGACTGTTGGAGGAGTCAACAATTTTCCCACTGATTTTTCCGTCTGCGGGTCCGGGTTCGGGTCGTGCCATAGGCGCTTGTCCATTCGCGGAGTTGTTGATATACATTAAACTAACCAGAACTATTAATAAAATCTTCTTCATATTCAGTGGTGTAATTTTTTTAATATTTGTTTTCACTTGCTAAGTATGACAATGGCTTTCTGAAAAACTTGCGCAAATCAGAAAAAAAATTTTGAAAGGCTTCAAGCCATTTCATTTACAGGTATTAACCTGTTTCAATGAAATATTTCTAATGCGAAAGAGATATCTTTAACAAATTTTATTAGCTGAAGTTTAAATTATTGCTGAACTTCGTATTTTAGTCACAGTTGGCCGGTGAAAATAATTAGATCCTTCGCTCTGCTCAGGATGACAAGCTATTCGCATGAAAGGGGAGGGTGAGCCTGGTC
>JAEYWD010000074.1 GCA_023429135.1 Bacteroidota bacterium | reverse complement strand
ATCCAACCCCCTCCCAACTATAAATGAATAAAAAGACTGTCATTCTGAGTGTAGCGAAGAATCTATATATTTTTTTCGGACAGTAGTAATACTTTTTCATGAGTTTAAAATGTAAAGTTATAAGTGAACGTAGGCAGCGGTCGACCAATGATGTACAACTTGTAAAGGTTTGATCGTCCCATGTAATTTGCCGGGCTTCTGTCGCGCTGGTAGAAAATTGAATATGCGTTTTTTCGTGCATACAGATTAATTATCGAGAAGGTCCAATACCCTCTCCATCTTTTGTGAAGCCGAAGACTCTCAAACCTGGAAATGGATATGTCGAGCCGGTTATAATCGGGCATTTTGTATTCATTTCTGGCGGAATATTTAACAACCTGGTAACCTTGTAAATTGTACTTCACTTCGGGCAAGGAAACCGGCCGACCAGTGTTGTAACTGAAAATAAAGCCGAATTTCCATCGCCTGTTGATATTATAGCCGCCATTAATCACAAGATTATGCGGCCGGTCCAGATTGTCGGAGTACCATTGGTTGTTGTTCACCTGTTCAGTAGCATCGGTCGAAACAGTGCGGCGGATAGATCGCGATAAGGTATAACTGAGCCAACCGTCGAGCTTTCCTGTATTCTTTTTAACATAAAGTTCAATTCCATAGCTTTTACCCTCTGCATTCACCAAATCGGTTTCTATATGATTATTCAGAAAAATATCAGCATCATTTTTATAATCAATAAGGTTCTTGTAATTCTTGTAATAAATTTCAATTGAGGTCTCTAAGCTTTTATTTTTCAGGTCCCTAAAATATCCCAAAGCAATCTGATCGCTTCGAAGTGGTTTTATATAATTGTCGCTAAGCTTCCACAAATCGGTAGGAGAGGACACCGATGTTTTTGAAATAAGGTTGATGTATTGAAAATTTCGGTTAAAACTAACCCGGACTGAACTGGTATTGTTCACATTATACCGGAGAGAAAAGCGGGGCTCCCAACCCGACCATTTTTGGATGGTTGAGTTATTTGCGAAACACGAGGTATCCGTAATACCTTCTGCGGATTTTGTGAATCCGGGAGCGTAACTGTATACCGTATTAGGTCCCAGGTATCGAAACCCTGAATAACGTAATCCGGCTTCGAGACCGATTTTATCACTTATTCTATAATCGTCTCCTATAAAACCTGCCCATTCCAAGCCCTTTTCCGATTCAATCCTTTGAGGAATAACCAGCGATTTTTCACCATAATCATCAAGCTCTCCCGGGGCGATATTGTAAAGAAATGCATTTGCACCAATTGTAAAAATGTGTTTTTCGCCAGGTTTAAAAACCAGATTCCATTTCATACTATTGTATAAAAGCGAATTTGTGGTTTTGTAAGCATTGGATGGCTGAATGCTGTCATTTTCGACCATTTCGGCATTGTAATAACTGGTACCCAACAGAATATTGGTGTATAATTTACTGCTGAAGCGATGTGAGTAGTTTAAAGATCCTAACAAATTTCTGTACTTATAATTTGTTATACCTGACAGGCTGAATTTATCGTTGCTTGAGTAGACGTAGAATGTAATTTTGTCCTTTTTGGTGAAATTATAATTTACAAAAAGGTTGAAATCGTTGAAGCTGGCCGAACTGTTCATCAGATCTTCGTCGGGAATTTGTTTCAGCATCCAGTCGGAATAGGAGGTACGACCTCCCAGAATAACCTGAAGTTTATCTTTATAAGGTATTTCAATGCTGAGGCGGCTATTTAATAATCCAATCCCCCCCTTCACTCTTGTTTGCTTTAAATTTTCTTCTCCCATTTTAATGGACAGAATTGATGAGACCCGTTCTCCATAAGTTGCCGGCATGCCTCCTTTATAAAGAGTCGCATCCAGAATACCATCAGGATTGATAATGGAGATTAACCCGAAAAGATGAGAGGTGTTAAACAGTGGAACATCTTCCAGTAAAATGAGGTTCTGATCGGTACTTCCACCTCTGACATTGTAGCCCGCTCCGAATTCGCCCGATGTTTGCACGCCTGGTAATAACGACAGACCTTTAATTACATCGGTTTCGCCAAAAGTGGAGGGCAGTTGTTTTATGGTTTTTGAGTCCAGGCTCATCACACTCATCTTGGTACGACGGTAGTATTGATCTATTTTAACAGAGGTAACCGAGACCTCATCCAGGATAATTGATTTAACATACATTTCCACCGATAGTTTCCCATCACCAAAAACTTTAAGTTTCATCGATTTATCTTCGAAGCCCTGAGACTTAATCAGAAGTTCGTGCTCACCAACAGGGATATTTAGTATAAATTTTCCATTATGATCGGTCGAATAGTTTTTAGTGAAGTTTTTTACTGTCAGATTTGCTCCGACTATCATATCGGAGGTGCTGCCATTTATTACTTCTCCTTGAATTGTTGCCGTTTCTTTGCTGCCATAATTCATTATATCGCCAATGATGTAAAACTCGAGACTGTCAGGCCCCCTTATACTCTCCATTGATTGCGGCATCAGTGTATAATAATTGTTGCTGAGTTTTATATAGGATAAACCGGAAATCTTTGCCAGAATGTTGAGAGATTCATTTACAGGAAGCCGGAGAATGTCAGAGGACACCTCTTTACCTTCATACCATGCTGGCTGGTAAAAAATTCTGATATTGTGCTTTCTTTCAAGTATTTTAAATACAGTATCGGCAGGAAGGTAACCCTTTGGATTTTCTAAAGAGTCCTGAACCTGGGCATATAAACTCAAATTACAAGTAATAATGAAAAAAATAATGCATAACCTTTTAAAAAGAGCCATTCAGCGATATGAATAATATTAGAGTCAGCAAAAGAGTCAATTATAACAACCTTTCAATATAGTGTTTGCAATATAAAGTAACAACAAACTCCCGGTTTGGGTTTACGGTTGGTAGTTTTGATTTTGCGATTAGCAATAAATTTTAATTTTCAAGTAATTGTCTTATTCTTTCAATCTGGTTTTGTTTATTTATTTCTCTGAGTTTAAGAGCTGTATTGGTAAAATATTGGTGGTTCGAAATAAAAGCTATTTGTTTTTTATTCCACTCATCAAGTGTCCCTACTAAATTTCTGGTTTTAAGTTCCTCATAAAGATTGTTGGAAACCGGAATAAAATCGCTGCGACCCAAATAGTCAAGGTCGGCATCGCAAATGATTTCTTCCAGAAGCGATGTAGGATTTGGCGGTAATTTGGTGGACATAATTATTTTACAGATTTTTTCAATCTGATCGGACGAATAGTCGAATTCCGGTAAAATTTCCCTGGCTATTACGGTTCCATGATATTCGTGGTCGGTATACGAACGGGTATGTCCCACGTCGTGGAACAATGCTGCTGTTTTCAGGATAAGAAGATCGTCATCGCTTATACCCTCAGCCCAACCAATTAGTTCAACTTCGGTTACCACGTCCACGGTATGTTTTACATTGTGATAATGAAGGTCGGTAGGAAGTTCTTTTTCAAGCTTATCCAGTATTGCTTCCTGAAGATCGTGAAATTTGATCAGATCAAATTTAGTCTGAAACAGTTTATTAGGTTTCAATCCTTCACCTTCTTCCGAGAGCTCTGGTTTTATACCGGTAACTTCATAAAGATCGAGCAACCCTTTGTATTTAACGGGCAGCTTCCCATAATACTCACAAGTGAAGAACTCCTTTACAAGTTCGTATGTCATCACGGAAATAATGAGATGGCCGTTTTTTCCCGACGATTCAATTCTCGAGGCAATATTTACTGTGTCTCCTTTAATATCGTATGTTACTTTGTTTTTTCCGTTTATAAAAGCATTTACTGGTCCGGTATGAACTGCCAGCCTTACTTCCCAAATATGCGCTTTTTTATCTTTTTCTTTCACAAGATTCAGCATTTCAAAAGCTGAGAGGACAACTTCTATAGGATTCGTAATATTCTTATTGGGAATGCCTCCGGCACTCATAAAAGAGTCGCCAATGGTCTTAATTTTTTCCAGATTATAACGGCTCGCTATTTCATCAAACCTTAGAATTATCTGATCCAGGTGATCAATAAGTATTTCAGCGTCCATGTGGGGTTGAATTTCCTTGAAGCCATGGATATCGGCAAACATTACCGTTACCATATTAAACTTTACTGAAGAAGATTTATCAATATGCCCTTCTTCTAAATCAATTCCCACATTATAGTTATTGGCTAATTTCTCGTATGCTTCGCTTTTAATCAAAAGCGCTTCGTAACTTTCGCGTAAAGCCTTCAGCTCTTTACTAAGTTCCTGATTTTCTTTAACAAGTTTTGCTAAGCGTAATACAAGCTGATTTTCCTGGTTATTCATGAATGTAAAATATTCATCATCGCAAAAATCTGTTCAGGGTTACGAAAAAACAACCTTAATGTTTGTTGTGAAACAAGAAATTTAACAACCAACATCGTATTCATCGGGATTAAATATACTAAGAATTGATGAATACCGTGGTAACGGAACTTCTAAACTTTTGATTAATTAGAGCAAATATTCCATATATGGCCTGGTTACTGGTTACCAACAATTAATTAATATAGAATTAAAAATATTAAAAAGCTATTGACTTTGATCCAGATTGGTCTTAAATTTATCAAACAATGAAATGCAATTTTGACTATTGGAATTCTTAGATAGTCGTTCCCTTTTTCAATAATGGTTTTCTGTTTCTGAATTCTTTCAGGTGGGATTATAAACTTTACAGTCAAAAGGAAAGTTTAGTATAGAAGAGAGTGGGTTTACAGTTGTATCAACACATAATAAAAAAATTTATGCAGTATACAAGAACTTTAAACGAAGAAATTATCCAGAACAAGACCCTGGAGCGCAGGAATGATGAATTGTTAAAGTTACTGGAAGCCTGGCAAAGTAAGGCCCAGGGTAAAAAGCCAACCTTTGTGCGTTCGCTGAACATGCATGAGGTCGAAAATCTTATAATAAGATATTATCAGGTTTATAAAGTGCCGGTTTCTTTATACGACGAGGAAGGCAAACTCCTTTTCTCTATTGGTTGGCGAAATATTTGTCTTAAATATCATAAGAATAGTTATAAATTGCTTCATAATTGCAAAACATCTATCCGTCAGGTAAATAGTCGTATTGCTGATATAAATAGTTATTCTTTTAAATGCAATCGCAATATAAACTCCATAGCTATCCCCATAACCGTTCAGAACGAAATGCTTGGAACACTGGTTGTGAATCAGTTTCTTTACAATGATGAAGTTCCGGATGTTGTAAGCATGCAGGAAATTGCCTATGAACATAGTATTAATATTGATGAATACCGGAAAGCATTGGAAGAATTGCCAGTATTAACACATGAAGAAGTTGAAAAAATGACAGAACATTATGTTCTGTTTTCAGAAATGATTTCATTTATTGCTTCTCATAATATTCAATTAACCGAACATCAGAATATTACGAGAGAAAAGGCTGAGGTTTGTTCTATTTTCAGAGAAAAGCTAAATGAACAATCGCTAATTATTAAAAGCATATATCAGTTTATGCTTCAGCAAAACCAGGAAATTGAGATTTTAAAGAATGAACTTTCTTTATATCGCAAGAAAAACAAAGTTGAATATAAAGAAAAAAGCCTGATTGAAGTGAATCAACCAGGCTGAGATCTTATCCTAAATAGCCTTTCAGCAATTTACTTCTTGAAGTATGCCGAAGCCTTCTTATGGCTTTTTCTTTAATTTGGCGTACCCTCTCGCGGGTCAGGCCAAATTTTTCTCCTATTTCTTCCAGGGTCATTTCCGATCCGCCGATACCAAAAAACAGTTTAATAATATCCCGTTCTCTTTCGGTAAGGGTTGCCAGGGCTCTATCGATTTCTTTGGATAAAGATTCGTTAATAAGCTGGCGATCGGCAATAGGCGAGTCGCTGTTAATAAGTACGTCGAGAAGACTGTTGTCTTCACCTTCGGTAAAAGGAGCATCAACCGACACATGGCGGCCAGATACCCTGAGTGTATCCGATACTTTTTCCTTAGGAAGTTCAAGAACGGTAGCCAACTCTTCGGGAGTTGGGGTTCTTTCGTTTTCCTGTTCGAATTTCGAATATGCCTTATTGATTTTATTTAATGATCCTACCTGATTCAGAGGTAAGCGAACAATACGCGATTGTTCGGCCAAAGCCTGCAATATAGATTGACGGATCCACCATACTGCATACGATATAAATTTAAAACCGCGGGTTTCATCAAACTTTTCCGCAGCTTTAATAAGTCCCAAGTTTCCTTCATTAATTAAATCGGGAAGGCTCAAGCCTTGATTCTGGTATTGCTTTGCAACCGATACCACAAATCTGAGATTAGCCCGGGTAAGCTTTTCTAACGCTGCTCTGTCTCCTTTTTTTATCCGTTGAGCAAGCTCAACTTCCTCCTCCACAGTAATTAATTCTTCTTTACCGATTTCTTGAAGATACTTGTCTAACGAAGCGCTCTCCCTATTTGTAATCGATTTAGTAATCTTCAGTTGTCTCATTTTCCTTCTTCAAAAAATTTTCGCGAAATTAGATTATTTGATTCTTTCCAACAAAATTATTTTACCTAACAAACAAAAAAAGACTCGCATGCAGCAAGTCTTTTTTTATAACAATCTTGCTAGTTGTTATTTACCAAAGGCATAATAATAAACAGCCCTGCTGTTCGGATATATACCTTCGATGTATACTCCTCCGTTGATCGATGCAATCGTTTTCTCTACATCTTCAACGCTAAACACTGGTTTATTGTTTATTTGCAGGATAATAAATCCTTTTTGTATTCCTGCAGATTTGAATTTACCAGATGTTATTTCCTGAACTTGTACACCACCTTTTAAATTAAGCTTGTCCTTCAAGTCATCAGGAAGCTCTTTTAATGTAGCTCCCAGCATTGTGCTTATTTCAGCTTTTTTGACCAGATTTCCATTGCCCTCCATATTACGTAGGGTAGCTGTAATTTGTTTCCTTTTATTATCCCTGTTTACTAAAATTTCGACTTTATCATTCGGACGGAATCTGCCAATCTGCTCCTGAAGCTCCGAAGCGCTGTTAACATTCAATCCGTTAATGGAAATAATTACATCTCCGGGCTTAATTCCTGCCTGGTCGGCTGAACTTCCTTCAACTATGTTTTCAACATAAACTCCTTCAATTTTCCCTAGCTTTTTCGATTCGGCAAGTTGAGAATCAATGTCTTTGATGCTTACACCTAATACAGCACGTTGTACTTCACCAAATTCAACCAAATCAGCTACAGCTTTTTTCACAATACTTACAGGAATAGCAAATGCGTTACCAATATAGGATCCGGTGGGAGAGGCTATTGCGGTGTTAATACCAACTAACTCTCCGCGAATATTCACCAGTGCACCGCCACTATTGCCAGGATTTACTGCTGCATCGGTTTGGATAAATGATTCAATAGGATAGCGATTTTGTTCGCTACCTTGTCTTCCGGCCATTATTCCTATACTTCTTGCTTTTGCACTTACAATACCAGCCGTTACAGTAGATGTGAGATTGTATGGGTTTCCAACTGCAAGTACCCATTCACCTACCTTTAACTCATCCGAATTACCGTATATTATATATGGTAGATCTTTTTCGTCAATTTTTATAACCGCAAGATCTGTATTGGGATCAGTTCCAATAAGTTTTGCCGTAAAAGTTCTTTTGTCGTTAAGCGTTACACTTATTTCATTTGCCTTATCAATAACATGGTTATTGGTTACAATATAACCATTGTCGCTGATAATCACTCCCGATCCAAAACCTTCAACGGGTTGAGGTCGTTGCTCAAATCCACGGTACCCGAAAAAGAAATCGTAAAAGGGATTACCACTGGAATATTCACTGGTACGGGTTGATTTGGTTTTTACGTGCACCACGGCGTGAATAGTTTTGTCGGCAGCATAAGTGAAATCGACCCGGTTGCTGTCAAAGTTATTGGATAGTTGCGCAAGGCGTACTGGTGATTGCGAATCTGCAGAAACGTATTTTGTATTCTTTTCAAAAAGGCGGGTATAAGCAAAAACTGCAATAACACCTCCAAGTATTGCAATCATAACACTCATCAGAAAATTCTTTGCTTTCATATGTATATAAATTTAATAACTAACACTATTTATTTCGGTTTTGTTTTCAATATGCAAATTAACATCCAAAATGGTTAACTGGTTATTTATTTACATTCTATTTAACATCTTTTAACAGCAGTACAGCATGTTATCCAATTTGCGGTATTGTAATTCTGTCAAATTGTCAAAGGTACATTTAATATTGTCATGAATTCGAATTTTAAAACAGCTAAAGTCTTGAAATTGAAAAAATAGTATAATGTCAGTAATTTTTTTTGAGAAACCACCTTCATTTTTTATTAAGCTTTGTTTAATAGTTAAAGGTTAGATGAAAAAAGATCGAATAATTGACCTGTTGATTAGTTAAAGGGGATAAGAATAACTATTTATAAACTTAAATCTTGATATGTATGAAAAGATGCACATTGTTTTTTGCAATGATGTTGCTTGCGGTTATGCCTATACTGCATGCACAAAACGTGCAGATTACAGGTAAGGTCACAAGTGCCGAAGATGGTTCTCCTATACCTGGCGTTTCTGTTGTAGTTAAAGGGACCACGATAGGCACCACCACAGACTTTGATGGAAATTACACATTGAATGCTCCTCCTGCGGCGAACGCCATTGTTTTTAGTTTTGTAGGATTGAAAACGCAGGAAGTGGCCATAGGGGGGAGAACAAATATTAATGTTGTATTGGAACAGGATGTTGTTGGTCTGGAGGAAGTGGTAGTTACAGCTCTTGGTATTTCGCGTGAAAAAAAATCTTTGGGATATGCAACACAGGAAGTTAAAGGGGATCAGATAGCACCTGTAAAGTCCGATAACTTTATTAATTCTCTTTCAGGAAAAGTTTCGGGTGTGCAGATTAAAGCCAATAATAATATAGGTGGTTCTACCAACGTCGTAATTCGTGGTTCTAAGTCTTTAACAGGCAGTAACCAGGCGCTTTTTGTCATCGACGGAGTTCCGGTTGATAACTCAAATACAAACAATACAGGCCAACGTACCGGAAGAAGTGGATACGATTATGGAAATGCGGCTTCCGATATTAACCCGAACGATATTGAATCCATTAGCATTCTAAAAGGTGCGGCCGCTTCTGCTTTGTATGGTGCACGTGCTGCAAATGGGGTGGTAATGATTACTACCAAAAAGGGAGCACGGCAGTCACAAGGGGTAGGTGTTACATTAAATTCCAATACTACTTTTGGAGTTTACGATAAAAGCACCTTTCCAAAATATCAAAAGAGCTACGGAGGGGGGTACGGTCCTTTCTACAGCGAAGGCGATTATCCGGGACTTGAAGAATTTGATGCCGATGGAGACGGAACTCCCGACCTGGTTGTGCCTTTTTATGAAGATGCGTCTTTTGGTCAGAAGTTTGATCCTGATTTAATGGTTTACCACTGGGATGCTTTTGTACCCGAATCGCCAAACTATAAAAAGAAAACTCCCTGGGTAGCTTCACCAAACGATCCGGGAACCTTTTTTGAGACAACCGTTTCTCTTACTAATAGCATCGATATTACCGGGGGCGGTGAAAAATCAACCTTCCGCCTGGGCTACACCAACCTCGATCAAACAGGTATTATGCCCAATAGCCATATCAAACGAAACAATTTTGCATTTAACGGTTCGTATAATGTAACAAACAAACTGAAGGTCTCAGCTTCGGCAAATTACACCAATACCAATGGTAAAGGTCGTAACTCAACAGGTTACAGCGATAATATAATGTCTATGTTTCGTCAGTGGTATCAGGTAAATGTCGATATGATGCAACAAAAAGAACTTTTTGATAAGACAGGGCAAAATATAACCTGGAACAGAAAGTCGTTTGATAATGGAATTCCTGCATACTGGGACAATCCATACTGGACCAGGTATAAAAACTATCAGACCGACGAACGAAATCGTTTGGTAGGTTATTCTCAGTTCGATTATTCCGCCAACGAGTGGCTTGGTTTTATGGGTAGAGTTTCAGTTGATACGTACAATGAGCTTCAGGAAGAAAGACGTGCTGTGGGATCGGTTGCAAGTGAGCTTGGAGTTGGCCGGCCAGATGTAACATCAGGTTATTCAAGATTATCCAGAACATACCTGGAAACCAACGTTGACTTTATGGTCACTTTTAAGAAAGACATAGGTGATAATTTCAATGTCAATGGTTTTGTGGGTACCAATATCAGGCGTCAAAGGGTCGACAGGGTTTTTGCATCAACAAACGGCGGTTTAAGTGTACCTGATGTTTATGCTCTCAGCAATAGTGTGGATGCCATGCTGCCTCCCGAAGAACAACTGAGCCGGATTGGCATGAACGGATATTTCGCCAGTTTGTCTCTGGGATATCGTGGTTTTCTTTTCCTCGATGCAACTTACCGTATCGACCAATCCTCAACCCTTCCAAAAGGAAACTGGACATATACTTATCCTTCCATTTCAGGAAGCTTCCTGTTTTCGGAAGTATTGGGAGCCGATTGGCTGCAGTTGGGTAAACTCAGGTTAAATTATGCCGAGGTAGGTAACGATGCTCCTTTTGCTTCTGTTCTCGATACTTACACTGCTATAGCTCCTTTCAGTGGTCGTCCGCTTGTATCAGTACCTATTACAAAAAACAATCCTGACCTCAAACCCGAACGCACAAAAAGTGTGGAAGCAGGGATCGAGTTAAGCACTTTCCAGGGAAGATTAGGGTTGGACTTAGCATTGTATAAAACAAATACCGTTAACCAAATTTTACCGGTTTCAGTTTCATATGCCACAGGATATTCTTCAAAGTATGTAAATGCCGGTGAACTTGAAAATAAGGGTATAGAATTGCGTCTTTCAGGGACACCAATAAAAATAGGAAAATTTGAATGGAATGTGATGTTGAACTGGTCCAAAAACATGAACGAAGTAGTTGCTCTTGAAGGCGATATCAAAAACCTCCAGATAGCATCGCTGCAAGGCGGTGTTACCATTAATGCCCGATTAGGAGAACCTTATGGAACTATCCAGGGAACCGATTATGTTTATTCAGAAGATGGTAGAAGAGTTATTCTGCCCACCGGTTATTACAAAATATCGCCAACTTCTGATAATGTAATAGGAAATGTAAATCCGGACTGGATTGGAGGTGTTAGTAATACTTTCTCTATAAGCAATCTTTCTTTTAGTTTCCTCATCGACATGCAGCAAGGTGGCAGTATTTTCTCACTTGACCATTGGTATGGTAAGGCTACAGGATTGTATCCCGAAACTGTATTTACAAACGATTTGGGTAATCCCGTTCGCGATCCGTTGGTTTTAAATGTACCTGGCGATCATTCTCAAGGTTATGCTCCCACCAGCGGAGGATTGGTTTTAAATGGTGTACTCGAGAATGGAAGCGAAAATAAACGGCGCATTGCCGGAGACGATTACAGAGCTTTTGGTTATGCCCGTAATCCTAATTCAGCTTTTGTATTCGATGCATCATATGTCAAACTCCGTGAAGTAGTTGTAAGTTATAGTTTACCCAGGAACTTACTGGATAATTCATTTATAAAAGGAGCATCAGTGAGCTTTGTGGGATCAAACCTTTGGATTATACACAAGAATTTGCCTTATGCTGATCCGGAAGCAAGTCAGAGTTCAGGAAATATCCAGGGATGGCAAAGTGGCCCCTTGCCCACAACAAGAAATTTTGGGTTCAATATTAAACTTCAATTTTAAATATGAACAATATGAAAAAATACATCATAATATTTTTGCTGGCCCTAAGCTATGTAGCTTGTACCAAAGACTTTGAGGCTTATAATACCGATCAGAAAAACCCTTCCAATGTTTCGGGAGAAGCATTGTTTACAAATGCACAGAAGGATTTGGTTGATCAGATTTCGAGTACTAACGTAAATTTAAATGTCTGGAAATTGTTTGCACAGTATTGGACTCAGACTACTTATACCGATGAAGGAAATTACGATATCGTTACCAGAACAATTCCCGATCTTACCTTCAGGACTTATTACCGGGGCTTTTTGCAGGATTTTAAGGTAGCTGATAGTCTTATTAAGGCAAAAGCTCCCACAAATGCCGACGGCGAAAAGGAGAAGCAGAATAAACTGGCTGTCATTGAAATTCTCAGGGCATATTCTTACCAGCAGTTGGTTGACATATTCGGGAACGTTCCTTACACCGAAGCTTTGGATGTTAATAATATTTCGCCGAAGTACGATGATGCCTTTACTATTTATAAGGATTTACTTTCGCGTATAGATGCTGCATTGGCAAAAATGGATCCTGGCTTTGAAAGTTTTAGTCAGGCTGATCTTATTTATGGTGGAGATGTAGAAAAATGGATGAAATTTGCTAATTCCTTAAAACTAAAAATGGGTATTACCATTTCCGATTTTGATCCAACACTTGCGAAAAGTATAATTGAAGCAGCAGCCCCCCATGTTTTCACTTCGTCCGATGACAATGCTTTGTTTCAATATCTGGCATCCACTCCTAATAATAATCCTTTAAATACCGACCTGGTATTAAGTGGACGCGACGACTTTGTTCCAGCAAATACCATTGTTGATGTGATGAATACACTGAATGATCCCCGGAGGCCCAGGTATTTTACCATGGTAAATAGTAAATATGCTGGTGGAATTTATGGGGAAAGTAACCCATATTCACAATATTCCCATGTTTCTGACGAAATCAGGGATCCGACTTTCCCCGGAATTCTGCTGACATATGACGAGGTACTTTTTTATTTGGCAGAAGCAGCAGCCAGAGGCTTTAATGTTGGAGGAACACCTGAAAGTTTTTATACCAACGGTATAAAAGAATCTATTTTATTCTGGGGAGGAACTGAAGCTGAAGCTCAGGCATATTTAGCTAATCCGTTGGTGGCTTATGCAACTGCAGCAGGCGACTGGCGTCAGAAAATTGGTACTCAGGCCTGGATTGCATTTTATACAAGAGGATTAGAAGGGTATACCGAATGGCGAAGACTGGATTATCCATTATTAAATCTAGCTCCAGCTATTACCGCATATAACGAAATTCCCAAAAGGTTTACCTATCCTGTAAATGAACAAACACTAAATGCGGCAAATTACTATCAGGCATCCGAGCAAATTGGGGGGGATGAACTAACAACAAAATTATTCTGGGATAAATATTAATACCAGTCTTATAAAAAGTATTAAAGGGTGATCATGAATATGGTCACCCTTTTTTATTTATATAGATTTTAGAAATATTTACCCTTTATGGAAAAAAGCATTGTTTTTTAGAAAATAAATATTTTATTCTTCCCCCTTTAAAAAAAATATTTTATAAATTTTTTCATTAAAAAAATGCCTTGTTTTCTACAAAAACTGAAAAAAAAAGCCAGTTTTCACTTTAACATAAAGTTTATACCCTCTACTTATGCTTGATAATTAAAAAATATTTCCTATTTTGGCATCGAATAATTATTATTTAACTATTTGTAAACCTAAACTTAAATTTTTATGAAAAGATTTGCGTTGTTATTTGCATTTCTTGTGTTTGTAGGGTTGCCTATGCTACAAGCACAAACAGTGCAGATTACAGGTAAGGTTGCATCTGCTGAAGATGGCAATGCCGTGCCTGGTGTATCTGTAGTTGTTAAGGGTACCACCATCGGAACAACCACCGACTTTGATGGTAAATACTCTTTAAATGTTCCTTCAAGCGCAACTTCTCTCGTTTTTAGCTTTGTAGGGTTGAAGACACAGGAAGTAGCAATAGGAGGTAGAAACAGCATTGAGATTGTTATGGAAACCGATGTTGTTGGATTGGATGAGGTAGTTGTAACCGCTTTGGGTATTTCGAGGGAAAAGAAATCTTTGGGGTATACAGTTCAGGATGTTAAAGCTGATGAGTTAAATCAAACTAGAACAGGTAATGTTATTACCTCCCTTTCTGGGAAAGTAGCTGGTGTTAGTGTTGCATCTGCCAGTGGAAACATGGGTGGATCTACAAGAATCACCATCAGGGGTGTGAGATCTATCTCTGGAAATAATCAACCATTATTTGTTGTTGATGGTGTTCCTTTAGATAATTCAAGTTTTAATACAACTGATACACAAAGAGGAGCTGGTGGTTATGATTATGGTAGTACATCAGGTGACATTAATCCTGATGATATTGAATCTGTTTCCGTATTAAAAGGACCTAGTGCAGCTTCTCTTTATGGTTCTCGCGCTGCTAATGGTGTGATTTTAATTACAACAAAAAAGGGAAAGATTGGAAAAGATCGTATTGGAGTTGAAATCAATTCCAGTGTCGCTTTCGAACAAGTTGCAGTTCTTCCAAAATATCAAAATTTATATGGTGGAGGCTCAATGTCTTCGGATACTGAAGAAGGGTTTGGCTTAATTGATATCAATGGTACCGAATTTTTGGTTCCTGATTTTGGTACAGATGAAAGTTTTGGACCAAAATATGACCCCACCAAACAAGTACTTCAGTATCATAATATTTTCGACTGGGAAGCCAATGGTAAACAAGGTCTTCCTCAAACATCACCTTGGATTGCTCCAAAACATGATGTGAAAGATTTTTTTGAAACCGGAGTAGCCTATACTAATAATATCGCTTTAACTGGTGGTAGTGATAAATCAGGTTTCCGTCTGTCATATACAAATTTTGATTTAAAAGGTTATATGCCAAATAGTAGTTTGAAAAGAAATACTATAGGGTTTAATGGTGATACTAAATTAGGAAGTAAACTTAAAGCTTTTACATCAGTAAATTATGTTAAATCTGCCGCAATAGGTCGTGCTTCAACAGGTTACGATGATAATAATATTATGCAGAAATTTAATCAATGGGGCCAACGTCAGTTAGACATGGAAATAGCTAAAAATTATGTTAATCCTGATGGTACTCAACGAGTATGGAACCGTAACGGTTGGGATGATCCATCTCCTGCCTATTCTGATAACCCATATTGGACCAGATATCGCAATTACCAAAATGATGATAGAAATCGTTTGTACGGTAATATTGGATTAAACTATGCTGCAACAGAATGGTTGACCATCCAGGGTAAGGTTAATGCCGATTATTACAATAACAGGGAAATGGAACGTGTAGCAGTTGGTTCTGCCGCTCAATCTTCATTTTATCAGGGTTTAAGAGAGTTTTTTGAAACCAACGCTGAACTTTTGGCTACTATTAAGCACAGATTTTCTGATGCTATTGATTTTAATGCCACATTTGGTGGAAATCAAATGTATCGTAAAAGAAATACAAATCGTATGCAAACAAAGGGAGGTCTTGTTATCCCCGAATTGTATACCTTAAGAAACTCTGCATCTCCTGCTGAGACTTTGGACGATTATACTTCTAAAAGACAAATAAATAGTCTTTATGGTACAATCAATTTTGGTTTTTATAACATGTTATACGTAGATGCTTCACTCAGAAATGACTGGTCTTCGACTCTTTCTAAGGGAAAAAATTCTTATATGTATCCTGCGGTTACAACAAGCTTTTTGTTTAGCGAATTAGCTCCTTTAAAAGGAATTAGTTGGTTTAACTTAGGTAAAGTAAGAGTTGGTTGGGCACAGGCAGGTAGCGATACCGATCCATATTCTGACAGGAAATATTATGATTATGTGAATAATTTTGGTGATAATGCCATGTACCGTGTACCAAATACTTTATATAATAAGGATTTAAAATCAGAAATGACAACTTCAGTTGAATTTGGTACTGATCTTCTTTTCTTCAATAAACGTGTTGGTTTAAGCTTTACATATTATAGTGAAACAACAACTGATCAAATATTATCAGTTGCAATCTCAGGAGCGTCGGGAAATGGTTTTAAAACGATCAATGCAGGTGAAATATCCAATAAAGGTATTGAGGCTACTCTGAACTTAACCCCAATTCTTACCACTGATTTTTCGTGGGATATTGCTGTTAATTTTACCCATAATAAGAATGAGGTTGTTGAACTTGCCCCTGATATTAATGTTTATCAATTAGCAAATGGTCCTTTTAATGTATCAGTAAATGCTGAAAAGGGCCAAGCTTATGGTTCATTGATCGGTAGAAATTATGTAACTAAAGATGGCAATAAAATTGTTGGCACTGATGGTAAATACTTAAATGGTAAAGTTGAATCGTTAGGTAACGTTATGCCTGATTTTATGACGGGTATCTGGAATACATTTAAGTTTAAGGGAATTGAACTTGCTGGTTTAGTTGACATAAGAAAAGGTGGTAAATTATTCTCGACTACAAACATGTGGGGAAATTATAGTGGAATCCTTGAAGAAACTGCTGCAATTAACGCTAAGGGAATGAATGTTCGCGATGCTGTTGCTGATGGAGGTGGAGCACTTTCACAAGGTTATTACGGAAGAGTTTTGGCTGACGGAACTGTTGAATATACTGACAAAGCTGGAAATGCCAGTGCTGTACCTGTATTAAACGAAACTTATGTTGAAGGTCAAACTGCATCTCATTGGTATTATGATGGTCCTGCTGCACAAAATATCTTTAAAGCAGACTACATAAAACTTCGCGAATTGCGATTGAGCTATAGCATACCTACCAAGTTTACCAAATATGTTCAGAATGTTAAATTATCGGTTTATGGCCGTAACTTAGCTATTTGGGGTCAGGATAATAAACACTTTGATCCGGAAAATACAACAGGATCGGGTAATATTCAAGGTATTGAAGGAGGAGCATTGCCTAGCTTACGTAACTATGGTGTAAATCTTAGTTTTAGTTTCTAAATTTTAATACTATAAAATGAATCATATGAAAAGAATATATAGTTTATTGACCTTAGTTGGGTTGATAATTTTATTAAACATTGGGTGTACTAAAGATTTCGATGAAATAAACACTGACCCGAACAGACCCACCGTTGTTCCTACAACTAATTTAATAGTTACGGCTGAACGTTCGTTACTTGACGATATAAGAGACGAATGGTTTAGTGGACGTGGAGGATTATTATATTCTCAATTTTGGGCACAGAGAAACTATACTTCGGAGGACAGATATGCACTCCGTGATGGTACTAACAATGGTTACTGGAGATTGATTTATACAGATATTATGAGTTTGGAAGAAATCATCAAATTAAACACTGATGAAAAAACCAAGGCATTAATGTCTAAATATGGTAATAATGCAAATCAGATTGCTGCTGCTACTGCATTGAAATTATGGGCAATACAATTGTTAACTGATACTTATGGTGATGTTCCATATAGTGAAGCTTTCAATGCTGTAGAAAACCCAAGTCCTAAATATGATGCTCAGAAAGACATTTATAAGGATATGCTTGTTAAGCTTAAAGCAGCTGCAGAAATGATTAACGAAGAAGAAGTTGCTTTTACAGAAGGCGATATTATTTATGGAGGAGATCCATCTCTTTGGAAAAAATTCATTAATTCATTACGCTTACGGGTTGCAGTACGTTTATCAAAAGTTACTGATGCTGATATAGTATCTCTCAGAGATGCTACCATTGCTGAACTTAAATCTGGAGTTGGCGTTTTTGCATCAAATGATGATAATGCCGCTGTAAATTATTTAGGTGATAATCAGAGTAATGCTCCACTATACGATGCTTTTTATACTTCAGCAAGGAATGACTTCACCGTGACTAAGCAATTTGTAGACTTGTTAAAGGGTGAAAATGATGTTAAAAACAATAAAACAAACCCATTCTTTGGCTTAGTTGATCCTCGTATGTATTTATGGGTTCCAAAATCAAATGCAGGAACTTATAATGGAATTCCATACGGAATATCGGATGCAAATGCAGCAGGTATATGGAGTACAATTCCAAGACCTGTAGCTAACCTTTATGCAACATATAATATGGTATTAGATGCTGATGCTTCTCTTTACTATTTGGAATTTGCAGAGGTTTGTTTTATGTTGTCGGAAGTGAACAACTGGGATCAGGCGTGGTATGTAAAAGGTGTGAGAGCTTCAATGGAAAGATGGGGAGTTGAAACTGCTGCTATTGATTCTTATATTGCTACTCTTCCTGCTGCAAACGCAGAAAATGTTCTTACTCAAAAATATATTGCCCATTATATGGATGGGTACGAAGCTTGGGCAGATTGGAGAAGAACTGGATTTCCAAAAAATCTTGTTCAGCCAGGAGAATTGACCGGACCACTTAAAGATGGAAGCTATATTAAGTTCACTCCTATCATTGGTAATGCAATTCCTAGAAGGGTAACCTATCCGGTTCAGGAGTTTACTATAAACAAAGCTAATGTTGAAGCTGCTAAAACCCGTATGGGAGGAAATGAACTTTCTACCAATGTTTGGTGGGATGGTGGAAAATAAAAATTAGTTTAATTTATTAAAACAGCTCCAAATTTTTTTGGGGCTGTTTTTTTTATATTAATTTGCTAATATATTTATTTTTATCTAGGCTACTTAATTTAAATTAACATGAAAAATATTATATTCTTTATTTTTATTTTGGTAAATATTGGATCTGTTTACGGACAATCTCCTCAAAACTTCATACTTCAAAGAGGAACCCGTCTTGATGATCTAATCAGACCTGATTTATTGTATTATTTTTCTGAATTTAAAAATGGTTTTATATATTATAAAAGCAAACCAGCGGAATATGGTAAGTTTAATTATAATATGTTTCATGATGAAATCCAATTTTTGAACGAAAATGGTAATAAGATGGCTTTGGCCAGTTATTCGGATGTAGCTTATGTTTCAATTAATAATCAAATTTTTCTGTATTTAAACAACGGTATTTTTGAAGTTGTTGAATCTGGTCGGAACAGCTTATTGATTAAAAGGCGATGTGTTGTAAAAGAAACCGGGAAAGTTATAAATTCCACCTTTGTTTCACACGGCTCTAATGTTGACCAGGAAACTAATGTTGTTGTTAATGGGGTACCTAAAACTATAAATACAAAAAGAGAAGCATTGGCCAAGGTTGAAATTACACCCTACTTATTAAATGGCAAAAAAATTACTTTGGCAAACGATATTCATAAGATTAAGAAAATATACAATAAGGATTCTGAAATCGATAAATATTTAATTTCTTTTCCTGTCGATGTAAATAATGTAGAAGATATAAAAAGGCTTATAGTGTATTGTAATTCTTTGTAGATTTACGTTACTCCTTCTGATTAACATTAATTCGGTAAGTATTCTTTTTACTTTATTCTGTTAAGTTTATCTGGGGTCATATGATAAACCATCAACTATGCAAATATCAATGGAATTTAGGATATTTGGTATTGAATAAGTGCAAGTAATTATGGCAAAAGCTCAAAAATACCGTGCATCAAAGCAAAAATATGTTGGCTATAGCCAGCAAATAATTGTTGGTTTTGAGACCCCATTTTCACGTTTTTTAAATCCTGACAACCGGTGGGTTGAGTCAAACTAGCAAATCGTATCCCCTGGGATACATTAGTCAACATCTATCAAAAACAAATGGGCAATGAAAAGACGTGAGCCGACGGGATCAACCCACGAGTAGCGATAGGATCGATGATCATCAAGCATATGTGCGATTTGAGCGATCATGAAACCGTTCATCAGATACAAGAGAATATGTACATGCAGTACTTCATCGGTTACAGTAGTTTTAGTGATGAAGAACCCTTTGATTCATCGTTGTATCCGGCTACTCAGGATGGAGTAACGTTTATTACAATTTTGGTTTTTTCGAATGGTTATACCTATTACCGTTATAAGAATTGAATTAAGTTTTTACTTACCGTTTTGTTTACGAAATTTTTCCTTGAAAAAACACTCCTGATAAATCAGATGGCAAGTATCATGTTTATTGATATTCCAGGCTGATTTATGTGATATTGGTTTGATAATATAAAATAAAATAAATCTTTTTTTGTTATTAGTTAATAATCAGATTTTTATTAGTTTTCTGTGTCGAAAAATCCTTAATAAGCATCCTTAAAACGCACTTAAATATACCTAATTTTAGCTATTAAGTAGTTGTATGTCAGATTTATACTATTGTTTTTTTAAATTAAACAGATTATATTAGCATCAGCAAATTCATTAGAACCGAAATAAAGTGAGATGGGGTAAAAAGTAGTTGAATGTTTTGGCCCTGATAGAAAGCTAACTTTTAAAACTTAGATTAAATGACCCAGGCCTTAAATGTTTATTTTTCATTAATTAATCTTAATTCAATTATTTATGCCAGTTCAATTTTATTTACTTCCCATCAGCCTAACTGATGACGAAAACGATTACCGTGCCGTTACTGTATCGGTAGGCACCATTACCGAAGAGGAACTTATCAATCGTATTGCTGTTCGTAATACCGGTGTTCCTGTACAAAGCATCCGCAGTGTAATGCAAGCTAGCCGTGAGGTAAAGCAGGAATTGCTAAAAGACGGTTTCACAATCACTACAGACGATACAAACTACAAGGTGGATATTGCAGGTGTTTTTAATGGCAAAGATGATGTGTTCGATCCCGCACGGCACCAGTTACGTGTTAATCCCAGGTTAGGAAAGGGGTTTTCTGGGATATTAAGAGATGTCGTCCCTATTAAACTTAATGAGGTCATCGATCATTCAAAGCCCAATCCTACCGATTTTGTAGATATGAAAAGTGAAACTGTAAATGCAACTTTATCCCCGGGAGGTATCGGTCGTCTGAAAGGAATGCGCCTCAGCATTGACCAATCAGATAATGAGCAGGGAATTTATTTTGTTAACACCTCCACCAAAACGGAAACCAAAGTAACAACCATTGCCCACAATAAACCGGCACAGTTGATCTTTGGGATACCCGAAACCCTGTCAAAAGGCGATTACGAAGTTGTAGTACGTAACAAAATAAAAGGAAGCAAGGAGATTAAGCCGGGCATACTTCCCGATATTTTGACAGTTCTTTAGTACCAGTACTATGGCCGGATATATTTACCTTATTCATCCCAAAATAATCAGATGAAAAAGGTAAATATATCCGGTGAATATATCCGATTATATTCCCAAGATACCTGACAATGTATTAGAGTATTGCGTGCGAATATATTTGGAAATTATTTGGCAATATATTCAACTTTTTTCTTCAGTAGGATCAAAACAGATTTTAATAATAAACAATTCTAAATCATAACAAAATGAAAACTTTAAAATTATCACTTTTGGGGTTATTAATTCTTATTTTCACTTTCCAGTCGTGTAAGAAAGATACTGAGATTAAAAGCCCTGGTAATGAACTTTCGGTATCCGAAATGTTGACAGTTTTAGAAAAATCAGGAGTTGATCTATCGAAAACAGAAATAAAGAAAGATTATTTTTTAGTTGAGGGAGATATCATAATAAAGTTTGAATCGGTACCGGCTATAAACGAATGTCTGAATAAGGCTGGCTCCAGGCTTAAAGCGTATAAGTACCCCAACCCTTATTATGCTACCCTTTCGGCGGTAAGTTCAATGAAAGTATATATTAATTCCTCGGTAACCTCGAACGGGTGGAGCAGTGCTGTACAAAGTGCAATAAATGCATGGAATAATATTTCAATAGGATGTGCTGTTAATATTACCCTTGTTTCATCAGCAAATTTGGCTAATACAGTTATTAGTACTTATTACAGCGAATCTGATGATATAGCCGCTGGAGTTGCACCAGTAAGTGGGCAGGTAGGAAATGAAATCAATATAAATACGTATTGGAATAGCTTATCTGAATCGGAAAAAATTAATACTATTGCACATGAAATAGGACATACATTGGGACTCGCACATTCAAATGGTACATCCAGTTTTTGTACTCCCTTAGTAATAAGTTCTACTTCTAGCAGCGATAACAGTAATGCAGTAATGCATATGACTAGTCATCCCTGGACAGGGTTTATTTCGGACGAAGTTAGTGCCTCCGCGATACTGTATCCAAAGCCAATTATAATTTCAGGGCCAAGCAAAGGGTATGAAAATGCTTTTTATACCTGGAAAGCCAATGCTGTAGGAGGAACCGCTCCATATACCTATTTTTGGGAATATAGCTATGACGGAAATACCTACTATACTATCGGGTATTTTCCATCGAGCATAACTCAACAGTTGCCCATAGGTTATGATTTGCATCTGCGGGTAACTGTTACCGATTCTAATGGGACAGTGGCGCGAGGTGAAAAATTTGTTCTTAATCTTTCAAAATAAGCTCGTTTTTGGCCATAATTTCAAAAATCACAATAGTCACGATGGGCGAAGGTTTTCCCCTGTTATTCATAGTTTTCACTAAAACGTAATCGAAGCTGTTGAGCGAAGGATTTCCTTCGCTCAACTATTTTTGATAGCATTTGCTATCTGCTATCGCAATTAAATCCCCATTACGCGATAAGGTGAGGCAAAACTAAAAATGAGACATTTTCTTAGATACACTAATTAAAGATTTTTTTAATTTCTAAACATCTTCAATAAATGATGAAGGATCGGTAAGTTATTTAAAAACGTTTCCTGATCCGCGAGATAAGGAATATTATTATTGCCAGAACAAGAACAACAATGATTATACCTGTCCACATACCAAATCTGAAAATATCTCCAATAAGGTTGCAGCTTTGAATCAACGTAAGCATTAGGAAAATCAGAAGAATGTGAATTGTATTTTTCATAATCAGTTTGGGGTGTTGTTTATGTTATTAAGAAACAAATTTGTTGGGCGAAATGTTGATAAAGAGTTTTACCAGGATAAAGGTTAATGTAACTGGATTTTTGATGTGTTTTTTTTCAAATGTCAGTTACACAGAGCACCACAGAGAAATACTGGAGTAATTAACTCTTATTATTAAATTCGGCATTTATTACCTTTACTGAGTGGACCAGGGTATCAAATGTTCAGCCAAACCATAACTTTCCAGAGTTTTACAAAGGTTGCCACAAATGCAAAACAACTTAAGGCTGAAGATGTGAGTACCCATTTCTTCTCTTCTTTTCTCCGATAAGCCTGAAATGATAAAATAAGAGCCGTGATCCCGAATGCTGCAACGGAGTATTTGTAAAGAAATCCAAATTCGACCATACTGAAAAGTGCCCGTGTTTTTTCGCCCGACATAGCCCATATTTCCGCAATATTATAGTTGATTTTAAGCAGAATTAGTAATCCCGTTAAACTTACCAAAATGGCGATCAGGCTTCGTTGCATTATTTTATGGCTTTGATTGTTGCTGTTATACGCGCCCTGCCAGCTCTAAGTTTCTTAAACTATTCTTTAAAGTTTGCTGGTTTTGCATTTTAAATTGTTGAAATAGCTGGGGATATCTCAAAATAAAGTCCACAAACTATAGGTTCATATATAGTCGTGGACCGAAATTGAATGACTTTTCCAATGATATTACAAAACCGTTTCCTTTTTTCGTGGTCTTTGACGGTATTTTGCCGATCGTTGCATTTGTTTTAACCTGGCCACCTGACGGTCGATATCTGTTTCTTTATGTTTGATTTGTTTAGTATCCCTGGCAAAAAGGGAATTAATCAGTTGTTTTACATAACGTCGTAACATAACGTCCTCCTTTCTTAAATAAAACTGCGCGAACCAGTCGCGCAGTCTATTGAGAATACATGTTTAACCTAACCTAAAAACTAAATCATACTAACTCTTTGACAACATTCTTAACTATTCATTCTTGTTCTGCCATAATAGCTGTTTAATTCTGACTCGTATTCCAATTCAAAAGGTCTCGACGGATCGTATTCAGGACTGTTTTTTATTGAATCCACAGTTGCATCCACAAATACTTTCTTGTCTTCCCAGCTAATGAAAGTAATCCATTGCGGAGAAATCAAAACCTTTTTGCCCGGTAACCAGTTTTTGGTTTTTACTACCCAAAAATGGATATTCCAAGTGTCATCGTCAATGATCATATCGTCGATATGACCAATTTCCCCATCCAAAGCACTGATATCATAACCAAAGACTTCATCAGCACTCCTTAGATGAGGATCGCCACTATTTGTGTAAGGGTCTTTGTTTTCACTCACACGGCCTGGGTCGATCATCATCGGGGTTACTGCTCCAACACCATATGCCGGCCAAATATAGTCGGGCTGGTATTGCTGCGATACTGGTCTTTTAGTGTCAATATCCGGGCTGTTTCTTATTTGATCTTTGGTTAAATTAACCATGATATATTTATTGGAAATGTCCGGATTCTGAATTACTACCGGGGAAAGAAGAACCTTTCGGCCTTCAATCCAATTACCTGTATCAACAACCATGTAGCGTATGCCCCATGACTGATCGTCGAAATAGAAATCGTCCAGATTTCCTATTTCACCATCGATAGCCTGAATTTTGTTATCGAGGATATTTTTTGTATTGTACAGCATAGCTTAATCTTTTGTTAGAAATAAGTGTTTTTAAATATGCTGTAAAAATGATGCCACAAGGTTAAATATGAAATATTTGTGTAAATGCTGTTTTTCAATTATATAGCCTGTTTGACCCAGGGATAAGGTTTATAAAAGCCCAACCGTTTGGGGAACATATTCTGCAAAACGTGGACTGAGGGCTACAATTAATGAATTTACCTGGTTTCGGCCATCTCATGTTTACTTTCCCATTTCCAGTTTCTGATTTCGGGCATGTCTTCACCGTATCTTCGAATATACTCCTTATGTTGACGTAGCTTTTCCTTCATTTCCTCCCTGAGTTGATCGGCAGTTTCCTTCACGATATTTACCCGGTCGAGTACATCCATTACCAGGTGGAAACGATCCAAGTCGTTTAAAACCACCATATCAAAAGGAGTGGTGGTGGTGCCTTCTTCCTTGTAACCCCGAACATGGAAGTTACCATGGTTATACCGGCGGTAAGTTAGCCGATGTATTAACCATGGGTATCCATGAAAAGCAAATATTACCGGTTTATTCTTGGTAAAGAGAACATTGAAATCGGGATCAGAAAGACTGTGCGGATGTTCATTGGCCGATTGCAATGTCATCAGATCCACCACATTTACAACCCTGATTCTTAATTCCGAAATTCTTTCCCGCAAAATACTTACTGCAGCAAGCGTTTCCAGTGTCGGGACCTCGCCTGCACATGCCATCACCACATGCGGATCGTCGCACATATCGTTGCTGGCCCACTCTAAGATTCCAATTCCATTAGTACAATGGCGTATGGCCGATTCCATATTCATAAACTGCAATGCCATCTGTTTACCTGCAACGATCACATTGACATAGTTTTTACTTCGCAAACAGTGATCCATTACCGAAAGCAGTGTATTGGCATCCGGCGGCAAATAAACACGTACTATTTCGGCCTTTTTGTTGATCACATGATCTATAAATCCCGGGTCCTGATGGCTGAATCCGTTATGATCCTGACGCCACACATGCGATGTAAGAAGATAATTTAAAGAAGCAATGGGTTTTCGCCATGGAATTTGCCTTGAGGCTTTGAGCCATTTTGCATGCTGGTTAAACATAGAGTCTACAATATGAATAAAAGCTTCGTAACTGGAGAAAAGTCCATGACGCCCTGTGAGCAGATACCCTTCGAGCCAGCCCTGGCATACATGTTCGCTCAGGATTTCCATCACACGGCCATCTTTCGAAATAGCAACATCGTTGCTTTGAGGTGGTTCTGTAAAATTTCGCCCGGTTACTTCAAAAACGGCATTTAACCGGTTCGATGAGGTTTCATCAGGGCCCATTAACCGGAAGTTGCGTGGATTTTGCTTGATTACATCGCGTAAGAATTTTCCAACGATTTTTGTAGCTTCAGCTTCCTTCACGCCTGGTTCGGGCACTTCTAGCGCGTAGTTCTTAAAGTCGGGCAGGTTCAGCTCCTGTAAAAGTAAACCACCATTCGCATAAGGACTTGCACCCATCCTTTTTTCTTTTGCCGGAGCAAGTTCAGCTAAATGAGCCATAAATTTGCCGTTTTCATCAAAGAGTTCTTCGGGTCGGTAACTTCGTAGCCATGCTTCCAACTGTTTCAGGTGGTTGGGGTTGGCTTCAACTTCACTCAAAGGAACCTGGTGCGACCAGAAGGATCCCTCCGTAGCATGGCCGTCAACTTCTTTAGGTCCTGTCCAGCCTTTGGGTGACCGTAACACAATTACAGGCCATTGTGGGCGGCTTTTGAAGCCGTTAGTACGGTTGTCGTCCTGAATTTGTTTAATCTCTTCTATTGCTGCATCCAGCGTTGAAGCCATCTGCTGGTGCATTTTTTTGGGATCGTTGCCTTCCACAAAAAAAGGTTTATAACCATACCCGTACAAAAGGCTTATCAATTCTTCCCTGTTGATACGGTCCAGCACCGTTGCGCTTGCAATTTTATATCCGTTGAGGTGGAGAATAGGTAAAACAGCACCATCGGTTACCGGGTTCAAAAACTTATTCGAGTGCCAGCTAGCTGCCAGAGCGCCTGTTTCAGCTTCTCCGTCGCCGATTACACAAGCTGCAATAAGGTTTGGATTATCGAATACTGCTCCGTAAGCATGTACCAGCGAATATCCAAGCTCCCCGCCTTCGTTAATGGAACCGGGAGTTTCCGGAGCCGCATGGCTGGGTACTCCACCCGGGAAGGAGAATTGAGTAAATAATTTCTTTAACCCTGCTTCGTCGTGGGTTATTTCAGGATAAAATTCGGAATATGATCCTTCCAGATAGGTGTTTGCCACCAATCCTGGCCCACCGTGACCTGGCCCAGTCACGTAAATCATATCCAGGTTGTACTTTTTAATAACCCTGTTCAGGTGAATGTAAATAAAATTCAGACCGGGAGTTGTTCCCCAATGCCCTAATAGTCTTGGTTTAACATGCTCAAGTCTTAGTGGCGAGCGTAGCAAAGGATTATCCATCAGGTAAATCTGACCTACCGAAAGATAATTAGATGCACGCCAGTATGCATCTATATTTTCGAGTTCCTCAGGTGTTAGTTTTTCAGTCATTTTTTCTTTCTTTTAGGATTTTGCAGAATCTTTTTTTCGGGGAACCTTAGCCCCTTTCTCGCGTGCTTCGGATAAACCAATTGCAACAGCTTGCTTCGGATTTGTGACTTTATCGCCACTGCTGCTTTTCAGCTTTCCTCTTTTCATACGGTGCATGGCATCTTTGACCAGCTCCTGACTTTCTTTCGAATATTTCGCCATAGTTTTTATTTGCTATCAATACTGTTCAACTTCAACTACTTTTTTATCAGGTTTAATTACCTTGTACTCTTTCATTGTAAATTCAGCTTTTCTTAATTCATCATTTGCATTGGCGAAAGCAACCTGTTTTTTTATGTCAGTCCACTTATCCTTTAGTAAACGGAACATAATTTTGTCAAAAGCAAGGCGAACCGTTGTATTCATTAATCCATTGTATAAATCTACCGGATGGTGAGCCATTGATCGATAGGAAACAGCCATACCCCCTTCCAGGTAGGTATTAAAGTGCCAGTACCTGCTGGGCATAAATAAGGCATCCCCAGGATAAAGAATAAAATCGTACCCTTTTACATAACGTAAAGCGGGAAATTGTTCTAAGTCAGGGTTGTCCGGATCAATTAACGAAAATGATGAAAGAGGAAGTTTATATATCAGCCGGTTGTATTCGGGCGAGACAAGAATTACCCGTTTTCGGCCAAGTAATTGTGTCATTAAAACGTTAGAAGCATCAATATCGTAATGGAAGCGGACAGTTGTGTTTTTACCGCCAAAAAATGCAAAGCCAATTTTCCCCAGAATACCTTTCATAATTACTGGTGTTGGAAATTCTTTTCTTAATTCGGGAAATTCTTTAAACATATTGAAAAGAAAGATACGCAAAGGAGTTTCTTCATCCGACTCTAAAATGTCCAGGTAATCTGAAAATGGCAGATAAATATCGGGTTTAACGTAAGCCGTGGAAGTTTTAATTCTGTTATCGAAAATTCCGACCTGGAAACCTCCAAGTTTTCGTTTGAGATAAGGAAAATCCCACTTTTTACCTGCAGGAAATAAATTGGAATACTCTTTAATGATCAGCGGTTTAGATTTTTTCAGATAGTTTTTCCGAAAAAACTCCGTTGTAAGCTCATTAGCATTAATTGTGTCGATGTGTAACGATAAATCCATTATTTCACTATTTTAATGTTTGATGGTCAGTTTGTTATTATAAAATCCGTACCAGTTTTGGAGTGTTCAGATTTTAAAGAAGATAAGGGTTCTGAGCTTTTTTCTGAAAACCTCAAAGAGTGGAATTTTTTGCCCATTATTAAATTTTTATTGAAGAACAGTTTTGCTAGAATGATTGTTGTTGATTATGATCTGAATTTTGCGACAGGTGTTGGTAAATAAAATGGCACAGGTCTTGATATTAATTGTTCTTACCACTTTAATTTATATTGGTAAATTATGTCGGCAGATAGTTCATCAGCTTCTGATTGGTTAAAACGTTTCCTGGTGATTTTACGGAAAATTCTGGTAAGATCCCTGCTGGGAATTATTTTGCTGTTTATTCTTACAGTGGTACTTATTCAATTTCCAGCAATACAGAACTATTTAAAAAATAAGGTAGTAACTGTGCTTTCCAAAAAAATGAACACTGAGGTAAGACTAGGTTATATACGCATCAATTTTGCCGGAAATTTAGTGCTGGAGGATCTTTTTATTGCCGATCGTCAACAGGATACAGTAATTAATGCCGAAAAACTGAAAGTAGCTTTAAATCCCGCAGGTTTATTAAGAAAGAAAATAATTGTTTCGGATGTTTCTTTGTCGGGAACAAGTTTTAATTACCTGATTTTAGACAAGGAAGGTCGTACAAATATCGATTTTATTATCAATTCCTTTGCAGGTAACGACGAAAAGAAGGTAAAACCCGAAAGTAAAAGTGCCTGGGATATTCAGGTGAAGAAGGTACAGCTTGATAAAAGTAGCTTTGTTTTTCAAAACCTGAGTGACAGTATGCAGTTTGCTGTTAAATTAGGTAAGCTGAGGGTGGATGTGGAGGGTAATAACCTCGATTCGCTAAAATTTGATATTGAGAAAATTTTGTTGGCTAATACAAGGGTAAGTCTTATTACCTACAACCGCGGTACAAAATCCGATGAAGTTATTGAGGAAACAACAAAAAAAGCTGATAGTGCTAAATCTCTCTTCGTTTCCTTGAAGCGGCTGGACCTTATAGCTGTAACCTTTGTCCAGAACGATTCTTTTACAAACTCCGGAGGCTCTTATACTTTAGGCGAAGCAAGAATTCTTCCCGATTTAATAGATCTCCAAAAGCAGATTATAAATATTGGTAGTATAAATATCAAAAAGGGAATAATTAATTATACTGCATCCTCTCAGGTAGTAAGCGAAAATGAAGAAACTTCTGTAAAATCCCCGAAAGCCGAAAGTAACTGGAAGATCAACCTTGGCAAAAGCAACCTTGCATTCGACAGGATCAGGTTGCGAAACCTTGTGCCTGCCGATAGCCCGCTACCGTATCTGGGCGACATTTCATTGTCGGGCGTCACTATGGACCTTTCGGCCTCCTTTAGTAGCAGTAAATTTTGGAATGCCGACATTAATTCTCTCCGGTTTGTTGACAACCGTACCTCGAAGTTGATTTCAATAACTATAGCGGCCAATTCCAATGGTGAACATATAAAGGTTAGTCCTCTTGATTTCAGGTTAGGAAGCTCGCATATTTCGGCGTTAGCTGCAGGTGTATTAGGAAATCAAAATTCTGGCAAGGTTCCTGATTTCAACGCAAATATCACAACTTCGCGCCTCAGCGTGAACGATTTTGAGCCTTATCTTCCGAAGAGTATGTATCCCAATCTTAACCGCATTCCGTCGCAATTGAGTCTGACAGCCGATCTGAAGTCTTTGAATCAATTGCTTGAGGGAAAAGGAGAGCTTAAAACAAGTGAGGGTAGCATCAGGTTTAGTGCCGATATGAAGCAAACCGCGATCCCTTTGTACCATGCAAAAGTTGAGTTGGTAGAACTTAACGGAGGGTTCTTTGTCCAGAACCAGCAATTAGGTAAAATAAATGCAACACTCAATGCAGCGGGAACCGGTTTCAATCCCGATTCCATGAATACCTCCTTATCACTGCAAATTGCTTCAGTTGTTTTTAACTCCATTGACTATAACGATATCCAGCTTCAGGGAAACATTAATAACGGTATAGTTCAGGCGGGTATTACTACCAACGATCCGGTTGCACGACTGCAAATGAAGTTAGATGGAACTCTGGGCGATCAGCCGAAATTCCGGGTTAACACCCATATTCAGAACCTGGATTTGTATGCCATGAAACTAATTGAAGATACAATTGCCCTTTCCGGAAATATCGATGCTAGTTATGCTTCAAAAGGTGAAGGTAGATTTATCGCTTCAACCGACACAATGAGGGTGAAAGTGAAAATTCCTAAAGATGAAATCAACACCGACTCGAAGCTGTATTATTCAGTGCTTGGCGACAGTGTGGATGCCCGGGTAAAAAGCAATTTTGGAAACATTGCTTACAACGGAAATATTCCCCTGCAGGAGGTCCCGGCTGTGATAAAAAATTATTTTTCTCAATATTTTTCAAAGGAAAAGGCCGACTCAGCCCGGAACAGCGATAAATACTTCAAACTGGATATAAACATTGAAGATTTATCCATGCTGAACGATTTTATGGCTATGAAAATTGATATTCCTGAAAATGCTGAAATTTCAGCCCGGTTAATCAATAACCAACTGGTTTCCGATGTAAATATAGAGAAGTTAATCTTTAATGATTTTGAAGTTGATAATATGAGGCTATCAGCCTCGGGTAAGGATTCTTCATTTAATGTAGATTTCAAAACTGAAGCTCTTCATAACAAAATACAAACCATTAGAGAGTTCTCGCTTGGAAGTGTTTTGAGCAATGGTGTGCTTGATTCCAGGTTAGCCTTTTCCAATGCGGCCTCCCAAAAATGGTTTGATATTGGAGCTACTATGGAGCCTCAAAATCCGGAGCTTAATCTGGTTATTCAGGAACCCCTCTTGCTTAATCATCAGAACTGGGATGTTGAGGCTGGCAACAAGACTTTTATCAGAAATAAAAACGTTGTATTCAATAATGTGAAATTAAGTTCGGGCGATAAAATGATTTCTCTGTTGAGCGATGCACGTCAGCCTGAGAAACTGGTTGCCACTTTTAAGAATTTAACATTTGCCCTTATTTCGGAAATGTTGTATGGCGATACATCGTACCTCTCGGGGAAAATTGACGGGGAACTTATGGCTACACATTTATTTGCGAAACCTTTACCGGTTTTTGATGCTAAGCTGGGAATCAGTAACATCATTGTTGAAAAAAGACCCTTGGGCGAATTGAATGTTTTAGCCTCGAATACTGAGAATAGCGATATTGCTAATCTCGATGTCAATTTTGGCCAGGATAACATGAGATTTAAAATTTCAGGCACTTACGGGTTAGCCACAAATATTCCCATGAACCTGAATCTTACAACGCAAAATCTTAGTCTTGCAGCCTTACAGCCATTAATTAAAGATGTTATTTCCGAAGCCTCCGGTGCTATAAACGCTTCTTTAAATTTAAAGGGAAGTTTCGCTGAGCCGGTTGTAAATGGCGAAATTGGTTTCGATAAAACTATGGCTTACATTGAGCCAATTCAGACTAAATTTCAGATTGATAAACAAAAAATTCTTTTCAGGGGCGACGAGGTTCTTTTTAACAATTTTACAATTAAGGATAACGACGGAGATCCTATGGAGATCCGGGGGAAAATAGCTCTGGCAAATCTTAAGAAGTTGAATTATAACCTCGATATTATTACTGAGGAGTTTCTTGCTTATCAAGGACCACCTGATAACCTCCCGGGACAAGATAACAGACTGATTTTAACAAGTAATATAAAGCTTACGGGCGAGGACAAAACTCCGCACGTAAATGCCAATATCACCATAGATGAAGGTTCCCGGTTTTTCTATAAAATAACCAAACAAGCATCGACTCTCACTGAAGAAGGGGTGATAGAATTTGATGGTGTTAAGAAATCGGATGAAAGGGTTGTAGAAGAATCAATAGCCAAAAACCTGAGTTTAACGGCTAATATTTCGGTGGCACCAAATACAGCGGTAAAAATTATTACCGATCCGGTACGAAACCTGGGTTTAAATATGGAAGCCGGCGGTATTTTCTCTATGAGCCAGCGGCCTTACCAGTCGCCTCGCTTAAATGGCCGGCTCGATATTTCGGGAGGAGATTATACAATCAGTCTTTCAGGTTTGAAGAGGAAATTTCAGATTGCAGACAGCAGTTATATTGTATGGTACGGTAATATTTCAAAACCCGAACTGAACCTTCGTGCTTATTACGAAGTTCGTACTTCCCCTGCGGAGCTTATTGGTTCGGAGGAAACTTCAAGTACGCTGCCGTTTATGGTAAATATGATCATCAGCGGCAGTCTTGACGATCCCAGATTTAATTTTCGTTTATCACTTCCGAGCGAATATGAAGGGGTAGAAAACGGGATGGTGGCTGCTAAACTTCAGGAAATTAATTCAAACGAATCGGAACTGAATCAAATGGCCATGACTTTGCTACTATTCGGAAGTTTCGGGTTTAATAATTTTGCCAATGTGCTTGGCAATAACGGAGGCGCAAATGTTATTATTTCCAATGCCCTCAATCAGTTTGCTGCACAAAAGCTTAAGTTTGTCGATCTGCATTTCGATCTTGAATCGTACGATAATTACGGCAGCGAAAGTCAGGATAATTTACGTACCGAGATGAAGATCGCAGCATCAAAAAAGCTGGCCGACGATCGTTTAAGCATTGCCTTGGGTGCTACGGTGGTTTTACAGGCCGACGAGCAGGAACAACAACAGTCAATAGCCGACAGGATCAGCCCCGAATTTAATATCGAATATCTCTTAAACAAACCTCGCACTCTAAGGGTTCGTACCTTCAGACGAAGCGAATACCGAGGGCTTGTAGAAGGAAAAGTAATCAGCACCGGAGCTGGTATTCTTTTTCAGAAGGATTTTAACAAACTTTCGGAGCTCTTTAAAAAACCTGAAGAACCAGAAGCCGTAGCCGATATTCAACAAGAGACCGATGAAGAGCAGTAAACATCGAACTTCAGAATATTATATCCTTCATGCTGCAGTTGTCTTGCTGCTCAGTTCCTGCGTTAGTTCTAAAATACTGAAAGAAGACGAATATCTCTATGCTGGAGCGAAAATCAAAGTTCATGCGGACAAAGGTGTTTCGGGAACATCAAAACTCGAAGGAATGCTGAAAGATGAAACATATCCGATTCCGAACCGGAGAATATTAGGTCTGCCTTATAAATTGTGGATTTACAGCATTTTCAGCAAAGAGGAAAAAGATGATAATTTTTTGGGAACCACTTACGGAGAACGTCCTGTTCTGTTATCGGATGTCGCTAAAGAAGAAGTGGCCCAGTCGCTTGTTACCGTGTTAAAAGCAAATGGGTTTCTCGATTCTCGGGTTAAGCCCGAAATAATTAAAACAAAATTTGGAAAGCAGCAGCGTAAGATTTTATATAATTGTTATGTTGATCCGCCCTATAATCTTGGAATTATAAGTGTTGATATAGACGATTCGCTGATAGTTCACCTGATCGATTCGGTGAAGGAAAAATCACTTTTACACACCGGCGACAGATACAATCTTCTTAAATTGAAACAAGAGCGGGAGCGAATTGATGTCGTGTTGAAATCAAATGGCTTCTTTTATTTTTCGCCCGAGTTTTTGATTTTCCATGCCGATTCGAACCAACAAACCCGGCAGGTGGACCTATCTTTGGATATAAAAGATGGGACTTATATTAAAAACATGCAGCCATGGTATATAAACGAAGTAATGGTTTACGACAACAGTGTAATGGATTCGTTGACAATGGATGATACAGTAAAGTATAAAGGGGTCACTTTTTTAACAGGAAAGTTACTTAAACCTAAATACTTCCGTCACTTTATTCTGTTTAGAGATAGCGGGTTGCTCACAACCGATAATTACAGTATTACCAACCGCAATTTATCTGCGTTAAGTGTGTTTAAGTATACAAATATTGATGCCTTACCCGACACAAACTACAGGAACAGGGGAAATATAAATATAGACTTAACCCCCAACAGTTTAAATAACTTCAAAGCTTCGGCTGATCTTGTGAGTAAGTCGAACGATTTTGCAGGACCTGTTGCCGAACTGGTGTATACAAACCGGAACCTGCTTGGCGGAGGTGAACAACTTACCGTGAGAACTTATGGAAGCATTGAAGCATGGTTGTCAAAGTCGGACGAAAAAGTAATAGGCGATTTTAATTATGAACTGGGGGCTTCAGCCGAGTTAAAGTTTCCGAGGTTTCTAATTATCAATCCAAGCGTTATTTCATCACGTTTTATCCCGAATAATCATATCAGAGTGGAATCAAGATACATCAACCAGATGCAGTATTATCAGATGTCATTCTTCCGCATGTTGTATGGTTATCGCTGGGCCGAGTCTCTTTTCCGCAGTCATGAATTAAATCTGGTAGATATTACCTACCAGCACAAACTCCGCAGCACAATTTTATTCGATTCCATTGAAAATCAAAATCCATTGTTTAAACAAAGCTTTGCCGATCAGTTTATCGTGGGAACCAATTATACCTATCGATATGCAATACCTGATACCGATCCCAGGAAGTTCAGAACCTCTTTTACAGGCGCTGTGGATCTTTCGGGAAATTTACTTTATGGAATACAAAACCTTTTCGGAAAGAAAAATACAGAGGATGAGCCACTAAAATTTTTAGGAACAACTTATGCCCAATATGTTAAAACCACTGTTGATTACAGAATGTACTGGGATGTTACCCGAAAGAACAGAATTGCTACAAGATTTAGTGCAGGTTTAGGCTTGCCAGTTGGTAATTCAGGAATTTTGCCTGGTATTAAACAATACTATCTTGGAGGCGCAAACAGTATAAGAGCTTACCATTTCCGGTTGGTAGGGCCTGGTGCTTATGCTGATTCATCCAAAGAAGCTAGGCTAATAAATCACAGCGGCGAAATTATGCTGCTTGGAAACCTGGAAAACCGTTTTAGAATTGCTAAAAGCTTTGAATGGGCTCTATTTCTCGATGCTGGAAACATTTGGCTTGCAAAAGAGGATACTTTGAGAACAGGAGCGCAGTTTAACAGTGGTAAATTTCTTAAACAGTTTGCTGTGGGATGGGGAACGGGATTACGTTACATTAATCAGTATTTTATAATCCGTATTGACGTTGGGTTTCCGCTTCGTTCACCTAATCAGATTCAAAAAGTCTCGGATATGGATACAGTGTGGAATTTCGCGATTGGGTATCCATTTTAGTAAGCGGATTTAGGCAGGGTGAATATGAATTCACTGCCTTTACCGTATTCACTTTTTACTGATATTTTACCTTTATTACGTTCAATAAATTCCTTACTTATAATTAATCCCAAACCGCTGCCTTTTTCATTATTGGTTCCATGGCTGCTGTATTTGTTATCGAGGCGAAAGAGTTTATCCAGATTTTCTTCTTCTATTCCAATTCCATAATCTTTTATGCTTATCAGGTAATTTGACCCTTCATCTTCAACCTTAATATCGACTTTTTCACCCGGATAGGAAAATTTAATAGAATTGCTAAGTATGTTTCTCAAAACAGTATCGATCATATTTTTGTCGATATTCACAAAGAGTTTCCTGAATGGTTCGTAATTTATTTTTATGTTTTTTTTCAGAGCATAATTTTTTACAAAGTCAAGATTGCTGAGTATTATATCGTTTAAATCGTATTGGTTTGGACTGAATTCTATAGTCCCGGTTTGTGTTCGCGACCAGTTTAAAAGGTTTTCGAGCAAATTATAAGCGTTTTTCGAGGTGCTGTGAATAATGCCGATAAATCTGTCAATCTCCTCCATGGTATATTTCGAAAGATTTTTCATCATAAGTTCAGAAAAACCTAAAATGGAATTGAAGGGATTTTTTAAATCGTGAGCAATAATGGAAAAGAATTTATCTTTGGTTGCATTCAGCTCCTTTAATTTCTCCGAAAGCATTTTCAACTGATTTTCTCTTTCAATTTTTTCAGTTATATCCATAAACGCAATCAGAATTTCGTTAGGATTTTGCAATGGAGCAGCAGTTACATTTAACCAGGTAATCTGGTCATTATCTTTTACTATGCCAATTTCTGTATTTTCAATCTCCTGGGTGAGAAAATAATGTTTCATGTTTGCCAATTCGGTTGTCTTAATCTCCGAGCCCTCTTTTCGTACAAATTTCCATCGCGAAATATCTATTCCCTTTTTTAATTCGGAGCGGCTAATGCAGAGTAAGCTTCTTGATTTTTTGTTGCCATAAATTATTTTCCCTTCTGCATCACTAATTGCCAGACCAATGGGCATTGATTCAAAAAGTACTTTGTACCTGTTTTCGCTGTCTTTAAGAGAAAGTTGAATATTCTTCAGTTCTGTAATATCCAGGTTTATCCCGGCCCAGTATATAATTTCACCTTCTTTATTTCGTACAGGAACACCTCTGGCCAGCACATGATACCATTTACCGTCTACTCCGCGATAGCGATGTTCAATATCCCATTTTCCCCCTGTTTGAACACATTGCTTCCAGGCGGCAATTGTTCTTTCTCTATCTTCAGGATGCAGAACATCGCCCCAACCAAAATCAGAGCATTGTTCCTGGGTCATTCCTACCAGCTTTAAAAATGAGTCGCTGGCATATATATTTCTGCCATCGGGGGCACAAACCCATATGCCATAGTTAATTGATTCGCCTATAGCCCGATAAATTTGCTCGTCGTGATTCCGGTTTTCAACTAATATTGTACTAATTGCTGGATATAATGTAAGTTGAAAAAAATTGTTGTCGGATGATAATTTTATTTCGGCATTGGTTTCAATTTTTTCGCCGTTTTGAGCTTCAAATTTTAGAATACAGTTCCCTGTTTTTAAGAGAATAGTATCCTGCTGGTTGGAGAATTCTGCCGAAAGGTATTTTCTTAAGTGAGTACCTTCCAAATTACTCAAAGGCTGTTTAATGAATTGGGCAAAAGCCTGGTTTGCTAATTTAATTATTCCGGTTGAGGTTAACAGTATTAAGGGTAGGGAGGAGTTATCAAAAAAATTGGAATAGGTTTGTAATTTATCAGTAAGAATTTCGTTTTTTTTGCTTAACTCATCGTTTAGCAATTCGAGTTCAATTTCCTTAAGTTTAAGCTCCTGAAGCAATCTTCGTGAATCTTCCAAATTTAAAGCTGCCGAAATTTCAACCGTTCGGTCCTTATTAGCTTTAATTATAAAATCTTTTTCCTCTAACTTTTTTCTTGAAGTCATATGAGAAGCTTTAAATTCAATTTCCTTAACTGGTTTTTACCAAATCTAAATCCCTGGTCCCAGATGATATTGAGCAAATATAAAAAAATAGCCATGAATGCATAATTTTTTTTATTGAAATATTTTAAGGTGTTTTAACCTCCATTATTGCTGATTTAAGTAGCCCTCGAATCATAATGAATCTTTCCGAAAGACTCCTAAATGGGTTGTGTTAATGATGATGTCGTTTCAAATATTATTTCGTAATATTCAACAAAAATCTACAGTCATTGGTTTATTTGTATAGCTATAGCTTTTATTTATGAAAATTAATCAATCGGAGAAAAAGGTACGAAATGGATATGTTTTGGCTTTTGGTATCTTATTAGTTTCTTATTTTCTCATCTATCTCAATACACTCGAGATGGAAAAAAGGTCCAAAACGGTCGATCGCACTAACGAAACCATTTATAATCTGGAATTACTTGTTTCTGCAATGAAAGATGCAGAGACAGGTATAAGAGGGTTCGCTCTCACTCGCGATAGTTCTTTGCTTCGACCATTTCCAAAAGTAAAACAAATTACCGACTCAATTCTTAAAGTTATCAGGTTCTCATCGTCTTACGATTCAGTGCAGCAAGTTAGACTGGAACTTGTAAAATCTTTAGTTAAGAGTAAAATAAATTTTATGGATTTGGTCCTTTTACGATTAACGGCTTCAACAGCGAGTTTGGCTGAAATAAAGAGTTTGGGATTTCCGGAGACCAATCTTATGAACAATATTCGGAAAACGGTAAAGATTATGCAAGATCATGAGAGAAACAGACTTCAGGAAAGGGTGAATAAGTATAATGAAACCTACGCCTCACTTAAAATTACTAATTTCCTGTCTCTTATACTCGCAATATTTCTTGCAATAATTTCCCTGATAACCTTCGAAAAAGAAAACAAAGCAAAAAAAATATACAGATCGGAGCTTGAGGCCGGAATTGAAAAATTAAAAACCGCCAATAAGGAGTTAACCGATTTGAAGAGTATTGAAAAATTTGCCATTAGCGGCCGTATTTCCCGAACGTTGGCACACGAAATCAGAAATCCATTAACCAGTATAGCTTTGGCTACCGATCAGTTAAAAGATTCGATAGCCGATAATGAGGATAATGCTTTTCTTCTCGATATCATTAAACGAAATTCTGAAAGGATAAACTCATTGATTTCTAAATTATTAAACTCAACAAAATTTTCGGAGCTTCAACTTACCCTTGTTTCGCCAGGCGATATTCTCGACGAAGCCATCGAGCTTGCTGCCGATCGCATTAATCTTCAGGGAATTAAAATTATAAAAAACTACTCGTTGCAAAGCGGAAAGGTAGAAGTTGATGTTGAGAAGATGAAACTTGCCTTTCTGAATATTATTGTGAATGCAATTGAGGCAATGGAACCAGCGGAAGGTGTTCTCGAAATTAAAGTAGAAAACAGGGACCAATTATGCCTGATAACAATAAAAGATAATGGTACTGGTATGGATAAGGATGCTGTCTCGAAAATTTTTGAGCCATATTTTACAACAAAAGAGGCAGGTAACGGTTTGGGTTTAACAAATACCCAAAATATTATTTTGAATCATAACGGGAGTATTACTCTTGAGAGTGCACCTGGAAAAGGCACAACGTTTTTCATATATCTTAAACTTCGGGTTACCGGGGTGCAGTTAGAAAAGACGGAGCATTACCTAACCTGATTTGAATTAAGTCTAAATATGGAATTTTAAATCTTATTTAAATTGTTTAACTTGGGCATGATTATAAAAAATAACTATCAAATAAATGAAACCCTTTAAATAAAAGGCTTTCACAAGCGAATTTCATATTCTTTATTGTAAATTTGTCAATGAACAATTGACACCAAAAGTTAAAAATATATTTTCAATTGAATAACCATTTACTATGGGTAAAAAAGTATTGATTATTGATGATGATGCTGATATATGCTCTTTGTTGACCCGTTATCTGAATAAAAACGGCTATGAAGCTGAAGCTGCCTATACAGCAAGCGGAGGTATATCTAAGTTTAAGGAGGATAATTTTGATATTGTACTGTGTGATTACAAGTTAGGTGATAAGAATGGAAAAGATGTTTTAATTGAATTAAAGAAAATTAATCCCACTACTGTAGTTATTATTATAACTGGCTACTCTCATATTAAAACGGCTGTTGAAGTAATAAAAGCCGGAGCTTTCGACTATATTGCCAAACCTTTGATTCCCGATGAGGTTTTGAACGTTCTGTCTGCTGCAAGTTCTTCAGTAGGTATTAATGAGCCACAGGAGGAGCAGGTTACAAAGCCTAAAAAGTCGCAGGCTGGAATTAACAGTAACTATATGGTTGGTAAATCAAAAGTGGCTGTCGACCTTTACAACCAGGTTGATATTGTGGCTCCAACCAATTACAGTGTTATTTTATATGGCGAAACTGGTACAGGTAAAGAAGTTATTGCAAGAACCATACATGAGCGCAGCGATCGTAGTAATCAGCCTTTCGTAGCTATCGATTGCGGAGCTATTTCAAAAGAACTTGCAGGAAGTACATTGTTTGGGCATGTTAAAGGATCCTTTACAGGAGCGCTTTACGATAAAGAAGGACATTTTGAAGCTGCCAATAACGGAACTATATTTCTCGATGAGGTTTCCAACCTTTCGTATGATATCCAGGCCACCTTATTGAGGGTAATCCAGGAAAGGAAATTTAAAAAAGTGGGTGGTAACAAAGAAATGCCATTAGACATAAGAATTATTGTGGCCTCTAACGAAAGTCTTCAGGAAGCGGTTCAGAATGGCAGGTTCCGGGAGGATTTATATTTCAGGTTTAACGAATTTACGATTAATATACCACCCCTGAGAAACCGTCGTGAGGATATACCTCTTTTTGCCGAGTTTTTCCTCGATAAAAGCAATAAGGAGCTTAACAAAAAAATTGAAGGGTTTGACAAAGATGTGATGGATATATTTATGCGTTACTCCTGGCCCGGAAATTTAAGAGAATTCAGAAATGTTGTTCGAAGAGCAGTTCTGCTTACGAAATCGGGATTAGTAGGTATGGGCAGCTTGCCGGTTGAGATTATCAATCCGTCGCACTTTATTGGCAAACAGGAAAATGTAACCGAACCAACTCTGATTAAAAAGGATTTTGGATTAAAAGATGCTGCTTCACGTGCAGAGTATGAAACAATTATGAGTGTTTTGCGCGATGTAAATTTTAACAAGAGCAAAGCTGCCGAAAAACTAAATATCGACAGAAAAACTTTGTACAATAAAATTAAAAATTACGAAGAGTCGCAATAACTTAAATTTTTCTAACCTTTTTAGTTTTTGTTTCAGGATCTTTTTCAATAACACGGGTTTCGAGTTTAACTGCATAATTATAAGGGATAATTTCGTGTCCTCGTTTGGTTACATAAACCTGTGTAAATTCGGCCCCCAGGTACAATATTATTGAGGTGTAATATACCCACAAAAGTATTACTATTACCGATCCAGCCGCTCCATATGTAGATAAATCTGCTACGTTTTTCATGTAATAATCAATTAATAACCGGCCAGGCATAAATAAGCCTGCTGTAACCATTGCACCAATAACTACATCGCGGAACTTTATCCTTGCATCGGGTAACACCTTAAAAATTGAAGCAAAAAGCAGTGTAATAACTGTAAAAACAAACAGATAATCGAAAATAAAAAAGAATTTAACGATTTGTTCGGTGAATAAACTTTTCAACTTTTCGATAAAAGTAGTCAGCATTGCATTCAGCAGGAGAGAAACCATTAATAAAAAGCCAAGTACCAGAATCATCGAGAACGAAAGAAGGCGGTTCAGGACCAGTTTTATAAGTCCCTTATTAGGTTTGGGTTTGAGTCCCCAGATAATGTTAATTGAATCCTGAATTTCTGCAAATATTGTTGAAGCACCTATCAGCAAAGTTATTACCCCTAATAACGTTGCCCAGATACTATTGTATTCGAGGGTGGTTTTTTTAAGCATTTCCTGAACTTGCGCTGCTGCTTTTGCTCCAACCCAATCATTTATTCCGTGAAATATTTCTCCCTGAATAGCCTCTCTACCGTAAAAAATGCTACCCAAACCGATGATCAGAATAAGCAATGCAGGTAGCGAAAATATTGTATAGTAAGCCAGAGAGGCACTTAGCTTCATTCCTTTATCGTCAAAAAATTTACCGAAAGTTTTTTTTATTACACTTAACCATTCTTTAAACGTCAGCTTCTTCATCCAATAAGTTTTATTTCCAATTTTCAAAATTTGTTCCATACATTTTTTTAAATTTTTTCCAATTTGGAAGTACATTTCCAATTCAACTTTGTTTAATTACTATCCAAGGTTATTTTATACCCAACTCACCTCCGACTGTTGACAGTTTGCCCCACTTTGGAGAAATATAGCAACAACATTCCCTCTTCAATTCACATTATTGTACTGTATATTAAAACTATAAGTTTTAGGTACGATATTCCCATGAAGATAATCATGAAACCTTAAAACAAAAATATATGGCACAGTCAAAAGACACCGGAAAATCATCCGGTTCAGAAAAAGGAGGCTCCAAGCAGGGGGGCAATAAAGGAAATCAGAGTGGAAAAACAGAAAAGGGGCAAACAAAGAAGTAGTCCTTACATAAATTAAATACTGTCTGGAGTTGAGGCCAGGCAGTATTTCCCTTCAAGATTTCTCACAAAAGCCTAAAGTTATTTATTTATTCAATCTAGATTTAAGTACATGGATACAGCAGATTTCAATAAACAATTAGTTTCCTTAAGGGATAAACTGAGCTATATAGCTTTTAATTTTACAACAAATGAAGAAGATGCCCAGGATTTGTTGCAGGAGACTTTTTTAAAAGCCATGAAGGCAAAAGAAAAATTCCGTGATGATACTAATCTGTTTGCATGGACTTCAACCATCATGAAAAATACGTATATAAACCATTATCGTCGCAAAAGTTTGTATAGAAAGGCATTCGACGATAAAGGTCCGGATATAGCTGTAATGGATTACCAGAAAGACATGGTTCAGCCTGCCAGTTCATACTCCGAAATAAACGAGATAGTACGGATGATTGATACTATTGAGGATGTTTATAAAATACCTTTTAACATGCATGTTGAAGGCTTCAAATACAAAGAAATTGCACGTAAACTGAATTTGAAGATAGGAACGGTGAAAAGCCGGATATTTTTTGCAAGGAAAAAACTAATGAGCATGATTGCAAGTTAGTTCCGGGAGTTAATTGAAAATCTTACGAAGATGGCAATATATGTAGTTACAGTATCGAATATTGAAGGAGGTTGGGTAGCAAACACCAATACATATTTTTCTTCGAAAGGTGATATTCAGGAATCGAAAGAGAAAGGAGAGAATTTCTACCCAACTAAAATGAAAGCATATGAGAGCGTAAAACTTAGGTTTTCGGGTTTCGATTTTGAATCGGACAAGGTCATTTTTAACGGAAATGAAGCTCATTCTATGCTGGACCTGGTAAAAATTATCGGGAGTGAAACGGTAAATTGATTATCAACAAGATATTGATAGTTTCTTAAAATCGTTATAGGCAATTATAAGCGTAGGTTGTTGCCTGTCAACAGCCTATTGCTTTTTAAATTTGTGCCCTCCCAGTGCTAAGGATTAACTCCTAAAACTATATATATGGAAGGAAAAGAAAATGTACTTGAATCCTTGATAGAAAGTGCCGAAGATTTTGGAAGAACCAGTATTGAACTTTTAAAATACAAAGCCCTTGACAAAGCCACTTTAGTTGTATCAACGGTTGTTCTTAACATTACCGTTTTTTTTATTGCTGTATTGTTTATAATAATGCTTAGTATTGGTGTATCTATTTGGGTAGGTGAGGCTTTGGATAAAATGTATCTCGGTTTTCTGATAGTTTCGGCATTTTATGCGCTTTGTGCTGTTACATTTTATTTTTTATTCGGGCAAAGCATTAGAAGGCTGGTAAGAAGTATTATTCTTAAACAAATCTTTAAAGAAAACTAATTATGCAAAAAGTAACCTCTACTTCCGAACTTAAAGAAGTTATAGCCCGACTAGAGAATAAGCAAAGCGAACAATGGGCAGATTTTAAAGATAATCTGAATTTAGCATTTGACAGCCTCAAACCTATTAATCTTTTAAAAGCTACTTATCGCGAATTTCTTAGTACCCCTCACATGGCCGAAAATATTGTTGGTTCCACTATTGGTTTAACAACCGGGCTGATAACCAAAAAGCTTATTGTGCGCAAATCGGGCAATGTACTTCGGAATTTTGCCGGTGGATTGGCTCAGATGCTAATTTCGAACTTTGTTTCACGACATGCTGATACAATTAAAACCATTGGATCAGGATTGTTGCATCGTGTTTTTTACAAAAGGAAAATGGAAGCAGGTTCTGTTAATGGATGAATTCTGCCGATAATCATACCTCCGTACCTAAAGCCCCATTATACATATTGGGGCTTTGTGGTCTTGTAGCACTGCTATATATCGCACGGGATTTTCTAATACCCCTTACATTTGCTGGTCTTTTTTCAATAATGCTGAGTTCGGTCGTAAACCGACTCCAGAGTAGAGGTATTTCACGTGTTATTGCTGTTATTCTTACCGTTGTACCCGCTATTTTAATTTTGCTGGCCTTTAGTATTGTCTTTTTTAGTCAGTTCAGCAACTTTGTCGATACTTTTCCAACGCTTATAGAAAAGGTAAAGTCGCTTACAACCGAGTTTATTAATTGGGGGGCCGGTATGTTAAATACCAGTCCACATGGGTTCGAAACCTGGCTCTCCGACCTGGAAAAAGACTTGCTTAACAAAAGCGGAGCAGTTATTGGGTACACAATTTCTACAATGAGCAATACACTTGTTGGCATTTTTCTTATTCCGGTATATGTGTTTATGATGCTATATTATCAGCCAATTATTGTAGGTTTTTTGCACGATGTTTTTGGAAAACAACACCGTTCCGAGTTAAACGAGATTTTACCTGTTACGCAGGATATCATAAAAAATTACCTGATAGGATTAATTATAGAAACCGGTATTGTAGCAACACTTAATTCAATAGGGCTGTTTATTTTGGGTATCGAATATGCACTTTTGCTTGGTTTATTGGGAGGATTACTCAACGTAATTCCTTATCTGGGAGCAATTATTGCCGCTATGCTCTATATGATTGTTGCTCTTGTCACCAAAGATCATCCATCATACGCACTTTTTGTACTGATTAATTACCTGATTATACAGTTTATCGATAATAATTTTTTGGTTCCGAAAATTATAGGGTCCAAGGTAAAACTGAATGCTTTTGTTTCAATTGTTGCTGTAATTGCCGGAGGAGCTCTGTGGGGAATCCCGGGCATGTTTTTATCGATACCACTTCTTGCCCTTGTAAAAGTTATTTGCGACAGGGTTGAACCCTGGCAACCATGGGGATTTTTGCTTGGCGATTCTATGCCGGCATCAGGCAATAAAAAAAATTATTTTAAACGGTTTAAATTGAAAAAGAAGCTGCATGGCCCGGAAACCCCTATACGATAGTGAAGACGAGATTACCGAAAAAACTCCCGGGGATTCCTTCAGGCATCTGAAAGGTTTCTTTTTAGAGGTGTCGCTTATTACCAGTTTCAGCATACAGTTTTTTCGGGAGCTTTTCAGGAAGGGATTCGAATTTGGCGAAACGGCCAGACAATCGTATAAAATTGGATATAATTCTCTTCCCCTGGTTGCAATTACAGGTTTTATTATGGGGTTGGTTTTAACAATGCAGTCGCAACCTACTCTAAAGAATTTTGGTGCCGAAGCCTGGCTACCAGCAATGGTGGGAGTTTCTCTCATCAGAGAAATCGGCCCGGTAATTACGGCATTGATATGCGCCGGAAAGTCGGGATCAGGAATTGGAGCAGAACTGGCTTCCATGAAAGTGACAGAGCAAATTGACGCCATGGAAGTTTCGGGTACAAATCCGTTTAAATATCTGGTTGTTACCCGTGTTGTTGCTTCAATGCTTATGATTCCTGTGCTTGCAATTTTTGCCGATGCTATCGGAATTTTTGGATCTTTTATTGGTGTTAACCTTTATGGCGACATCAGCTTCAGACTATTTATTGTTCAGGTGTTCGAAAAGGTTGAGTTTATGGACATTTTTCCGGCATTTATTAAAACTTTTTTCTTTGGTTTTGCCATAGGAATTATTGGATGTTACAAGGGGTATAATGCCGAAAATGGTACTGAGGGCGTCGGGTATGCAGCCAATTCATCGGTGGTAATCTCATCGCTTCTGATTTTCATCATCGACCTTATGGCAGTTCAAATTACAAGTTTATTTTCTTACTGATGGAAAATCAAAATTCTGAAATTGCTGTTCCAATGATTAAAAATCAGGAGACCGATGGTTTTGCTGTTGAAATTCAGCATCTAAAAAAATCATTCGGCGATTTACATGTTTTAAAAGATGTAAACCTTACCGTTAGAAAAGGAGAAAACCTGGTGGTGTTGGGAAAATCGGGATCTGGCAAATCGGTTCTGATTAAGTGCCTTGTTCAGCTAATACAACCGGACGAAGGTAAGTTGGTTATTCTTGGAAATGATGTTTCGACCCTGTCAAAAGATGAGCTTAATATTATGCGAAAAAAAATAGGCTTTCTGTTTCAAAGTGCTGCCTTGTACGACTCTATGACGGTCCGCGAAAATCTTGAATTCCCTTTGCGTGATCAAAAAAAGCTTTCAGCCCAGGAAAAAGAAGCTCTTGTAAAAGAGGCTCTAGGTAGTGTTGGGTTGTCGAAAGCTATCGATAAAATGCCTGCCGAATTATCCGGCGGAATGCGTAAGAGGCTCGGTTTAGCCAGAACACTGATTCTTAAGCCTGAAATTATTCTTTATGATGAACCTACTACGGGGCTTGACCCGGTTACTTCGAAAGATATTAGTAAACTCATCCTGGAAGTTCAGAAGAAAAATAAAACATCTTCAATTATTATTACTCACGACATGCAATGCGCCCGCATAACAGCCAACCGCATCGTAGTTTTTAAAGATGGTTATTGTGTTGCTGAAGGCACTTACAACGAACTTGAAAATGCCGGCGATCCATGGGTTCGTTCGTTTTTTCAATAAAAAGAAATGATTATGAAAACACAAACGGGGAATAAATTAAAGCTCGGGGTATTTGTTACTCTTGGAATATTGCTATTTATCATCGGAATTTATTTTGTTGGGAAAAAGCGGAATCTTTTTGATACAACATTTGGCCTGAGAGCAGTCTTTAAGGATGTGAGCGGATTACAACCGGGTAATAATGTTCGGTTTGCCGGAATTAATGTGGGCATTATAGATAATATAACTATTATCAACGACACCTCGGTAAGAGTAGATATGCAGATTCAGCAGGATGTAAGGCGGTTTATTAAATCCGATTCGCGCGCTGTTATAGGGTCTGAAGGTATTATGGGAAATAAAATTTTGATCATCACACCTGGAAGCTCAGCCCGGGTGGTGAAGAACAATGCTTTTATTGCTACTAATGCGCCCATAAATATAGACGATATATTAAAAAACCTGAAGGTAACTATAGAAAATGCCGCCGTTATTACAGAGGATTTTGCCAAAGTTACCCAATCCATCAGCTCTGGAAAGGGAACTGTTGGTAAATTGTTTATGGACAGTACCTTTGCTAAAGATATAGATCAAACTGTTACCAATGTAAAAAAAGGTACCCAAGGCTTTCAGGAAAACATGGAAGCTGCCAAGAGCAATATTTTGCTCAGAGGTTTTTTTCGCAAAAAGGAAAAAGCCAAACAGGAACAAAAAGAGACTGAAGCTGCAAAGGATTCAACTTCGAAAACTAAGAAGAGGCGTAAGTAAGTTTACAATCATCCCGAAAGGTGTAAGAAAAAATATCTTCTCCCAAACACTCCTGGAGGATTGTGATTCAAGCGACAAATCCTTCAGGAGTGTTTCTTTTTTCACTTATTTTGTGTCGATTCAATATGAAGATAATTTGACCGGTGCTTTATTCTGTGAAACAAATCATGAAAATTCTGTTAACTACAATAAACTCAAAATACATCCACCAGAATCTGGCTGTGCGTTTGTTGTACGAGCTGAATAAAACTTATGCAGGTTTGAATGCTAGAGAATTTAGTCCAAAGGATAACATGGACGAAATTGTAGACTTTTGCAGCAATTTTCAATTGGTTGCCTTTAGTTGTTACATCTGGAATATTACCCGGACACTTGAACTGGCAAAAAAGTTAAAGCAACAGAATGCTTTGTGTAAAATATTGCTAGGAGGCCCGGAAGTATCATACGAATGGAACGAAATAATCTCACTCCCCGAAATCGATTTTATTGTTTTGGGAGAAGGAGAAATACCATTCACATCCTTTTTAAACGAATTTCCCGATTTTGCTAAGGTCCCGGCGCTGGTTTGGAAAAGAGGAGAGGATATAATTCAAAATCCCATTGGGGCAATACCAGACCTTCAACATTTACAAAATATAAATCCCTACCTGAGTATTCCTGACGAAGAACTTCAACATAAAATCTCATATATAGAAGCTTCGCGTGGATGCCCGAATTGTTGCGAATTCTGCCTGGCTGGTCTTGACAACAAGGTACGATATTTCCCATTGGAGACTGTTCAATCGAATTTAATGTATTTGATGGAGCGTGGAAAAGTCATAAAATTTCTCGATCGAACTTTTAACAGCCGACCGGCTTTTGCAATTTCAATATTTCAGTTCATCCTGGATAACTATAAGCCTGGGAATATCTTTCAGTTCGAAATAAAGGCTGATAGGATTCAGCCTGAACTTATTGAATTTATCAAGCAAAAAGTTCCCAAAGGAATTTTCAGGTTCGAAATAGGAATTCAGACATTAAATAACAAGTCGAACCTTGAAGTCCTGCGGAAGCAGAATTTTACAAATGTAAAGGCTTTTATTGATGCGATTTCCGACCAAATTGAAATCCATCTGGATTTGATAGTTGGCTTGCCTTACGATTATTTTGCAGATATAAAATATAGTTTCGAAGAGGTTTTTAAGCTTTTTGCACCCGAATTGCAGCTTGGTTTTCTGAAGTTCCTTAAAGGAACACCCATTCGTAACAATCATAAGAAGCATAATTATAATTTTGATCATTTGCCGCCATATCAGATTGTTGACAGCAAATATCTGAGTAAAAGAGAAGTTGAGCATATAGAAACAGTAGAGCACGCACTTGATATTTACTGGAACAGAAAACGGATAGTACAATCTTTAAAATATGTGGCTTTAAACTATTCGGTTTTTAACTTTTTGCACGGCTTAGGCTCATTATTAAAGCAAAAATTCACCTCCGGTGGCGATGTAATTACCGAAATTTACACCTTGCTGCATGAGTATTCCATCCAAACATATCCAAATGACATGCTTCTTGTTGAACTGATAGCCCTCGATTATTATATGAATCATAAAGTAAAACCAAGAATTCGATTTTTACCGGAAATGAGTAAGGTTGAGCGAAATGAAATAATCAAAAAACTTAAACTAAACCTCCATAAGTGCAGATATGTGATGCATAGAGTGCATTTTTCAGTAGTCGAACTTTTTGATAACGGAGAGATAAAACCCTCTTCCGGCCTGCTGATAATTGAATATACAGGCGTTGGAAAACCGACGATTGTCCGGTATATAGGTAATTGACTGTATTTGGGTCAATCATTGTTTTTGATTTCTGTATTATGTAATTTGCAGACTGACAATTTTATTAAACTATGAAAAAGATTTTTTCAATTCTGCTTTTGGTCATTCTGACTCTTCAACTTTCAACTGCGCAGGAAACGGAACTATTTACCCAGCTAAAACAGTTACGAAATACTGAAGTTACTAAAATTGAAAACACAATATTTAGCGAAGCTTATGTTTTAATGGTATCGCAGCCGGTTGATCATTCTAAACCGGGAATGGAAAATTTCAAACAACGGGTATTTTTGTTTTTAAGAGACACCAAAGCGCCCGTAGTGTTTGTTACAGAAGGTTATGCTGCTCATTACGCCGCTCGTAAAAATTTTAATCTCGAACTTGCTACATTGTTGAATTCCAATGTTGTGGTGGTGGAACACCGGAATTTCGGGAAATCGGTTGCCGATACAATTACCTGGAAAACCATGACCGTTGAGCAATCTGCAGCCGACCACCATGCTATTCGCGAATTACTCAAACCGGTGTTCCCCGGTAAATGGGTTTCAACAGGTGTTAGCAAGGGTGGACAAACAGCCCTGTATTACAAAGCTTATTATCCAAACGATGTAGATGCAACGGTTGCTTATGTTGCTCCTATAAATTTTGCTGTTGAGGATACTCGTGTAACGAGTCATCTAGTAACTGTTAGTACAAAAGAATGCCGGGATAAAATTCAGGAATACCAGACCCGCTTGTTGAAGAACAAAGACTATTTTGTTCCGGCTTTTACTGATCATTGTGCAAAAAACAATTTTAATCTTTTACTTCCTCCTGCTGTTGTTTTCGATTATGAGGTGCTCGAATATCCATTCAGTTTCTGGCAGTACGGGACCCCTTGCGACAGCATTCCCGCCCAAAATGCATCCAACGAAAAATTGCTGGAGCATTTATTAGAGGTGGTTACTCCTTTCTATTACAGCAAAAAGGGGTATGACCAGTTTAAGCCGTTTTTTTACCAGGCGAACTACGAGCTTGGTTATTACGGATATGACGAGACTCCATTTAAATCCTATCTGGAACAGGCCGATTACAAAAATACCATCTGGGCACCTTCCGGAAAAATAATGCCCTATAAAGCAGAAACCTTAAAATTTGTCAATGATTTTCTTCAGAATAGGGGAGACCGGATTATTTATATTTATGGAGAATACGATCCCTGGTCGGCATCGCAGGTAAACCTTACGGGAAAAACCGATGCGCTGAAAGTAGTAATTGCCAAGGGAAATCATTCAGCTAATATTGCAAAAATGGATGCGGCCCAAAGACAGCAGGTGTATAATTTGCTGGAAAAATGGATGAGTTGCAAAATTTCTTATCCTCAACACTCAATGGTACAATAAAAGAAGTAATACACAGGGAATAGGATGAAGTATGATAAAAGAATTCTTTAACCCAATAACCCAATATAAATAAAACCCCGGGAGCGAATATCGTGAAAAACTAACCAGTAAAATTTGATATTCATCTCCCGGGTAAGCATGGATTCTGGTTAATACCTGCCTGTTACCTGCAGATATTTTGCCTGCTTTATCTTATAATTACATTGTGCATCAATCAGGTTGTCGCTAGCTTCCTGAAACAAGGCCTGAGCTTCCAGCAAGTCTGAAACTCCGATGGTACCAGCACTGTAATTGTCGTTTGTAATTTTCAGATTCTCTTTGGCCTGTTCCACAGAACTTTGCGAAACCTGAATTTTGAACCAGCATTCTTCCAACTCATTACCGACTTGCTCAATTTGTAGCGTTAAGAGTTCGCTGTTCTCTTCGAGTGAAGTGCGGGCCTTTTCAAGTTTAATATTTTGCTGCTTTATCTTATGAGTTCCTCCCCACCAGTCGCTAATAGGAATGCTGAGATTTACAAGCGCCAATGCATTTTTCTGTGTATTTCCGGCAATATTGGCATAATACCCCATGCCGCTCAACGAGAGTTGAGGTAAATATTCTCCCATGGTCATCCTTTTCTGAAGTTCTTCGGCCTCCACGGCTTTATTCAGCAGTTGAAACTCATACCTTTGCTTAACCGCTTCATCAGCATTTACCGGACTTGTCATCGAAATCTGCATTATTGGATCAATCTCAAAATTGATGGAAGCATTGTAAGGAATACCAATTTGCTGACAGAGGGCTCTGGTAGTGATTTCGGTACCATTGTTCAGCTTTAGATTATTTGTTTTCAATTCGTTTTGTTTAAGCTGAACTTTCAGTAAATCGTTACGTTGTACCATACCTGCTTTCAGGTAATTTTCGACATTATGATGAAGTGTATCCAGCAGTTTCATGTAGCTTGCAAGGGTCTTTTGCTTTTCTTTCAGCGAAACCAGTGTCCAGTAAAGTTCCTCGGTATGTACCAAAGCCTCGGTGGTCGTCATAGACTGCTGTTGTTTACTGACAACTTCACCAATCCCGGCTAATTTATTGCCGTTTCGTATTCTCCCTCCAGCATAGATGGGAACTGCAACTGTTAGATTGCCTACGCTCATTTGATCGAGTAAATTGATTGGAATTGCAGGAACATAGGCAAACAAAGTCGGAGTTTGCAGACTCGCAGGATTACCGTCGTACACCGGCAGGTTCATCTCCGGTATTTTACCTTTTACAAGATAGTTGTTCGCCTGGAGATGTGTGGCCGAAGCGCTTACTTTTGGGAAGTAATTTGTAAATGCATTCTTGCGCTGCTGTTGCGAGGCCATAACTTCGAGCTGCGATTCCTTAATTTTTTTGTTGTTTCGCAATGTCATTTGTTTGCACGAATCCAGATTCAGGGTTTGAGCGTTTGTTTCTGATGGCCACAACGAAAGCAAGGCCAGAGCAACAATCGCGGTACCTTTTGCAGGAATAGACCAGAATCCTTGTTTTTTAGGTTTATCTGAATACACAAGAGAATATAATAATGGCAGAATGTACAGTGTAAATACCATTGATATAAGCAGACCGAAGCAAATCACTGTACCAAGCGGTCCCCAAAGTGGTGAGCGGCTCAGGATCATGGGTACAACACCTACTGATGCTGCTGCCGATGTTAGGAATATTGGACGCATTCTACGCTTCCCGGCTGCAATTGCAGCTTCGTGAATGGACATTTTGTGCTTCTCGTGCAGTTCCCTTGCATAGTCAATCAATATTATTCCATTGCGGACAACCATACCGCAAAGGCTGGAGATCCCAACAAATGCTGTAATGCTGAACGGATAACCCATAAGTTTTAATCCGATGGCGGCGCCTGGAAGTGTTAATAACATGGCCGACATGATCAGAAGGGACAGCTTTTCCTTTTTAAACTGAAACAGCAGAATGAAGAAAATCAGCACAATACTTAATCCGAGTGCAATGGTCATAGGAGTAAAAACTTCAACCTGACCTTCATAATCTCCTCCGTAACTGATGTATGTACCTTCAGGCAGAGGAAGATTGTCAATCTGAGGTTTAATTTCATCGAAAATTTTAGCAGCAACTCCTGTTAAATCATTGTCGATCAGAATGGTTAAAGTGGGTGTTCCGTTGCGATGAACTATAGTTCCTTCGGTCCACTCTGGTGTAAAGCTTGCAAAGGATCGTAACGGATTGGCCGAATAACTGGAAAGAGATGTTATATATTGATCTTCCAGTGTTTTAATGCTTTTTTTGCCTTGTTCTTCCTGATAGAGCCTTACCTCTACCGGATAGTCGTTTTCCCATATGGTGGTGAGCGGTACCCCATCCAGACCAACCATAAGTGAAGTCGCTATCAACCCCTTTGAATAACCCAGCCGGTTTGCCTTGTCGCGATCGAGATTTACCTTAACGGCCTGCTGTTTCTGGTCCCAGTCGGTGCGTGCCCAGGCAATATGTGGTGTTTTCTTCAGAATACTGTCAATCTTAGCTTCCACCAACCTGATGTTCTTTATCGAATCGCTCGAAATGCGAATTTCGACAGGGGCCTTATTCAATTGCAGAGCAAGAACCTTGAATTTAACATGCGCATTCTCAAATTTATCAGCATATTTTTCGGTGTAATCATTTACAATTTCGCGAGTGGCTTTGTCGGAAGTTGTATTAATCAGCAACTGCCCATAGTTTGGTGCAGGCATATTCGGCGCATATGCCACCTGAAAACGGGGAGAGCTTGTACCAACAAAACTTGTAACATTGGTAACGCGCTTATCTTTCAATAAAAGATTTTCCATACTGTCCATCACACTGGCAGTACTTTCCAGCGAAGAACCCGTTGGGAGATAAACTTCAACCGCAAACTGGTTTCGTTCCAGTTCGGGAAACAACTGTTGTTCGGTATTTTTAAAGAGAATAACTGCCAGAACAATCATAGCCAGCCCTATTCCAAGTACAAGTTTTGTATGTTGAAATGCCTTTTCCAGCGATTTGTCGAACCACCCCTGGAGCCAGTCGAGTAAAGATTTTCCTTTTTTTGAGCTTGTTTTTGCTTTCAAGCCCCTTTTTATGAAAACAAAATTGAGATAAGGAACCAGCAAAATAGCCACAACTATGGATAAAATTAATGCAATACCAACAACTATAGGAATAGTACGGAGAAATTCACCTGATGTACCCGGTACCATAAAACCCAGTGGAACATAGGTGGCAATAATTGCCAGCGTTGCGGTAACAATGGGGATAAAGAGTTCTTTGGCACTTTTTATAGCTGCATACCAGGGTGAAATGCCGTGATCAATTTTTTCAACATGGTTATCAATCACTACAATTGAGTTATCCACAATCATTCCCAGAACAAGAATAAGCGATGCCAGCGACACCGTATGCAATTCTATTCCAAAGAAGTATAAAAATGCAAGTGTAATCAAAACTGATATGGGAACTGTAATACCTGCAACCGAAGCTACCCGCAAGGGAAGTAAAAGCATGGTAACCAGGATAACGGCGATAATGGCAATGAAAAACTCTTCCATAAAGTTGCTAACGGAATCGTCCACATATTTGGGTAATTCGGAGATTTTGGCAATTTCAATTCCTTCAGGGCACGATCTTTTGAAGTTATTCAAGGCTTTATCCACATCTTTACCAAATTCCACAATGTTGTTCCCAGGCTGCATTTCGAGCGAGAGCAGAATTGTTTTTTTACCATTCTGACGGATATAATTCTCAGGTTCTTCGTAACGTCGCTCTATTGTGGCTATGTTTTTTAATCGTACCACATTGCCTTTGGGATCGGAATAAACAATCTGATCGGTCAGATCTTTCTCCGATTCGAAATTAGGCGGCAGATGCACTGCCAGGTTGTACTGACCGTCTTTCAACTGACCGGCATAATTTACCATACCGTTCGATTGGTAAGAGCCCAGCAGCGAAATGGTTTTTATATTGTATTCGTTTAAAAGTTCCGGTTTTACGTTGATGTAAATTTTCTCCTTCTGAAGTCCGTAGTGCTTGATTTTTGAAGTAGCAGGTATTTTCCTGCATTCGGCTTCAAGCTTTTTGAGTTGTTCCTCCATCTCTTTGTAACTCTTCGAGTCGGACGAAAGTGTTATCAGTAAAGCCGATGTGTCGCCAAAATCGGAGTTCGCCACCAGTGCAATTACACCGGAGGGAAGTGTCATTTTCAGTTCACTTAATCCATGCTTTATTTTCGACCAGAACTGATCGGCATTGTGCACATTATCATTCAGTTCAACAAAAATGTACATAATGCCTTCGCGGGAATAGGAGTAGGTTTTTGCTTTTTTGATTTCCTGGTATCCGAAAATATAATTCTCGACCACCTTGGTCAGTTGTTCCTCAACTTCGCTAGACGTGGCACCGGGATAAACCCCTACAATAACGCCCTGGCGTATTGTAAACTGCGGGAACTCGTTGCGCGGCATCTTTTTAAGAGCCACAACACCAATTGCCATAAACAGTGTTACCAGGATAATAACGATATTACGATTCCGCATGGCGGATTCGATAATGCTTGGTTTCTTGCGGCTCATTCTAAAAACTGATTATCCTTTTATCCGATAACTTTTCTTTGCCTTCCTTCACAATAAGCTGTCCCGGGGTTATGCCGGCCAGGATTTCCAGGTCGTTTCCAACATAATTGCCAGTTTGAACAATTTGTTTTCTAGCCTGGTTGGTGGATTTGTCAATCAGGTAAACATAGGTTTTCCCATCGCTGTCCTTGCTCACGCTCTGGTAAGGAATTACAACCGCCTCTTTCAGGGATTTGATGTTTAGCATTACGTCGCACACCATGCCTGGTTTTAGTTCCAGGTTCGGATTCTGAACGCTGATCTTTGCTTCGTATGTGCGCGAAATGGCATCGGCCACGGGACTAATGTTGGTTAGTGAGCCCTCAAATGTTTTGCTGTTGAGTGCTGATACCAAAAACTTGGCTTTATCACCTTTACGGATCTTACCAATCTCATTTTCGGGTACCGATATTTTCACATACACGGTTCTGATTTTTACCAGCTCAATGGGAGCAGTGGATAGGCCAATAGCCGACATGCCCGGCTCGATATTCCGTCTACCGATTACTCCGGCTTCGGGTGCCCTCATATCGCAGTTCTCCAGGTTGTTTTTCGAAACCTCAAGCGACGATTTTGCCTGTTCCAGATTGGTTTCCATTTCTACCCATTTTATTTCGGGGAGACTACCTTTTTCGTAAACGGTTTTTAAGCGGTCATAAGCATCCTTCGCCTGATTATATTTTGCCAGGTTCATATCGTAAATGCTTTTGGGATTTGCTTTCTCAACTGAGGCCAGCAATTGTCCTTTTTTCACCTCATCCCCGGCTTCCACATAAACTTTCTCCACTATTCCTGAAACCTGAAAATTCAAAGGGATTGTTTGCGAAGGTTCAATGGTACCGCTATACCGCAGATTCGTTTCACAAACCTCCGATTTAACTTCGTGGGTAACAACAGGAACATTTGTGCTTGTCGGTTTTTCAATACTTTGTTGATTTTTATTACATCCATAAAGAATTAAACCAATTAATAAGGGATAAAAAGCTCTCTTCATAACTACTATACTAGATTAAATACTGAACGACCAGTATGTTTTGTTTAAAAAAATTACTTCTTTAAAAGTTTATATAACTCAAATAATTGTTTTCTAAGTGATTCAACCATTTTGTTGATTGGATTTTTTTCGATAAACGGGCCAGCTAAGCCCACGAGGCTCGAAACATAAATCATAGATATGGTTTCCGTATCAATGTCATTTCTTATTTCACCACGTTCGACTGCCTTTTGCAGGAGCTGATTTGTTTTTTGCGCCTCATTATTCATCAGGTTGATTTTATCCTCAGCAAATCCTTTATAATGCCTGAAGCTATCTGTGATTAGCGATACATAATTAATGGGAACAAATTCCTTATCGTCGATAATAATTTTACGGAGGGTTGCTTCCGCATGCTTAATGCATTGCTCGTTAAAATCGTATAACGAACCGTTTTCGAAATCGAATTCGATAGGAACAATACTCAGATGTTTATCAATAACAGCTTTAAACAGTTCCTCCTTACTGGTGAAATGATGGTATAGGGCACCTTTTGTAAGACCAATAGCGTTGCTGATATCGCTTATTGAAACAGCTTCGTAACTTCTTGCTAAAAAGAGGTCAAAAGCTTTGTCTATAATATAATCTCGTGTATCACTCATAAAAAATACTAAACGACCGGTATGCAAAAGTAATAATTTTTGGAAGATATTTTCACTTAACTATGAGTTTTATTCAAAAGATAATCCGGAAACATTGCTGCACCGGATTATTCTACAGAAAATATTATCTTTCGCTGGACCGAGCCCTGTTTCCCGGACTGGCTCCCGATTCATATGCTTTTTCCTTACGATTGTCAACATCAGTCTTTGTTTGAGGTTTGTTTGATTTTCCTCTTTTTGGGTTATTTTCTTTTTGTGCCATAGCGTTTCTTTTAAGTTTATTTAAGGATCGCAAACCCCGTACCAGGGCTAAACATGTGTTATATATACTCCTACAGCATCAGATTAAGGTAACACGTGTGGAAAAACTTCTTCACTGTTTCTTATTATGTTGAAATCATTGTGAAATCAATTTTACTGCATTTGTAGTGTGTCTGCAAAATTGGGTTTTTATTCCTCCTTGAGGAATGTTATAAATTTATTTTTCATACCCGATGGTCTTTTTTTTATTATGTGCATTATACTACTTTTACACCCCGAACGAAACGATCTTCAGGTGGATAATTTAGTAGGCTTAACTGAATTTGAAGAAATACAAACTGGGAATCTGAAAGCTTTTAACTCTGTGTTTAAAAGTTACTATTCTCCTCTTTGTGTTTATGCAAATGATATTTTAAAGAACAGAGCCTTCGCTGAAGAAATTGTTCAGGATGTTTTTCTCAAGCTCTGGAACAACCGGAATAATATTACTGTAAAGTATTCATTAAAATCATACCTGTACCGGATGGTTCATAACCATACATTGAATTATATCCGTGATCACATAAATAATATTAATGAAATCTCGACTGACGACCTTTCCGTTAGGTCGAAAATTTTGGATATTGAATCATCCGCAAACATACTCGACGATATAATTAGTCAACAAATCGAAACCGAATTAAAACAGGCAATTGAAGAGCTTTCTCCCCAATGCCGGCAAATTTTTCATTTAGCTCGATACCAGCAACTTACATATAGCCAAATAGCCCAAAAACTGGATATTTCAGTGAGTACCGTTAAATCTCAAATGTTAAGGGCTATTGAAAAATTAAAGCTTCTAATGGAACAGCATTTAAAATAATTGTAAAAAAATAATAAAGGTTGACGTCCAACCTGCCTAAAACCGTGTCTTAATTATAGAATTCAGAAACTATGAATAGTAATGTGGAAAATTACGATCTGATTATCAGGTTTCTAAAAGGAGAAACTTCCCTGGAAGAAAACAGAGCTCTTTTAAATTGGAAAATGATTCATCCGGAGAATGAAGCATTATTTAATAAAGTAAGAAATACATGGATGGCTACTTCTCAGATAAATCAACCCGAATTATTTGATGAAAATGCAGCCCTGAATAATTTTTATTCCAGAATCAGTGTTCCTGTTTCTGAAAGTACAACCGAAGGTAAAACTATAAAACTTTCGTACTTGTTAAAGGTTGCTGCTGTGTTGATTTTGGTTTTTTTAGGCGGAGGTTTGGCTTCGTATCTTTTATTTAATAGATCGTCACAACCCGAACAAATTGTTAAAATATTCGCACCAAAAGGCTCCCGCAGTGTAGCTTATTTACCCGACGGATCCAGGGTTTGGCTCAATGCAGGTTCGGAGTTAACATATAAAATTAATTCGAACCAAAACCGCGAAGTAAAGCTTGTTGGAGAGGCATTTTTCAAAGTAAAATCCGATAAGGATCACCCTTTTATTGTCTCAGCAAACGGAATGTTTATTAAAGCTCTGGGTACCTCTTTTAATGTAAAGGCTTATCCCGAAGAAAGAAAAGTTACGACAACATTAGTTGAAGGCATAGTTAATATCGAAAAAGAAGGAAGTGGTAAGGAGAAATCGGTTATAACCCTAAAACCCAACCAAAAGGTTGTGGTATTCAACGACTCTTCACTTTTCTATCATGAAAAGTCTATGATTGTTGCTGGGAAAAATAATAAGGATGAAGCAATTATTGCTCTGGATGTTCAAAAGGACATCCCGGCCCTACAAACTCAAAATGTAAAAACCGATTTATATACTTCTTGGAAGGATGAAAAATGGATAATTGAAAGTGAGGAATTTGGAACTCTGGCCACCTTACTGGAACGTCGGTATAATGTTAATATTGAGTTTCAAACAAATCAACTGGAAAAATACCGGTTTTCAGGTACATTTACGAACGAAACTGTGGAACAAGCCATGGATTTAATGCGATACACCCTGCCTTTTAAATACAGTATTGATAAGAATAATATACTAATTAAAGTTGACCCGGTTTTATTAAGGTCTTATAATCAGGCCTATGAAAAGAGATAATTGTTCTACACAAACTAATGTCTAACTAAAAACACTACAGCGCCTATGATCACATAATCAAATCAGTATTAAAAAAATTGGGATTAACCCCCGTTAACCCCAATATTGACAATTTTTCGATATTCTCTTGCACAGAATATCATTTTATTATTAATCAATCAATACAAAACTATGAAAAAATTTTGTAAAGGAGATCTTTTGTCCAAGTTAAAAGGCTACAGAAAAATCTTTCTTATTATGAGACTATCCTATCTACTTGTTTTTCTTACTACTATCAACGTATCTGCTTCTCTTTATTCACAAAGCGCAAAGCTTGATATAGCGGTAAAAAACACCTCCGTGCGTGAGGTTCTAAAGCTATTGGAGAAGCAAAGCGATTTTCGCTTTTTTTACAGCGACGACTTTTCCGATCTGAACAGACGTGTTTCGTTAACAGCTCAAGGCAAAACTATAAACGATATTTTGTCCATGATGTTAAACGAAGGTACCGTTACCTATAAAGTTCTCGAAAACAATGTGGTGGTCATAACGCCATCGCAGAACATGCAAGTAATTCAAATTACAGGTAAAGTCTCCGATTCAAAAACAGGTGAACCTCTTGTTGGAGTTAGTGTAACTATTCCCGGAACTACCCAGGGTACTGTAACCGATATTGATGGTAATTATTCTATTGCAGTTCCATCGCAAAGTTCACAATTAGCATTTTCGTTCATAGGTTACCTTTCTGAAACAATAACATTAACCGGTCAGACCGTTGTGGATGTTAAGCTTGTTGAAGACATTAAAGCACTCGAAGAAGTAGTGGTTGTTGGTTATGGTGTTCGCAAAAAAGAATCGGTAACAGGTGCGATATCAGGTGTTACCTCCGAAGATATGGACCGGGTGCATGCTTCAACTGTGAGTGCTGCGCTGGCAGGTAAATTAGCTGGTGTAAGCTTTCGTATGGCCGATGGTCGCCCGGGTTCGGGTGCAAATGTTCAGATCCGAAACATGGGCGCTCCCTTATTTGTAATTGACGGTTTTCAGAAGGATGCCGGAACATTCAATAATATCTCTCCAAACGACATCGAAAGCATTTCAATACTTAAAGATGCTTCAGCTTCGGTTTACGGATCGCGTGGCGCAAATGGTGTTGTTCTGGTTACCACAAAACGTGGTAAAGTGGGTTCTAAAAATACTATTAATGTCGATGCCTATACAGGATGGCAAAACTGGTCCCGTTTTCCTGAAACTGTAAATGCCTACGAATGGATGACAGGAAAGGCCGATGCTGAATTAAATTCTTTAGCTCGTTCAACGCAGATTACTCCTTCCGAATTGGAACGGTGGAAAGCAGGTACAGAGAGCGGTTATAAGAGCTTCGACTGGTACGATTTTATTATTCAACCTAATTCTCCTTTAAATTCTATCAATATCAATGCTCAGGGTGGAAACGAAAGAATTAACTACTATCTTTCCGGAACCCGCTTATTCCAGAATTCGGTTTTAGGTCGTCAGTTTACATTTGAACGCTATAATATTAACTCGAGCGTTGATGCTAAAATATCCAAGAGCCTGAAAGTTGGCATGCAGGTTACTGGTCGTATCGAAACACGCGATAACCCTGGTGTTCCTGGCGGTGACGATTATTGGGCTCCACGTTTTGCACTTTTCAGAAACCGTCCTACTGAACGTCCTTTCGCAAATGATAATCCCGATTATATCAACGATATTGGTCATAACGATACCAACTGGGCATTGTTTACTAAAGATAAATCGGGTTACTGGACTGAAAACTGGCGTGTTTTCCAGGCTAATTTCAATGCCGAATATCAACTTCCTGTAAAGGGTCTTGCTGTATCAGGTAAATATTCGTACTATCTGGCCGACAGGGTAATGAATGGTCACGAATATACCTATCAGACCTACCGTTATAACGAAACTGAAAAGACTTACGACAAGGCCTTTGCCATGATGAATCCATGGAGGGAACGCGGAACCCGTAAGAAATTTGAAAATGTTTATCAGGGCCAGTTAACGTATCTGAATACCTTTGGCAAGCATAATGTAGGCGCTGTTTTTGTTGCTGAGCGTATCGAAGTGAAGGATCTGGAAACATGGGTTCACGCTGTACCTTCAACCAACGTGTTACCTTTACTTTATTTTGATAATGTGGATACTTACGACGACCGTCAGTCGGAAGAAGCCAGAATTGGCTATGTTGGCCGGTTTAACTACGATTATGCAAGAAAATACTATATTGAATTATCGGCTCGCGAAGATGCGTCCTGGAAGTTTATTTCGAATAAACGTTGGGGTTTCTTCCCGTCAATATCTGCCGGATGGCGTATTTCTGAAGAAAATTTCTTCAAATCGTTTACAGGTCTTGCCAATGTGTTGAGCGATTTTAAATTCCGTGCATCGTATGGTATTTTAGGGGATGATGATATTGGTATTGGACCTTTCGATTATTTACCCGGGTATAATTATGCTACTACCCGCAATATTATCAATGACAATCTCATGCAAGGAGCACGCTATAAAGGAGAGCCCATTACCAATTTAAGCTGGTTTACAAGTAAAATCACCGATATTGGTGCAGACTTCAGCCTTTTCAATGGTAAAATCAGTGGTGCTGTGGATTATTTCTACCGTAAACGCACTGGCTTGAAAGGTAACAAGTACGATGTTGTTGTTCCCCAGGAATTGGGATATGGCTTACCCCAGGAAAATGTTAACAGCGACGCAGTTGTTGGTGGCGATGGTTCGGTTCAGTACAATGGCTCAGTTGGTAGTTTTAGTTTTGTAGTTGGCGGTAACTTTGGATTTGCCCGTGTTCGCAATCTCGAAACCTACAAGCCACGATTCAGCAGCTCTTTAAACAGATATTATTCATCAATTGAAGACCGTTGGGCCGGAACATACTGGGGTTATAATGTAATTGGTCAGTTTAAATCGTTCGATGAAATAAATAATCACCCAATTAACAACGATGGTCAGGGTAACAGAACCATGTTGCCTGGTGATTTTATTTATGAAGATGTTAATAAAGATGGTATGATTAACGGTGAGGACGTTCGTCCTATTGGTTATGCCCGCGATAAGAACCCTACAGTTAACTATGGTCTTAACTTTTCTTGCGAATGGAAGGGATTTGACTTCAAAGCCGACTTCTCAGGTGGTACCATGTATTCGTACAATCGTAACTGGGAAATGCGCGTTGCCTTCCAGAATACTGGTAACTTAATGGCCGAGCTTTACAATGACAGATGGCACCGAGAAGATATTTTCGACCTGAACAGTAAATGGGTTTCGGGCAAATATCCTGCATTACGTTGGAACGACGGAGGACACAGTAATTACAGAAATTCAACCTTCTGGCTTACGAATGTGAAGTACCTGCGTGCAAGAACCATAGAACTTGGTTATACCATTCCCAAGTTATTAACACAAAAAATCGGTATTGAAAAAACCCGTGTTTATGTCAATGGTTACAATCTTTTCTCACTTGATAATTTAAAGAAAGTAGGAGTAGAGCCTGAAATAATGGACGAAAACGGATTACAATATCCGCAAAACAGGTTTGTAAACGTGGGAATCAATCTTACCTTTTAATAATTTGATGTATGAAAAAATATAATATACTATTTTTCTTAATGTTATCTCTCCTGGTGTGGAGTTGTAACGACGATGAATTTCTTAACCGTAAGCCTGTGAATGTTCTGAATGAAGATCAGGTTTGGACAAATGCTTCGGTAGCTCTTAACGTTTTGGTTGATTTATACGACCGGAATAATGAATATCAAAGAACCGACAAGTGGTACGAATTTACCAACTTCGATGAGGCTTTTCCTTCGGCTGCTGGCGATTATGGCCGTGCACGTATAGGCGACTTTAGTTATGGCGATTGGGCTGACTGGGACTATGGCTATATCCGTGAATTGAACATGTTTATCGACAAATGTTCTAAAGCTACCAAAATGGACGATCAGAACGAACGTGTTCGCATGGTTGCTGAAGCCCGTTTTTTAAGAGCCGTTAACTACTTTGAAAAGGTTAAACGCATGGGTGGTGTTCCGCTTATTCTGGAAGTTATGACATATAATTACAGTGGCGATCCTTCCTATTTAAGGCATGCGCGTGCAAAAGAGTCCGAAATTTACGACTTTGTAATTGCTGAATTAGATTCGGTAAAAAACATTTTACCAAATTCAGCTTCCGAAAAATCGCGGGCTTCTAAAGCCGCAGCTTTGGCTGTGCAATCGAGAACTGCCCTTTATGCGGCTTCCATAGCCCGTTACGGAGTTACTACTCCCGAGGTATCTTTACCTGGTGGCGAAGTGGGTATTCCTGCTGCCAGGGCCGAAGGCTACTATCAAAAAGCCCTTGCAGCAGCCCAGGAAATAATCACCGAAGGCAAATATTCTCTTTATCAGAAAAATCCTGACCTACAGGAAAATTTTGCTGCTATTTTTTATGATGAGGATAATAACAACGAAGCTATTCTTGTAAGAGATTACAAGCTTAAATCAGGAAAGATTGTCGGATTTACACTGGTAAATCAACCATGGTCGGGTGCAGAGGATTTGGAGGGCGGACGTTTAAATCCTTCGCTGAATCTTGTCCAGGCATTCGAAAAACTTGATAATACTGCTGCTCCTTTGAATATTAACAATGGTGCCGACTATGTGTATTATAACAATCTTACCGACATTTTTGCCGGACGCGATGCTCGTTTAGGTGGAACTGTTATTCTTCCTGGCACAAAGTTCAAGGGTAAGCCTGTTGATATATGGGCGGGATATGTATTAGGCGATGGTACAAAAATTACAGCCAATACCTATGCAGGGATGGGCCGACTGCCAGGAAAAACAGAAGATCAGCAGGTTGTTGGTTACGATGGACCTATCAACAGTCTTGAATTTACGGCTCAAACCGGTTTTTATATCCGTAAATATATGGATCCTAATCCTGGTTCAGGTATGCGTGGCCCCCAGAGTGGTCTGTGGTGGATTCAATATCGTTATGCTGAAGTTCTGTTGAATGCGGCCGAAGCAGCTTTCGAACTCAATCAACCTGCTTTGGCAGCAACTTATATAAATCAGGTTCGTGCACGAGCCGGATTAACAACTCCTTTAGCCGCTGGTGAAATAACCTTCGACAGGATTGTTCATGAACGTAAAGTTGAGCTGGCATTTGAAGGGCATATTCTTTGGGATTTAAAAAGATGGAGACTTGCTCATAAGGTTTGGAACGGTCAGGCTGTGAATATTACGACGAATCCAATGAAAGCCGACGAACCAAGTACAAGACCTTTCGGGTTGTGGCCTTATAAATATTACAACCCAGGCAATCCTAATGATGGTAAATATGTATTTGAAGTGGTGGTACCCCGTGAGGTTACCAACTCCCGTCGTTTCCGTATGGGTAACTATTATTCAAACATAAATGATGGTATCATTGCAAGCAATCCTCTTTTAGTGCGTAATCCAAATCAAAATTAAACTTATGAAATCATTCAAATATTTAATATTTATTTTCATCAGCGCATTTGCAGTGTCATGCGCGTATGATAATTACGACGAACCAGAATCTCAGCTTACAGGAAAAATTGTTTATCAGGGAGAACCTCTGGGACTCAGCGTGGGTGAAGTTTCTTTTCAGTTGTACGAACCTGGCTGGCAGCTAAAAGCTCCTATTAATGTGACAATTGCTGCAGACGGTACTTATTCTGCATTGCTTTTCGATGCCACTTATAAACTTATTATTCCTCAAAATCAGGGGCCATTCAGAAATATTCCTGTAAATGGTTCTGACACTATTGTTGTTGATCTGAGAGGAAAAACAGTTAAGGACATTGAAGTTATGCCTTACTATATGGTACGTAATCCTCAGTTTTCTGCAAGTGGTCGAAAAATAACAGCCACTTTTAAAGCTGAAAAGATTATTACAGATGCCAACGCAAGAAGTATTGAACGGGTAAACCTATATGTGAATAAAACTACATTGGTTGATAACCGTAACGAATATATGATTAAAGAAGCAAGCCTTGATGGGTCGGTAATTACAAACCCCGACAATATCACTCTTAGTCTTGATGTTCCAGATATTATTCCTGCACAGAATTACGTTTTTGCCCGTGTGGGTATTAAAATTGCTGGTGTAGAAAAGATGATTTTCTCACCAATTCAGAAGATTAATTTATAATTTTAATTCAGGGCTGTTCTTCGGGAATAGCCCTGAATTTTATATTTACCGATGCGAAATAACTTAACCTTTATCATAATCTTAATCAAATTAAAACTGATGAAAAAACTCCAATTCTTAATTTTCTTTTTATTCATATCAGCTTTATCGTTTGCTCAGGATTTCAGGCCACCCAGTGTTCCATTGGTAGCACACGATCCTTATTTTAGCGTATGGTCTCCGGCAGATCGGCTTTACGATCGCGAAACCGTCCATTGGACAGGTAAAAATCAACCTATGCACAGCATGGTGCGAATTGACGGTAAATCATTCCGTTTGATGGGTGGCCAGCCAACGCAACTGGAACCTGTAAAACAAGTTTCGGTCAATGTTTTACCCACCCGTACAATTTATGCTTTTCAGAATAACCTTGTTAAAATTGAACTTACATTTACAACACCATCGTTAGTTTCCGATCTCGACATACTTTCACGCCCTGTAACCTATATTACATGGAAAGTAAATTCGGTTGACGGCAAAAATCACGATGTTCAGGTATATTTCGACTGTGGCGGCGAAATAGCCGTAAATACAGTCGAGCAGAACCTTGTTTGGGAAAAGACAGCCGTTAACGGATTGCAAACACTTAAAATTGGTAATCCGGAGCAACCTATTCTGAAAAAGAAGGGCGACGATTTGAGGATCGACTGGGGATATGCCTATTTGTCGGTTCCTGATAATCAGAAGCCGCAAACTTCCGTTGCAGAGAGACGGCAACTTTTCAAAGTCTTTATCAGTAAAGGCGATTTATCTATAAATACCAGTCCATCTCAACCTCGCAAAACCAGCGACGGATGGGTATCTATGGGTTCTGTCTGGAACCTTGGCTCAGTTGACTCCAATGGTTCAGCATGTTGGGCTATGTTGGCTTACGATGATGATCAAAGTATCCGTTATTTCGATACCAATCTTAAAGCCTGGTGGAAAAGAAACGGAATGGATATAAATCAGTTATTGGTTCTGTCGGCAAATCAATATGAACAGGTGCATACAGCTTGTGTTTCTTTTGATAAAGAATTAACCACAGATTTAGAGGCTGTTGGAGGTAAAAAATATGCTATTGTAAACGCTCTTGTTTACCGTCAATGCCTGGCTGCTCATAAACTGGTTGCCGATGCCAAAGGTATGCCGCTTATTTTTTCTAAAGAAAATTTCAGCAATGGATGCATTGCTACGGTAGACGTTATCTATCCTGCCGCTCCATTTTTCTTCCTTTTTAGCCCGGCACTTACCAAAGCAATGCTTCAACCAAATTTTGATTATGCTGCTTCGCCACGTTGGAAATTTCCTTTTGCTCCGCACGATCTTGGAACATATCCGCATGCTACTGGCCAGGCTTATGGCGGTGGCGAAGAAACCGAGGATAACCAGATGCCTGTGGAAGAAACTGGTAATATGATTATTATGACTGCCGCTCTCGCTAAAATGGAAGGAAATGCAAACTATGCCCTTGCAAACTGGCCTGTTCTTGAAAAGTGGAGCGAATACCTGCTTTCGAAAGGTTTCGATCCCGAAAACCAGCTATGTACCGACGACTTTGCCGGACACCTGGCACACAATATAAACCTTTCGGCTAAAGCCATAGTTGCCCTTGGTAGTTATGCCATGCTCTGCGATATGGCCGGAAAAAAAGATAGAGCTGCCGAAATAAGAAAAAAGGCTGAAGGAATGGCCCAGGAATGGATCAAACAATCAGGCGAAGGTGATCATACCCGTCTCGCCTACGATCAACCTAACACCTGGAGCCAGAAATATAACCTAGTTTGGGACCGTTTGCTGGGATTAAACCTTTTCCCAAACGAAATCATTCAACGCGAAATTCAATATTACAAGACTAAACTGGCTGAGTTTGGATTACCCTTGGATAGTCGGGAACGATACACCAAAAACGACTGGATTACCTGGACTGCTACCATGGCCGATAGCCAGGAAGATTTTAGAACTCTTTTCGATCCTATCTATCATTTTGCCAATTCAACTCCGCAAAGGGTCCCCCTTTCCGACTGGTATATAACCGATAACGCTTATATGGTAGGTTTTCAGGCCAGGTCGGTTGTTGGCGGTTTTTATATCAAAATGCTTTCCGATAAAGCGTTATGGAATAAATGGGCGGGTAAAGGAAACAACGTAAACGGCACCTGGGCTCCATTAAAATTTAATAATGTTACAAGTAAGGTTATTCTCGAAAGTTCGTTGAATAATCCGGTTCAATGGAAATATACTTTCGAAAAACCTGCTGATAACTGGACTCAGGAAACCTTTTCGGACAAAACCTGGATGACTGGTCCGGCTGGTTTCGGTTCTACCGATATCAGCATTGCACGCACAAAGTGGAATACCAGCGATATATGGATTCGCCGTTCGTTCGATATTAAATCTGTTTCCGATAAGAAGCTTGCAGTATCAATCCGCTACGATGAAGATGCTGAAGTATATATCAACGGAAAGCTTATTACCACTGTTGAAGGATTTAATGGTAAATACGAGCCTGTTTACCTCGAAAAAACTGTTAAAGAAGTGTTACGGCCAGGGAAAAATACAATTGCAATTCATTGCAAACAAACCATGGGCGGCCAATTTATTGATGCAGGCCTGCTGGAATATTAAATCAACTCTCCGGCTCTGATTTCAGGGCCGGAGTATAATAATAAAGCATATGAACTACTTAACCCGTCAAATTCTTTTAGCTTTTTTACTTGGTCCGGTAATATCAACTATTGCTCAAAGCAATAACTATGATGCCAACCGGTCGCCTCTGGTGAAGCAGAAATATATTGAATTACCGTTAGGTACTGTTAAGCCTCAAGGGTGGTTGGAAGAGCAACTGACTATTATGAAAAATGGGTCTACCGGACACCTCGACGAATATTACTGGAAAATAAAAAACGACAATGGATGGCTCGGAGGAAAAGGCGACGGCTGGGAAGAAACTCCTTACTGGCTCGATGGTGCTCTGCCATTGGCTTATCTTCTCGATGATAAAACTTTGAAAGAAAAGGTGCTGAAATATGTAAACTGGACGCTGGATAATCAGCGTGAGTCGGGGTATTTTGGACCTTTTACCAAAGCCGAAAGAGAGAATGGGCTTAGAATTGAGAAGTGCAGCGATGGCGACGATTGGTGGCCCAAAATGGTGATGTTGAAAGTTTTACAGCAATATTACCAGGCAACGGGCGACAAACGGGTAGTTCCGTTTATGACCAGGTATTTTCGGTATCAGCTTCAGAATTTAAAGGATTGTCCTTTGAAGCAATGGACCGAATGGGCTGAATCGCGCGGGGAAGATAATCTGATGGTTGTTTATTGGCTCTACAATATTACCGGTGATAAGTTTTTACTTGAACTGGGCGATATTCTCTATAATCAAACCTTTGCCTGGACAACCTGGTTAGGTAATCGCGACTGGGTAATGGGAGCTGCCGCTCAACAAAACGAAGTAAACTGGATGCACCGGCATGCTGTAAATGTGGGGATGGGTCTTAAAACCCCCGTAATTAGATACCAGTCGCAAAATAAACCAGAATTCCTGCAAGCTTTAAAAACAGGATTCTCCGATTTGATGCTCCTGCATGGCTTGCCAATGGGGATTTTCTCGGGCGACGAGGACCTGCATGGCAACGATCCCACACAGGGAACTGAGCTTTGTGCCATTGTTGAAACTATGTTTTCTCTCGAGCAGGCAATTGGCATTACTGGCGACAATTATTATATGGACGCTCTGGAGCGCATGACTTATAATGCTCTTCCAACTCAAACAACCGACGATTACAATACAAAACAATATTTTCAGATTGCCAACCAGGTGCAGGTAAGCAGAGGTATTTTTGAATTTTCGCTGCCGTTTGAGCGTGGAATGAACAATGTTTTTGGAGCGCAATCGGGATATACATGTTGTCTGGCTAACATGCACCAGGGATGGACCAAATTTGTAAGTCACATGTGGTATGCAACACCCGAAAATGGTCTTGCAGCCCTTGTTTACGGTCCCTCACAGGTTAAGGCAAAAGTAGCCGGTGGAACTGATGTTACAATCAATGAAGAAACAAAATACCCTTTCGAAGATAAAATTGCATTTACGATTTCGTTATCCAAAGCTGCAAAATTTCCCATTGAGTTTCGCATCCCCAACTGGTGCAGCGAAGCAACTTTCACATTGAATGGAGAAAAATTAAAAAGCGAAAAAGGAAATAAGGTTGTAAAAATTGAGCGGGAGTGGAAAAACAACGATAAGCTGGTGCTGGAACTTCCAATGACAGTCACTACAAGCAACTGGGGCAGGAATTCCCGCGCTGTTGAACGCGGTCCGCTGGTTTATGCCTTAAAAGTAGGAGAGAAGTGGGAAAAGAAAAATATTAAAGAAGAAGGCGACTATTTTGAGGTATATCCTACAACGACCTGGAATTATGGTATTTTAAAGAGTATAATTGAACAACCGGTTCAAAATTCAAAGGTTATTCAAAAACCTGTAAATGGTAATTTCTATTGGAATATTGAAAACTGTCCTTTGGAAATTAAACTGAATGCGAAAAAAATTCCTGGGTGGACAGCCTTAAATGGCGTGGCCTATCAACCTGTTACCCATCGCGATGGCGTGTATAAAGGAGAAGTGAGTCCAAATACTGAGGAAATAACGCTTATTCCTTATGGTTGTACCACATTGCGTATAGTTGCATTCCCTGTTGTACAGTAAACATTTATTTAAGCAAATATAGATTCATAGTAGTAGTTATTAGTAGTTAAAATAAAGGTGGCCCTGAGAAGCTCCACCTTTATTGTTTTTAAAAGCTGGGTTAAAAATTTAATTATCAAACATTTTCAGAATAACTTATGTTGAGAGGTGTTTTTCGACAATCGACAGAAGTTGACTCACTCTTATCGGTTTACTGATATAATCAACACATCCGAGACCAATAGCTTTGGCATGATCTTCTTTTGAGGCGTATGCTGTTTGTGCAATTATGATACTTTCGGGTCTCTTTGATAATATTTCGGTTATTACTTCATAGCCCGACATATCAGGTAAGCCTATGTCCATCAAAATAACATCAGGTTTTGCCTGAAGAGCTATATCTATTGCTTCTTTACCAGTTTCGGCATGCAATAAAGTGGTATCAAATTTTAGCAGAATTTCATCAAACAGGGCAGCATTATAAGGGTCGTCTTCAACAATCAGGATCTTTTTATTTTGAAGAGCAAAAATCTCAATTTGGTTATCCACTTTTTCGAGAGAATTTTTGATATCAGTCTGCTCCTTATTATTAATGGTGAAATGAAAAGTTGTTCCGTTATGAGGCTCTGATTCTACCCAAATTTCGCCTTCCAAAACTTGTAGAAGCCCTTTTACAATTGACAGACCCAAGCCTGTACCTCCATAATTTCTTTTCTGGTCGCTACTTATTTGGGTAAAACGTTTAAAAATTTCATCCTGTTTATCTTTTGCTATTCCCATTCCGGTATCGGATACATAAAATACTGCTTTTTTCTCTTTATTTAAGTAGAAACCGAATTCAATTTTACCGGTGTCGGTAAACTTAAAGGCATTATTAATCAAATTAATAAATATTTGCTTTAACCTAAGCTTATCGGTTTTGAAAGTTGTTACCTGAGCATCAGGAATTTTATAATTGAATGAAATGTTTGTTTTTCGGTTTTTTTCCTGGTACAACTCAAAAGTATCCTTAAGTTCGGCAAATAACTCCGGTAAGCTAAATGATTCAATAAAGGTTGTAAGTTGACCTGATTCTATTTTAGCGATGTCCAATAGATCGTTTATAATCTTGAGAAGATCGTTGCAACGTTGGGTAATAATGTCCGAATAGCGGTTGAGTCGTTCTTTATTATCGAAATTGGAGCTTAGTAGTTCCGAAAATCCCATGATTGCATTCATAGGGGTCCTGATTTCGTGGCTCATATTCTGAATAAAAGCAGTTTTAAGACGGTCACTTTCTTCTGCTTTATTCTTGGCAAACATCAGATCGATTTCCGCTTTTTTCCGCTCAGTTATGTCAGTTGCAAATCCAATGCGACGTATTAATATCCCTTTGCTGTATATAGGATTGGATTTTGCCAGAATCCACCTTACCTCTTTATCGGGACGTATAATGCGATATTCGTGGTTAAACAATCCCCTGAGCTTGTAATCATCGGTTTGAAAAATTGATAAAACTCCTGGCTTATCCTCAGGATGAATAATTTCAAAAAATACTTGAGGATTTGCGTATGCTGTTTCCCGGGTGATGCCAAAAGTGTTCTCAAAAGCAGGGTTTATGTAAAAGAACTCTTTATCGTTTCTAAGCCAGAATATTTCATTTGAGTTTTCAGCTATCTGCTTAAACTTTTCTTCATTTTCTTCGGCAATTTCTTTTGCAACTATAAGCTTTTCCTGCGTTTTATAGAGTTCTGTAATGTCCCGACCAACTACAGCCAGTCCTTTTCTTTCGCCATTGGGCAAAAACTGTGGAATCTTATATACATCAAACACTCTTACTTCTCCGTCTATTGTCGGGATCATTTCGGGTCCCTTGGTAATTGTCTTTCTTTTCCAGGCCAGCTCATCGGTTTCATGACAGAGTGCAAAAGCTTCTTTGTACATTGGATGAGTATATTCTGCTAATTCCAAGTCGGTTTTGCCTTGATAGTTAACTTCTTTAAGACCAAACAGATTTAAATCGGCCTCGTTTGCCAGTAACCATCTGCCCTTTGGATCTTTATAGCATACAATATCGGGGATGGAATTTATAAAAGCGAACAGTTTTTCTTCGTTTTCCTCTGCTTTTTCTTTGGCTAGTAAAAGCTCCGTCTCAAACTTCTTTCGGTTTGTAATTTCTCTCGTAACCGATAAAATATGAGGTTCGTTTTTAATTTTAATAATCCGGGCCGACATCAGTGCCGGAACCAAGTCTCCGTTTTTGGTCCTGAAAACAGATTCCAGATTCTCAACAATTCCCTTTCTCTTTAAGCCATCAATAAGTTTAGTTCTGTCTTCAGGTATTGCCCATATTCCAACTTCTGTTGATAATTTGCCCACTATGTCTTCAGAAGTATAGCCTGTTACCTTTGTAAAACCTTCATTTATTTCAACATATCTGCCTTCCAGTGTATTGATACTAATTGAATCGGGGCTGGTATAGAATGCAGCTCTGAATTTTTGTTCGTTTTCTTCTATTTTTTCTTTGACTGATATAAGTTCCTTTTCAACCTTTTTTCGTTCACTTATATTACGAAATGTTCCAACCAAACAGTTTTTACCCTCAAAAATTCCTTTCGACGCCATAATTTCAACAGATATTAGGTTGCCATCAGCGTCTATTACTTGATTTTCAATGGGCAATGTAAGTTTATTGGTTTTTATATCCTCCAGATGTTGCTGAAATGTATTGGTTGAATAATCCTCTTGTTTAGCAGGGTGTAATTCCGACTGGTGTTTACCAACAATGATATTTTTTGGCATTTTTAACAAACGTTCGGCAGCGTAGTTTACTTCTATAATCACACCTGTTTCTTCATCAGCTATGAAGATAGGATCGGCGGCTCTATCAAAAATTGTTTTGTATTGTAAATTGTTTTGCTCCAGTGTATGTAAATATTCTTTTTCGGAAGATATATCTTCAATTACGCCCAAGGAACTGATTATTTTGTTATCTGCATTTTTTTCGTGAATACACTTTTCATTTATATAGCAGACTTTTTTATCAGAATCCCTGATTATTCTGTATTCTAATGTATAACTATCCCAATTATTCTCAAGAGATTTTTGAAAGGTATTTTGAACTATTCTTTGGTCTTCAGGATGAATAAAGCTTAAATAGGACAGGTATGACAAATCAATTTCCATCCGGGTTATTCCAAAAATTGTATAAAGTTCTTTCGAGCAGGTAAATATTTTCCTTTTTGTGTCAGAACGCCAGATTCCAAAAGGACAGTGCATATAGTTACCGTCAGGTTTTTTGCTGCTGTCTGAATGATCTTTAGGATTCAATGTGTGTTCTGGTTCAATCATTGCCTTATTTTATTTGTAGCAAGGTTATTAGTTAATGAACAAATGGAAAAGTTCCCTTTAAAAATTATTGAATTAGGCCCTCAATTAATGCTGAATGATTCCAGAGGTATCCAATGTTTATAGAAACATGGGAGTAGGCTTTTGGTGCGACCCCATCGAGGGTCGAATATTTCTTCCTCTAATTAGCTATAAACATTTAAACCCTCTGGGTTTATTGAAAACCATTTCTATTCATTATGTGCCTAATTCTGAAAAATTATTTTAAATTAATAATTTTTCAGAAATATGATACTATCAATCTGGTGTAATCAAGGAATTGATTTAATAGAAGAACTAATGTTGCTAAAAACCCAAAGGGGCACATCTCACGACTTGCCCCTTTGACTAACCAACAAATCCAAATTTAATAATTCTAAATTCAGTTCAAAATTATAAAAAATTCAGATTCAAATATATTTTTTTTGTAAAAAGTTAGTGAATAATGAAGTATTGCAATTGGCTGTAAAATTACAGTTAACTTATATTCAGCTTTTGAGATTGTACAGATGAATGATTGTCGAAAAACATGGTGGAACTATAATTATAATTACCGAACTTTTTTCATTACAGGTTAAGAAGAATGAACTTTTAGCCTCTTTTTTATCTTTAAGGTAAAAAATATCTTATGAAAAGATTTCTTACCGTACTGGTTTTTATTGCAAACGTTAGTTTTGCAAACAGTCAAACGATTAATCCTAAGTATGATAAATCTTTAGCCGATTCGCTTGGATCCAACGAATATGGAATGAAAGCTTATGTGCTTGTGATATTAAAAACTGGTACGGCTAAGATTGAAAACAAGTCTTTAACAGATAGCCTTTTCAGAGGACACATGGATTTTATTGAACGTATGGCTACAGAGGGAAAATTAGTTGTTGCAGGGCCTTTACAAAAGAACGAGCGATTATACCGTGGTATTTATATTTTAAATGTACAAACCATTGAAGAAGCGCAAAAGCTTTTATCCTCCGATCCATCTATTAGAAACAATGTTTTTGGAACAGAATTATTTGTATGGTATGGTTCAGCAGCATTACCGTTATACCTTGATGACCATAAAAAGATAGAGAAATTTAAACCATAGTTCTCTTTTCTCATTTTTTCATCCAACATCATATTGCTGTATTAATCAGAAAGTATAAATTTATTGCAAAGATTAATTTTGTATGGCAGTAAAAAATACAAGCTTGAATTTACCCGATGAATTTTTTATCAATAAAATTCTTCTGATACGAGGTGAGAAAGTAATGATAGACAGCGACCTTGCTGATTTATATGGTGTTGAAACAAAACGGCTAAACGAACAGGTAAAAAGAAATATCGACAGGTTTCCTGAAGATTTTATGTTTCAGCTTACCCAGGAGGAGTTTGAAGACTTGAAGTCGCATTTTGCGACCTCAACCTGGGGCGGCCGACGCACTCTTCCTTATGCTTTTACCGAACATGGGGTCCTGATGCTTTCCAGTGTTTTAAACAGCGATCTTGCTATCAAAGTTAATATTCAGATTATGCGTGTTTACACTAAAATCAGGAATATGCTTTCCACTCATAAAGATTTACTGCTCAAATTTGACAAACTGGAAAAAACGCTTGCCGACCATGATGATAAAATTATATTATTACTTGAGTTCTTAAAGCAGTTTGACCAGTCCAAACTGCAGGAGCAAGAGCTAAAGAACAGAAAAAGAATTGGATTTAAGGAATGAACAATTAAATGCTTCATTAAGCTCAATAATTCCAAACCTCTTTTATCGTTCTAATTACATTATTATCAAGTTCAACTTACACAATAAAAAAATTAGTTATATTTACATAAAGCCTAATTTTAATTTTGAGAAAATTATTTAGATCTTATATAACAGGATGTAATCAAACTACTGCAATTGTTAGGTTGCTTTGTGACTATAGGTTCTGAAAAAAAATACAATCAGTCGGAATTTTAGTGATGTAGTATTTTATTGTTTACGAATGATACGCGATTCTGACCATTACAAAAAGTTTTTTGATGATGCCTCTACCGGCATTTATCACACCTTATTTGAAAACTCGAATGATGCAATTCTAATTTACAGTCATTTTAAAATACTGAAATACAATAAAAAAGCTGTCGCGTTATTTGGATTTTCCGATAAACATAAATATTACTCTTTAAACAATATATTTCCTGAATATCAGCCGGATGGGGCGCGTTCGATTGTTAAGGCCCGACATTTAATAAGGCGTGTTTTAAAAGGCGAATCGATGCTGTTCGACTGGTTGCATAAAAAGGTTAGTGGCGAAGAATTTTACTCAGAGGTATCTCTCAATAGACTCGATATTGGTATCGACGGGTGTTTTCAGGCTATTATCCGCGATATCTCAGAGTTTGTACGACATAAGAATAATGAAGCGCGTTTTCACAGAATTTTCGATAATGCTCCAGTAGGAATTGCCCGTACTTCTCCTGACGGTAAACTGTTACTTGCAAATCAAAAATTAGCTGAGATATTTGATTTTCCCAATCCCGAATTTATGATGTGTGCCATTAATAATCTGGTCGACAACATCTATCCTTCACCCCAGATCAGGTACAATGTTTTGGAATCGCTCCGGTTATCGGGTAAGCATAGGGGAACATATCAGATAACTACCCATAACGGACATTTCCGCACTCTCCAGCTTAATGCCATAGCTGTTTATTCCCAAACCGGGGGAATTGAATTTATCGATAGTATTGTGGAAGATATCACCGATAAAACAAATCTTGAAATTTCGTTGAAAGAACGTGAAACAATACTTAGCTCCATTATTAACAGCTTGCCTTTCGAACTTTGGGTCTGTAACCACCAGGGTAAAATACTGTGTCAGAGTGCAGCATCTATTAATTATTATGGCAATTGCACAGGGTGTAATTATCTTGAATTATCATTATCCGACGAAGCTAAAGACCGCTGGACAGAAAAAAGCAGCAGAGTTTTGCAGGGAGAAGTGATCCATAGCGATAATCATTCAAAAATTCAGGGCCATGATTATTATTTTCACCATATAATGGCTCCTCTTACCGATGGCAATGTTGTTGAAGGCGTAATTTCCTTATCCATTGATGTTACTGCCCAGAAAATTGCAGAGGAAAATCTCCAGAAAAGTGAAGAAAAGTACCGCTCTCTCATGGAGAATATGAACGAGGTGGTGATGATGGTTGACAACAACGATCGGGTACTTTATGTAAATAGGAGATTTACTGAAGTATTTGGGTATGAAACTGCCGAAATTGTCGGAAAAATTGGATATGAGATTCTTTTAGATCCTGACGAAAGAAGCATTATTGTTGAAATTAATAAGAAACGCGCCGAGAATATTATTTCTCAATACGAGATTAGTTTCAAGGCCAAGAATGGTCAAAAAATCGATTTCCTGGTTAGTGGTGCTCCAATTTACGATGGCGATAAAATTGTGGGCTCAATTGGCTCAATGACTGATATAACAGAGCGGAAAAAGATTGAAAAGGCCCTAAAGGAAAGCGAAGAAATGTTTCGGAGGCTGGTCGATCTTACTCCATATTCCATTGTGGTTACCGATATGAAAGGACATCTCCTGATGGTTAATAAAAATTTCTGTAAAGCAACTGGCTTGAAACCTGAGCAGATTATCGGGAAAACTTCAGCAGAGATAGGTTATAAAAGCAGGCCTCTGATTATTGGAAGTATTGATAAGGAACTCCGGGAGAAAGGATTTGTTGATAATATAGAAGCAGAAATATTAGGAGTTGATAGCTCGCATTACATTCTTTTGTCGAGTAGGGTAATTCAGATGAATAATAAACCTGCTATTTTAACTTCAACTGTTGATATAACCGAGAAAAGAAAAATTCAGTTCGAACTCGAAAAACATAAAACCAAACTGGAAGAACTTGTTCGTGACAGGACAGAAGAAATCGAGACCCTCAATCAGGAGTTGATAGCAACCAATGAGGAGCTTTATCAGAATAATGAGGAACTCAATGCTCTTAACGAAGCCCTGGCAATTCAAAAAAAACAGCTTGAGGAAGCAATTGAGCAGCTTAAGAAAACCCAAATGCAGCTTGTTCAATCTGAAAAAATGGCTTCCATTGGTATTTTAACAGCAGGAATAGCACACGAAATAAACAATCCCGTAAACTTTATCAGCAGTGGAATTCTGGGACTGGAGCTTGTTATTAATGACATTCTGAAGGTTGCAGAAGAATATTCTATGCATTGCGAGCGGTTCGAAAACTGTAAACGAAAAGATATTCTTCTTGATGTTGAAAAAAAGCACAACCTTCAGGGTGCAGTAGAAAATATAACAAGACTTTTTAAGTCAATTCACGTAGGGGTTGAGAGAACAACTAATATTGTTAAAAGTCTAAGAACTTTTTCACGACTCGACAGCGAAAGCAAAACCCTCTCCAATATTCACGAACTGATAGACTCATCGCTCACTATTTTAAACAACAAAATTAAAGATCGTATAGAAGTTGTTAAGGATTATAAGCTGAAGGAGTTTATTAACTGCTATCCCGGAAAGATGAGTCAGGTTTTTATGAATCTGCTTATTAATTCCATTCAATCAATTGAAGATGTAGGGATAATTACAATAATCACTAAAAAAGACCGAAATGGGAGGATCGAACTTGTCTTCCGCGATACTGGCGTTGGGATGTGTAAAGAGATCCAGTCGAAAATTTTCGATCCGTTCTTTACAACAAAGCCCGTGGGCGAAGGAACAGGTATGGGATTGTCCATTGTACATGGAATAATTAAGGATCATAACGGCGATATAGTTGTATCTTCTAAACCAGGAAAGGGTACTGAGTTCAGAATTATATTGCCTGCAAATTAAAAAAGGAGGGAGAGGAAGATGGATAAACTTTTGTATGTTGACGATGAACCTAATAACCTTCTGTTACTAAAGATTAATCTGGAAAAATGGTTTGAAGTTATAACTACCGCTAAACCTGAAGAAGCAATAGGAATCATCGAAAAAGAGAATATTGGGGTTTTGATAACCGATCAGCGAATGCCCAAAATTACCGGAATTGAACTGGCTGAAAGGGTTAAAGCACGTTTCCCTCTCACTGTTATTATTATCCTTACAGCGTTTGACGATACAAACGTTATTCTTAAGGCACTCAATTTAGGCGGTATATTCCGGTATTTATTAAAACCATGGGACTTAAACGATTTGAAACAAACATTGCATAGTGCTTTTGAAGCCTACCATTTAAGAAAAAAGAACGAAACCCTGATTCGGGATTTGCAGGAGAAAAATAAACAGATACAGATCGCCTGGCATAAAATCAATCAACTTAATGAAAAGCTGGCAGAAGAAAATATTCAGTTAAAGGAAGAATATACCCAGCATGTTTTAATTGGCGAAATTGTTGGAAAAAGCAAGGCCCTGAAGAATGTGCTTAAACAACTCGACCAGATTGCTAAATCCGATTCTCCCGTCCTTCTGCTAGGCGAAACCGGCACAGGCAAAGAGCTGTTTGCCAAAGCTATTCATAAGCTAAGCCTTCGAAAAGGCAAAATTATGGTTAGCATTAATTGTGCTGCAATTCCTGAAACACTTATCGAGAGTGAGTTATTTGGTCATGAGAAGGGGGCATTTACCGGAGCAGGCCAGCTTAAATACGGTAAATTTGAAATTGCAGCTAGTGGTACTTTGTTTCTGGACGAAATTGGTGAGTTGCCTGTTAACTTACAGCCTAAGCTGTTAAGGGTTATTCAGGAAAAGGAATTTGAAAGGTTGGGCAGTAACAAAGTGCAAAAAAGCGATGTGAGACTTATTGCAGCAACAAACCGTGATCTTGGAATTGAAGTTGAAAGAGGTAAATTCAGAAGTGATTTGTATTACAGGCTTAACGTTTTGCCAATATTAATTCCTCCTTTAAGAGAGCGGAAAGAAGACATCCCTTTGCTTGTACAGTCGTTTATTGAAAAGTTGAATAGGCAAACCGGCAAAAAGATAGGATCAATATCTAAATCTACCCTTGAAAAGCTGATGGATTATTATTGGCCCGGGAATATCCGCGAACTTGAAAACGTTGTGGAGCGAGCACATGTGTTGAGTTCAGGCAGTAAGCTTGATATTGGGAGCTGGTTCCGGCCTTCAATTGAAAGTTCAGTTTATCAGGATGTTGTTTCGCTTGATGATAATGAGAGAACCCATATATTACGGGTACTTAAATTAACAAAGTGGCGCATCCGTGGCAATAACGGCGCTTCGGAAATATTAAAAATAAACCCTACAACGCTTGAATCGCGCATGAAGAAATTGGGAATTGAACGCCCTGTTTGATCGGAACTGTCAAAGTTTCTCTTCAATGTCAAGAAAATAATTCGGAATTGAGAACTTTGCCCTTTATTAATCTTGTTTAATCCACTTTTTCGTATTTTTGTATATAAACCTGAAAAAATAATTAGAATGAACCAGCAAAAAACTGCGTTTATTTTGGAAGATGATCAGGATATATCTTCTTTACTTTCAATAATTTTGAAAGAGAAGGGTTTAGCGGTCTATAATTCAGCTACAATTTCCACCACAAGAAAAGTTCTCGAGGGCATTTATCCTGCTATAATTTTTATTGATCACAGGTTGCCTGATGGTTTGGGTTTTGAATTTCTGCCGGAACTCAGGGAAATGTTCCCGCTTTCGTATATAATTGCCATAACTGCCAACGATTCTCCTGAAAATAAAGAACTCTCGTATGTTTCGGGAGCAGACAGATATATTGAAAAACCTTTTCAATTCAATAAACTTAATAGTTTAATCAGGAGCGCTCTTTAATTTTTCGATAGATTTCCAACATTCTTCTTCTACTAAATTTCGTACAAATACGATATTTCATATTTATTTCCTTCATTTTTTATAGTAGTTTGTGCTTTTATCGTCCTGGATTTCAAAATTTTAAAAAAAATGGTCCGAAAAATGCTTAATAGGGCCGGATTATTTTTTACGGAAGTAGATGTGTGATTAGTAAGTATGTAAAATATGAGTGTACGTCCCAAACTGCTGTATATTGATGATGAACCTGAGAATCTGGTGGGGTTTAAGGTTTCCTTTTCTAAAGAGTATGAGGTGTTTACATCCGAAAGTGCTGTCGAAGGAATGAAGATTCTTGAAGCAGAGAAAATTGCGGTTGCACTGGTCGATTTTAAAATGCCCAAAGAAGACGGGATATCGTTTATAGAAAGAATTAAGGATCAGTTTGAAGAGGTTATTTTTATCGTAATATCGGGATATGCTGATCTCGATGCAGTTATTAGGGGCATAAACATGAATTGCCTTAAGAACTTTATTCAAAAACCATGGAATTATAATGAGATGAGGATTGTGTTGAAGAACGCTGTGGAAACATACCAGATTAGAAAGGAAAATAAAAGATTGTTGGAATTATTGCTGGAAAACAATAAAAAGCTTCAGGAATCGATGGAGCGGGAAATGAAATTAAACGAGTTGAAAAGTGTGTTTCTCAGGAATTTTTCACACGAAATAAGAACTCCTTTGAATGCTATTGTTGGATTTGCCAGTATAGCCCGCGATGAAACCCGTGATGAGCATGTGAAAAATCTAATAGATCATTGTATTCAGAATAGCTACGATTTATTGAAGATGCTGGAGAGTGTAATTCTTGCCTCTGCTATCACAACAGAGCAGGTGCAGATTACGACCGAAGAATTTTCACCTGCCGGAATTGTAAACGATATTATGGAGGCCCGAAGTTCAAAATATTTAAATAATAGTTCAGTTGCCTTTTCCAGCTCTGTAGACGAGAGGCTTACAATAGTTAATGACAGGGAAAAAATTGTAACTGCACTTGAATTGCTGATTGATAATGCCTTTAAGTTCACACCCAATGGCTATATCAAGGTTTCTGTTGAAGAAACCGGTACAGGTGAGGAGGTGGTTTTTAAAGTCGAAGACAGTGGCATTGGTATTTCACGGGAAATGCATGAGATAATTTTTAAACCCTTTCGTCAATGCGATGAGTCATTTGGCCGTAAATACGGCGGCAACGGTTTGGGCCTATTTATTTCCAGGTCACTTATCGAACTTCTTGGAGGTCAAATATCCTGCCAGTCGGAACCGGGTAAAGGAACCACATTTAGTTTTTCCGTAAAGAAATCAATTGAATCGGGCTTATAATAATACCGGTCATTCAAAATTTACTCAATATAATCGGCCAGTACTTTTATAAAATTATCCTGAACAATTGGTTTGGCAATAAAATTATCGAAGCCGGCATCAGCAGTTTTTTCACTGTCCTCGCTCATGGCATATGCTGTTTGAGCAATCACCGGCATACGGGGTTTTAGTTCCTTAATCAAACGGGTAGCGGTATAACCGTCCATTACAGGCATTTTTAAGTCCATAAGTACAAGTGAAATCTGTGGGTTTTTACGAACGAGTTCCACAGCTTCTTTTCCATCCCTTGCATGAAGAAGTTTTACACCGGTAGGAGAGAGCAGTTCTTCTAGAAACAGGTAATTATAACATTCATCTTCTGCAATGAGAATGATATGTTTATCCCAATGAGCATCCGATGCTTCATTAATTTTGTTTTGCCTATCCTGTTTTATGGTTTTAAGCGGGATGGAAAAACTAAAGGTTGAACCTTGCCCAACTTCCGATTCTACTTTAAGGGTTCCTCCAAGCTTTTCCACAAGAGCTCTTGATATAGAGAGTCCAAGACCATTTCCACCGTACATACGGGAATTATTTGTTTCAACCTGACGGAATGGTTCAAAAATGATTAGCTCATCCAACTCGGATATTCCGATGCCTGTATCTTTTACATAAAACTCCAGGAGGTTGCCGGCTATCCTTGTTCCCAGTTCAACATATCCTTCATGAGTAAATTTGATGGCGTTGCTCAGCAGATTTGTGATAATTTGCCTGAGCCTAATCTCATCTGTTTCAACTTCGATGTTCCGGTGTTGGATTGCGTGGTTTAACCGAAGTTTTATACCCTTTTGTTCAGCCTGCTTCTCAAATTGTTGATGTAGTTCGTTTAACACAGTGGTAATATTCACTGGTCCCGGAGAAATTGAAATCTGGCCAGCTTCAATTTTCGATATATCCAGAATGTCGTTGATAATTCCCAGAAGTTGCTGTCCGCTTGAATCTATTATATCCACAAAGGAGACGGTTTTTTCGTGGCTTAGTCCGGGGTTCTTCAGAAATCCGGCAAAACCAAGTATTGCATTTAATGGTGTGCGTATTTCATGGCTCATATTGGCCAGAAACGCCGATTTAAGTTTGTCGGCTTCCTCAGCTTTATTCTTAGCTATAACCAACTCGGAATTTATTTGCTGTATATGTTCAATAGTTTCGGCAAGTTCTTCGTTCAGTGTCTGGTACTCTTCGTTCAGGGCCTGGTATTCGTGGTTTTGTTGCTTCAGGTTCGATTCACTTTCCTGTAAAGCAAGTTCGGCAAGTTTACGGTCGGTTATATCGTGTTCCATAGCCACCAGTCCGGTTATCTGGTTTAAACTGTTTCGTATAGGTATTTTTGAACTTAAAAACCAATGTTGTTTCCCGGTAATATCCATTTTAACTTCCTCGCGGTTTAAAGCTGGTTCTCCCGAAAGTAAGATTGACAGATCATCATCCAGAATTTGTTTTCCTTCTCCGGAACCAAAGATTTCAATATCGGTTTTTCCAAGTATATCAGCCTCGTTCTCAAATCCTCTGAAATGAATGTCGGCCTTGTTGGAGATAATTCTTCTGCATGAAATATCCTTCACATAAACAAGATCGGGAAGGTTGTCGATAAGCGTTCTCAGAAGCTTCCGCTCATTGCGGATAGTTTCCTCAGCAGCTTTATTTTTCTTGCGGACGTCGGCCTCTCTCAATTCTCTTTCAAATGCCGGCAATAACCTTTTCAGGTTATTTTTCATTATATAATCGTGTGCACCTGCTTTCATGGCTGCAACAGCAGTCTCCTCCCCAATAGCCCCCGAAACCAGGATAAAAGGAATATCCAAACCTGTTTCCCTTACAATAACCAATGCTTCTAGACCCGAGAACTGAGGCATTGAGAAATCTGAAATTACACAGTCCCACGATTTTCGTTCGAGTGTCTGGATAAGTTCGTTTTTTGTCTGAATTTGCTCGTATTCAATTTTATATCCCCCTCGCATCAGCTCATCCACTTCCAGCAGCGCATCGTCTTCGTTATCTTCTATTATAAGTACCTGAATCTTTTTTTGCATAAGCATATTATTTTCTGCCTGGTAATTCATTCAATAACAACCAATACAGGCCCAATTGTTTAATGGCTTCCGAGAATTGTTCAAAATCTACAGGTTTTTGAATATAGCTGTTGGCTCCCGACTCATAACTTCTTACAATATCAGTTTCTTCTTTCGAGGAGGTTAGTACCACTACAGGAAGTAGTTTCGTCTGGTCGTTCTGACGGATTTTTTTCAGTACTTCCAAACCATCAACCTTTGGAAGTTTTAAATCGAGCAAAACCACCTGAGGAAGGACAGAAGTATCTCGTCCCTGAAATTTACCTGTTCCAAAAAGATAATCGAGCGCCTCTGCACCATCTCGTGTTATAACAACTTCATTCCCAATCTCGTTTTCCTTAAAGGCCAGAAGTGTTAAAAGTTCGTCGTCGGGGTTGTCTTCCACCAGCAAAATAATTCTCCCGTTTGCCATATCTAATCATTAATTGTGAAATAAAAGGTGGTGCCGATATCAATTTCGCTTTCGGCCCATATATTTCCATGATGCCTGCGGATTATTCGTTGTACCGTTGCCAGTCCGATGCCTGTACCTTCGAACTCGGCAACACTGTGCAGTCGCTGAAAAGCTCCAAAAAGCTTATCGACATAACGCATGTCGAACCCAACGCCATTGTCTTTAATAAAAAATACTTTTTGTTCATCCTGCATATGTGAGCCAAACTGAATTATAGCATGCGGTTTATTTTTAGAGTACTTCCAAGCGTTGCCCAGCAGGTTCTGAAGCGCTATTTGCATAAGGTTACGATCGGCCATTACATTCATACCCTTCATAATACGGAGGTCAATACTTCGCTCGGGGCTCTGCTCTTTTAATTCATCAGCAATGGCGACGGCGATATCCGACAAGTTAACATTTTCAATTTTTATTTCCACGCGCGACAGCCGGGCAAGTTTGAGCAGGTCGTCAATCAGAGAACCCATTTTACGACTGGCATTCATAATCCGGTTAAAATAATCTTTTGCCTGTTCGTCGAATTGAGTGCTGTAATCTTTTAATATCTTATTACTGAAACCGTCTATACTTCTCAAGGGAGCTCTAAGGTCGTGCGACACCGAGTAGGAAAAAGCTTCAAGTTCCTTGTTAATGGCTTCCAGTTCAAGAGTGCGTTTGGCAACCCTTTGTTCAAGTTCTGTATTTGCCCGCTGCAACTCTTCGTTTAGCTTTGCATTTTCGAGCCGTGTTTCTTTCTCTTGTATCAGCGCATTTTCCAGATCCCGGGTGCGTTCACTTACTAAAAGCTCAAGGTTTTCGTTTACCTTTTTGATTTCGTCTTCAATTTCCTTTTGACGCGAAGTGTCGCGAATGGCCGAAATAACCATAAACTCGCCATCGTCGAGCTTGAGAGGGCTAAGACTTACTTCTACGGGGAACTCGCTGCCATCATTGCGGCGACCGAAAAGTGCCATGCCAGCCCCCATAGCTCTAACCTTAGGATTTTCAACATAATGCTGCCTGTGATGAGTATGTTTGTCTTGAAATCTCTGAGGAATTAAAATTTCAACTTTTTTTCCGATCATTTCGGAACGAGGATAGCCAAATATCCTTTCGGTCTGGGCATTTACCATGAGAATAACGCCATCGCCATTGGTAATAACCATGGAGTCTGGAGCCGACTCAAGCAATCCTTTGAATTTCGATTCACTTTTTTTGTGTTCCGCGAGTTCTTTCTCCAACATAGTATCCGGTGTTTCCAGAACGACTGAATTATTTGTTATCTGGTTCATGACAATATCATTCAAATCAAATCCTTAACAACTCAGAGCCTTGTTTAGTTCTGTTATAATTGAAAGCAAGTTAATTATTTTTATTTATACCAATTATAAATAAGTGGTATTTAGAAGCTGTTTGGACGTTGTTATCTTATGCATTGTGGGTACTTAATATTGATCTTTTGAGGAGAATACAATCAGTGGATTGGTAGTGCTAAAAAGTGTAAACCCCGTTAAAATTGGTAAAGGATTATTTATAATAAATTAAGTTTGGCTTGTAAGGAATAGTTTTGTCCACAGTCATCAGACCACAGATGACAGTCAACAGCCAGACATGTTAAAAAAGACATGTATTGGCTATCGACTATCGTATATCGTCTATGGACTAAACAGTATTTGCTGTGGTTCGTTGACTGTGGTCTGTCGACTTGATGTTAAGCTTATTAACTAAACACTTACTTCAAACAATAAATTCTTATGCACTACTATTTTCAGGGAATAGCCTGATTTGGGAGCTTCATGTTCCTGCACAAAATCATATACCTGAGCATACCTATATTCCTCCTCACTTACCAAAAATTTCTTTTTTTCCGAGATAAGACAATATTTCATTTTATCACTGCCAAGGCCCGGTTCATTATCCAAATACGAAAGTTTTTCGGTTATCTGATATTTATAAATGTGCTTTATTCCTTTATAGAGATCGATTTGCATATTTTTTACCGTTATTGAAGTAATCAATATGGCACCAGCGATAATCATAAGTAGAAAGTAATAATTGCTTGATCTGAGTTCAGAATTCTTTACAGTCAAAACCATGATGAGCAGGAAAGCAACCATTATACCTGTGAGAATGCCTGTGATATAAGCACGAAAAATTTCCTTCCGGAGGATTTTGATCTCCTGTATCGTGAGGCTCTCTGTAGTAAAATTCATTTTCCAGATTTAAGGAACAATTATAATTTTCGTATTAAGTTTCACCAGATCATAAAAGCTTTCCAGCTCACCGTTATGCATACTGATGCACCCCCAGGTGAGATTTTGCCGTCCATTAGCTGTCCAGTCTCCCTTCCATCCATGTATCACAATCCCTCCGCCCAGCTTGGTGTTTTTTTGGAGGAATCGATCGTCTCTTTATTGAAACTTTAATTTGGTCTTTTTCAGCATGACTAATAAAGCCTTTGTTAAAGCCTGCATCAGCATCGAAAGCATTCGGGTAGCTGATTCTTAATATCCTCGGTCCTAAATATTCGGCATAATTTCCGTAGAATGGGCCTTTTTGCTTTTCGCAGATGTAATATTCTCCTTCGGGCATTTTCAAATCACCTTCCTGTTCCTTGTTGCCTATGGGTTTCTGACTCAGGGCTATTTCGTACTTTTTATTAAGTTTTCCGCTATTGTAGAAGTAGAGGGAATATTCGCTCTTATCAGCAACTATCAATTGGTTTTCCAGATACGGTGCAGTAAGGGTCCTGTTGGAATCGATAAATCTTTTAGGATGTTCGTAATGCTCTTTCACCCATTTTATGTCCTTGGAATTGGAACTTGGCCAGTAATCGGCCTCGAAGTTTGCCATGCTGCTTTTTCGTATTTCGAGATGCAGATGAGCAGGGTAGCTTCCCCCGCCTGTTCCTATTTCTCCTATGAGTGTTCTCTTGTTAATGCAATCGCCTTCTTTTACTTTTAATCCTTCCAGATGTGCATAAACCGAATAACAGATATATGCCCTTCCGTTAAGTAAGTACTTATGTTTTATTGAAACAATATGTCCCCAGGGTTTTCCAAAGTTTTTAGCTACTTCAACAGTTCCTTTTGCAATTGCATATACTGGTTGGGCAAGATCGGTATTTCCTCCGCCTGTGCCATTCAGATCAATTCCGGGATGGATACCCAAAGAATAATTTTCTGCAAAATCAGTTGCAATGTACCACGATTTGTAGGTTTTACCATCAGTTTTCGATATATACGCTCCTTTGCCATCCTTATTGCCCACCGGGTAATCGAAACCATCTACAAACATAGTATCCATCAATTCGGGAACTTCTATTTTTACCGGACTGTCCGAAAGTTCGCCTTTATTATTATCGATGGCTTGTCCGCACGAGAGCAACGCAAAGCAAATTAGTGGTAAAACTGAATGGATGGTTTTGTTGAGAGAATTGAATGAATGAGAAACCATAATTGCCGACCCGATTTAATTTGGTTAGGGCAATTTAGCAAAAAAATGAATTGTCCATCTTGCCATATAAATTTGTTAACAGCTCTATTTAAACTTTTTCCGAACATTTTTGCTTTTCAGGGTTTTAATTAGAAACTACGCTCCGAAATCCTATACACTACGTTATATGAAACATTATGAGTTACCTGAGTTTAAGCAGATGGTAAAACGGAAATGGCAGGTTTCCCTGCTGCTTACTGTCATTATGTTGATCGTTTATTTTGGGTTTATCCTGCTCATCGCTTTCGATAAGTCCTTTTTAGCAAAGCCAATAGGAAAAAACCTGACCATCGGACTCCCAATTGGCATTGGAATCCTCATTGTTGCCTGGCTGCTCACAGGGGTTTACACCTGGTGGGCAAACAAACATTACGACAAACAAGTAGATGATCTTAAAAAGAAGTTGCTATGAAAATCGTATCCATACTATTACAGGCTCCAGCCAGGGAAGTTAATGCATTCGCCATACTCATGTTTTTTCTCATTGTCATCCTAACACTCTACATTACCTATTGGGCTGCAAAAAAAACCAAAACAACCACAGCGTTCTATGCTGCCAACCGGAACATTACAGGTTTCCAGAACGGGTTGGCACTGGCGGGCGATTATATGAGCGCCGCTTCATTTTTGGGCATTGCCGGTATGGTTTCGCTCAAAGGTTTTGATGGTTTGATATATTCCATCGGTTTTCTGGTGGGCTGGCCTTTGATTATGTTCCTTATAGCCGAACCTTTGCGAAACCTCGGAAAATATACATTTTCTGATGTGGTGGCTTTTCGCCTGAAACAACGGCCTGTAAGAATAGCTTCGGCTACAGGTTCGCTTATGACCATTGCCTTTTACCTGATTGCCCAGATGGTGGGAGGTGGAAGTCTCATTAATAAACTGTTCGGAATTTCGTATACAAATTCCGTAATTATTGTTGGAGCAGTTATGACTGCTTATGTGCTCTTTGGGGGAATGCTGGCCACCACCTGGGTGCAGATTGTTAAAGCGATACTGCTCATTGGCGGGGCTACCATAATGGTTGTGCTTACTCTCTCTCATTTTGGCTACAATCCCATTACCTTGTGCCAGGCTGCAGTTGAAAAGTTCGATATCAGCGTGATTTCACCGGGAAGTTATATCTCCAATCCATGGGATGCAATTTCATTAGGTTTGGCTTTAATGCTCGGAACTGCCGGTTTGCCCCATATCCTGATGCGTTTTTATTCCGTTCCCGATGCCAAACAAGCTCGCAAATCGGTGTTTGTAGCAACAGGACTCATAGGGTATTTTTATATCCTCACCTTCTTTATCGGGTTTGGGGCCATGCTGCTGGTAGGTCACGAAGCCATTACTGCCGGAGGTGATAAAGGAGGGAATATGGCTGCTATCCTGCTTTCGGATGCTATTGGTGGCCCCGGTTTTATGGGTTTTATTGCGGCGGTTGCTTTTGCAACAATTCTGGCGGTGGTAGCCGGACTAACGCTTTCAGGAGCATCATCTATATCGCACGATTTATATATCAATGTAATTAAAAAGGGAGTTCCCGACGAACGTAGCGAGGTGAAAGTTGCCAAAAGGGCTACCATTACATTGGGGATTGTGGCCATTATCCTGGGGTTACTATTTAAAGGCCAGAATGTAGCTTTTATGGTAGGTCTCGCTTTTGCCATTGCTGCAAGTGCCAACTTCCCCTCGTTATTGCTTTCCATCACCTGGCGCAATTTTACAACCCGGGGTGCTGTCTGGAGTATTGTAACAGGTTCTGTTTTATCGTTGGTGTTGATTATTCTCAGTCCCACGGTTTGGGTGGACCTCTTTCATAACAGCAGTGCTGTTTTCCCGCTGAAGAACCCTGCACTGGTATCGTTGCCTGCGGCTTTTATTGCGGGTTATGTGGGTTCAAAGCTTAGTAGCGAACCTGCAGCAGCCCTTAAATACGACGACGAGAAAGTAAGGACGCACCTGGGAGTAGGAGCACATTAGGAATTATCTCCTGGAGGACGTGGAATTTATCCGTTCTGTAACCTTCTTCCTTTTCCTTTGGGTGTTGTAAACGGTAGTGTTATAATAGAGGATGGGAGTGTCATTATAATCGACATACATCAGATCGTCCTTAAAGACTCCGAACGCCGATGTCAGATAGTAAATGGTTTCACAATAGGGTAACAAAATCCTTATGATATATTTATTTTGATTAGTTACATCCAGTTTGCACATGATGATAGTATGCAGGTTAAAATGAATATAAAGCGTATCGTCAATATTAAATTTTTCAGTATACAATGTGCCATTTGTGGATAATGCCCCAATGGGTTTGTACCTGTCGGTATATTTACTGTTCAGGTAAGCCAACATGGCGAAAGTACGGATGTGATTGCCCGAAAAATTGACATCAAATGATATTTGTACCGATTTACTTTTAGGGTCATATCCTGATTCAATGTCTGTAATTTGGGGGCTTATAATGTTGGGGTACTTAAAAAATATGGAATCGTTTTTTATTGAATATGATCCTTTTGTCTCGAAAGCCCCACCAAAGTTTATAGCTCCCCAATATCCAAACGAGGAATCGGGATAAATATTTATTACAGTAGGTAACAAACTAATGCCCCTGTTTGTCCAGGTTCCTTCAATAATTCTGGATTGACCATAATGATTGGTCAATGGGAATATTGATACAATCACAATAAACAATATTTTTTTCATAAGCTGATTATTCCTGACAATCGAAATGAGCAGGGATGAAAACAAAAAACCTTACCAATTTGCCCTGATGTTTTACAGGAGGCAGTTTACTTTTAGCAAAAGCGGTTCTTAAATTCTTTTCAAAGTTAGTTTTCGCCTGCTCTTCATCACAGCTATTATCCATACACATCATCCGGGCGCAAACAAAAATATTGGAAAGCGAGCTATCAGGTTCTATTACAAACGCGGAGTAAACTTTAACCGGGCATGCCTCCAGCTTTGAAGACGATATCAAATTTATTGTGAACCTTGAATACTCGGATATTTCAGGCGCATCGCTTGCCGCCCTGAAGATAGATTGGTTTTCTAACAGCTTTGACTCATAGTTCCGGTAGAAGATACTGCAATCCTGAGCAAACAGCCCCCCACAGAAAAGCATGAAAACAAGGATTGTAAAGATTTTTTTCATATGGACCATAGGTGCTTTTTTTATTTTGTTCTTGTCACTTTTACAAATTCGAATTTATCATATCTAAATACTTTTGCTTTTTCAAGTTTTTCAGGTGTTTTTCTATCATAATGCTTAGGAACACCTAGGTCCAAATAAAATTGTCCTGTAAGTCTTAAACCATAGCTAAAATGGTTCTCTCTAAAAAAATCATTAGGAATTTTCATTTTCAGATTTGAAGGTTCAATAAATATGCAATCTTCTTCATAGGTATCTTTTGACCTTGACAATCTATAAGTTATCAAATCATCCTTTGATCCTGTCATTTTATTCTGATACCTTCCTTTTTTATATTTTCAAATAACGGAGTCATTGAATGCCTCTCGTTCCAATCAGATTTAGAATAAATTAAAGGCGATATTACAGCCCCGGTTTCTAATTCAACATCATAAAAGTCATCCATCACCTTCGTCTCAAGTTCAAAGGGAATATTTTGTCGATTAAGTAAAATCAATAAATCCCAATCAGAAAATTTTTTTGAATTACCACGGGCTTTCGAACCATACAAATAAATCTCTGAGTCAGGATATTTTGAATTTGCCATCCTAACTATCTCGTTTATTATTTTATTCGAATTTCTCATAACACAAATATAATCAATTATCTGATTCCTTTTTTAATGAATTTGGGTATCGTGTCAGGTATGACGGTAAGTAAACGGCATTTTAGTTTGCCTCTTCAACCTTCCAATCCGTTTTCTTTCAGTCTGTTGGTAGGAACATAAAAGCCCGCCCACAGCCTAGCAAGCTTCAGCTTCAAACTGCCTTTGATGTTTTCCGGGTGCATTTTGTGTATTCATAAATCATCAACTAAAAATTAAACCCAAAATGAAATCCTGGTTCTCCGAAGATGAATTTAGACCATTTATCGTCTAAATGTTTAAATCCATCGGGCATTTTTGTGTGATAAGCACGGTGGGTAATTGCAATTGATGGTTGAATAAAAAATCTGTCCTTAAAAAGTTTGATGTGATAACCAACGCGGTATGTGTTGAAAATCTGAAAACCATTATCAATTTTATTGCCTGTTTCGTTTACAAAATTTTGCAGAGTAGGCATTACATTGAGTTCGGCATATAAACCTTTCAACAAAAATCGCTGGTAAGCCACTGATAAACCATACTCACGAATATATCCCGGAAATTCTTCTTCCGGTTTTCCGTATGATTTGTTAAAAAATGGGTGAATACCATTCGGCCAGGCATATTTCCAGGTTTTTGGTTCTAATGTAATTACATCTTTTCCTGTAATACGATAGCCTATATTGAGTTGAACAAAGTCGGGGGGATTTGTGGGAGCCAAATTATCCAATAAAAAAATAGTGCTACCAATGAACCACCGTTTGTAAGTGCTGTCTGTTTTAGCATATTGCGCTTTAAGTGGGAGCGTACTTGTCATCATTAAAACAAAACCAATGAGTAAAATTTTCTTTTGCATCTCTTTCCCTTTTTATGTGAAACGATACTGCAAAAGTAGATTGGCAATAGACTTGAAATCGTTCACTTAAGTTAAGAAATACGTTTTAGCTCTTTTTTTCAAGAATTCTTGACCTTAGTCTGCTTAATGATTGAGGTTTGATTCCCAAATAGCTCGCCAACTGGTGTTGTGGAACACGCTGAATAAGGTCCGGTCTTTTTTGTAATAAGTTCAAGTATCGTTGTTCTGGCGAAGAAGTCTTAAACTCGTCAAAGTCTATTCGTTGTTTAGCTAACAATTCTTCCGACAATAGTCTGCACATAATTTCAAACTTTGGAAATTTACTGTTTATTTCTACTTCCATATCATAATTTGAAACTGTAAGTATAGTGTCTTCTATACAACTTATATAATATTCTGACGGAGTTTTGCTTATTACACAAGGGGGTGTCAAAACTTCCATTTCTGTGTAGAAAGCAGTAGTTTTTTCTTCACCATCTAAAACATAATATGTCCGAATACAGCCTTTTAAAACAAAGTAGCTATCTTTCGATGTTTGTCCTTCTTGGAGTAAAGTAGTTCCTTTCTTAACAGAACGGAAAATATCTGACGAAAGTATAGCGTTCCTCTCATCTTCTGTCAGAGAAATGTATTTTGATATAAATTCAAATATTATATTTTTCATTGTCTTGTTTCTTATGATGTAGTATGTTACACTTGCTACCAACGTTGTAAGATGGGAAAAGATTAAAAATACAAATAAACTTTTAATGAAGGAAATGGATTTCGTTCAACCGGGGCTTCATGCTGGGTCGTACAGACTACATGAAGCCCTATTTATTATGCCCAGGTTTTATTTATTCATCATTCAAAAACGAATAAAAATCTCCAGTATCCGTTTTATCACAAGGAATAAAAAATGACTCATGTCAATATTTTATAGTTTTTACCGTCAACTTTGGTAAAATCAAAGTAAAATTATTTCCCAATGAAACTATCCTTTATCACTTTCAAACGAAGTTGCTTTAAATCATCAAAAGTCTGAACAGAATTTATCTGTTGTCCAAATAGATTGGGAGTTAGAAAGAAGAGGTTTCGACAGGCTCAACCTCCGGTTATAGACTGATTACGCAGCCTCTTATTTTTTAAAATATTCATTAATTACTAGTTTATCAATCAATCCACAATCCAACAGTAACGGACTTTTCTTGTCATTAAAGAAAATATAATAACCAAACAATTTATCATTTTTCTTTTGAGTATCAATAATCAGTGTATCTCCATTACTTATGTACCTGATAAATCTCTTGGGAGTTTCGTAAGCCTGTATAGATGCTTCTTGAAGTAATTCATAAGCATTCATTGAAGCTGAATTCTCATCATCCGATAATTCATTAAATCCCTCGACATTTGATAAAGAATCGTTCATTTCATCAGGCTGTTGTAATAGAAGAGCACAGTTTTTTGTTACCTCATAGAAATCATTTGATGTTCCTATTGACTTAACAAAATAATCTTTTATAGGGTTTGATGAATCATCACTTTTTAATTCTATCAAACTACTTTTATCTGAGGTTTTGGAGTCGTTTCTATTGTTTTTACAAGAAATTAGTCCGGCTAAAATCATTAAAAATAAAGCGATTCTCATATGATTATTATTTGTTGTGTCATTATGTTTTTAACTTGATAGCGTTTCGTTGTTATTTGCTATTTTAAGTCAACTTTGTTTATTTTCAATTTATCGCTGTCAACTACTGATGTATTATATGTGTCTATACAATCCATAATTTGCTTTTCAGGTCCATTTATCCACTCATCGCTTCCATAAAAAGCATCTTGACTTTCTTTTCGTTGTTCAACACTTTCATAATTACGAATTAAGTAAAAACTGTCTTTGTCAATTAATGAAAAGCCATAATCTAAAACAATCACATCCCAACGTTTCATCATTGGTAATGATTGTTCTGTAAATACTTTATAAAAACCTTCTGCTGTGTTTTCTCTCAGTTTGTATATTCTAATTTCTGTAATCATTTTTGTTTTCTTTTTGGGTTTTGAAAATTTTGGGACAAAATTGATGATAATAACACTGCTATTTAGAAAACTCAGCTAATGAAATTGTCAGTTCTTGGGACCCATTTTTCCATATCTGATTACCCAAGTCAACTAACTTCTGCTTATCATTGTCTATAACTTTTGCGAAAATGTTACAAGCGTCTAGTCCTTTACCTTCACCATAATATATACCAAAACAGTTTGCCGTTTTGGTCCGAACAGGTTTTGTCGGTCCAAATACAACTTCTCCTGGTTCCGTAAATACAGATGCATTTTCTTGAATAATGTCCAGCGGAGGGACATTGTCTATCCAAATCTCTTGCCCAGAAACCCTTGCGTGGAAAAAAGTCCTTTTAAATGGCAAAATGTCAATAAATGCTTTTGATGTCAAAGGTGCTGTGTCAAGATAAAATTCAAATTTTATTTCTTTATTATCTGCCGTGGTAATTTTAAATCCTGTCATAAGATACTAATTTATTATATTGATGTTGTCTTTATTCAATAACTCATTGTTGGTTGAATTTTTATTCCCATCCGTTATTTTTCATTATCTGTTTATGATTATTATATTCTTCATCGTCAAGCAAGTTATTAAATTTTCTAAATCTCTTTTCATCCCAAATCTTACTCTGAAATTGTCTTAATGTTATGGGTATTTTTAATAATTGCCAGTTCTTATCTTCTGGGAAATGGTCAATTATCAAAAAATCAGGTTCGGCAAATAAATATCTTAAATCCATTTTTTTGTCATAATTGGCTGAGGCCATCCCATATCCACCACTACCCCAGGTCACATCAATCAATCGCCATTCTTTTCCAATTCTGACTGCATTCCAAGTGTGATTTGTAGAATCAACTAAATTTTCAATATAGCCTTGAGCAGTTCCTTTTATTATCACACATTCTATCTTTGCATATTTACACATTTCTGAAAGTAAATTTGAATAACCAGCACAAATTGTTTTCCTCGTAACAAAAACAGTATTCGCCAAAACATCATCACTTGTCAATTCAGCTTTATTTTTGAGTTCCAAGCTAAACTCAATATTAAGGCTTATCCAGTAGAAAAATGTCTCAATTATTTTAGAATCATCTTTAACACCCTTTTTAAGATAATTCACTAATTCTTCAAGATTTAGGTTATCAGAAGCATTTTTTGCATAATTGTATCTTGAAGAGTCGATGTTATCAATTGAGTAAGCACTCAGGTGAAAGATCGAAAGTAATATGGTAATAATGTATCGCATGTGTTTCGTCAGGTAACTCAGGCGGATTGCTCCGCCCTTGTCCCCTAAGAACCGTACGTGAGATTTTCACCTCATACGGCTCAAGCTCTCTAAAGGCGGATTAATTCCACACAACAAAGTACGAAAATTCAGGTTAAAATTCTACAACCTTTTCATTCGGTCCAAACGGCGTTTGATTAACTGAAAGAAAGCCATTGGAACTACTAAGCAAGTTGCTGCAAAATAAATATTTAAAATGGAGGTAATCCGGTGAACGTTTGGTTCAACATAGCCTCCAATGTAAAGCGTATGCAAGTTACGCTTTTTTTGGAGGCTATGTGTTATGCACCGTAGTTTATAATTCTTTTCTCATTGCAAAGTCACATCTATCAGATAAATGAGATGGTTTATATTGAACAAAACCATATTTACCGTACATAGTTATAGCTTTGTCTAACAATTTGTTTGTTTCTAGAACAATCCCTGAATATCCCAATTCTTTCGCCTTTTTAAAAGCATCTTCCATCATTAATTTGCCGAGCCCTTGTCCTTGATAATTATTCAATAAATACATTTTTCTCAATTCACAAGTCTTTATGTCTATTTTAAAGATTCCATATGAGCCTATAATTTCATTATCTTTTTCTATTACGGCAAACCAACCATTTTTATTAAAATAATAATCGTCTAAATCAGATAAATCCTTGTCTGTCTCTTGAGGATTCGTTTTTAATCCATAATCAGACAGAACTGATTTTACTAAATTCATAATTTTAGATTCATCTTCTTTGTTCGCTTTCCTTAAATTAAACATGATTGTTTTCTATGGTGCACAACGAATAGCGCGCTATGAATAATTTTATAGCGTTGTGTTAGGCAAATAATTATTCATTTGTCAAACGAAATTGGCCAGTTTTTGATAGTACTGATTTCCAAAATACCCCTGTTGTTGGTATTCTTTTTTTACCAAGTATTACTAAAGGCAAAGGTACTAAAACATATTCCGTCAACCATTGACTAATCATGAAATTTGTATAACCCGCTAAAGCATTATCAACAGCTAATGTTCCTAAACGTTGAGCAAAAATGACATCAGAACAACTTGGCCTTATCGCCCTTAAAACATGTCTTGGTTCATTTGTAAAGAATCTTATTCGATCCCAAGCTATTAATTTTTCATTGTTTATATTTTTCTTACTCTTAAAGTACTCCTTTAAACCAGCCTTGACAATCTTCAAACCCGCACTTCTTAGGTAATCATTTCTTTCATGAATCTGATGTGAAAAACCCTCCGATGCTAAATATGTTGAGAGTGCTTGTTCTTCATCGTCACTTAATTGTGCAAATTTAACAAAGTCAGATGCATCTGTAGGAATTGCTGTTTCTGCCATTACAATTAAAGCTTTGGGAATTAATGATTCGTGTCTTTTATTAATAAACTTTTCAATTAAAAAATCACCAATATCACTTAATTTATATTTAGACTCTGGAATTAAGGCTAAATCGCAAACTCCAGATTTACTAGCTAATACAGCGTGACTAACTACAAATCCAGAATCTGAACCAAATAATTGAATAATGCCAATTCTGGGATTTGATTTAATTTCAACTGAAATTTGTTCAATCACCTCTCTTGCCTTTTCAACAGCTGACAAAAAACCAAATGTCTGCCATATCCATAGAATGTCATTGTCCATTGTTTTAGGAACACCAATTACAGATAATCTGTACTTATATTTTTTAGTAAATATCTTTAATTGAGCATGTTCCCAGATTGCATTTGCCGCTCGCATGCTTCCATCTCCTCCAATTACATATAAAATATCAAGATCTTCTGTATAGATTTTATCAACAAGATCATCCATTAATTCTTTATCATTACCAGTTATTTCTTCATATCTAGATGTTTTCAGAAAGGAACCTCCTTCATTAGCAAATTCGGATGTATCTTCGTTTGCCGTTATTTGATTATTTATTTTTTTATAAATTACCCTTTTGTTTTTATTAAAAAAAGAATAAAAACCATCATTATATCCAATAATTTCAATGTCATATTTATGTTCAACACTATATAATTTATGCCTTTGAACAATTCCATCCAATACTGAGTTAATACCAGGCGCAATTCCTCCAGAAACAACTATGCCAATATTCAACATTAATCTTGAATTTTGAGGGTAATATAGATACTCTCTAGGGCCTGCTTCCGGAAGCGAAAGTTTTTCCTTGAGCAGACAAGTATCCGTACAATGATAATCTGAAAGAGCGGCAACTAGAACTTCTGCATTATCACTACGATACTTTCCTATTACATCTTCTTTGATTGCATTTTTTTTATCTCCTTTCCAATGCTCTATTTTAGGCCAATATGATGGTAAAACTGATTCAGAAATGAAACTTCTATTTTTCATTTTGTTTAAATAATAATCAATTATATCTTTTTCATAAAAACGGAAGTCTGGTTTTTTATATTTCTGATTTAAATAATAATTATTTTTTGCAAATACTAAATCATCTAAGTCTATTACTTTTTTTGTTGGTTTCTGTATTGGAATATTATTTTCTAAATTACTTACTATGGTATGGAATATCTCGTTTAATGTGATTGTATTATTGTTATTATTTATACCATTTGTTAAGATGGATATTAGCTCCTTTGTGAAATTCGTGTATTTATTTTCTTGTTTAAAAAATGAGCGGTCATTAGCACTGCAGGAGGCAATTATGTATGTTCCTTTCGCATTTTCAATATCTAATAATTCATCTTTTTCCTCATTTAATGCTAAAATTCCGCTATAGCATGAATCAATTAGCAAAACTTTTTTTTGAATATGGCTTGATTCATCAAAGATCCTTCTTATTTCTTTATATGAAATGGCAGTTTTTTCTAAGCGATCTTCATTTGTTTCTTTTGTAGTAAAATAGTAAACTTTGGATTCGGGATGTTTTATGCCATGCCCAACATAATAGATTATTATTGTATCAAGATTTAAGTCGGATTTGCATGTACTTGAAATTCTTTCAAGAGTATCTTTAGATGTTGTTGTTATGATTTGAATATTAGATGGTTCTATTCCAACTATATTTTTATCAGCAAAAACTTGAGCTAAGTCATTTAAATTATTATCAGATGGATAAATTGGATTGAAATTTTCATATTCTTTTGTTCCAATTAATATAACCTTTGTTTTATCTTTTGCGAAGGATAAATGTGCCATTGCTTTTTAGTCTTGAAGTGATTTAATGAATTCATCTAATTCCTTTTTGTCGAAATTCTTAAGTTCGATTTCATATTCTTTATATTTTAATTTAACTTCTTTATTGCTTTTTGTAATTAAATAAGTTTTTATTATATCAAATAATCCTCTTAGTGATACAGAAATCGCAGTTGCATTCAAAATAACTAACAAAATATTTGTTAATTCAGGCCCAGCCATTTCTCCAATTGGGGGCTTATCTACATTGCCTTCTATTTTAAGACCTTTTAAATTATATGACCTCACTAAGTCAATTAATTCTTTAGCATCAGAGCTTTCATGAGTATTCAACTCTATAACAAATTCTTTATTTTCCATTTTATTTATTTATAAGTGTTTTGTTTTATAGAAAGTAATATCAAAATTTGACACTAGTATATTTAAATTAACATTGAACCAAGATGAGTAAATTTTGCCTAACGGTGGCGGAATGAAACGTGCCGGAGTTCGGAGCAGCATTCCAATCAACCTAGAAGAACTTTTCTGATATTTCTGAACTGAGAAGTTTGCAATAATTTGTATCCCTGTTCAGCAAAAAAAACCGGCAGCCTCTCTCCAATGGGCCACCGGTTCATAACCAACCGATTTTCACTTATGCAGCTTTTTTTTCTTTGGCGGCTTTTTTTCTGGCAACCGTAGCTTTACTTACTTTTTTAAGGTCCTTGGTAACGCGCGAATTCCTGTAATTGTTATAGAAGTCGGGTTCGGTGTACTCAAATGGGCCAATATGCTTGTCGAGGGTGGTGTACATTTCGTTTATTTCGGTAACCAATGTCGAGAGGTTCTCTGTGGCGGTTTTCGACTGGTCCATCTCGGCCTGTGGTTTTGGCATTGTGGCTTTATAAGCATCAATACTGGCCTTGAAATCGGTAACGTCAGTTTCGGCCAGGTGGGTGAGCTTGTCGGCAAAAGGCAAAATGGTTTCGTAAAGCATTTGTGTGAGGCTAATCAAGGAGTTGTCCTTCTGGCTATCGAGCTGGCTTTTTGTTACTTTTACCTTAAATTCTAAGATAACATCGTTTATACCTGCTGCATAATCAATGGCTGATTTGGAGATTTTTACAGCCTGAGATATCAGCGTTTTTTTCTGCCCTTTTTTGAGCGCCGATGAGGGTTGCTTACGGGTCTTCTTTGTGTCGTAAATACCAATGAGTTTTAACTTTTCGACAATAAGTGCAAAGAGTGCTGCAATTTTACCTGATTTCGACCAGATGGTCTGGTTCTGGTTCATTACTTCTTCAGTTGCCCTGAAGGAGTTCACTTTGTTGGATTCACGTTTGTTCATGGTTATAAAAATTTAAAAGATAGCCTGTTTCATTGGTTCTCCGGCATACTTATCTAAATCCAACTACTTCTTTCCGCCCACTTTATTTAACGCATCCAAACTATCATCCAGAATGCCAGGGAGATTCTGCCACTAAAAGTAAGGTTTAATTCTAAAATTTCAAATATTCAGACAAGAAAAATAGGAGTCGGGGCAAAGAATTTTTCAATTGCAATGCCCATGGCAGTTTCATAAACTTGTTAATGGGATATTTGGGGCATGTTGTTTACAAATTACTTGTTTTCAGAGTAATTCCGGTAATCGCTAAATGCTTCCGGTTCTTGTCATATTTAATTTTGCCTTTGTCGTTATTGATTTTGGTCGTGTTTGATTCGATTTTGGTGTCTCCACATGTCATCATGGCGTTGTTAGATGTGATTTGGGTGTTGCAACATGTCATTGTGGCATTGTTAGATTCTATTTGGGCACTGTTAAATGTCATTTGGGTGTTGCGGGCGGACGTTATGGCATTGTTGGGTGACTTTTATCCGGGCAAATAATCGCCCAGTAAGTTCCAGTCCATTGCATTTCCCCAGCCCTGACCATGATCGCTTGTGTTTTTGATTTTATGGCCTTCGGCCACCGAATGTTCGCCAAAGGCTAACAATGCAAGGATATTTCCGGGCCTGAGGTGTTCGCTTGCCCAGCTTAAAGGAGAATTTCCATAAGCATCCCGGACTTCCTTGTCGGCTCCGTTTTCAATTAGAAACCTGATGGTACGCTCATCGGCATAGGCGGCTGCTCTGTGGAGGGGCGTTTCTTCCTTGGTTCTTACGTCGCGCATAAAAGCACCTGTAGCCATTCCGGGAATGGTTTTCGAATTGACATTGGCTCCTTTCTCCACCAATAGCTTAACTACATAAAAATAATAAGGACGTCCGGCTTTGGTCAATGCGTTATGGAGGGGTGTTTCATGGGTCTTGTCGGTTCTGTGATTGACATCGGCTCCCCGTTGGATCAGAAAATCGCAAATCTTCCAATGGCCAAAAAAGGCAGCATTTCCTAATTCGTCGTTTATATCGATACTTTCTAAAGTACCACCGTTTTCGATTACGCCCCTCAGGCCGGTGACATCGTTATAATAAACGAGCCATTGAAGAGGTTTTATCTGGCCTTTGTGAAGCAAATCTTTCCAGTTAGGCTTTTTCATTAGCTCAATAATAAAATCAGTTCTTCCCCGACTAATAAAATCCATAATTGTTGATTCCTCCATGGCAGGTATATGTTTAATTTAAATGTGAACATTATTTAAATTATTGAGTTAGGCTTTTAAGGATAGTTTGTCCACAGTCGTCAGACGACAGCCAACAACCTGGCAAAATATAAAAGGTCTGGTGTTTCTGTCCAGCCTGTATTTGCTATGGTCTGTCGACTTGCTGTTAAGCTTATAAACTAAACGCCTACTTCAATTAAATTATAACAAGTGTCACGTTCGACATGTTTAATTATTTTAAAGGGTCGTGTGTCGGACCAGTCGGTCGGCTCTGTCAGGGTGTTACCGTTGTGACCGTAGGGGTAATGGCATCGAGGTATTGCATGTCCATATCCGTGGAGTCGCGTTGGATACTGCTTGTATCTCGCAAGGTGGTGTGGCACGAATATTCTTTGGTAATCCTGGTTTTGGGTTTTGAGAATGCCACTTTTAAGTTGTCGTATTTAGGATCTTTCAATACTTTCTCCATAAATCGGCCAAAAATGGGGAGAGCAGTTTTTGATCCCTCGCCCTGACTGTTCGAACGGAAATGGATACTACGGTATTCGCCGCCAACCCAGGCCCCGCCAATTAATTTTGGCGTTACGCCAACAAACCAGCCATCGGACAGGTTTTGCGATGTTCCTGTTTTACCTCCAAACTCAATCCGTGAGCGGAAAAGGTCGTAAGCGAAAAGCGCCTGCGTAGTTCCGCGTGGTTCCGAGAGACTGCCTTTCAGCATCTGGCTCATCAGGAAAGCGGTTTCTTCGCTGATTACTCTTGTTAACTCCGGTTTGTATTCCTTGAGAATGTTCCCGTCTTTATCTTCTATCCTGGTTACCAGAATGGGTTGCACCTTGCTGCCACCGTTAACAACCGGACAATAGGCTCTTACAAGTTCGTACAGGGATACATCGCTTGAGCCAATGGATACCGAAGGTACATCGCTCAATTCCGATTCAATCCCCATCTTATGGGCATATTCGATCACCTTTTTCCAGCCTATTTCTTTTGTAAGCTGAACAGCAATGGAATTGATGGAGCGTGCCAGTCCGTATTTCAGGGTTACCGGTTCGCCCGAGAAAAAGCCCACCACATTGTGCGGGGCCCATTCCATATCCTTACCGTCCTCAACATACTTGATCACAACAGGGCTGTCGTAAAGTTTGTCGCACGGACTATACCCGTTGTCGATCGCCGTAGTGTAGACAAACATCTTAAATGTAGATCCCGGTTGACGTTTGGCCTGCTTTACATGGTCGAACTTGAAGTAATCGTAATTGATGTCGCCCACCCATGTTTTCACAAAACCCGTTGTTGGATCCATAGATATAAAGGCTGCATGCAGAAAACGCTTGTAATGCTTAATGGAATCGATAAAGCTAAAGGTTGTATCCTTGTTACCGTTCCAGGTAAATACCTTCATGCGGCGTTTCTGATTCAGATAAAAATCGATGGTGTCTTTATTCTCACCAAAGCGTGTTTTCAGTTTTTTATAATATGGTTCCTGCTGAACAATGTCGTCGATAAAACCTTCAATCACGTTGCCTTTCTCGTCAATCCACGGATCTTTATCCCTGTATAGGTTGTCGAAACTTTTCTGTGTTTGTTTCATCTGTTCGTTCACGGCCTGGCGTGCATACTCCTGCATACGCGAGTCGATGGTGGTATAAATTCTCAATCCGTCGCGATATAAATCGTAGTCGTTTTCCTTCAGCCAGTCTTGCAAATACCTCGAAACTGCATCCTGAAAGTAATTGGCGCGTCCTTCCTTTCCGCTCTCGGGGGTATAATTTAGTTTTAACGGTTCTTTCGAAAGGGTCTTATAGTCATCCGGCGAAAGCCAACCATACTTTGTTAATTGTGAAAGCACAACATTCCGGCGTTTTAACGAATTTTTCGGATTCAGCACCGGGCTGTAAAAGGTGGGAGCTTTTAACATGCCGACCAGGATTGCACACTGAAGCTGATCGAGCTTATCAGGAGTGGTATTGAAATAGACCCGGGATGCGGTATGAATTCCAAAAGCATTGCTGCCAAAGTCGACCGTGTTAAGGTACATGGTCAGAATTTCTTCTTTTGTATAGAAAAGCTCAATTTTAAGAGCGTTGTTCCACTCTTTTGTTTTGTATATCAGGGTGCGAATCAGGGGAATATGTCCCAACAATCCACGGGAATAATTAGTACGTGTTTTAAAGAGATTTTTTACAAGCTGCTGGGTGATGGTTGATGCTCCACGCCTTTTTCCACGTATAACATACCAGGCTACCGAAACAGATGAACGCATATCGATTCCGTGATGCTTATAAAAGCGGATATCTTCAGTGGCAATAAGGGTTTTAATCAATAGGGGAGAGATCTCTTCGTAGGTAACCGGTTTACGGTTTTCGTCGAAATATTTGCCTAAAAGTTTTCCATCGGAGGAATATAGCTCGGAGGTGATATCATATTTAGGATCGTTCAGGTCGCGAATTTTGGGGGATTTCCCGAAAAGCCAGAGGAAGTTAACATCTACCGCCAAAGCATACAATAGAAAAATGCCAAAAAGTAACCCTGAATATATAAGTAATCGCATGTATTTTGGCTTGCGCTGAATCCATGACCAAAACATGCGTTTTTTATCACCAATTTTCCGAAAGAATGGCCTGATTTTAGAAGAATACCAACTGCCTGCCTGCATATCTGAAATAAAGTTGCAAATGTACTAATAACATTTAAGAAATCGGAAAAGGAGTCCAGACTTTAACGCTGGAGCCCGGAATTGATATTTTCTCCATCTTGTTTCTTTTTTTATATAGAACAGTTATACGGGGAAAATGATGGAAGATAATTTTGGTTTTTACCAATCACCGGATTGTTTTGCCGACACACTTTCGATAATGACTTTGAGAATACAAACTCTGGATAACAGTGGAGCATCATAAATAAGTTCCTCACTTCCCCAGCCATATTTTTTCATAATAAGGTCCAGGCCAAGTTTTTTCTGCGCTAAGTCGGTTTCTATTTCAATGATTCCTTTCCCCATGGCAGAGCGGTAACGGGCTGTCCAGTCACACGGTTTTGATCCGGTTTTGATACTGGCATGCGCTTCCATTTCAAAAGCAACTTTATTGTTACGTTTTAAAACTTCTATTTTCCTGCCCTGCACGGCCGAATGTATATACAAAGCTCCGTTGCTGTGAGCAAAGTTAACCGGAACAATATAGGCTTCTCCGTTTTCGACCAGTCCTAAACGACAGATTTCCGATTCGTTCAGAATGGAATCTATGATCGTTTTTTCCGTAATTTCTTTGTCCTTTCTTCGCATGGTGATAATTTGAAAGCTCAAATATCATCAAAGTGGGAAAGTATTCCAAATTCAAATTTTTTAGGTTCGGCAACCATTTTACTTTGCGTCCTTCGCGTCTCCTCTGCGTTCTTTGCGTCCAGTTGATTTCTCCCTAATTACTCAGCAATTACGCTGTAGGTTTTGAAAATGCTTTTAAGCGGAACTTCCCGGCCTTCCTGTTTTGCTTTGGAAATGTCGGCAAATCCTCTGCGGTGTCCTTCGATAAACTCCGAAGATGTTGTCCACTTATGGAAATTATCTTCATTGTCCCAATGACTTACAATAAGGTATTCACCAATACCGTTGATGGGTTTCAAAACCTGCATATTCCTGAAGCCGGGCATTGTGTCGATTGCTTTGGCACGGGTGTCAAACAGGGTTTCGAATCGCTCACGGTATTCTTCTATACACGAAATATAATTGATGGCTACAAACATAGGATTAAAGTTTTAATGAAACAGACTTTTAGCTAATAAATCTAAAGTATAGTCGACAGACATCAGTCAGCAGTCCACAGCCAATGCAGCTTTGACAAATCGCCCTTACTTTTTACAGTTAACAAACTGGCTGTTGACTGTCGTCTGAGGACTGTGGACAAAACTTTTTCTTCATTATGCGCCTATTTCTAAAGTTTATTTACCTGCAAATTTAGGTGCAGGTACAATGCTGTTCAATCCCAATAAATAGCTATTATCGTCTCATTGGGCCAATTCTCAGATTGTTCTCGGAGTCCTGAATTAATGTTTGTAATCTTTTTAACCGGGTTATTTCCTGTTTGGCACTCAAAACCCACCAGATGGCAGGTTTGCGGTAGGAGGGAGGCATGGCTTCAAAATTTTTCCAGGCAGTTTTATTTTCCTTGAAAGTGCCTAGGTATGGTTCGGGTAAAGTAATAATTCCCTGCTCGAAAGAATATATTTCGGACCTTTCCAGTGAACGGGCTTCGTATAATTTTATCCCTGCGGGTTTCATCAGTCCTTGTTTTTTCAGTTCCTCTACTTTTTTTATGTTGACAGTGCTCCAAACACTTTTAGGATTACGTGGTGTGAAACGTATAACGTAACTGGTTTCTCCGAGCGATTTGCGAATCCCGTCAATCCACCCAAAGCAAAGGGCCTGGTCGACCGATTCGGACCAGGTGAGACTTGGTTTTCCGGTATCCCGCTTATGAAAACCAACCCATACTTCTTTTGCCATTTCGCTGTTGGTTTCGAGCCAAATTCTGAATTGTTCCGGCGATTCGAAAAACTGAATATCGCTGGGAGTGAGCTGTGCCATAATTTTTTCAGCTAAAATAAGAAATTGAGGCGAGACAAGTAAGTTCTCTTTTCTCATTATTAATATCAAAAATCAAAGTATACTCCGTACGATAAGTTACAAATATCCCAAAAACTAATTTTTCGGTTGATAATGTGATACCATAAGTAATTGTCAACAGTTCCCAATTCGATTTTAAAACTGGTTTTTTGTGCCCACAGCGGTTTGTAGAACGATAAGGGCAAACTTAAACCCAGATAGGGTGAAACATGAATTGCTGTGGGTGCATAATATTTCTCCGGATATCGCGCAGGTAATTTTATAAAAGTATTATCTGTTATTCCGTAAAATGTATTAAATCCGATATACCACCTGGCTTTTTGATACACCAATCCCTTTCTGAAATTAAACGATGTTTTAATAAACACTGTATGTACCTCGGTACCGTTGATAACCTCAGGAAGATAGCCATAACCGACCCCCATGGAGAGTCGTTCTTTAAAGAATTTTGTACCTGCATTTAAAGATAAAAAGCCCGTATTTCCGGCAAAATGTAAACCTGCAAAATACAGTCTTTTTCTGGTAGCTGTTGAATCGTTCGCTAAAGTTGGTTGTAGAAACAGCAGCACCATCAACATTGAAACAAATATTCTCATTTTTAAAAACGAACAATTTCAACCCGAACGTTATCTCCTGCCATATGAATAATGTAGTATTCATTATCGAAAAGAGCTTCGTTAACAATATAACGTTTACCGTTAATTAAAGTATCCTGATGACGGTGTTCATGACCATGGGCATTCAGTATTACCTCAGGAAGGTTGGCAATTTCGTAATATTTTTCGCTCATCTCGTCTGTGAATTGGTCACCCCATGGAGGGATATGGGTCAGTATTACACATTTCTGGTCGCTAACCTCAATTTCGTTTTTTAACCAGTTAAAGTCAGGACATTTGTTGCCATTTTCCCACACCACGCTATTAAAGGCAATAAATTTATAATTACCGCATACAAACGAAAAGTTTGGTTCGCCGAACATACGTGTGTAGGTTGTATATCCATTCGATAAACAGTCGTGGTTACCAATTACTGTAATAACGGGAAATTTAAGTTTTCGCATCCTTTTCCAGTAATATTCATATTCGCGCGTTAACCCTGAGTCGGTTAAATCGCCTACCATAGCAACAAAAGCGATATTCTTCTGGTTATTTATTGAACTGACGGCCTTGTTGAGCTTGTCGTAATAGTAGTGAGAATCACTTAAAAGGACAAATGAAAGAGTGTCGTTTGCAGCCAAATAGGATGAATTTAAACTTTCGGTATAAAAGTTATTAAGATTTGAACTTTTTACCTCTGTATCGAAGGGACTGAACTCTATCATTTCGCTGCACGATATTAGCATAATACACGCCAATATGTAAGTTGAGATTTTGGTTGCTTTCATACCAAATATTTTTTTCTTTAACGGGTACTTCTTTAAATAATTTGTTTTGTAGATATATATGAAAGCAATATTCAAAAAACATACCAAACGGTATGGTGTAATTCAAATTTTTTAAACAAACCCGTACAAATATTAAAGTAGGTTTTTTCTGTTAATCAGATTTTAAGACAGTTATCGAAGTAATCGGTATAACTGCTCGTATTGCAGGATAATTTTGGAAATTGAATATTCGAGGGAATCGTCCATGATGAGATTTTTAATAATTCCCAGACCGATAGAGGTGAAAATCTCGGCCAGGGCAGAGGTTTCGATGTTGGTTTTTATTTCGCCGCTTTCTTTGGCATTTACAATAATCTTTTCCCATTGGTTGGTTTGTCCCCGGAATGTATCTTTTATGCGATTACTAAGAACGGGAAAATATTTTTTTGCTTCCAGAATAAGAGATATGTAATGGGGATCGGGCATAGGACCTCCGGTGATATCCTTAATTCCAAGCATTTTTTCTCTTAAACAACTGATGTGTAGCTTTATGTATTCGTCCAGCGATTTGACATTTCCGGCCTGACAAATCAGCATGTCCGGCAGATAATATTTTTCAATTACGGCCTGAAATAATTCTTCTTTGCTCTTGAAATAGTGATAAAATGCTCCTTTTGTCAGTTTTGTCGCATTTTCAAGGTCTTGCATGGTAACTGCCTTATATCCTTTTGTTACAAAAAGGGAAAATGCTGTTTTAAGAATGTGCTCCCGCGAATCGTTCATCATCATACCATTTAGTATGTAAAGATAATTATTACGGCGTTGAAATTAAAAACATTTCATTGATATTAAAAGTATTTTCTTTATTTCAAGCAGGCGTTTAGGTAGAATCATAACATCAAGTCGACAGACCACCGTCAACGGAGGCTCTGTTGTAGATTATTGTTTGGAATCTTCATTTTCATTTTTGAGCTAATTAGAAGGTTTTTGGCCTTTTGGAAATTGCGTGAAGAAAATTATAGTTTTGGCGTCACGAGGGGGTTTGTTTGAGCGGGTTAATAGTTAATTCCTCTCATTATAGTAAGAACTTCGTAATTGGTGGTTTTTTCGTTTATGCGATACAATAGCGAGTTTACCCCCGCAGTAGCCAGAACTTTAATTTTTAGCAAATTTCCAAGAAGCCTAGACTTTTTGGTCCTTTTGTGTCATGACAAAAGGACAAGAACTTTGTATTGATCTACATTATTATGCAACATAGCTTCAACGGACCACAGCTAATACATTTAGTCCATAGACGATAGTCGATAGCCAATACATGTCTTTTTTTACATGCCTCGCTGTTAGCTGTCCTCTGTGGGCGGTGGACTCCCGATAATCAGTTAATTTAAAAGACTTATTACCCTTTTAAGTTTATCGGTAATTTCCTGGGCTAAAGGAGCCAGTTTAGGATTCTCAACGGCCATCATCGAAGCTACCGGATTTATTGCTGCTACTTCTGTTGTGCCGTTCTCTTTGTCGATTACCACAACATTGCATGGAAGCATTGTTCCGATTTTATCTTCGACCTGTAATGCTTTGTAAGCCGCAGGCGGATTACAGGCTCCCAATATCCGGTATTTTTTGAAATCAACACCTAATTTCTCTTTCATCTTTCCCTGGATATCTATGTCGGCAATAACTCCAAAACCTTCAGTCTTTAAGGCTTCTGTTGTTTTTGCTATTGCTGCTTCGAATCCATCGTTTATTGTTGTGCTGAAGTAATATTCCATAATTTTTAGTTTAAGTAATTCAATATTTGTTTTTTCAGGAAATCTTTCGATTTCACCCCTACAAAGCGTTGAACTTCTGTTCCATTGCGGAATAACACCATGGTTGGTATGCTCCTGATTTTAAATCGGGTCGCCAGACTCTGGTATTGTTCAACGTTAACTTTTGCAATGGAGGCTTTGGTGTCAACTTCATGGGCAAGCTCATTTAACACTGGTGCCATCATTTTACATGGTACACACCACGAGGCCCAAAAATCGACCAGTATAAGTTTATTGCCTAACTCTCTGTCAAGGGTTGTATCAGTAATTGTGACAATTTTATCGCTTTCGGCAACTGGCGGCATGTCTTTGTATTTTTTAAATGTATACAAAGCATAAGCGATCAGAATAGTCATTAAAACAACAAAAATGATGATGGTTGTTGTCATATTTGGTTATTCAGTAATTTTAATTTCCCAGCTCAAAGGCATGGCTTTCTTGTATGCAGCAGAAACGCCACAATATTTATCCTGAGAAAGTTCCACAGCTTTTTGAATTTTATCCAACGGCAAGTCTTTGCCTTTCAACTCGTAAATAATGTGCATTTTGTTATAATGCTTCGGATGTTCGTCAGTAACATCGGCTTCGACCTTGATATTAAAGCTTTCAGGTTCTACTTTCATCTTGCGCAAAATAGAGATTACATCCATTCCGGTGCAGCCAGCCAGCGCCGCCAGCATTAACTGCTTGGGACGTACACCCTGATCTTCGCCTCCGGCGTCTGGCAAAGCATCCATAATTACATGATGGCCGCTAACAAGCGCATCGAACTGCATATTTCCTTTCCAGGCGGTTTCTACTAAATGTGTCATACTTTAAAAATTTATTAATACAAAATTAGATTGAAAACAAAGGCTTTAAAACAGAAATTGCTGTACATATAACAATGCACACATTGAAATAGCTTAATTTATTTATTGAGCTGGAATAAGAACTCATCAGAGTTTGAAAACCTGACAGAGTGAGTGATTAGTATTGTTCCATTAATCTCGTTCCGCTACCAGCAGAAATATCGGGAAATCCTTTATTTTCCCATCGCTAACTTCTTTGGTGATGGTGTAACAGTTTTCGTAAACCACTTTAGCAAATCCGGCGTACAGGAGTTTTTCCCTTATATCATCGGGTTCAAACCCATAATGACCGGTAAAACCTTCGCTGTGGAATGTTCCGTCTTCGGAATACAAATCGGCAATGGCGAGAATGCCACCAGGTTGAAGTAAATTGTAGAATTTTTTACATATCAGATCGATGTCTTCCACATGATGCAACACCATTTGAGTAAAAATAACATCGAACGGCTCAGTCGGGTAATCCTTTTTTTCGAGGTCAAAAAATACGGCCTGCATATGATTGGAACCACTTTGTGATATTTTTGCATTGGCAGTATTTACCATTTCGTGTGAAGAATCGAGCAAAACAATTTTATTGAATTTGTCTTTAAGTAAAAAGCTCAGCAAACCAGTACCGGCGCCAAATTCCATGGCCGATCCGTTCTTTTTGCCTTTAAGAAAGGGCAATAATTTTTGTGCTATCGCCTCAGATCTGTCAATATGCATCTGGTTTTTATCCCAATCTGCTGCTACTTTATCGAAATCACTCATTTTTTGATGTATGAAATTTGAAGTATGAATTTAGTCTATAGTCCATGGTGGATAGTCGATGGTAAATACGAGAAAAGTCGACAGACCACGGACGGTGGTCCACAGCTAATACAAGTCGATAGACGATAGACCATAGTCGATAGCCAATACAAAACAGACCAAACTGCTGTTATAGCCACTTTTAATGGAAGTCCGCATTACCCTTAACCCTTAACTCGTAACTCGTAACTCGCAACTCGTAACCCGAATCCGCAACCCTCTCAACTCAAATCCGAAATCCGTTCCAGCCGTTCCATATCTACAATCTCAATGGTTGGACCGTATATTTTGATAATTCCATCTTTCCGGAGATCGGACAGGGTGCGGATCACATTTTCAACAGTCATGCCGATATATTCAGCAATTTCCTTTCTTGAAACAGGTAATTCGAAAGTTTGTTGTTTAAATATTTCTTTGGAGAAGTATAAAAGGATATAGGCGATGCGTCCGAATAAACGGCGCTGTTTGACTTCCAGAAAATCGAGAATAATCCTGTCAGTTGCTCTATTTATTTTTTGCATGATGCCGGTTGCAAACCTGCCGTTTTGGTTCGAGAGCAATTTCACTTCTTTCAGATCCATGCTGCAGGTTACGGAGTCCTGCAGGGCAGTAACCGAATAATTGTATTTTTCTTCCGAAAAGATACTCAGGAGACTCACAAAGTCCAGTGGGAGTGCAAAACATATAATCTGTTCGCGATCGGATGATCCTCTGCGATAAAGTTTCACCAGTCCACTTTTAAGGTAGGTAAATTCTTTAATCGGGTCGCCTTCCTGGATAATTGTTTCACCTTTTTTATATGATTTCTCAACTTTCCTTGAGCACATATTTTCAATATCCATTGAGCTTACATTCTCAAAGAACAGGTTTTTTAGTTCACAACCTTCGCAATTGCAGTTTTTCATAAATTGGGTGTAGACGAAAGTTTAAATTTATTCTTTTTAGGGTAAATCCACAATATATTCAGCATAAAAGCAAATATCCTCACTGTGATTCCAACCTCTTATGATAATTATCACAGCTTGATATTTATCATAAGGTTCTAAAAATCAAACGCTAATAAACTATATATTTTTGTTATCAAAATAACAGCATTTACTCATCAAAACATAGTTTATGAAGAAGATACTGATTCTTGGTGCCGGCACTGCCGGAACAATCATGGCTAACAAATTAAGGAAAGCTCTCGACCGCGATGAATGGAGTATTACCGTTATCGACCGTGAGAAAACTCATTACTATCAACCCGGGTTTTTATTCATCCCTTTCGGTTTGTACAACAAAAGTGATGTTATTAAGCCCAAAGCCGACTTTTTCCCTGTGGGTGTAAATGTTATTTACCAGGAGATTGATAGGGTTGAAGCCGAACAAAACCGCGTACTTCTCACCAATGGCAAAGTAATGGAATACGATGTGCTAATTGTTGCCAGCGGAGCCCACCTCAAACCTGAAGAAACTCCAGGCATGAAAGATAAACTATGGCATAAGGAGATTTTCGACTTTTATACCCTCGAAGGTGCGCTTGCCTTACACGAATATTTCAAATCGTGGGAAGGCGGCAAGCTTGTGATGGCCATTACCGAAATGCCATTTAAATGTCCGGTCGCACCGATAGAATTTGTGTGCCTTGCCGAGGCCTACTTTACCCAGAAAGGTATGCGCGATAAAGTTGAGATTTCGCTGGTTACTCCGTTGGCAGGTGCTTTTACCAAGCCTGTGGCTACCCAGATGCTGAGCGAACTTTTAAAAGAAAAGAATATCAATATTATACCCGATTTCTATATCGAACATATTGATAACGAAAATAAAAAGCTGGTTTCTTACGACGAGCAGGAAGTGCCATTTGATGTGCTTACCATAGTTCCTATGAACAAAGGGGCTGACTTTGTTGAGAGGAGTGGATTAGGTGATGATATGAACTTTGTTCCGGTAAACAAGCATACCTTGCAGCATCAGCAATATGCCAATATGTTCGTGATTGGCGATGCTGCGGCACTTCCTACGTCGAAAGCCGGATCGGTTGCACATTTCGAAGCAGAAATTCTTACTGAGAACATATTGAGTTTTATAGAAGGTCGTACTTTAAAGGCTCATTTCGATGGCCATTCCAATTGTTACATCGAAACGGGGTACGGAAAAGGCGCTTTAATAGATTTTAACTACGATACCGAACCGCTGCCCGGAACTTTCCCGTTGCCCGGAATTGGTCCGTTCGGACTTCTGAAAAATACAAAGATCAACCATTACGGAAAACTGATGTTTCGTTGGATTTACTGGCATATTCTTCTAAAAGGCAAGCAATTGCCTATCGAAGCCGAAATGAGCATGGCCGGAAAACGAATGGTTAAATACTAAAACAACAGCTATGAGCGACACTGCAGCACTGCAACAGCAAATAAACGATATAAACCGCAAGCTCGATCTGTTGCTGGATTATATGCACGAGCAAAAGCTTAAATCGTCTGCGGTCGACGACCTGGTTTCCGACCTGTCCATTATTGGCAAAGATGTTTACGACACCGCAGTTGTGGAACTGGAAACCCGTCAGGTAACGATGGATCCAGACGAAATCAAATTACTGATGATTAAGCTGGTGAAGAATGTCCCCACTTTCATTCAGATGATCGATATGCTCGAAAGTATGATGGATCTTGTGAAAGATGCAACGCCGATGGTGAACGAAATAATCATCGACTTTACCAAAAAGCTTCATGAATTCGAACAGAAAGGATACTTTGAATTTGCCAGGGAAGCCGGAAAAGTGGTCGATAAGGTTGTAACACATTACTCGCCTAAGGATATTAATGATCTGTCGGATAACGTGGTAACTATTCTTGATACTGTTAAGAATCTTACCCAGCCCGATATGCTCAAGGCCATTAACAATGCACTGAGAGTATTCAACAGTATGGAGATGGACAAGTTGCCCGAATACAGCATCTGGCGTGTGATGAAGGAAATGAATAGTCCTGAGATGAAAAAAGGTATGGCATTTATGGTCACCTTCCTGAAAAATCTCTCGAAGGAGTAAAAGAGGCCTCACCCTAAATCCCTCTCCATTTGGAGAGGGACTTTGAAGAGCTCCCAATATGGGGTTTGGGTATTTTCTCCCCTCTCCAGGTGGAGAGGGGTCGGGGGTGAGGTTTTAAATACTTTTAAATTATGCAGATACTATAAACATTAATTAAACACAAAAATACAATGGCAGAAAAAGTTTTAGCAGGAACAAGTGTAGCAGTTAACGCAGAAGGATATTTCGAAAATCCTGCACAGTGGACAAAAGACATGGCTTACGAAATGGCCAAAGAATACAACATTACCTTAACCGATAAGCATTTTGCTGTACTCGAATACCTTCGTCAGCAGCATAATGCAGGCATTCAGCTTACCATCCGCAAGGTTGGAAGTTCAGGAATTGCTGATATTAAAGAGCTTTATCAGCTTTTCCCCGGCGGACCTTTGAAGATTTCTTCAAAACTGGCTGGTATTCCCAAACCTACAAGTTGTGTTTAAATCAAAACCTAAAAAATTAAAGTTATGACAACGCAAAAAGAAGAATATCCATTAAAGAAAGTGTGCATTATTTGCGCCAAAGGTACCATTGAAGATGTATATGCAACTTTGGTGATGGCTAATGGAGCTGTAATGGAGGGAATTGAAGCAAAGCTATTCTTTACATTCTTTGGGTTGGACGCGATAACCAAAAACCGGATGGAAAAACTTCACACTTCTACGGTAGGTAATCCTGCCATGAGAATGCCCGGAGGTCTTCCTTTTCCAACTTTACTCGGAATGATTCCTGGTGTTGAGGCTGGAGTGTCGTCCATGATGAAGAGCCAGATGGATAAACTTGACATTCCTCCTGTAAAGGAATTTCTGGAAATGATAGTTGCCGGTGGGGGCGAAATTTATGCCTGCAAACTGGCCGTGGATATGTTCAAGCTGAAGAAAGAAGATTTGACTGAAGAAGTGGTCGATATCATTACTGTGGGCGACTTCTATGCCATGGCAGGGGGTATCGGAACCCAAATAATTTTTACGTAGGATCGGCAGTCACTGAGCCTGTCGAAGTGACAATGAGTTTTCGACAGGCTCAACCTCCGCTTATGGACTAATAATACAGTCTCTTTTTTATTTTTTGAAAATCATCTTGTCGAGCGAAATTTTACCGCTTCCTAAAACAAAAACTACAACCGACAATGCTAAAAACACAAATGCCAGTTCTTTCACCTGAAAGGTATCGGTTTTGTGAGCAATAAAATAAGCTACAATCATTGTAATAAAAATGGGGATAATTGAAAATCTGGTTAAAAATCCCAGGGCAACGAAAATTCCACAGAAAAACTCTGCAAAAATTACCAGTATATAAGAAAGTTTACCTCCAATTCCAATTAAATCGGGAAAAGTGGGATACATTTGACTAAAGGCTAGGAGTTTTCCGTAACCATGATAAATAAATAACCCTCCAACAATTAATCTAAGGAAAAGTGCTGCCAAATCGGCGCTAAGCGTGTGTGTACTGGTAAGTGGATTCTTCATCTGTTCATTTTTTAATTCTATCCGAAAAACAAGTACGCAAAGGTTTTGTTTAGATTATCTGAACTAGATTTTTAAGTATTGGCTAAACAGTATTGGCCGTGGACTGACGTCGTCGACCGTACACTGGTCTTTTTTGTATTGCTATCGACCATGGACTATCGACTATCGACCTGAATTTGTATTGGCTGTGGACTGATGTCTGTCAACCATACACTGGTCTTTTTTGTATTGGCTATCGACCATGGTCTATCGACTATCGACCTGAATTTGTATTGGCTGTGGACTGATGTCCGTCGACCGTACACTGGTCTTTTTTGTATTGGCTATCGTCCATGGACTATCGACTATCGACCTGTATTTGTATTGGCTGTGGACTGATGTCTGTCGACTTTGAACTATATAAATATTGATTGTACTAAAATAGTTATAGAAATATGAAACACATTTCAATTCTCCTTCCCGCCGGCGATGCGGTAGTCGGTTCCATTGAAGGCCCTCACAAAGTTTTTAATATGGTGAACGAAGTAATGCGGAGCATGGAAAAAGATCCGGCATTCAAAGTTGAACTGATTGGTATAGATAAGGAATCGTCGTTCAACAACGGGATATTCACTATTCATGCCCACAAAACCATTCAGGATAGTTTTAAAACCGATCTGATCATTATTCCGGCACCTCACGGAGACCTTCAACAAGCCATCGAACTGAACTTCGAACTTATAGCATGGATCAAAAAACAATACGAAAACGGGGCCGAAGTTGCCAGTCTTTGTGTTGGTGCTTTTTTACTGGCAGCCACAGGATTACTCAAAAACAGGAAATGTGCTACACATTGGATAGTCGCTGATGCGTTCCGACAGATGTTCCCTGATGTAAATCTGATTTCTGAAACTATAATCACCGATGAGAAGGGCATTTATTCCAGCGGAGGTGCCTATTCTTACCTGAACCTGATATTGTATCTGATCGAAAAGTATGCAGGCAGGGAAATGGCCATATACTGTGCAAAGGTCTTCCAGATTGATATCGGGCGTGTGAGCCAGTCACCCTTTACAATTTTTAAGTCGCAAAAAGATCACGAGGATGAGCATATTATCAAAGCACAGGAATTTATCGAGGCAAATTTCACTAACCGCATAACGGTGGAAGAGCTTGCTTCGTTAACCTATCTGGGGAGAAGAAACTTTGAGCGACGATTCAAGAAAGCAACCTCCAATACCGTAGCCGAATACATACAGCGGGTGAAGATTGAAGCGGCTAAGAAAAGCCTCGAATCGACCCGCGAAAATATTTATTCCATTATGTTTTCAGTGGGGTATTCCGATATTAAAGCTTTCCGCACAACCTTTAAAAAGTATACCGGAGTATCGCCGCTCGAATACCGTCAACGTTATGGCAAATCTATGGAAATGAATTTAAACTGATCTGCGCCAGTAAAAATAAAAAGGAATACCGGTCAGCATCAGCATCAGGCCAATCATAGCTTCACGTGGTTTCGAAAAGAAGGTGATAACAACCAGCGCTGCACAAAATACCAAAAAGAAGGCAGGAACGACAGGATAACCCCAGACTTTGTAAGGCCGTTCCAGAGTCGGTTCTTTTTTTCGCATGATAAAAACGCCCAGAGTGGTTGATCCATAAAAAAAGAAGGCTGCAAAAACCAGCATATCGGTAAGTTGATCGAAACTTCCCGAAAGGACAAGTACCGATGCCCAGATACCCTGTATCCACAACGCGTAAACAGGGGTGTTATACTTTGGGTGAATATTGCCAGCCTTTGGAAAGAACAGTTTATCCTTTGCCATGGCATAGTATATTCTGGGGGGCATCAATATGGTGCTGTTGGTACATCCCAAAACGGTAATTATAATTAGTATGGTCAGAATTGTAGTGCCAATTACACCTGCAAAACTACCAATTACAGCAATCGCCGCCACTTCGTTCTGAGATTTGAAAACGTCTATTAACCGGTCGATTGGTATAACATACAAATAAGTGAAATTGACCAGTGTATAGGCTGCAATAATGATAGTCATTCCGCCAAAGAGGGCAATGGGTATATTTCTCTTAGGATTTTTGATTTCGGACCCTAAAAATCCTATTCCGTTCCAGCCTTCGTAGGCCCAGAATGCAGCAAGCATAGCTCCGAAGATTGCTTTTATCAGATCGAAATCGTACCAGTTTTTCTGCACATAACCCTGTGCCGGGGTGGTTATGTTGGAAAGGCTGCCATTCCCGAAAAACAGGCTGGATATTACAATTAACGAAAGTCCCACAATTACCAGAATTGTAATGTACCTGCTTAACGAGGTTCCTCCTTTTAATCCGCGTGAATTTATAAATGTAAGGCCAAGAATAACGATTATGGTTAACAGTTTCACCCCAAAATTCTCGAATGGCTGAAAGACTCCGAAGAGTGAAATCTGTGCCCACGATTCGGGCAGTTGCGGCAAAGTGATGAGTGAGTTTAATGAATGCGAAAATACGTAAGCAATGGAAGCAACCGTGGCCGATTTGATAACAGCAAAAACGCTCCATCCGTAAATAAAGGCCATAAACTTTCCATAGATTCTTTTATAATAGGCATATTCACCACCGGCATCAGCAAGCATTCCTGCTATTTCAGCGTTGCTCAGGGCGCCAAACAGCGAAATCACTCCCGCCAGTACCCAGCAGGTTAAGACCAAGCCAGGTGACAATAACTCCGAAGCCATAGGAGCTACCTTTTTATAAACTCCCGACCCGATCACCGTGCTTACAACCAAAATCATAGCTGTAGCAAGCGATAGCGACTGTTTTAAATTTCCCTGGTTTTTCCCTGTCATCATAATGTAATCGCTTAAAGCTATAAAAGTAAGGATTAATCGTTTGGTTCAATGCTTTAGCAAAAATATTCCTGAACTGCCCGATTTTCTTCCTTCAAAAAAAACATGTAAAAAATTTTAATTAAGTTGATTTTTCGTTTCCTTTAGATTTCGATTTTTGAATTTAAGCATTAATAAACACCATACCATGAAAATAAAATTTTTAGGTGCTGCCCGGGAAGTTACAGGCAGTAAGCATTTGATAGTAACCAAAGAAGGCATTCGTATATTACTCGATTGTGGCATGTTTCAGGGAAAAGGACTCGAGACCGATACCATGAACCGTCACCTGGGCTTTAATCCAGGCGAAATTGACTATCTTGTGCTTACCCATGCCCATATTGACCATACCGGACTTATTCCCTATATATACAAACTTGGTTTCAAGGGGACAGTAATTTGTACGCATGCAACCCGCGATTTATGCGCGATTATGTTGGCCGACTGCGGAAAGATTCAGGAACAGGATACCAAGTGGTTCAACAAGAAGAGAGTCAAGCAAGGCAAAGAACCCGTGGAAGCCATATATACAAAAGCCGATGCTGAGCAGTGTATGGAACTTTTTATCGGTATTCCCTACAATAAGCCTTTTAAGATGAATGGTCACGTTACACTTACCTTTACCAATACAGGACATTTGCTAGGGAGTGGTGTTGCCAATTTTGTTTTCGACGAAGGTGACCGCAAAATACGTTTGGCATATACCGGCGATGTGGGTCGTCCTACCAACCGTATCTTAAGAGCTCCGGTACCATTTCCACAAGCCGATATTATTATTACCGAATCAACCTATGGGAACCGTCTGCACGAAGTTACCAAAGTTGCCGAGGAAAAGCTGCTCGATGTTATTAAAGAGACCTGTGTTAAGAAAAAGGGAAAAGTGATTATTCCTTCTTTTAGTGTTGGCCGTACTCAGGAGGTAATTTATTCCCTCAATAATTTCTTTAACGAGGGCAAACTTCCTAAAATAAATATCTATGTGGATAGTCCGCTTTCGGTGAATGCCACTAATATTTTCCGTCTGCATAAAGAATGTTTCAACGAGTTGATGCTTCATAAGATGGAAACCGACCCCGATCCTTTTGGTTTCGACAGCTTGTATTTTGTAACGAGCGTTGAACAATCCAAAAAGCTGAACGACTCTAAAGAGCCTTGTGTAATCATCTCTGCATCGGGCATGATGGAGGCCGGGCGTGTAAAACATCACCTGGCCAACAGTATCGACGATCCAAAGAACACAGTATTGGCAGTTGGATATTGCGCTCCTTCAACCCTGGGTGCACGCATTCTCAGTGGCGTGCCAAAGGTTTCAATATTTGGCACCGAACATCATGTAAACGCCGACATCCAAAAACTGGATTCCTATTCAGGTCATGCCGACTATAACGAATTGCTCGATTTTCTCGATTGCCAGAATAAGAGTGAAGTAAAGATGGTATATGTGGTGCATGGAGAATACTCCGCCCAGGAATTCTTCAAAAAAGAACTCGAAAAGAAAGGCTTTGCTAATGTTTCAATCCCTGAAATGGGAGAGGAAGTGAATTATTAGGAAGTCCTCAGTCCACGGTCGATGGACCACAGAGGAATACAGGAGTCGATGGTAATTTGTTTTTAGACCTTTCAGGTTTTCAAAACCTGGAAGGTTTCGTCTTTCGAGATATTCCCGATTATAGTTGAGCATTAGATCTTCTTTTATTCACTACCACGATTATCAGTAAGTTTTTTTACTATTTCAGTCAGTGTTTCTACCTGTTTTTGTTGAGATAGTATAATCTGGTTTTTAATAATACACTCCTGGCATTCTGACAACCGGGGCTGATCAGGTTCCGAGGCAATATACGATTTAGGCTTCTGGTTTATATCTGCAGTGTAACGAACTTCGTGCCGGGCATCTTTTAACATCTCTCCTTTGCCTAAAATTAACCATTCGGCATTAAGTTCGTTTACAAACATGTTTGTTATGTCGTAAATGATTTCGAACGACGGATTTGCTTTACTGTCCCTCACCAGGCGTGCTATTTTCTCCGAGCTGGCATATCCTAAAAGCTTTGCAAAAGCGTTTACACTCATTTGCTTATATTGAATAAATTGTTCAATCCGTTTGTTTATTTCTGCCTTCATGTGTGGATGCAAATTATCGAAAATTCATTTCAAAAATATTTGAATGTTTCAAATTAGTTTGTAATATTGCTATTACAAATTTATGAATAAAAATGAGACATAATTCGTTATTTAACCTTATCAACTGAGCTCAAACAATCATAAAACCTTTCAACAAAATAATGATTATGAACCCCAGTCAATCCCCTGAAGAACATAACAAAGTCGCCCCTCCATTCAGCGCTGCTCAACTTGAGTGGCTGGAGCTGACTGTAATAAACGAACCATCTGAATTAGCTGAAGAAATAATGCTGATACATGAAATTGCCTTATACCATTCCAATTATTTAATTGATACGAAAGAGAAAACAGCCCTTTATCAACTCAGGTTAATGTCGGAGATATTATTGAAAATCGCAAGTGAAAGATAATTATGGAACCGGAAATAAAGTCCTGCTTTTTTCTTTTTGTATGCACGTAGTGCATTACCGGATTGGTGTCTGTGCTTTTCTTTTCAAATATAGCAGTTTAGTCGTAAGTATCAAGTAGTAAGTAGTAAGTCGTAAGAAAACAGCCAAGTTGGCTATTCCGGTAGCAAATGCTACCAAGATAGCTGAGCGAAGGAAAACCTTCGCCCAACTGCTTCGATTAAAGTGTTATGGCAAACTATGGCCATCAGAAGAAAATTAGAAAATTCTAAATTCAATTCAAGATTTACATAAGCTCTCCCTTCTCAATAGCTTCATTTAGATCTATTACTCTTAAATACTTAAACTGCTTTCTTCTTTTTAACCACCCTGTGAAAATTTGGGAAATTAAATATCCTTCTGATGGGAAGTAATCAGAAAATTTAAAATTTCTCAATGAAACGTTAAACATTTTAGAGTACTTATTAAGCAACTCATCAGCATCATCCCCATAAATATTCAAATCATGGTAGATCAGCATTTCTCCATCTACTTCTCTTTTCAAAGGATTATACTCCTCTATCAGAATAATGAGTTTAGAATTTAACATATTCAATTTATTATTAGTTACCAAATAAATGATGAGCTTTTTGATAATTAAGATCTAATCTTACTTCAGGTTCAGATTTAAACCATTTACTAGGACCATACTTGACTCCCAAGCTCCAACCTACGTCCAACCCAGAGGAATTTATTTGACAGCAAATGCTACAATAGATAATTGGGCGAAGGATTTCCTTCGCCCAAAATTCTGATTAACCTTTATTGCAAACTAGGACAACAAACGGCCTTGCAAAGGCCGCCTGGCGCACCGAATTAACATTCGGCTTAGCAAGAGAGTAAGTTAAAGTTTAAACATCTATCCACTTCTTTTCTTTGACAACTTTTTGCAAATGCTGCAAATCAAATTCTTTTTTTTGGTGTTTGTGTTTTCTAAAAAAATGATCAAACCAATAAAGAGGAGACTCGGCTATGCAATATTCATCAAAATCAAAGTTGGATAGATCGACATCAAACTCCTTTGAAAATAATTCCAAAAACAAATAAGCCTCATCTCCGATTAAGTGGAGATCCCTAAAAAAGACAGTGTTTTCATCCACTTTAATACCAAATTCATTTCTTACAAACTCTTTTATACCATTTGTGTCAGAAGAATACTTCATATATAATTTTAGGATATATTTTTAATGACTTTGTCCAGAAACTTTATTACTAATAAGTTTAATATCTAGAAGAAAGGGTGCCCATCGACCGGATTGGTGTCTGTGCTTTTCTTTTCAAATATAGCAGTTTAGTTGTAAGTATCAAGTCGTAAGAAAACAGCCAGGTTGGCTATTCCAGTTGCAAGTGCTACCAAAGATAGTTGAGCGAAGGAATTCCGATAGTTATCGGAACTTCGCCCAACTGCAGGTTACCAATTATTTGTAAATTATGTTTAGTTGATTTACAAAATCAACAGTGCGCCAAACGGCATTGCAAATGCCGCTTAGCGCACCGTATGAACATTCAGCTTAGCAAAGGGTTAATTTTATCTAAAACATTGATTAATATTAGGCGTGTCCGCAATAGCTTTCATTAAATCTGGAAGCTGATAGTTTTTTCGATAACTAATTAAAAGACTATCTCCACCTAATCCTTTTATGCATTCAAAATTGGCATACTCCTTATCTAGCAATTTTTTTCCTCCTTTATCCTGTAACTTAATTTTTTTATGAAAAGAAATATAGTCTGAAAAAGTAAAACCATCAACAGGAACAAAAAAAGCACAACTATAAAAATACTTCCAAATATCAAATAAAAAATCAAATGTAGAATCACCACTCACTATTATTCTTGCAACACTATCAAAACGAGCTTCATCCAATTTTTTTAGGAATACATATTCTCCTGTTTTATTAAAAGTCTCAAAAACCTTGATTCTAAGTTGAGAGAGCTCTTTATCACTAGTTAAATCCTCTTCTCGTTTAAACGAGAAGAAGATTGTATCATTATTTAGAAACAAACATTTAAAGATATTTCTCAGTCGATTTTGATCATACCAAACATTGATATCAAAAGGACCTATACTTAAAAGGTTTATTTCCCGGCTTAATTCTCTATTATAAAATTTCATACTTTTAATTAATTGGTCGTCCAAAATAAAATGGATTTAAGCTTCTATGTGGAGAATTTGTGTAACCCCAATAATTGGTATGGAAATGCAGGGTATTGCCTCTGTTTAAAGATGGTAAACGGTGAAAATCTAATCTGAATTTACCTCCAGACAAAGATTTATAGGAGAAAATAGTACCTCCTCCAACACTTGGATTTTCATATAAAAACTCTGTCCTACCAATTTTAAATCCATATCCATTATTAAATCCAAATGGATTAACTCTAGATGCCTGTCGTAAGATAAAAGCTTCAACTAATTTTTCAGAAACAAATCCAGCACCATATCCATAATCATAAGAAGTAGCATCCGGTAATGCTGCAGCTAATTGTGTTGCAGACTTCGCCATTTCGCCTGCTGTTGCTAATGGACCAATAGCTTCTTTGAAAAGTGTTATCCAAGCATCTTTATCAAAAGTTACAATACCTTTTACAAACTTCCAAGTCGACTTTGCGCCCCCAGCTAAACCATTGACATAGCCGCTTCTAAAATCCCCTTTTCCTTGGGGAATAGAAGGCCTTCCCCCGCCATAATCCCCACTAACATGGCCACCAATGGAAGTAGGGGTGTAACCGTAAACAGGAATACATGTCCGAGTGTATATTGAATAAGAGTATAGTAATTTTAAAGGACTATTTACTCTAACTTTTTGAGGAATTTCACCACCATAAATATACTTGTATGTATATGAATATTGATATACGGAGTAACTCTCTGAAGTTTCAATTATATCCCAATCAATAATAGAGGTGTATGAACCACCGGGCCCTCCTCCTCCATAGTTTCCGGAAGGAAGCAATCCTCCGCGTTCTGCAGTTGTATTGACCTGCTCCTGCCAGAAAGTTTGCGGCTCAAATACATAATACCCGCTCGGATCGGTAAAGCTAAGCGGGTTATTTACAACATAACTATACCGGTTGTAACTTTGGGTAAATTCAGGCGATTGAACATACGGGTCCGCACTTAAAAACCTGCCCAGCACAGGGTCGTATACCCTGCCGTTCATGTTTATAAGCTTAAACCCATCCATATGCTCGTGGCCGGTAAAGCCGCGGTCGGTAACCGGGTTGGTGGGTGCTGTGGTAAGATTTTGCCAGGTGTTGGGGTCACGGCGGTTACCCCAGGCATCGAAACTCATTTCCTGTTCTATGGAGCCACTTTGGCTGGTAATTACATTCAAAGAACCTAGATGGTCGGTGTGCACATAGTGCATTA
>JAEYWD010000060.1 GCA_023429135.1 Bacteroidota bacterium | reverse complement strand
CGGGTAGCTTTAACATCAATGAAGTAGGTCCGTTTTCCGGCACGGATTTTTCTTGAGTAAATCTCTTCCCTTTCAGTTTTCTCCGATCCGTCTAATTTTTCGTTTCCTTCTTCCATTTGGTTAGGTGTTAAGATTGCCATTTTATTTCAAAACAATCAAAAGTAAAAAAATAAATAATTTAATTCTCAAATAGTTGTTTTTTTTAAAAGATTTTCGTAAATTATTTTTGAACAAAAAGGAACTTGTATATACAAATTCATCGTTTTTTGCAAAATTCACCTTGGTCGTTACCTAAAAATAAACTTATTTTGCTGTCCCGTTTTTAAAACGGGTATTATTCATTTAACGCTCTTTACATAGGATGATTAGCAGAAGGTTGATACGAATTAAGATTATGCAGGTGGTTTATGCCTGGTTGAACGATGAAGCAGGCGACTTAAATAAATCGGAAAAAAGTCTTTGGTTCAATATAGATAAAACTTACGATCTTTACCACTATCTAATGTTGCTCCTCCTTGAAGTACGTAAGTATGCACAGGAAAGGATAGATATTGCATCCAATAAAATTCTTCCGACCTACGAAGACCTGAATCCCAATACCCGTTTTGTTCAGAACCGGGTGCTCCTGCAATTGAATGAAAACCTAAGTCTTGCCCAGCATGTGGCACGTAAAAAATTGTCGTGGGCCAATAACGACGAAGTTGTTAAAAAGCTTTACTATGCAATAACAGGATCCGATTATTATAAAAAGTACATGTCTCTGCCCGAAATTACTTATGCAGAAGAAAAACAGCTTATTGTAGATATTCTTACGAAGGAATACGAGAGCCTTGATTTAATGTACCATGTGCTTGAAGAACAGAATATTTTCTGGAATGATGATATAGAGTTTGTAATCAGTATGATTTTACGAACCATTGATCGTTTTAAAGAAAATAACAACGAGGGTGGTAATATGCTTCCCCTTTTCAAAAACGACGACGACCGGGAATTTGCCAAAAACCTTTTCCGCAAAATTATTCTCCGGTATGACCAATATAAGACGTTGATTGAAAAGTATACCAAAAACTGGGAAATCGACCGAATAGCCCTGATGGATATTCAACTGATGGTAATGGCTATTACAGAAATGGTTGAGTTTCCCGAAATACCCATTAAAGTTACTCTTAACGAGTACATTGAACTGGCCAAGTATTATTCCACAAATAAAAGTAATGAGTTTATTAATGGAATTCTCGATAAAATAATTGTTGAACTCAAGGACAATAAAACAATTGTTAAGACTGGACGTGGTTTAATAGAAGATAAATAAGCAAGAGTCTCATTCATTTTTAATGACCATGGACCTTCGGCTAAAGCGATCAAACAATCAAAAAAATATCGTACTTTTGACAATTGTTCGGTTTGTTTATTAATTACATTACATATTAAATTTTAGATTATGGATTTGTTATCAGTTATTTTAATGCCTTCAGGACAGCAAGGTGGTGCTTCAGGACTAATGAGTCTGCTCCCATTATTGTTAATCATTGTTGTTTTTTATTTCTTCATGATTCGTCCGCAGGTTAAAAGACAGAAAGAACTTGCAAATTATCGCAACAGCCTTCAGAAGGGTGATAAAATTGTTACTACCGGTGGTATATATGGTAAGATAGCCGAAATAAGCGATCAAACCATTATTATTGAGGTAGAGGATAAAATGCGTTTGAAAATAGATAAAAACGCAGTTCTCAAAGATCCTTCAGAATTATCTCAACAGAAGTAATCGGGCTTTTAGTTTTGGAAAACCTGTAAATGCAAAATTCGTTTAAAGCAGAACTGGAAAGATCTAGAAAAAAGACAGATAGTGAAAGAATTAAACTAAAAAATAAACTTTTAATCTATCTGTTTTTTTTATTTATTTCCACTGTCTTTTGGTTTCTTACTGCCTTAAACAAAAACTACTCTGTTCAGCTCGAATTCCCGGTTCGATACACAAACTTTCCTCCCGAAAAAGTTGTTGTTTCGGATGTGCCCCAGCAATTATCGCTTCGTATAAACGGGCATGGTTTCACAATCATCAAACATAAATTTTATTCAGGTCTTATCCCTTTACGTTTAGATGTATCATCTGCCGGAATTACTCCTATCGATACCGGGTCGCAGTTATACTATATATTAACAAGGAGATTCAGGGAACGGCTGGCCTCCCAGATTGGTGAAGACCTTCAGGTTATTTCGGTTCAGCCAGATACACTTTATTTTGTGCTCGACGATATTGTGAGCAAGAACATAAAAGTTAAACCCCGGTTAAATCTTTCTTTTCGGAAGCAGTTCATGCAAAAGGGAAAAGCTGTTTCTATCCCCGATTCGGTTAAAGTTTTTGGTCCCCGGGTAATTATGGATACCCTTCGATGGATTACTACCGAAGTCGTAAAAAAATCGAAGGTGAACGACACCCTCTGGAAACAGGTTGGACTAATTCCCATCAAAACATTACAATATAATCGGGACAATGTAGACTTGGTGATTGCTGTTGAAAAGTTCACCGAAAAAACTTTTTCAATTCCCATTGAAGCTATCAATCTTCCATCGGATTTTATCCTTAAAACTTTTCCGGGATTTGTTACAGTTTCCACCATGGTCTCTGTGAACGATTATAATAAACTCAATCCCGATCTTTTCCGCGCTGTTGTCGATTATAAGGAAATATCCACAAACAGTTCCAATAAACTGAGGGTTACTTTGGAAAAAGCACCTGACTTTATTGTAAATACCAAGTTTTTGCCCAAAAACGTTGAGTTTATAATCGAAAAATAAATTTCCTGATTATCTGAAATGAAAAAGATTGGTGTAACAGGTGGTATAGGCAGCGGTAAAACCGTTGTTTGCGAAATATTCAGAACGCTTGGGGTAAAGGTGTATAATGCCGATATGCGTGCGAAGGAAATATTGAATTCGGACAACTCGGTTCGAAGCCAGATAATCGGGAGTTTTGGTGATGATATTTATATTGATGGCTTTGTCGACAGAAAACGACTTGCAGCCAAAGTGTTCAATAATCCGGTGGAATTGTCGAAGCTCAATGCTATTGTTCATCCGGCCGTTACCAGAGATTTTGAAAATTTCGCGAAAGACAATCAATATGAAACTTATATTATTAAAGAAGCTGCTATTTTGTTCGAAAGCGGTACCTATAAAAATCTTGATAGTGTGGTTTTGGTCTATGCTCAGCCTGAAATCAGGATTAAACGAGTTTTGGAGCGCGATAAAACTGACAGGGACGCTGTTTTGGCCCGCATGAAAAATCAAATGGACGATACTGAGAAAATGCAGTTAAGCAATTATATCATATATAATAATGATGAAGTTTCATTAATAAAACAGGTTATCGAATTACATAATATATTCAAAGAACAATAGTATGGGCAATTTTGCAAAATGGATCGGTGGAGGTTTAGGCTGGGTCTTTGGAGGTCCTATCGGGGGACTTATTGGATTTCTTTTCGGTACGATAATCGATTCAGTAACCACGCAATCCATCCAGGTAAATCAGGGGCGAACCACTCCGGGCGATTATGCCATTAGCTTGCTGGTTCTTATTGCTGCCGTGATGAAAGCCGATGGTAAAATTATGAAGTCGGAGCTGGATTACGTAAAAAAGTTTTTAGTTCAGAATTTTGGAATTGATGGAACGCAGGAAGCATTGACCATACTGAAGGATCTGTTGAAACAGGAAATCCCTGTGGAAGACGTTTGTGAACAGATTTCTCAAAAAGTAGATTATTCGTCGCGGTTGCAACTGATGCATTTCCTTTATGGCTTGTCGCATTCCGACGGACGTATGGAACAAGCAGAATTAAACCTCATTCAGCGCATTGCAAGTGGTCTTGGAATCAGCGCGTCCGACAACGAATCCATAAAGTCGATGTTTGTTGGCGACACACTTGATTCGGCTTATAAGATTCTCGAGTTAGAACCAACAGCCTCCGATGATGAAGTAAAGAAGGCTTATCGTAAAATGGCTGTTACCTATCATCCCGACAAAGTTGCCTATCTGGGAGAGGAGTTTCGGAAGGCAGCAAACGAAAAATTCCAAAAGTTGAATGAAGCTTACGAGAAAATTAAAAAAGAACGTGGAATTGTTTAAATTTGCCCTTTCGTTTTAAATTTTGAACCAAACTCACTTTTTATGAATTTAAAGGATATAATGGCTATCTCGGGGCAGAGCGGATTATTTAAGTTTATTGCTCAGGGACGAAATGGTGTAATTGTTGAAGGCCTGGTTGACAAAAAAAGACAGAATGCTTCCGCTACATCGCGCATCAGCGCTCTCGAAGATATTGCGGTTTATACTGAAGATAAGGAAGTTCCTCTTGCTGAAGTTTTCAGAATAATCTTTAAGAAAGAAAATGGCGGAGCTGTAACTTTAGCTAAGAATACCGATGATCAGGTTAAGAAATACTTTGCTGAAATTCTGCCCGATTACGACCGCGATCGCGTGTATGTTTCGGACATGAAAAAAGTGATTACCTGGTATAATCTTCTACAAGGCCAAAATCTGGTCGATCTGGAAGTGGAAGAAAAGAAAGAAGAAAGTACTGAAGAGACTAAAAAAGAAGAGGCAGCCGAATAGCTGCCTTTTTATTTCCGTCTTACGACTTACTACTAAAGTCTTACTACTAAACATCATCTTGTTTTTTTGCTTCCTCCCAGTAAACATCCATCTCGGCAAGTGTCATATCTTTTAGAGATCTGCCCTTTTTCAAAGTTTGGGATTCGAGATAGTTGAACCTTTTGATAAACTTCTTATTTGTTCTTTCCAGGGCCATTTCCGGATCTATATTATACAGTCTGGCTGCATTTACCAGAGAGAAGATAAGATCTCCGAATTCAGCCTCCATTTTTTTATCGTCGCCACTTTCAAATTCCTGTCTCAATTCTTTGAGTTCTTCATCCACTTTATTCCAGATTTGAGTTCTGTCCTCCCAATCGAATCCCACTGAACGCACTTTGTCCTGAATACGATGTGCTTTTACTAGTGCCGGAAGGGAAACAGGTACTCCTGCCAGAATGGATTTACTGCCTTCCTTAATTTTCAGGTTTTCCCAGTTGTTCTTAACATCGTCGGAGTTTTCGACCTCCACGGTTCCGAATACATGCGGATGCCGGAAAATCAGCTTGTCGCAAATGCCGGTTATAACATCGGTAATATCGAACTGCTTCTGTTCCGAAGCAATTTTGGCGTAGAAAACAATATGTAATAAAATATCGCCCAGTTCTTTTTTTATATCCTGGTATTTACCTTCCAGAATTGAATCGGCAAGTTCGTATGTTTCTTCAATTGTGAGGTGGCGAAGGCTTTCCATGGTTTGTTCTTTATCCCACGGACATTTTGCGCGCAGCTCGTCCATCACATCGAGCAGGCGTTTAAATTCTTCGAGTCGTTTATCCATTAATTTTGAATATTAAAACCTCAAAGATACAGCATCAGTCAATACGAAACTACCGCGAAGTAATGTCTTTAAGTGTTTGGCGTAATATACTGTTCTCCATCTGAAGGTTTTTAATCTGTTCCAGCAGCGGTGCCATCATGGCTTCTGTATCCAATTTATCTTTTGGTTCGGAATAAGGCAGCAATTCGGCTATTTCCCTGAAGAAATTATATTCGAGCGCTTGCGAAACCTCAAAAAGTTTTTTCACCTGCAGGGTTGAGCGGTTTAAAATGCTGTGAACAGCCGAAGGAGCAATGGCAAGTTTTTGTGCAAGATGCCTTCCGGTCATGTGTTTGCGTTTAAGTTCCCTTAAAATCATTTTATTTGCGTCCATTTGTCAGGTTTTTTTCGATTATAGTATTATCGCAGGCAACTAATTAAGAACAATTTTAAATAATTTCTGAATACGTTGGTCCATTTTCTGAACTTTATTTTGCGAAAATAACACATATTTATGCGGAATGATAAAATAATACAATATTATGATGATATAAATACTAATAATAAGTTCACTAATTATCATAATAAGAACACGAGAATATTTTCTTTTTACTAAAGAAAACATTATTATATCTCAATAATTTAATATTATAATACGAGACATTGTAATTTAAATAAGATTCTGTATAATTAGGATAAAAGTTTATATAATTATACTTTAACTTCACATAACTATATAAAAAAAACGGCAAGGTGCCTATTCCTGCCGTTTTTTATAAATTGTACTTTAGTGCGGTTTTTAGTTGTAAATGTTGATCGAATAATTTTAACTATTTGTAAACCTAATATTGGGGCCGCACTTCAGTAAAGGTTTTCAATATTAAGTTAAGGTAAAGATATACTGTTAACCGCTGATTTAAACCTGCCAATTAACCGTTGGCGGTTTTGAACTAGCAGTTAACAGTAAGATGCCAATTCATTAATGCATATATTCTTCATAACTAACCCTGCGATGACCGGCAAATTTGTAAATATTTCCCGGATCACTGCCGAATTCAACTTCGAAATAGATGCTGTCTTTTTCGATGACTTTGGCATTTTTAATAGTAACCAGGTCTTCGTAACGGTTATCGCCAGGGAAGGAAATATATTCTGCTGTTTCAAATGTTTTATTGGTAATATCCGCTTTTGCTTTGGCTTTAAAATGCCAGAAGTTACCGTTATCATCTACCCAAATGGAATCTTTTCCAAATGATGAATTATAGGTTTTTATGTAATATGAACCATAATCATCAGTGCCGTCTTTAACATTTACGGTCCAGTCGCCGCTTAAGGGATATGCCCAGTTGTATTCCTTTTCATATTCTTTTTGACAGGATATTCCAATGATTAACATGCCTGCCAATATGAGGGATTTTATTATTGTCTTTTTCATACGTACATAAAATTTATTGTTTTGAACTTTTTTAGGCTACTATTCTTCTTCCTTCACCAATGTTACTTTAAAATCGTAATTGCTTGGGGTATAAAATGCATCCCAAGTGATGGTTCCGGTTACAGGATCGTATTTGCCACCAACCACATCGTTAAGCGAGTCGCCCCAGGCAGGAGCTAAACTACTGATATGGGTAATGGTATTATCCGCATTCAGAATAAAATAGCCAGTCATTGCATAAGCCGGACCATATTGATAATTCGATCCCTGATCGTAAAAACCGCCTAAAAAGTCGGAAACATAGAAGAATCCCGGTGCCATTTTCTGGATAGAGACGTTTAAATCTGTGTAGGCCCGGGCAGGATCCACACGACTTACACTGGAAATATAGTTTCCGGTGAGGTCGGTAGCAGGAGCAGCCGGATCGTAAACAATTACTGTCCTTTCTTCAGAGGATTCAAATCCGTCGGAATTGGTACCCGAATAGGATATAGTATAAACCCCCAGTTTAGTTGCATCAACAGTTCCTTCGACTTTAACGGAGGCGGTAACATCCTTATCACCTTCTTTAGCCACAAATCCAGGTTCGGTATATGCTGTTCCCAAAGGAATGGTAACAACCGGGCCATTAGTTAAATCAAAGGAAAGGTAGCTTGTAGTGCTCGAAACGCCTTCGCTTTCCAGATCTCTTTCACAACTGTAACCTACAATGAGCAGTGCGATATAAATTATATATTGAAGTTTTTTCATATTAGTCAATTTAAAGAGTTTATAATGCCCACCAAACTTTTTCGTAGATGCGTTTCAGAGGGGGAGTGTTTGGATTCGATTTTCTTTCAGAATCGGGATACAGTAATCTTTGAGGGGTTTGAGTTCCAATGGTGCTAACCGGAGAAACTGTAAAGAAATTAGGGAATCCTGTTCTGTTTTTATCGAAGAACGACTCAATTGCTCTTGTATTTGCGGCCGCTATCCATTTTTGAGTAATGATCGATTGTAAGCCTTTGTATTCGTAAACTCCACCAGCCTGATAAAAAGATGGATTGGGAGTTAAACCGAACAGCGTGAAAGATGCATCAATTCCTTTTTTATAGTATTCAATAGCAGTAGCTTCAGTGCCATAACGAAGCTGAGCTTCAGCTATCAGAAACTGAACCTCAGGAACAGAAAAGAAATATACTGGAGCGGTAGGACTTACATTTGGCAACGAAAGGTCCTTATAACTAGCATATTGGGTCTGCGATTCGCGATAAAAACCTTGTGAGATAGCTACATAAACGCCTGCGTTTTCCGAAGTTGTGTAAATAGCAGCCAGACGAGGATCGGCAGCCTTCTTCAAAGTGTCGAGTAATGTTGCACTGGCCGCAACGTTGCCCGATAAACGATCGATAAAAGTTTCGTAAAAGGGATTCCGGTTATCTTCTTCGTTTTTGAAGGCGATCATTTTAGCATCTTTTTCCAGGAAAGTATTTTCGGCAAGCAAGGCTTTAATCTGGGTTGCATATTTTTGAGCATCCACGTTTACATAGCGCATGTAAATTTTTAGCTTGAGCGTGTTTGCGAATTTTTTCCAGTCGTTAATCTGAGTGGTTGCGTTTGGCTCTCTTCCGGGGATACCTCCAAAAATAATATCCGACGATCCAACTACCGAAACATTACTTCCGCTCAGGTCGTGCGAAACTGCTTCGTTAATCCGGTTAATTAAACTGTCGTAAACTGCCTGTCCTGATTCCCACTTTGGAGTTAAGAAGCTTACTCCTTTCAGAGCTTCAGAGAATGGAATATCTCCGTACAAGTCGACTAAAACCTGAAAGGTGTAAGCCTGCATTAAGGTAGCAATCATGTAAAAGGACCAGTCCTTGGTTTTCCTGGTTTCTTCACGGATGTATTCATAATCCTCAAGGGCATCATTGTATAACGATTGAAACTGAGTATCATAATCGCCTTCGGTGAGTGAAAATTCTTCCAGGTTTACCCATTGAGGAGAAGCTGTACTCTGAGTATAGTGCTGCGACCAAACCCCGCCTAAATGCTGATAATAACCGCCAATTACATAAGCAGAACCTGCCATCGCACTTGGTAAAACAAGCCGGGGGGTAACTTCAGAGGGATTATTGGGGTTTGTATTGATGTCGAAAAAATCTTCACTACAAGCAAATAAGGTGAGCGTAGTGAAGAGAATTGCTAACCATTTATTTTTGTTTTTCATAATGTGCTGTGATTTAAATTAAAAGGATAATCTAACGCTAAAACCATAGCTACGGGTAGATGGAATGGCCCCATATTCTCCATAATCTGCTTCCAGACCGTTTGAGTCGGCGAAGGTTGTTGCTTCGGGATCTATAAAGTTATTATCCGAGGGAGTCCATAATAACAGGTTTCTGCCAATTAAGGAAATATCCGCATCTTCAATAAAAGTTTTATCCAGTAACTTTTTTGGAAGTCTATAGCTAATGGATACTTCGCGTAATTTAACAAACGACTTGTCTATAACGAAATTGCGGCCAAATCGGGTTGCTCCGTATTGCTGATTGAAGTATTGGTTGAAGTTATTGTCGAAACCACTTATAGGAGTTGTGTTTTCCACGTATTCACCGCTTTCAGTGCGCTGTACCGAATTAGGAATGATAAAAGGCTGCCTGTCGTTATAAGTTGTTTGTGGAGCGTTACCCGTAAAATACATCATTTCGGCAGTTCTCGAGTACATCAATCCACCCTGACGGATATCGAAAAGTACATTGATTGCAAACCCTTTGTATGATACCGAAGTTCCGGCTCCCATAATATAATCGTATTGAGAATTTCCATAAATTCTGCGGGTAGATGAAGTTACTGGCAAGCCGGCACTGTTTACAACAATTCTGCCATCTTCCGTAGTTTCCGGACCATCGCCTTCAAATAATGCTAATGGCTCGCCCGGGCGACCTACAAAACCTATAGAAGAAGTTCCCCCTAAATTGATCTGATCAAGACCTTCTGTAAGCTCAACAAGTTTATTGTTATTTTTGGTGTAGTTCCAGTTCAGTTTCCATTCAAAACTACCTCTTCTGACAGGTACTACCGAAACCATTAACTCAATACCCTTATTTGTTATTTTACCAAGATTGAGTGTTTGACGGTCAAATCCTGTTGAAGAGGGTAAAGTTGCATTCCAGATGAGGTCGGTAATGGTTTTGTCGTAAACAGCCACATCAACATTAAATCGTGAATTGAAGAAGCGGAGGTCGGCTCCGATTTCTTTTTCGGTTGTGATCTCTGGTTGAAGGCCGTTGTTACCAATACGGTTGCTCAATGTGAATGCATTTATGTTGTTTAATAAAGGGAAGTTCAGATTCCTGTATCTATCAGTTAGATTACCCTGTACAAAAACTGAACGTATCAGGTATGGGTCGGCATCGTTACCTGTTTTGGCGATACCTCCTCTGATTTTACCGAATGTCAGAATCCTTTTGATATTGCTTCCTAATAATTCCGAGAATGTAAAGCTCATGCTTACACCGGGGTAGAAAAAGGAACGGTTGTCCTTGGGTAACGTCGACGACCAGTCGTTACGTGCCAGAACGTTGAGGTTCAGAAATCCGCCCCAGGTTAAGTCCAGACTGCTGTATACTCCCACCAGTCTTCTCTCGGAAGTTTCTTCAGTTACGGTAGGTGTAGATGAGCTGTTGGACAAATTGTAGAAATTGGGTATATCCAAGCCGATTACCTGAGCTGTCTGGTCGCGGGATTCGCGTTGATTAAAGTTGTGTCCCACCAGTGCTGTAAGCTCAAGTTTATCGAAGAATGTTTTATTGATGTTAATCATGAAATCGGTATTGATTTCTGAGTTATAATAGGAAGCTTCACGAACCCTACCACGTTCCCAGTTATAATTGGCACGATTACTTAGTGTAATGGCTCGGTACGATTTCAGCGTGGCATTTGAAACATCAGAACCTAAGCGAAAAGTTGTTTTAATCCACGGTGCAATTGCATAGTCCAGCGCAATATTGCCAAATAACCTGTTTTCAGTAAATTTATTACCATGCTCGTTCAAAACATAATATGGGTTTTGAGAGTAGATAGAATAATAATTATTTACATCGTTAAACTTGTTATTATAATCTTTCAGATCCACAATGCTGATGTCGCGCGGAGTCTGAAAAATTGCGTCCATAACCGATTGTTCCTGACCTGTAAATGCAATGCGACTATCTTTCTTAATGTAGTTGAACGATCCAGAAATGTCCAGTTTACTCCCAAATTTCGACGATCCGCGAATTGAAAAATTGTTACGCTTATACGAATCGCTTTCTCCCGGAAGAATACCGTCGGCATTGATGTTTCCATACGATAAATAATAGCTGGTTTTATCATTTCCGTTGGTAACGGACACTGAATTGTTCAGCGTTACACCTCTGTCGAAGAAATCTTTAACATTGGTTTTAAGAGCCGAATAGGGTTTTATCTGTTGCTGGTTATCTACCACATGTCCCCATATCCTTGTTTTATTGTCGAATCTTGGACCCCAGCTACCATTTTCTTCCAGGTTAGCTTCCAGAGTGCCATCGTACCAACCCTGACCAAATTCATTCTGTAATTCAGGTATCCTGAGCGGATCTTCAAAAGTTGTTGAACTTGCAATCTCAATCTTTGCACCTTTTCCAGCCTGGTTAGAGCCTTTTTTTGTGGTAATGATAATCACACCGTTTGATGCTCTCGATCCATACAAAGCTGCACCGGATGCTCCTTTCAAAACTGTAATCGATTCAATGTCTTCAGGATTAATATCATTGGCACGGTTTCCAAAGTCCATACTCCCATTTATATCGGTTTCTCCGATTAAACGGTTACTGATAGGTACACCATCAATTACATATAATGGTTGGTTATTACCTCCCAATGATGAAAAGCCCCTCAGCAAAACTCTTGATGAAGAACCCGGCTGTCCTGATGCAGAAGAAATATTTATACCAGCTACCTTTCCCTGCAAAGCATTCATGGCATTCCGGCTTCCCGATGCAGTGATATCACTGCTCGAAACGCTCGTGGCCGAGTATCCTAAATTCTTTTCAGCTTTACGAATTCCCAGGGCTGTTACCACAACTTCTTCCAAACCGGTCGAAGTGGGTTCCAGAGCCACATCAATTGTTGGACGGCCTCCAATAGCCAATTCCTGCGAAACCATCCCCACATAACTAAATACAAGTGTTTCAGAACCTGCAGGAACGTTAATGGTATAGTTACCATCAATATCAGCAGTTGTTCCAACTGTACTTCCCTTAACAATTACCGTAGCTCCCGGCAGTGGAGTACCATCTTCTGACGACGTAATTTTCCCCCGCACCTGAACTGTTTGCGCTGCAATTCCAATCCACCCCGTAAGGGCCAGAATAAAAAATAATAAGAATCTTCTCATATAGATTTCTTTTAGGTTTAAATAGAATGATTTTTACCAAAGCACAATAACCGACTTAAATTGGTGCATTCAAAGGTTGAGTTTGCCGATGGTTGTATTGGGTTAACAGTTGGCGGAAAGTACTGAATAGTTGGGGATCGAAAAATATTTTTTAAAAACTTAGCGTATTTTTTACGCTAAGTTTGGATTTGTATTTCTTTATTCATAATTTCGTCTCGTTAACAACTACTTATGACACGTTTAAATCCCCATGTATCAGTCGACTGCGTAGTTTTTGGGTTTGATTCCCGAAAGCTTAAAGTGTTATTGATTGAACGTGAAAAAATAGATTCCGAAAATGGGAGTTCATATAAGCTGAAGCTTCCCGGAAGTCTGATTTTTGAAAATGAAGATCTTGACGAATCGGCAAACCGTACTTTGAAAGAGTTAACAGGTCTCGATAATATATATCTGAAACAATTTCATGTTTTTGGATCCCCCAACCGGCTTACTCCTGACGAGGATCTTAATTGGCTTCGGAAAACCAGTAATACCAATGTAGATAGGGTGGTTACCATTGCTTATTATTCTTTAATAAAGCTTCAGGACAGCGATCTTACCGAGAAGCGAATATGGCATCCGGTTGACGGGGTGCCCGAACTGGTATTCGACCATAATATAATCGTTAAAATGGCTCTTGAGGAACTCCAACGGGAAATCCGGACCGAACCAATTTGTTTTGAGCTTCTCCCTAAAAAATTTACAATCAGGCAAATGCAGGATCTGTATGAAGCCATTCTGGGGGTGAAGATGGATAACCGGAATTTCAGGAAGAAAATAATTCCGCTGAAGTTCCTGGTATTACTCAACGAAAAGGAAAAAGGAGTTAGTCATAAACCCGCCCAGCTTTACAAATTCGACCGGAAGCTTTACGCCAAACACCGGAAGGAAATCAGCGGTTTTAATTTATAAGCAATCAATTTACTCAACTAAATACTCTATACTAATTATGTATTTACTAGGATTCGACATCGGAAGTTCATCGGTAAAAGCCAGTCTGGTAAAGACCGATACCGGAAGTTGCGCTGCAAGCGCATTTTTTCCAAAACAGGAAATGGCAATTAAAGCTCAAAAGCCCGGCTGGGCAGAGCAGGATCCTTCGTCGTGGTGGGAGAATCTGAAACTTGCTACCCGTGAAGTAATGAAAATTGCTGGTGCAAAAGGTTCAGATATTCAAGCCATCGGAATTTCTTATCAAATGCATGGTTTGGTTTGTGTTGATAAAAATAAGGAAGTACTCCGTCCGTCCATCATTTGGTGCGATAGCAGGGCTGTACCTGTTGGCGAGAAAGCTTTTAACGAAATTGGAAGCAACCATTGCCTGGAGCATCTTTTGAATTCGCCCGGAAATTTTACTGCTTCAAAACTCAAGTGGGTTAAAGAAAATGAACCTGCCCTTTTTGAAAAGATTTATAAAATAATGCTGCCGGGCGATTACATTGCCATGAAACTTACCGGAGAAATTAACACCACCATATCGGGCTTGTCCGAAGGTATTTTCTGGGATTTTAAGAATAACAGCCTTGCCGATTTTCTTTTAAACCATTACGGATTTAAAAAGGACCTGATTCCCGATATTCTGCCAACATTTTCTGAGCAAGGCAGGGTAAATGCCGCAGCAGCGGCTGAACTAGGCTTAGCCGAAGGGATTCCAGTAGCTTACCGGGCAGGCGACCAGCCGAATAACGCTTTTTCGCTCAATGTTATAAAACCCGGCGAAATTGCTGCCACTGCTGGTACTTCGGGTGTGGTTTACGGTGTTTCGGATACGGTGAAATACGATCCGCAATCGCGTGTAAACACTTTTGCGCATGTGAACCATACTCAAGATCTCACCCGGTTGGGTGTATTATTATGTATCAACGGAACAGGTATTCTGAATTCGTGGGTGAAACGCAATGCCGGATTTGCAGATAGCAGCTATGAGGCAATGAATGAAGTTGCCGCCTCAGTTCCCGTTGGCTCCGATGGTTTGGTAATCCTTCCTTTTGGAAACGGTTCCGAAAGAGTGCTGGGAAATGCCAATCCCGGAAGCTGGTTCGGAAACATTAACTTCAATATTCACTCCAACAAGCACATGTTAAGAGCGGCCCAGGAAGGAATTGTATTCTCTTTCCATTATGGAATGGAGGTGATGAAGGAAACCGGAATCCAGCCTGCCGTAATTCGTGCCGGAAATGCCAATATGTTCCTGAGTCCTATTTTCAGGGAAACGCTTGCAGGGGTGAGTGGAGCATCTATTGAGCTTTATGATACGGATGGTGCGCAGGGTG
>JAEYWD010000125.1 GCA_023429135.1 Bacteroidota bacterium | reverse complement strand
CCCGAAAGAACTGGAAAATATAAAATTTTTATATTTTTGGTTCTGCCAGTTGATTGTTGTGTTTATTGGTGTTAGCATTTTTATTTCCGGTTTTGTATTGCCCAATTTACAATTTTTCCTTTATCGGGCTGCTGTCTGTGGGGGATTTTTTTCGTGTACGGCTTTTCCCCATGTAGCCTGATTTTTTTGAAAATCCTTCCTCCCTATTGCTTTTTTTAAACCATTTCCCTAAACGTTTTAAACTTTTCTTTGCCAGCACGATTTGACTTGAGAGAGATTACAGTAACAAAATCTTGTACGCTAACCGATAATTTACCCCTGCTGGGGCGCGATTGTATCGCGTTCCTTTTTTAACAGTCGTTTGTAACGACATTTGCGCAGCAAGAAGCATAGTAATGGTTATCCGCACGCGTTGCAAACGCGCGCGAGCTGGGAGTTTTTTATACATGATGTTGTGCATTCGTGCCTCTGTCTTGTTATTCCGATTTTCTGCATTCGTGTCTTTTTTCTTGAGTCCAATACACTCCTTTCACATTTTCATTTTCAATAATAAATTCAATTGTAGTAGGAATTCTTTTTACGTCTGGTAAATAAAACAATATTTCTGATTGAGCAAGCATGGTCATATTATTACCCGAACCATTTGATAACTCGGCATACAATCTATTGTCTCGTTTATAAACTTTTATGAATTGTGTTGAATCTTCTCGGAATTTATATATCCCTACGTAACTATTTAATATGCTGTCGGTAATTTTTAAATCTTTATAGGTTGTTTGCAATGATTTTCCGATAACTAAAGTAGAAACATCTTCAAATAAATTTAAAAAGCCATCGTTGTCTGAGTTGAATAACATTGTCAAAAATATATCTTGTTCGGGGAAGTAAATTTCCCAACTTCTAAAACCGTCAATTGCCCCTCCGTGTCCAATCGATTTTATTCCTTTCCAATCCTTGATAAACCAACCATATCCATATTCTGATAATTGTCCATTGGTTTGTCTAAAAGATGTAAATGCTTTTTCAAGAGTTTCCTTTTTTACAAGTTTATATGAATACAAAGCTTGATGCCACCTAAATAAATCGCTAACATTAGAAAGTAAAGCCCCTGCACTATAAACCAAAGACATGCTTATATAATCAGCATTATTATAGTTAGAATTATCCTTTGTATATCCATTTGCCCTGTTTTCAATTAATTGTTTCGGCGAATCGTAAAATGTGTTTGATAAGTTTGCTGGTTTAAATAGGTTTTCTTGCAAATACTCTCTGTATGATTTGCCTGATACTTGTTCAATAATATATCCTAACATAAAATAGTTAGAATTACTGTAGCTGTATTTTGATGAAGGAATAAAGTCTAATGGCAGGTTACCTAGGCTATCAATTATTTGTTTTACAGGAAATTCAATTCTGATAGCATTTGGAATATGTGCGTCTAATTGTTCATAGTCTTTAATTCCTGAAGTATGCGTTAATAAATTTTCAACTGTAATAGTGTATCCTTTGAATGGAAAGCTTTTTATAAATTTTTGGATGCTATCCTGTAAAGAAATTTTGCCTTGTTCCATTAATTGCAATATTGCTATGGCGGTATATTGTTTAGTCATAGAGCCAATCCTGAAAATCATTTCTTGTCGCATTGGCACATTCAATTCAATGTTAGCTGTACCAAAACCTTTTTCATAAATCACTTGTCCCTTTTTAGCTACCAAAACAGCACAACCTGGAGAAATTGAATTAAGTTTTTCAGAAATAAGTCCGTCAAGATTTTTTATTAATAGTTTAACCTCTTTGGATTGTCCTTTTGCAATTGATGAGGTTAAGTATAAAAACAGAAAAATTGAAATGATTTTATTCATAGTCAAATTATTAAAGAGTGTCAAATGGCATTACACATAACATCCATATATCACCAATTTATGATATATCCCTTATATCTTTATTAAGTGCTGCGTTTGCAATTATACAACAGCTCGTTAAAAATACAAAAAAGTCATAAAGAACTATTCGGAGATACGTTTTTAGTGATTTTTATCTTCTTGTTCCGGACTTAAGCATTTTTGCCCGCAACTGTATTTAACAGCATCACCAAACTATCGCCCACGAGTAGCCATTGAACCTTTGGGTTTGCAAGTGATTTTAGCCAGAATTCACAGCTATCCCTTCAAAGTGAGTAAGATTTTTGCCGGTACGCTCAAATATTTGCCTCGCCAGGCGTTCGGACGCGCTCGCCAGGTGTTCGGACACGCTCGCTAACCGTTCGGACAGGCTCGCCAGGTGTTCGGACAGGCTCGCTGACCGTTCGGATGCGCTCGCTGACTGTTCGGACAGGATCGCCGGCCATTCGGACGCGCTCGCCGACCGTTCGTACGGGCTCGCTGAGTAAACTGACGTGATCGTTAACAAACCGGGAGAATTCGCTGCGCATTTCCTAAGGGCGCCAGTCATGCAGACCAGCGTGGATCCGGGTTGTACGGGTTCATTTCATAAATCAATATTTGGAAAGAGGTTGTGAGAAAAGTCAGTTACCAGTCATATTTCGACTTCGCTCAATATGACAAATAATAGTCATACTGTAGTCGAAGTCTCACAGCCTCTTTCCACTATATCACTAAAAGAGAGCATTGTTTATTACAAACTTCAACTGTCGCGGTCGGATTTTCTAAAATATGCTTGCCCTGTAGTTCTATATTTCTATTTTTGCGGATGTAAAATTTTAACTATCGACCCATGTTTAAAACAAACGAATATTTCGACGGAAAAGTGAAATCAATAGCCCTTGATTCGGCCGAAGGCACCGCTACCATAGGTGTAATGGCCGCAGGCGAATACGAATTCGGGACTTCTACGGTTGAGGTTATGACCGTAATTTCGGGCAAACTAAGTGTTATGCTTCCCGGCGAAACGTCGTGGAAGGATTATAAAAAGTTCGAATCGTTTGTTGTGCCTAAAGACATTAAATTCAAAGTAAAAGCTATTGAGGACACTCCTTACCTTTGTTTGTACAAATAGTCAACACCCGACAGCCCACTGTCCACAGTAAAGTCAAAAAATTCATCAAGTTTTCAGCTCTCATGGAAAAGTTTATCGAACTCATCAGTGCCAGCCTCAATATAAAATCGTGGCAGGTTAAAAATACAATTCAGTTACTGGATCAGGATGCGACGGTACCGTTTATCAGCCGTTACCGGAAAGAAGCCACCGGTATGCTGGACGAAGTGCAGGTGCTGGCCATAAAAGAGCAGTACGAAAAACTTCAGGAGGTTGTAAAAAGAAGGGAATCGATAATCAGTTCAATCGAAGAGCAGGGAAAGATGACCGATGAACTGAGGGCCAAACTTGAAAATACCTGGGTAATTACAGAGCTCGAGGATCTTTACCTTCCCTATAAACAAAAGCGCAAAACCAAGGCAAGCATTGCCCGCGAGAAAGGACTGGAACCGTTGGCCGAGGCTCTTTTTAAGCAACAAACGAAAGACATTCATTTACTTGCCGAAAAGTACCTGAACGACAAAGTTGAGGATACTGAGGATGCATTGCAGGGAGCCAGCGATATTATTGCCGAATGGGTGAACGAGGACCTGAAAGCCCGCGATAATATCCGCCGACTTTTCGGGCGCGAAGCTACTATCAGCTCCAAACTTGTAAAAGGTAAAGAAGAAGAAGGTATCAAATACAAGGATTACTTCGAATTTTCGGAACCGTTGAAACGTTGTCCCTCGCACCGTTTGCTTGCGATAAGGAGAGGAGAGGAGGAAGGTTTTCTCAAGGTCACCATAGAGCCCGATCAGGAGAAAGCGCTTGAGATTCTCGAAAATCAATTTATAAAAGCCAATAATGCTTCCGCCGAATTGGTTTACAAAGCTATAACCGACTCGTACAAGCGTTTACTCGGCCCGAGCATCGAAACTGAATTTAAAGGTGTTTCAAAAGAAAAAGCTGATGAAGAAGCGATTAAAGTTTTTGCCGAAAACTTAAGGCAGTTATTACTTTCGTCGCCCCTGGGTAAAAAGAATGTTATGGCCTTGGATCCGGGATTCAGAACCGGATGTAAAGTAGTATGCCTCGATTCGCAGGGTAATTTGATCCATAACGAAACCATTTATCCACATCCTCCGCAGAGTGAAACGGTTCAGGCTTCGAAAAAAATTACCAACCTTGTAAGTATTTATAAAATAGATGCCATTGCCATTGGTAATGGAACTGCCAGCCGCGAAACGGAGCATTTTATAAATAAAGTACGTTTTGAGCGCGATGTGCAGGTGTATATGGTAAGCGAGGCAGGAGCATCCATATATTCAGCATCGACAGTTGCGCGAGAGGAGTTTCCGCAGTTCGATGTCACCGTTCGGGGTGCTGTTTCCATTGGCCGCCGGTTGATGGATCCGCTGGCCGAGCTTGTAAAAATAGATCCGAAATCCATCGGCGTTGGTCAGTACCAGCACGATGTGGATCAGGGTAAACTCAAAAAAAGTCTCGATCAGGTTGTGGAAAGTTGTGTAAACATGGTTGGAGTGAATATCAATACAGCCAGTAAACACCTGCTCACTTATGTTTCGGGCCTTGGACCCACCCTCGCTCAGAATATTGTGGATTTCCGCGCAAAGAACGGTCCTTTTCAGGCAAGGAAGGATTTGAAGAAGGTTCCACGTTTAGGCGACAAAGCCTATGAACAATCTGCCGGCTTCCTCCGTATTCCCGATGCTAAAAACCCGCTCGACAACAGTGCTGTTCACCCCGAAAGTTACCAGTTGGTTGAACAGATTGCCGAAGATATGCAGGCTACCGTTAACGATCTGCTTCAAAAGGAAGAGCTGCGCAAAAAAGTCGATCTGAAGAAATACGTGAGCGATAAGGTTGGACTTCCAACCCTGAACGATATTATGCAGGAACTTGCCAAACCCGGAAGAGATCCGCGGTCGCTGATCAAGGTTTTTGAATTCTCCGATCAGGTGCATTCAATTGCCGATGTAAAACCGGGCATGGTATTGCCGGGCATTGTTACCAATATTACCAATTTCGGCGCTTTTGTGGATATTGGAGTTAAACAGGACGGGTTGGTGCATATTTCGCACCTGGCCGATAAGTTTATAAGTAATCCTGCCGATGTGGTTAAGTTACACCAGCATGTAACGGTAAAAGTTCTTGAAGTTGATGCCGCACGTAAAAGAATTCAGCTATCGATGAAGGAGAGTGAAATGAAGTAGCGAACCGTAGAGTTACGAAAATTTAAAAAAGGTATTTATTCAGTTTTTCACGGAGGCTTTCTATATTTATGGGTTTAGTAAGATAATCGTTAAAGCCTTTCTTTTTGATGGTCACGGTTTCTTCGTTCATTGCATGGGCCGTTTGTGCAATTACTATAATGCCGGGAAATAAAGCCCTGATTTTTTCTAGAGCTTCGTAACCATCCATAACAGGCATTTTTATGTCCATCATTACCAAATCTATATCATTCTCTTTTAATCCTGAAAAATAATTTACTATTTCCTCGCCGTCGCGGAACCATTTAACTTCAGCCCCATATTTGCCTATAACCCTTTCAAGAAGAAGATAGTTGTTTTCTTCATCTTCGGCAATGGCTATCTTTTTGTTTTTCCAGTCGTAGTCAGTCCTTTGCTTATTGGTGCTTTTTTGTTCCTTAATATTTCTCAGTAAAGAATAATCCGGATGAACAAAGTAAAACCGGGCACCTTCTCCAATATTGCCTTCCACCCATATTCGGCCACCAAGCAGTTCGCTGAGTTTTTTACATATAGCCAAACCTAAACCACTACCCGAATAAAATCGTTCCTGTTCTTCATCCAGCTTGCGGAAACGTTCGAAAACTGTTTTGTGAAACTTGGGATCGATACCTATTCCGGTATCCTTAACAAAGAATTTTATCTCATGGCTGTTTATAAGCTCATAGCCCATTTCAATACTTCCTTTTTCGGTAAATTTAAAGGCATTTGTAAGCAAATTGCTAATTATCTGTTTGAAACGGATTTTGTCGGTATTTATAATAACTTCCGTATCAAGGGGAGGTTTGGTAAATATCAGTTTTAGGTTTTCGTTTGTTTTTTGTTGAAAGAAATCGAAAAGTTCGGCGAATACCTGGTTTACATAAAGAGGTTCAATCTGCACTTTTACCTGTTCTGCTTCAATTCTTGAGAAATCAAGAATATCATCAATCAAAACTAAGAGCGATTCACTGTTGGATTGAATGATTTCCGAATAGGTCTTTTTGTTTTTTTCAGCGATTCTCGATTCTGTTAGCAATGCTGAAAAACCAAGAATTGCATTAAGAGGGGTACGGATTTCGTGCGAAAGATTGGCCAGAAAAGAAGATTTCAGTTTTTCTGACTCTTCCGCCTTTTTCTTAGCTTCTTCCAACGTAGAGTTCATGTTCATCAGTTGAGCGTTTGCTTCCTCTAATTCGCAGTTCAGATCGCTCAACTGGGTATACGACTCCTCCAGAAGGTTATTCCGTTCGTTTATAATATTTAGTTGTTCTTTTACCTTTTTTTCTGCAACGAGCCTTTTGCGGTTTAAGATTATTAACACAACAATGATTAAGGTGAGAACAAATACTGCAAGCAGAAGCAAAGCAATATACCGGCCATATTCCACAATGGGTTTATTCACTATTCTTGAATGAGGCGGCATATTTTTTTCTTCGATTCCATATTTTTTGAGCTGTTGGTAATCGAAAATATACTCGTCATTTACTTTATTAATTTGCTTTATACCAATCCTTGTAGAATCTCTGAGCAGCCTTAAAGCGAGTAAACCTGCTTCATACCCCTGTGTAAATCCCCGGTTGGCAATACCCCCAACAAATTTTCGTTCTATTAAATTTTCGCTGTTGCCAAACACTGGTTTCGTGGAAACTTCAGCGATTTCCTGGAAGAATTGATCAACATCGATAAAATTTCCGTATTTATCAATATTTGCACCGGCAACGTAAACAATGTCGCCCTGTTTTCCGCTTTCAATAACTTTAACAATTTCGTCGGTGTCGATTTCGGAGATAACATTTATGGTAAGTGTTGGATTTAATTTTCTGGCTTGTTCAATCCTTTTCAATTTTATTAAACCCGAGGTTGAATTGTCGTTGATAAAAAGTATACTCTTTGTTTTCGGTAAAAGGCGGAGCAATACAGGAACATATTCATCGGGATTATCACTCTCAATAATTCCAAACTTATCGGTTCCATCAATTTTGTAATCCTCAGGATTGGAAATTCCACAAAAAACTACAGGTATTTTATTGAAAAGCTGTTTTTCGTAATGTTGAACAAAGTCTAAAGCATCGTTATCGCTGGTAATAATAATATCGAATTTTATTCCTGAGTATTTATTCTCAAAAAATTTGTAAAAAATATCAAATTTCTGCTGACCAAATCTTTTAGCATCGAGGCTTTCGATATAAAGATTCATATTCTGGTTATGCAAAGCTGTCGCGATTCCGTTAAATATACTGTCGGACCAGGAATAACCAACACTGTAAGAATTTATATATAGTACATTATATGATGAGGTTTGAGAGGAGCTTGCTCCAAAACAAAAAATGAAGATAAGAAGAGTCAAAAAGTTTTTCATTGATAGTCAGGTAGCTTATTTAGGTTTCTTCATTTTTGATGCTAAAATACAAATTTATCTTATTGAATGTCTTTTTTATAAGGCAGTGTAAATTTAAAAGTTGCCCCCTTACCAAGTTCCGATTCTACCCACATCTTACCCCCCCATCATTTCCACAAATCCTTTCGATATTGACAACCCGAGTCCGTTACCTCCATATTTTTTTCCAATGGTTACATCGGCCTGCCTGAAACGTTCAAAAATTAATGTCTGATGTTCTTTCTTTATGCCTATACCGTTGTCTTTAACAAAAAACTCTAATTCATTGCCTATAACTGTATATCCGAATTCGATAACGCCTTGGGGTGTAAATTTAAGAGCATTCGAAATTAAGTTGGTAAGTATTTGAGTTAGTTTTGTCTGATCGGTTATTATTTCTGAGTCTTCAAGAAGGAGTCCTTCGGTTTTTTTAAGTTTAGTATTTGTATTAACTGCTTTTTGGTTGAAAACAATAAGCAAATCGTCGAGTAAGCTGTTCAGGAAAAATTTATCGTTTTCGACAGTTTCCTGGTTTTTATCCAGGGCCGAAATGGTGAGTATGTTATTAACAATTGCTAATAACTGCTTGGTGCTGTTTATAATAATATCTACAAAACGATGTCGTTTTTCTATAGGCAGTGCCGGATCATCAATAAGTTCGGAGAAGCCAATAATTGAATTCATTGGCGTTCTGATTTCGTGCGATATATTCTGAATAAAAGCAGTTTTTAATTTGTCACTTTCTTCAGCCAAGCATTTAGCATTAATTAATTCGGTGTTTTGTTTTTTGTATTCTTCGTTTAACAAAGCATATTCATTGTTTTGTTTTTGAAGTATAGCCTCACTTTGTTGTAGTTTTTGCTGAATTTCGTTTCGGATATGCATTTCTTTTAATAATCTCCGATACGCCCAAAGACTAAGAGATAATGAAATTAAAAAAATGATCAGGTGAGATACAGACGAAATATTAACCTCTGCTTTACAAATGTCATTGTATTTTTCCATTGGTACCGAAACGCTTATTCCTCCTCTGACATCACCAATTTTATATCCCTGGTGTGCGTGACATTTGAGACAGGACTCTTCCGTAATCATCGCTTTCATATATCTTAAGAACTCGGAACTATCAATTGTTTCAATTGAAGAAAATTCTTTTTCTCCTTTTTCAAAAAGATGTAAAGCTTTGGTTTCCCAAGGATCGGGCTTGTTTAACGTTCGAATAGGATTTAAACTGGTAATATGCCCTCTAACTCCATACTGGATTTTTGCTATTTCGTGAACCTGCCTTGTCATATAGGCCGGATTTACTAGCGTATAAGTTATTCCGTTGTCGGCTTTAATGTCTCTGTTTTTTATGTAAATGAGGCTGGGGTTTGGAGGAGTTGTTTCGGAGATTGGAACGTAGACACCTCCATGCATCGAGGCCCAACGCCTGTATAACAAATCTTTATTAAAACTTGCCGATGCTTCAATTTTAGCAAACTCAACAGCATTTTCTTTTACTCTCTTATAATTCCAATACCATGAAATTGAAATAATTAGTGTTAACCCCAACAGAAATAAAGAGTAAATAATTTTTAAATAGCGGATCTCGTTATTCATATTAAATAGCTTACCATACAAAGCTCAAACCATCAGTTGAAATTTAATAAATATTTGTAATTAAAATGACTGTTAACATAGTAATTTTGATCACATTATTCATTTTTTTAATTTTAAATCAATTTTCCATAAAGAACTTTTCTTAAAACATTTATTCATACTTTACTGTTTATCATAAATAGTTAAGAATTATACTTATACAACAGCCTAAAACCATTATAAATTTTGATATGAAATATTTTACAGCTCTTTCAATTAGCTTATTGATATTCGCGGGCATTTCACTTTTGGGCTTGCGTTCTTCAAAAAGTGTCCCGGAAACGATTGGACATTCGGGGCAGAACACAGCGGCAGTAAATTATCAAAACTATTGTGCCGGATGTCATGGTCAGAATCTGGAGAAATTTGCTGCCAAAGCATGGATGGACGAGAAAGGGAATGCCTCGGTTGTGAAGAGCATTAAATATGGAATTGAAGATATTGGGATGCCATCGTTTCAAAAGACTTTTACAGATGCGGAAATAGAAGCTCTTGCAGCTTACGTAAAAAAAGGAATTCCTGAGAATAAGAAAGAATTAAAACCTGCAGTTACAGCAGGTGAAGTTATAAAGTCGGACGACCAACGCTTTGTTGTCGATACAGTGGTGTCGGGGTTGAAAGTACCCTGGGGGCTGGCATTTCTGCCTAATGGGGATATGTTGATATCAGAACGTGAAGGTAAATTACTGCTTTTTTCAAAAGGAAAACTTTCACAGCCTATTGAAGGTCTTCCGCCGATTATGGCCTTTGGTCAGGGAGGATTGCTGGATTTGTGCCTGCATCCTAATTACAAGAGCAATGGATGGATTTACTTTTCATATTCAGCCTTAAATACCGAAAGCAAAAAACGGATTGGCAACACTGCCATAATGAGGGCTAAACTTCAGGGAAACAAGCTGGTTAATCAGGAGGTTATTTTTAAAGGAACACCCGAAAATGACAGAGGACACCATTTTGGTTGCAAACTGGCTTTCGATAAAAATGGTAAATTGTTTTTTGGGATTGGAGATCGTGGACAACATTTTGATTTTCCGCAGAAGCTTGATAATACAAACGGTAAAATTCATAGAATTAACGACGATGGTTCGATACCGAAGGATAACCCTTTTGTTAAAACAACCGGAGCTTTGCCATCCATATGGAGTTATGGCCACCGCAATCCGCAGGGTAATGTTTTTCATCCTGTAACAGGCGAATTATGGGAAACCGAACATGGTCCCAAAGGCGGCGACGAACTGAACCTGGTAAAACCGGGTCTGAATTATGGTTGGCCGGTAATTTCGTATGGTATAAACTACGATGGTACTATATTAACCGAGCTGAAGGAAAAGGAAGGAATGGAACAACCGGTGCACTACTGGATACCTTCTATTGGTCCCTGCGGGATGACATTTGTGACCGGTAACCGTTATAAAAACTGGGAGAATAATATTCTTGTAGGTTCCTTGAGTTTTAAATATCTGGAGCGGGTAGTTTTAAAAGATCGTTCGGTAGTAAAACGTGAGAAACTTCTCGAAGATATTGGCAGAGTACGCAATGTCGTAATGGGGCCCGATGGGCTGGTATATGTTTCAATTGAAAACCCGGGTAAGATTTTAAGATTAATTCCGGTAAATTAAATAAAAGTTTTCAACTTAAAGTGCTCAAATGAAGATCTTACTTGAGCGCTTTTTACTTACACTCTTATTATTCAATTAAAGGAGTAATAAGTGATTTTATTTCTGTTGCAATTCGTTAATCCAGATAGTTAGTAAGAGCTTTCAGTTTTAAATTACCCTTTTTAGGGGATAGATAACCAGAAATTGCAAATTAATTTTGGTTTTATATTTTGCCAAACCTGACATGAAACTTAAATTATCTGCATTTCTGACTTTTATTGCATTTCTCTTTTGCTTTATTAAAAGGAATACCTACGACTTATCATTAAGCTTTTATGGGAAACCATGTAAAAACCTTGTTAAGAAATCGACCCTGACTGCCACATTACCGGTTGCATTAACATTAGTCACTGCATATAGCTACGAATTGGAAAGTAACGGTAATGTGAAATCTAAAACCATGACTATTTCCGGATCTTCCACTAAAATTGTTCCGACCTATGAGTGTAAATAGCTAAAAGATAATAATATAATAATTGTCACCTGTATGGTTATGCCGGACAGGTGACAATCTGCATTATAATCATTGCCTTCCTGTTTTTTGCTTTAAATAGCTGCTTTACTACTAAAAACCAATTGCCATGAAAAATTTTATCTTCTTTTGCTTGTTGGCCTTATTTTCAGGGTTTGCACTTGGACAATCACCTTCAGCCTTTAACTATCAGGCCGTGCTGCGCGACGCTTCGGGCAACATTCGCACTAATGCCAATGTTGCTATAAGAGTAGATATTATCCAAACCTCCGCCACCGGAACCTCCGTGTATGCCGAAACCTTTGCAGCTACCACCAATGCTTTTGGGTTGATCAACCTACAGGTTGGCAAAGGAACTGTGGTTTTAGGTACTTTTGCAGCCATTGACTGGAGTGCAGGGCCTTACTTCATCAAAATAGCCGTGGACGGCACGGAAATGAGTACCAGCCAGATGATGAGCGTACCTTATGCCTTGTATGCAGCCAAGGCGGGGAATGGCTTTAGCGGTGTTTATAATGATCTCACTGGTAAACCCAATTTATTCAGCGGCAGCTATAGCGATTTAACAGGTAAGCCAACATTAGCAACGGTTGCCACCTCAGGTAGCTATAACGATTTGTTAAATAAACCTGTAATCACAGAGACCGACCCGGTCTATAATTTGTCAGTTGCAAAATCAATTAAGGCTTCGGATACAACACGGTGGAGTTCAAAAAGTGATTTCAACGGGGATTATAATGTATTAACGAACAAGCCTACTGTTCTGGATAACAGGTATAACACTGTAACCGGAATCAATGCCCTTAATGCAAATACAACAGGTTATTCCAATACGGTTACAGGTTTCAGAGCTTTATATGCTAATACCACCGGATTTTCAAATTCGGCTTTTGGTGACAGTGCTCTGTTTTTAAATACCTTGGGCAATAATAACGTTGCCATAGGAAAACGAACCTTAAGATCGAATACTACAGGAAGTATGAATACTGCTGTCGGTACAGAGGCGCTTAGATATAATACTACAGGTTTATTTAACACTGCAACCGGAGGACTTTCACTTGCAGCCAATACAACCGGCGAGTCGAATACTGCCATGGGCTATGCTGCTCTTTATTCAAATACCACCGGAAGCAACAATACAGCTTCAGGTATTCAGGCCTTGTTCAGTAACGTTAATGGGGTACTCAATACAGCCAGCGGCTATTCAGCGCTATATTCAAATACTTCCGGTAACTATAACACAGCTTTTGGGGCTATGTCATTAAACAGTAATCTGACAGGAAATTTCAATACTGCTGCCGGATATGGTTCTCTGAGACTGAATACAACCGGATTTTCCAATGCAGCCGTTGGTTACGGCTCACTAAGGATGAATACAACCGGATACAGAAATGTTGCTGTTGGCGATAGTGCTCTTTTTTCGAACACCACAGGGTATTACAATACGGCTTTGGGAGCATTCGCACTTGTGAGCAATACCGCAGGAATTGCCAATACTGGATTGGGAAACTCCTCTCTGCAAAGCAATATTTCAGGAACCGGGAATATAGCTATTGGATTAAATTCGTTAAGGGGTAATACCACAGGAAATTATAATAACGCACTTGGAAATGCATCTTTATTCGACAATACTTCCGGAGATAATAATGCAGCTATTGGAACCCGGGCTTTGACATCTAATACAACCGGAAGCTCAAATGTTGCAATGGGAGTTTGTGCGCTTTATAACAATACAAACCGGAGTAATTTAGTGGCGATAGGAGATTCATCCTTGTTTAACAATGGGTTAGGAGCGACTTTAGCTTCTCAATCAAAAGGGAATACCGCAGTAGGATCCAAATCGCTATATTCAAATACAAAAGGCTCTGACAATACCAGTATGGGAGCTTTGTCATTGTATTCCAATACCATAGGAAGTTATAATGTTGCAATAGGTTACCAGGCCATGCAGTCCTACTCTGCAGGTAATGAAAATACCGCAGTTGGGTCTTATGCAATGTACTTTGGCAACAATGGAGACAAAAATTCGGCTTTTGGGTACAATGCCCTGGCCAGTAATATAGAAAGCAAAAACACCGCTATGGGTTATAGTGCCTTATCACATAATACTATCGGCTGGTTAAACACAGCCGTGGGAGCCAATGCTATGACTCAAAATGTATCAGGTTCAGAAAATACGGTTATTGGGGAATACGCATGTTTTTCAAATACTACTGGGAGTTATAACGTTGTGGTGGGGAAGAGTGCATTGAGCTTAAATACAACCGGCTATTCAAATACGGCTGTGGGGGTTCAGGCATTAGAGTCGAATAAAACCGGATTTGAAAATGTTGCCATAGGTGGTAAGAGTTTAATTGCAAACACTGGTAATGCAAATACTGCACTTGGATTCAACTCAATGACATCTAATATAACTGGTAACCTCAATACTGCCATTGGATGTTATTCTGATGTTTTAAACAATGTATTTGATGCAGTTGCAATTGGCAACGGAGCTACTGTTAACGCCAATCATGCAATACGGATTGGTAATAATAATATTTCAAGTATTAGTGGTCAGGTGGCATGGTCATACACATCCGACGGACGTTTCAAGACCAATATCAATACAAACATTCCGGGACTTGACTTTATATCAAAATTAAGACCAGTTACTTTTCAATGGGATATTCATAAACTTGATGCTTTTATGGGAGTAAATGAAGATATTTATAAAGAACCCTCCATGGAAAAAGCCCGTAACGAAAAGGAAGCTAAAGTTTACACAGGTTTTATTGCCCAGGAAGTTGAAAAAGCAGCTTTGGCCTGTGGATACGATTTTAGCGGGGTCAACAAGCCGGCTAACGATAAAACACCCTATACCTTATCCTATTCAGATTTTGTAATGCCACTGGTTAAAGCAGTACAGGAATTAAACGAAAAGAACAAGCTCCTTGAACAGCAAAATTTGCAACTGCAACAAAAGGATAAAGCTATAGAGGCTTCATTTAATGAACTAAAAGCCGAATTCGAACTACTTAAGAAAACTATCAAAAATCAATAACCCTAAAGATTATGAAAAAAAATAAACTTTTAATCTTTTCCCTGGCAGTAATATTTCTACTTACAGGGAAATTGTCGGCTCAACAGGTAATTGCAACTTCCGGAGGAACGGGCCAGAACACATCAGGAACCATTACCTATACCCTTGGAGAATTGGTAATTGAAACCTACAGTGGTACCGACAAGAAGCTTACCCAGGGCTTTCAGCAATCAAGGCTCATCATTACTGCAGTAAGTGAAATCAAGGGCTTAAGTTATACTGTAACAGCTTACCCAAATCCAACAACCAATTTTATCAAAATCAAACTTGAAAAGGATTTTCCCGAAACTCTCGATTATTTATTAATGGATATAAATGGTAAGGTACTCTCTTCGGGAAAAATAGAAAACGGGGAAACCGACATATCCTTTGAAGATAATGCGGTGGGGACTTATTTTATTAAAATAATTCAGGAGAAAAAGGAGGTAAAAACCATCAAGGTAGTGAAACAATAAGGGAAGCCCTTGAGCTGATAATTCGCATCAAGGACTCTTTTTATATATCTAACGACCTTCTTTTGATGAACTTTTAGATTTAAATGATGTTAGATAATCCAATAATATCGCGGCAAATAGAAATTTTTTCTCCGTAACCAGGATAGCCTAAATGAATCATCTTATCACCGCTAGAATAAGTCTTTTTTAGCATCAGGAGCTTTCGTTTGAGTTTTTGGATACACCACCTAACATTTTGTAATTCCGGCTGTTTTTGTAAGAAACTTATAGTATGACTGCAAACAAACAAACTGTAATGGAATATATGAATGCCTTTAGAGTCACCGATCACGACCGTATTTTGGAATGTTTAACCGATGATGTGGTTTGGTATATTCCTGGGATGTTTCATAGAATGGGTAAAGTGGCCTTCGACAGCGAAATTGAAAATGAAAATTTTGTTGGAAATCCTGATATTGTTGTAACCCGCTTGACTGAGGAAAATGATGTTGTGATTGCCGAAGGTGGGGTTACAAGTACCATGAAATCGGGTGAGAAACTGGATATTTTGTTTTGCGATGTTTTTGAAATGGAAAACAGTAAAATAAAAAAGCTAACTTCGTACCTCATGAACAGATAATTATGAAATCCAGAATAGAATTACTTCCCGAAAAGAAACTCGTTGGAATACATTTAAACACGTCGTTTGCCGACAATAAAACGGGAGAATTATGGCGGAGTTTTATGCCACACCGGAATAAAGTTCCCAACCCGGTCTCTTCCGACCTTTTTTCAATGCAAATTTTTCCTTCCACATTTGATTTCGCCAGCATAAACCCTAACGAACAGTTCGAGAAATGGGCTGCGATTGAAGTTTCAGATTTTGGCATTATACCCGGGGGTATGGAAGCTTTTCTGCTTCCCCAGGGACTTTATGTAGTTTTTCTTCATAAGGGAGCAGCCCAAACAGCTCAGCAGACTTTTCAATATATTTTTGGTATCTGGTTTCTTGCTTCGGGATATACAATTGATACCCGTCCGCATTTCGAAATTCTTGGCGAAAAGTATAAAAACAACGATCCTGAATCAGAAGAAGAAATCTGGATCCCGGTGAAAGAGAATTAATTTAAGATCAAAATCAAAAATGGATGGTTTTAATGTTCATGCTTTAGGATCACGGATTGCTTAACAAATTCAAAGTAGCCAAATCCAATCGTGAAGAAAAGGTAAATAGCTACGGCCGTCCATCCGAAAGTATTCATCACTCCGGTAAGAGTAGCCATCAATGTGATAACAAAACCAATTCCGTTGTACAAAAACATTTGTAGAATAATGGCGCGTTGCGACAGCGAACCGGAGTCTTCTCGTGCAAACCACATGAGTATTAAGTTTCCAAGCAATGTTGCGCCATAAAGGCGTGCCATAACCATACCGCCGAAATCAAGTTCAAGTCCATAGAGATTCATGATCTGAACCGGAATAAAAAGCAATGGAATACCAAAAGATAAGCAAACCAATGCTTTGGCAATCATTACATTTTTTAGTTTCATACTATTCTTTTTTGATTTTGAAAATAGAGTGACTGTTAAAGCTTCTAACAGGATAAAATTACTTCAATTGATAGGGGAAGTCAAGCAGAAATTAGTTAATTATCAGTAAGGATTAATAAAAAAGCTGGCATTGTCACCAGCTTTATATTTACTCAGTTCTTAAGTTTTCTTTCAGTGTTTTTAATTCGTCCAGCAGCGGAGTAACTTCTTTCCTGATACGCCGCATGCGTATGCGGTGCCCCCAGAATGTAGATACTATAAGCAAAAACGAATATATCATATGCATTCTGAACTTATCCTCGTGTACGGACGAGAATCCGATTGCCATGATGTTGGCACCTACTAATAAACATGCGGACAAGAGAAGAAAGGGACCTTTGAATATTGAATTCTGCTTCTCAAGCATGTTAGCAGCATCATCGATAAATGAAATGCTTGGCGATGTAAAATCCAGTCTTTTAATATTGAACTGGTTTCTCATGTAGTAAAACATAAAAACTGTTACACCAGTAAATATTACTCCAAGACCGGAATAAACCCATACAGTACCGGCATCCAGGCGGTTCAACCAATAAACCATCTGAGTAAAGATCATGATGAGTACGAATATCTTCAGCCTGTTAATCCTGGTTTGATTACTTTCAAGCGTTTTCAGCTTTTCAATCAGGTTCTCCGAAACTGAGCCGGATGAGAACTCTTTTGTTGTTGTTTTTCCTGTTTTCCAGATATTTTGAAGTTCGTTCAATTCATTCATAATTCATTTCTTTAAGCATGTTAAAAAGTTTCTTTTTAATACGATTAACCTTAACACCAACATTCCCTGCGGTGATACCGGTAATTTCCGAAACCTGTTCATAGGAGAGTTCCTCAAGTATCAGCGAAATGATAATTCTATCGTTTTTATTGAGTTTTGAGATACATTGAGCCAGCATCCTCAGCTTTTCTTCTCTAACTCTGTAATCGTCCAATTCATTATCTATTGCAGTTTCAGGAACTGAAAAATTGAGTTTACTGTAGAATTTGTTCTTTTTATTGTACAATAATGCAGAGTTCACTGCTATTTTGTAAACCCAGGTTCCAATTCCTGAATAGCCACGGAATCGTTCCATACTGTTCCAGATGTTGATCATAATTTCCTGAAAAAGGTCATCCACCTGTTCCTTTTCATAGATATATCCATAGCAAATTCTGTAAATCCGGTCTTTATACACGGAATATATTTCAGAGAATGCTGTTTCCTTTTCGTTCTTCTGCATAAAATAAAGTTAAAGGAATTACTCAGAATTTCTTAAGGATGAACCGGGATGTACCTGTACAATTATTTCTTTCAGTAGCATTTTTCAGTGATTTTTCTTTTAAATATTTCATAGCGTAAAAATTGGTTACATTTCTTTAGTATGCAAAACATCGGAATTATTACATCACTTTATAAGATTTTTGAAAAATCATTAAGAAACAAAAGGTTATGAGAAGGTTTTTGTCTAAGTTAAGCCTTTCGCAAGGTATATTTTAGAGTGGATTCAAATTATGCATCAGATTGACTATATTCTCCAATCCTGATCTTATTCTTCAAGGAAAGTTTATAGTTTACTCCGGAACCAGGAGAAAGTTGTTTCCCGAAGGGTGAAAGTTGTTCGTATCAAAGGGGGGGTGATGTTCAATACCTGAGATTTATATTTTCTGACTGGTCTGTGTTCTATTGAATTCCTCTCAATAGCCAACAATAAAAAATGTCTCAAAGAAGTCAGAAACTTTGTTTCTCCTGCTATGAGACAAATCCTTATTTAATTTTTAAATTCGAAACTTTAAATCGTAACTCCCATTTCAAGAGGTTTTACAATTTCCATTCCTCTCTGAATTGCTTCCCGGTTCATGGGAATTGTATGATGATGGCGTTTAGGCAGTGATTTCTCCAATCCTTTTATAACGTGTTCCAGATCAACTATCGGTTTTAGTTTCAGGAAGGCCCCAAGAACGATCATATTAAAGGTTTTTGCAGAGGCCATGCGTGCCGCTTCGGCAGCGGCTTCAACCACATATACCGATATGTCTTTACGTACCGGGTGGCGGGTAATTCCATTGCTGTCGTAAAGTAGAACTCCTCCTTTTTTCACATGTTGCTCAAATTTATCCATCGATTGCTGATTGAGGATAATTGCTGTGTCGAATTTATTCAGGATAGGAGAGGAGATGCGATCGTCGCTCAGGATAACGGTTACATTGGCTGTGCCGCCTCTCATTTCGGGACCGTACGATGGCATCCAGCTAACTTCCATGCCCTTCATTATTCCAGAGTACGCCAGAATTTTGCCTACAGAGAGAACACCTTGTCCTCCGAAACCTGCAATAATAATTTCTTCTGTCATTATAGTTACAATTACAAGGTTTTTACATGTTTGCCGTCGACTTTAATATCGCCAAGCGGATAGAAGGGGAACATGTTTTCTTCCATCCACTGGTTAGCTTTTACGGGTGTCATTTTCCATCCTGAGTTGCAGTTCGAAACGATTTCCACAAAACCTAAACCTTTTTTGTTGATCTGACATTCGAATGCTGCGCGGATTGCTTTTTTTGCCTTGCGCACAGCCGCAGGAGTATGCACTGCCTGACGCGAAACAAAATTTACGCCATCCAGTTGGGCTATCATTTCTGTTATTTTCAGCGGAGTTCCCATGGTTGTTACCTCGCGCCCGTAAGGCGATGTTGAGGTTTTCATTCCCGGAAGGGTTGTGGGCGCCATCTGACCGCCTGTCATTCCATAAATACCATTATTAACGAATATGATGGTAATGTTTTCACCACGGTTACAGGCATGGATGGTCTCGGAAGTTCCGATGGCTGCAAGGTCACCATCACCCTGGTAGGTAAATACAATCTTTTCGGGTAACACGCGTTTGATTCCCGTTGCAACTGCCGGAGCACGACCATGAGGGGCTTGCGAAAAGTCTATATCGATAAAATCGTATATCAATACGGAGCATCCTACGGGAGCTACTCCTATCGTGTCGTTTTGAATTCCAAGTTCTTCTATTACTTCTGCCACCAGGCGGTTGGCTGTTCCGTGTCCGCAACCCGGGCAATAGGAGAAAGGTTTGCTGGTGAGCAACGAAGAGCGTTGGTACACCATATTTTCTGTTCTAACTATCTCTTTTACTTCCATGTCATCAATTTTTGATGAAGATTTTTTCAAAAGCTTCCAGTACTTCGGAAGGAGAGTGAATCATTCCGCCATAGCGGCCATAATGTTCCACAGGTATTTTACCATTCACGGCAAGACGAATATCTTCTACCATTTGTCCGGCGCTTAGTTCCACCGAAAGCATGCCTTTAACACGTTGTGCCAGCTCTGCAAGTCTTACTTTTGGAAATGGGAACAAGGTTATGGGGCGGAGTAATCCAACTTTAACGCCTTTAGATCTTGCCAGTTGCAATGCTTTGGAGCAAATGCGGGCGCTGGATCCGTAAGCCACCATGATATAATCGGCATCGTCGCACATAATCTCTTCGAAACGCACTTCCTCTTCTTCCATCTTTTTATATTTTGCCTGAAGATGATGGTTGTGCATTTCCATTGGAAGCGGTTCCAGATCGAGCGATGTGATGACATTCGCTTTTCTGTCGGGAGTTTTTCCGGTGATTACCCAGGATTGGTCAAATTGATCGGTTCTGGGTATTGTTTTAAAAAGCTCCACTTTTTCCATCATCTGACCAATTACTCCATCGGAAAGAATCAGAGCCGGGTTACGGTATTTAAAGGCCAGATCGAAGGCAAGAGGTATAAAATCTGCCATTTCCTGAACCGATGAGGGAGCAAGCACTATCAAGCGATAATCTCCGTGACCTCCACCTTTCACCGACTGAAAATAATCGGCTTGGGATGGCTGGATAGTACCTAAACCGGGACCCGCACGAACCACGTTGATAATCACACAGGGCAATTCGGCGCCTGCAATGTATGAAATTCCTTCCTGCATCAGGCTAATGCCCGGACTGGATGAGGAGGTTAACACTTTTTTGCCTGTTCCGGCTGCCCCGTAAACCATGTTGATGGCTGCAAGCTCGCTTTCGGCCTGCAATACAACCATTCCGGTACGTTCGGTAGCTTTTTCGGCCATGAGATATTCCATAATCTCCGACTGTGGTGTGATAGGATATCCGAAGTATGCATCGGCTCCGGCACGAATGGCCGCCTCAGCAATGGCTTCGTTCCCTTTCATCAGTAAAAATTCTTTCATTCCCGGATTATTTTTGTTAAACTTCCGATTTGGCTCTGAAAACCGTGATTACTCCGTCGGGGCAAACCACTGCACAGTTTGTACATCCTGTACAAGCTTCGGGGTTACCCATATAAGCATAATGATACCCTTTTGAATTAACGTGCTGTTCCAGGCTAATTACATGAAAAGGGCAGCTTCCGATGCAAAGTTCACAACCCTTGCATTTCTCGATGTCCACTTCTATTGCTCCGCGAGCTTTTGCCATAGTTTTGTTTTTTAGCATTACCGTCATTTCCCGGTTTGACCCGGAATGACACTTAAGTAGTTTATTTTATTCTTCTTTGATTTAGCTCAGGTAAATTGAGCAAAGTCAAAGAGTATTAATTCAACGGATGATTTTCACTGAAAGTCTCCAGCCTTTCTTTTAAATCTTTTGCCTGATCGGGATGGAATTGCGAAACACAGGCACGCAGCCCTTCGTGACTGCTGCCGGTTATTTTCAGGGCGATGGATCCGATTCCATAATATAACAACTCTTCGAGCAGTTGAGCGCCCGTAAAACCAGGATAATTGATTGTAAAATAGAAGCCGTCGGCTAAAGGCTTTTCGCCGTCTTTGTCGTACACCAGGTAAAATCCGTTATCGGTGAACAGCTTTTTCATAATGGCAGCCCTTTCCCCGTAAGGTTTTACTCCGTCAATAAAAGCGTATTTGCCATCGCTGGCGGCTCTGAGCATGGCAGCAAGTGCATACTGCGACGAGTGTGCCGTGCCGGCCGAAAGAGAATACAATGCTCCGTAAATTATGGCATGACCAAAATCGGTGCACGAAAAGTAGGGTACAAGATTCTGATATTCTTTTTTGAATACATAATCCGACATGGCAATCATACCGAGTCGCTGTCCTGCATAACTAAATACCTTTGAACTCGAAATGAGCAAAATATAACTATCAGTATAATTTGCCACAGTAGGCTGGAACGGCGGAACTCCAGGTGTCGCAATATTCAGGCGGAAATCCATTCCGAAATATGCAAGATCTTCGATAATGATAAGCTCGTATTTATTTGCCATTTCACCAATTATCCGAAGCTCTTCTTCCGTAAAGCAAATCCACGATGGATTATTGGGATTGGAATAGATTACCGAACTTATATCTCCTTTGGAGAGGATGCTTTCGAGTTTTTCGCGAAGTTTGGCGCCGCGATGCTCGTAAACATCGAAAGTTTCGAAAGGAACACCCAGGGCTTTGCACTGCACTTTTTGAACGGGGAATCCCGGGTCGATAAATAATGTTTTGTTTTTTCCGGGCACGCACCTGTTGGCAACCATTATGGCAGCCATGCTTCCCTGCATCGATCCTACGGTAGGGATACATCCCTGCGGACTAAGATCGAGGTTCATGAAATTTTTAATGAAGCGGGAGGTTTCTTTCTTAAGCTCGGGTAAACCTTCCATGTTAGGATATATTGAAGCAACACCCTTTTGAAGTGCTTCAATTTCGGCCTGAACGCCAATTGCGGGACTGTCAAGACCGGGAACGCCCATTTCCATGCGGATGAATTTCACTCCTGAGGCCGCTTCAATTTGACTGACAATTTTAACAATTTCCCTGATGGAAGCATTACCAACGGACTTAAGTCCGCTTTCGGCAATTATTTTGTTAACTATTTCTTGTTTTACAGGTGTATTTTTCATTTTAAAACATAAGTCAAGAAAGCTGTGCAATATTACACAACATTCGATTAAATACTAAAACTGCATGGATGTTAAGAAACACCCGCAAGGATGCTAAATGTCAGAATTTCCGTTTATCGATCACCCGTTTTGCTTTGCCCTCTGATCTTTCGATAGTTTTTGGCTCAACAAGTTTCACATTTACTCCCAGGCCCGTAGCACTTTCGATGTTGTGCTGAATTTTCCGGGTAAGGTTCTGAAACTCGCTGATGCGGTCCATGAAGAATTCCTGCTCTACTTCCACCCAAACTTCGAGCGTGTCGAGGTTATTTACACGGTCTACAATAATCATGTAGTGAGGTTTGGTTTCGCTCATGTTCAGCAGAACGGTTTCGATCTGCGATGGGAAAAGGTTAACACCACGGATGATTAACATATCATCGCTTCGTCCGGTGCATTTTTTCATGCGCACAAGGGTACGGCCACAACCGCATTTTTCGTAGTTAAGACTGGTAAGGTCGCGCGTACGGTAACGAAGCAAAGGCAGCCCTTCTTTGGTTACAGTTGTAAATACCAGCTCGCCGGTTTCTCCTTCAGCCATAGGTTTTAGAGTTACCGGGTCGACTATCTCGGGGATAAAGTGATCTTCGAAAACATGTAATCCGTTTTGTTCGGAACATTCGGCGCTAACGCCGGGGCCAATTACTTCGCTTAATCCAAATATGTCAATAGCCTTAATGCTCCATTTGGCTTCAATTTCACGACGCATATTTTCAGTCCAGGGTTCTGCGCCAAAAACGCCAACCCGAAGTTTCAGTTCGGATCGTTTGATTTTAAACTCTTCCAGAGCTTCAGCCAAATAAAGGGCATATGATGGGGTGCAGGCCAAAACACTGCTTCCAAAATCCTGCATAATCTGCAACTGACGTTGGGTATTTCCGCCTGAGACAGGTATAACGGTAGCGCCAATTTTTTCGCTGCCATAGTGCAAACCGAGTCCTCCGGTAAAAAGACCATATCCGTAAGCAATATGTACAACATCGTGTTTGTGAGCCCCAGCACAGGTAAGGGTGCGGGCCACAACTTCGCTCCATGTACTGAGATCCTTGCGGGTATATCCAACTACGGTGGGTTTACCTGTAGTACCCGACGAGGCGTGCACACGCACAATTTCGCTCATAGGAACGGCAAATAAACCATACGGATAGTTATTTCTCAGGTCCTGCTTTGTTGTAAAGGGGAGTTTACTTAAATCGTCAACAGACTGAATATCTTCCGGATGAACTCCGGCTTCCTGCATCTTATTACGGTAAAACGGAACATTGTGATAAACGCGCTCAACCATATCGCTCAAACGCCTGCTTTGGCATCTGTGCATATCTTCGCGGCTCATACATTCAAAAGTTGGGTTCCAAATCATTTTGTTCGATATTTAGGTGTTAGATTTTTAGGAGGATAGGCAAAGTAACCTTTTAAAGGTCCGTCCATCTCCATATAACTGAAAATTTACATTGCTCGCAGTTCGCTACTTGTTATCAGGTCAATTCCCTGACTTTTCATCATTTCTATGGTTTTGGTTATGTTATCGGGTCGCATTACAATGGCTGCTTTCTGGTTGAAACTAAAAGCGTACATGTATTCAACACTTATTGAATTTGCTGCCATTGTCTTAAGAATTTTCGCAAAGGATCCTGCTTCGTTGGGTGTAGCAACTGAAATTACATCAGTGAGATTAACCGAGAAACCTTCATTGCGTAAAGCCTCCAGAGCTTTAGCATCATCGGAAACGATCAACCGCAGAATTCCATATTCGGAGGTATCGGCAATTGTCAAGGCTTTGATTGCTATTCCTGCGTCGCCAAGAACTCCGAGAACTTCGGCCAGGCGACCCGATTTGTTTTCCAGAAAGATGGACAGTTGTTTGATAATCATAGCTTCAGAGTTAAAATTTTATTAGTATTGAGATTAGAGTATAGGTAATTTACAAAATACCCGGACAAACTCAGGTAAAGGACTTAAGGCTTTTTTCTGGCCCAGGTAACCCGCAACCCACAACTCATTAACCCGCAACAATGTTATATAACATCCATGCAATATACTGATCTTTTGAATATAGACAGGATGAAGAAAGGTAGAAAGTGGGAGGGTAATTTGGAAATTGATGTGTAAAATATTGTAAAACAGGGTTTACTGGGATTAATTTAGAAAGGGTAAAAATTAAATTAAACCCTGTCAGAATCATTACTGACAGGGTTTGTTTAGGTATTTTATTCTTCAAAATCCAGGTTAATTGGAAGCTTTTCAGGAAGCCCATTAGGCCCTGTGTTTTTTCTGTTGATGTATTCCTGAGGCAAAGGTGAATTCGAGAAGAAAGCAGTTTTATTAATATAGTTATCAACAATTTCGAAACTTACATTGTCAAACCATACCCTGCCCGTACCGCTTAATATTACACCAAAGAAAAGCTCACAGTCTGATTCTGGAACATCGAAAACGATTTCACATTTTGTCCAGTCTTTTTTGCCTACAACCGGGCGATTGTACATATTGTCGAAGTCGGCAATGATTCTTTTGTCATAATCATCTACTCTGGCCCACATCATTGCACTATCCTGAACTCCTTCTGATTTGATATATCCAGTCATTCTAACACGTTTACCTTTGAATTTTAGCACATTGCAACTTTGCATTAGGGTGGTAAAACCGTAAGGGTTTTCTGATGTTGATTCCAGAAAAGCACTTTTACCTCCATGCTGAACTTCCTTAATATCAAAACCAACATTGAATTGTTTGGTATTATTGCCAGCATGTATCCAACCATCAGGAACTTTATAAAGTTTTGTTATCCTGAGAATTTCCTGCTTGCTTTCCTGAAAAGAGGGTTGATTGGTAAAAGCCACAAGTGTCATTAAAACTGCAGGTAAGGCGAAAGCTATCTTATATTTTGCCCACCATTTTGATTTTGTTTTTGTCATCATTCTAATTCTAAATTTAATGAGTGAATAGTTAAAAGGATGAGCCAGCTCTATATTGAAATTACTTAAGTACTGATGGAGAAGAATGGATTGGTAAGATTCAATTTTATCGGGAGATGATTTAACTATAGCTTCGTCGGCAAGGCATTCGTGAATTTTTATGAGAGACTTTTTTATTTGCCAGGCTAAGGGGTTAAACCAGAAAACGATTTTGTGAATTTCGATGAATATAATATCCAGTGAATGAAACTGATTAAGGTGAGTAGTTTCATGAAGCAATATGTTGTGCTTTTCTTCTTTGGTTAAACCTTTGTTATTTAAAAATATAACTCCGAAAAAAGAGAAAGAAGGTAAATTATCTTCAAGGAATACTATCCTGTATTGGCCTGTTTTCCCGCAATTATTGCTGGAAGCTATTCGTAAAAGACTTACGAAATTTGCCCACAATCTGAAAAACATTAAACCTGCTCCAATTAGATAAATAATAAAAATCACTTGTTTAACTGGGAAATTATTGGAAGTTGATTTATTAACCAGCTTTTTACCTGGAATTACATTCGAGATAACCCTTTCGAAATTATCGCGGTGAGTGTCATTTTTTGAATAATTTAAAGTGCTTGAAATTAAAGGCTGTTCTATCGATTTTACCAGTCCCGAATGAGGAAGTGCAGGAATTATCAGGGATAGTATTATTGATCCCAGCAGATAAAACCGGTTCAGTTTATAAAAAGTGTCTTCTTTAAGCAAGAGTATATAAATAAGATAAAGCAATCCCAAGCAAATACTCGCTTCAATCAGATATAGAAAGTATGCTGTCATTTCTTTTTGTTTTTCAATTCAGTCAATGCCTTAATGGCTTCATCAATATCCTGCACCTGAATTTTGTTATTGTCGGCAAAAAACGAAACAACTTCTTTAATAGATCCCTTAAAGTATTTCTTAAAGAACGTGTTTACATGCGTTTTGGAGTATTCTTCCCTGCTTATTATAGGAATAAACTGGTGCGCATTCCCGTAAGCCTTGAATTCCACAAATCCTTTTTTCTCAAGAATTTTAACGATTGTCGCTACCGTGGTGTAGGCCGGCTTAGGTTCGTCGAAATGCTCCAGAATATCTTTGACAAATCCCTTTTCAATCTGCCACAATATCTGCATTATCTGTTCTTCGGCTTTGGTAAGATGCATGATGAAAATTTTAAATGACAAACAAATCTACTAAAAAAATAGTAATAATTACTATGAAATTAGTAGTTTTTTTAATATGCTTGCAAAGTTTAAAAGCGGCGCTCAGTCTGCAAATATGGATTGGCTATCGCCTATTGTCTAAAACTTTGGACTCTATTTATCGCCAAGAATGGCTTCTGGCTTCTGGCTGTCGTCTGCCGACTGAGGACAGTGGACTTGTATTTTACATTGGCTATGGACTATCGACTAAAAGCTATCGACTAACCTTCTCCACCCGTATTCTCGCATCCACCACTGTAATTCCTTGCGGAGTGGCAATAAGCGGGTTAAAATCAAGTTCCTTTATTTCGGTGGCAAAACGTAATAGTCCCGACAGTTTTACTATAATTTCAGCAAATTGGGTTTCGTTAATCCCTTGCTGACCGCGGGTGCCTATGAATATTTTATGACTTCTGAGAGAATGAATCATTGAGTAGGCTTCGTCGTAGGTAAGGGGTGCAAGACCTGAGGAAAAATCTTCCAGCACTTCCACAAAAATACCTCCCAAACCGCAAAGCACTACATGACCAAACCGTGGTTCGTATTTGGCTCCGATAAATAATTCTTTTCCCGACAGCATGGGCTGAATCTGTACAGCGGTTGCGCCGGGTAGCGCCATCATATGGTCGAATTCCACCGCCAGATGTTTTTCACTTTTTACATTGAGCGAAACCCCGCCAATATCGGACTTGTGAATTGGACCAACAACCTTCACTGCAACCGGATAGCCAAGTTCGCAGGCTGCAAAAAGTATTTCGTCTTTATTAGCTGAGATAAATTCTTTTACAAATGGAATGCGGGCTGTATTCAATATTTGCTGTATGGTTTCGGATGATACAAAACCATTGGGACAGTTGTCTATAATTTTTCTTAGCTGGGGTAAATCCAGTTCCGGGAATTGTGATATTTCTTCAGCAGGAGCAGGAGTGTCAAATACTTTTGTAAGAGCGGAACCTAAAGAAACTTCATCGGGAAAGTTTACATGTCCTTTTTCTATAAAAAATTCCGTTTCCTTGCTGGCGGTGATTATCGAAGGTAATACAGGGAAAATTGGTTTTTTGCATTCGGCCATTTTATTATGAAGTACCTGGTAAGCATCGAAAACTTCTACCAGGCCGGGACTACCAAATATCACCATCATGGCATCCACATAATCTATTCTGTTTTCGCAATAGTCGATCACCGCTCCAAGCTGATCGGCTGTTCCTGTTGCCAGCAGGTCAATCGGGTTCTGAGCCGACGATCCTGGGAAAAGCATTTTTTTTATCTCGGAGGCATCATTATCATGGAGGCGCGGAATCTCCAATCCTCCGCGCGATAGCGCATCGGTAAGCATCACTGCCGGTCCACCAGCCTGGGTGATGATGGCTATTTTTTTGCCTTTCAGTTTTTTGTGCATAAACACGCTGGCTACGGTGGTGAGTTCTTCACGTCCGTGACAGCGAACAATACCTGCTTTGCGGAAAAGGGCCTCAACAGCCGCATCGGAGCTGGCAAGGGCTCCGGTGTGGGAAAGGGCAGCACGACTTCCGGCATCGGAGGTTCCGGCTTTGATGGCAGCAATGGTGCATCCTTTTCGGATAAGGGAAGAAGCATGATAAAGTAACGAATCAGGATCTTTGATGCTTTCGATATAAAGAAGTTTTATGCGCGAGCTCTTTACAGGATCAAAAGTTTCGTCGAAATGTTGCAAAACATCTTCCACTCCATTTTGGGCGCTGTTGCCAACCGAGAAAACAGAAGAAAATCGGAGTCCTTTCGTAATACCCGATTCCATAATGAAAACTGCTGTGGCTCCTGAACTCGAAATAAGGTCACATCCCCTCGGATCGAGTCTCGGAATAGGAGAGGTGAAAAGGCTGTGATGCGATGGCGTTAATATTCCTATACAATTAGGGCCAATTAAGCTGCCCCCTGTATTGTTGACAATTTCTGCTATTCTTTTTTCGAGTGTAGCACCTTCGTGACTTTCTTCGCTGAAACCAGCCGAAACAATTATAAACGCTCTTGTATTCTTTGTATTTGCGAGAACATCAACTGTTTCAACACAACTTTTCGCCGGTATGGATAAAATAGCCATATCGGTATCGGGAATTTCAGTAGCTGTTTTATAGCATTTTATTCCCTGAACTACATCTTCTTTTGGATTAACAATATGAATTATTCCTTTATATCCACCATCAATCAGGTTTTTAAGTATTTTACCACCTGGTTTTTGTGTATTGTTCGATCCACCTACTACTACAATACTTGCTGGATTGATTAATTGCTGATTGATCATATAAAGGTTTTTTGTTTCAGCAAATTTAGGGGAATTTTCACTGTATGAATCATGACTTTTGAAAGCTTAAATTTTGTTATAGATCAATATTTTTTAAAATGCGACACAACTTTCTCTTTATATTTTGTTATATTTATTAAAGATAAGCACTTGTAACCTGATTGATTATGAATTTGCAAGAACTCAAGAAGACAGCAGCCTATGCCGAGGAAGAATATCATTGGACCGAAAAGGTGATTCTTGTGGCCGAAGATATAGAGCTGAATTTTATGTATATTAATGAGTTGCTGGAACCAACGGGAGCCATTGTTATTAGGGCCGAAAACGGGAAGAAGGCGGTGGACTATTGTTTATCCAATACCAGGATTGATATGGTATTGATGGATATTCTGATGCCGGTAATGAATGGTTACGAAGCCACCCGACAGATAAAAGCTGCCCGGAAAGAACTTCCAATTATTGCTCAAACAGCTTATGCACTTACCGAGGACCGGGGAAAAGCTCTTGCTGCCGGATGCGACGATTTTATAGCTAAACCAATTGGACGAGATGAACTACTGAGAAAAATAAACTCCTTCTTTAAAAAGTCGCAAACAACTTAAAATTGAACTGTTTTTTAGCTAACAACAAAATATCTATATTTGCGATGTGAACTTTTCACATTTTTTGCGTTTGTTTGACTGATTATTTTACTTTTTTGTAATGTTACCTGAAAAAACTGTAGAACGTTTAAGCCAATACCGCCGAACCCTCCTGAACTGTCTCAGTATGGGTAAAACTCATATCTATTCGCACGAGTTGGCCGAACTCCAGAATATAACTGCAGTGCAGGTGCGTCGCGATATTATGTTTCTTGGCTTTGCCAGCGCCCAGCGCAAAGGTTACGATGTAAAGGAAATGATTGAAATGATCGGTAAAGTTATCGATAGTGACGAGGTTTTAAATATTGCTGTTGTTGGTATGGGTAATCTTGGCACTGCTGTAACACATTATTTCACCGGCAAGCGTCCAAAATTGAATATTGTTGCATCTTTTGATATTGCTCCCGACCGCACAGGATCTGTTATTCTTGGCGTTGAGTGTTTCCATATGGACGATCTGGCAAGAATAATCAAGGAACGATCTATTACAATCGGGATGTTAACCGTACCACCCGAAGTAGCCGTTGAAAGTGCTCAAAAGCTTATGGATGCTGGTATCAAAGGGATACTGAATTTTACCACCGTACCACTAAACGTTTCTCCAAAGGTATATCTCGAAGAATACGACATGATCACCTCTCTTGAAAAAGTGGCCTATTTTGTGAAAAAGCAGGGGTAGCTTTACTACACGCAAAAGTAGAAATTCATAGAATTTTTTTCATTCGCCCAACTTCAAAATCCCTCTCCCGAAAGAGAAGGATTTGAAGAAGTGCATGAATTTATACACCTGGTTTAACTTTTGAAGTTAAAGAACGGGGGTAAACAGGTGCATATTGAGGATTGATTAATAATTTTTATTTTTCGAGAAGTGCAACAGCACACCAAAGGTAAGGGGCCTGACCATGGTAGTCGCCTGTTTTACGTGGTCTGTCGTAATAATATTGCTTGTCGTTCTTTTTGTTAGTGCCCACGCAAATATCCGTCACAGCTCCCTGGTCGTTTACATATGAAACCATTTCCATCCAGGCCTTCCGTGCGGCCGGGGCATATTCTTCGGGGTTCAGCCATCCTTGTTTTACACCGGTAATAATTGCGTAAGTGAACATGGCCGAACCGGATGTTTCAATCCAGCAGTCGGGCTCGTCAATTAACTGGTTCCACATACCTTCAGGTCTTTGGAATTCTTTCAGACTTTTCATCATTGTCCGATATCCTTCCAGAATCCGGGGCCGATCCTTATGTTTTTTAGGCAAACAACGCAGCAGCTCTGTCATTCCTGCGGCCATCCATCCATTACCCCGTCCCCAGTAAAAGGGAACATCGGGGGCATGGTAGAAAAGACCGTTGGGACGCTGTAATTCATCCAGGTACATTACCATTTCTTTTGCTGCCCTGTCAATATATTTCCGGTCGCCGGTAATTTTAAAGGCTTGAGTTTGCACAATGGTGATCATATACATATCATCAATCCAAAGTCGGGTTTGCCAGGTGTATCCTTTTTCTGCCCATGTTTTTTCCTCAGGACTTGCGTTCTCCGGAACTTCCCACTGAGTGTCGGCGTAAAGCATGCCTAATTCTCTGTATCTTTTTTCTTTTGTTATCCGATAAAGTTCCAGGGGAAGACTTCCGAACATATTCAAGTCGACATGATTCATTATCGGCAACAGTTCTTTTTCGGTTGTAAATAATGGTTCAAACTTGTTTTGCAATAACCGGAGGAGTTCTTTATCCTGTTTTATTGATGCAAACTTAAGAGAGCCATTCCAATAAAAGGTTTCGGGGTAGCTAATCCATTTACCTGCATGGAGCGCATGCTTGGCATCTACAAAACGGTAGGCCAATCGTTTCCCGATTTCTTCGGGAGTATAACCTTCAGGAAAATTGTTCAGCAGGCTCTTTTGTGCAATCAATAAGTGAAAAGGGACAAAAAGTAGTAATAACAAACAGTATTTCTTATGCATGACTTTAAGAACTTAGGAATTTATTTAAACTAAGAAATTGTATATGGCTCATCTGTTGGTTTGTGGAAAATAATAAAACAGATGAGATTTGAAGAAGAGGCTGTCTCGAAAGTCCAAACCTTCCAGGTTTTCAAAACCTGGAAGGTTTTACAAATTAAAACTTTAAAAACGACTTTTTCCACAGCCTCTTAGTTAAGTTAATGGATGAGGATTTATAGCTTCGATTTAATAATTAATTTGTTTTACTCTCATCTGCTGCAGCGTCTTCCCAGTTATCCCATTTTGGGGTAGCCGGATCATAACCTTCATAGCCATAGTTCTGACTGAGTTTTCCCTTATTATTGGCTGTAATCGCCGCATAAGGTATAGGCCAGTAGAGGTTCTTTTTATCCATCGTGTAATTAGGGTTATTGTTACCTGTAGCATCTATTTTTATTGGACCTTTGTTATACATACTGTAGTGTACAATACGCTGGTACCAGTAGCTTCCTCCATTTGAATCAGTACCGCTTTGTTTATCAAAGTTTTCAAGGCTATAGGTGTTACCCCATTCATCGGGTTTTCCACTACGGGCAAGGCATAGTGATACACGTGTTAATTCTACGTTACGCCATTCTTCCCAATATAACTCCCGGGCACGTTCGTTCATAATGTCGCCTATGGTAACAGTTCCGGTATAAAGCTGCGCACATTTTGCCCGTTGTCTCAATACATTCAAATCATCCTTAATGGTAGGGTCGTTTGCATCCATGTAATATTTGGCTTCGGCTCTAAGGAGATATGCTTCAGCCAAACGGTAAAGGTACCAATCGGCAATACCTCCGTTGGTGGCTCCCCTGTTACCGTCGGAACCACTGATATTGGCATCATTAACCGGGTCGTTCAGAAAGAGCTTGTAATGAGGTACACCAAACCAGCGACGAATAGTATCGCTACACAATAGCGCTCCGTTAGCCGGGTTGTAAAGTGTTATTGGTTTTCCAAATTCCGACGATGCTTTGTTGTTCACACGGTAGTCTTCCATGCGTATCCAGTTACCGGCCTCCGAACTATGGCGCAGATCCGTTGCGTCCATCACTCCGTTAACATTCCAAAGGGTATGAGTGTGAAAATATGTAGGACGGAATGTTGCAATACCACGTCCAAAGGCTCTCATATAATCGTATTTGGAATTGTAATCGGCATGGTTGCGTTTTAAATTTAACAAAGCTTGTTTACCATCTTTTGTTTTAAGTCTGCTGTCGAAAACAAAGGGGTATAAAATACGCATGGTAAGCATTTTTACAAATGACTCTGCTTCTGCGCCCCTATTGGGCATTCCCATAATAACCTCTCTGTTTGAAGAGATGAGCTTGTTTTCGGCACGGTGTAAGTCCCAGATAACATTGCGGGTAATTTTCCAGGTCTCAGGTTCACCCCCGGGATTGAATGTCCCGAAATTATCGGTCATGAGCGAATAACCCGATTGATTAATCAATATGTCAGTTTGTTCTTTGGCTTTGGCGTATTCTCCCATAGCAAGGTAGCATTTGGCAAGCAACATACGGCAGGCACCTTTATTAACCATACCAATTACAGAAATGTCCTTTTGATCGGGGACCCACTGCACGGCAAACTCCATATCTTTGGTGATCATTTGTAAGATAGCCTCGCGGTTTGTACTGCGATAATTTTGTTTAGGCACTTCCAGAATCTTGGTAACAAGTGGTACGTCACCAAATTGAAATACTAAGGACATATAGCGGTAAGCACGATGAAAATAGGCTCTGCCCTTGTAAATATTTTTGGTATTCTCGTCGAGTCCTTGAACGGCATCTACAAACTGGATAATAGTATTTGAATACATAATTCCTTTATAGGTTTCCTGCCAAAAGAACCAGATGCTGTTTGTTCTGTCGAGATTCTGCGATGAAGTTTCGCTTGTTGGGGTGAGCATATTGGCAACATCGCAAAGCATGCTGCGTTTATCTGTTGCACTGGCAACCATTAAGTCCGAAAAAATATATTCGGTTCCAAGTGAAAGCATTTCGTTATGATCCGTAGCCCAGTATAGCTTGAGATGACGGTCGCATATTGCCAATGCCGATTTGAGTCCCGATTCGGTACCGAATGTTGCTTTTGGCTCGTAGAGCGAAAGTGGGTCGGGAGCCAGAAAATCCTGGGAACATCCTCCAAGTAAGATTAAGCCGCCAATAAAAATGGCTGAACTTATATGCTTTAATTTTAAATATATCTGCTTCATAATTGTAACTGATAGTGATTAAAAAGTTAAATTCATTCCCAAAGAATAAACACGGGTTGCAAGTCCTCCGGTTTCCGGGTCCCCATATTCCCAATCAAATGCCCATGCGTTAACATTACGAATAGAGCCATAAATTTTTACACGCTCTAAATGTAGTTTTGAAGTCCATTTTTTGGGCAATGCATATCCTGCCGAAATATTATCCAGACGAACAAAAGAACGATTGTAAAGCATTTGGGCTCCTTCAGCTCCTACAGGTCCTTTGGCTTCAATACGACCATATTTATTGGTAGGGTTGTCAATAGTCCAGTATTCTTTTTGAGGTAAATTTGCCAAAGCATATGCCATACGGCCACCATCATCGTCGTTATTCAGGTAATTGCCCGACATACTTTTGTGACCCACATAAGAGTATATATTGAACGAGAAACTAAAATCTTTCCACAATTCAAACTCGTTACGTATTGCCCAATGAATAGGAGGGGTGGTTTGTCCCAGAAATTCTTTATCCTTATCATTATAAACAGGTACCACTGTACCATCGGCTTTCACTACATCGTCGGCGGTGTAATTGTTAGCTACTTTGGGATCTCCAGGTACCTGGCCGTATTTTTTTGCTTCTTCAACTTCTTCTTTCTGCCAGATTCCTGTCACACGATAATCCCAAATAGTACTAATGGGTTGACCTATAAACCATCGGTTGGATTTATCGTCCATTTCTTTGGAGCCAATCACATTGCCTTCAGAATCCAGAATATTTTCTTTTTCGTAATAAAGATGAGTTATAATGTTTTTGTTGTACGAGAAACTCAGGCTTGTTGTCCAGCTAAGATTGTCGTTCGTGATATTACGCGATATCAACGAAATTTCTACCCCACGGTTATCAACCTGTCCTAAATTGGTGGTAATGTTGGGGAATCCTGTAAACTCCGGAAGACGCTGCATCATAATCATATCGTGGGTACGCATGTCATAATACTCTATACTTCCTGTCAAACGGTCGTTCAAAAAGCCAAAATCGAATCCAAAGTTCCACGCTGCTGTTTTTTCCCATTGAAGATTTGGGTTAGCCATTCTGTCGGCCATTAAATATCTCATCAGGTCCAGTTCTCCATTTTGTTTAATGTAACCCTGCATTTTTCCTGCGCCTTCATAAAGGTTAGCTAAAGCTACGTAAGGATCGGAAAGTGACCTGTTTCCATTTTTGCCGTAGGAAACCCGAAGCTTTCCGGTACTCATTATATGAGTCCATTTAAAGAATTTTTCGTTTGTAAAAGTCCATGCCACTGCCACTGACGGAAACATAGCATATGGATTGGAAGAACCAAAGGCAGAATATCCGTCCCTGCGGATGGATGTAGTAAGCATATAACGGTTGTCGTACGAATAAAACAGCCTGGCCAGCAAAGCATCAGCCGATTGGTGGGAATCATAGGATGAATAAGTACTGTATTCCTTACTTCCGTTTTTTGTATTATGAAATCCCAAAGCATCGGATGGTAAAATGTACCGCGCCTCAATACGGTCCTGCCAGTATTTACGATCTTCAGCTTCCTGAACAAGCGTAAGTATTGTATGGTGTTTTTTCATGAAAGTGTAATCCCAGGACAAGGTATTGTTAAGCGACCAATCGAAACGTTTGGCCTGCTCACGGTTTGCTCCGCGTGATTTTGGATCGGAACCAGGTAAATCTGCCGACATAAAATATCGGTCGTAAAAAATCTGATATCGTGGGGCTGCATTAAAAGAATAAGTTATATTAAATGGCAACAGCACTTTTGCATTTAAGATATTGTTCAATACAGTATAACCCTTTTCTAGTTTCAGGTATTTTCTTTGGAAATCGTAATTATATCCCCTTTGGCTGAATTCGGAACTCAGCGGGTATTGCAACGGATTTCCCGTAGCATCAGCATAATCGGCGTAAGGGCTGTTACGTAACGATTGATCAACATCTATATCAATATTGCCATCCGACCTGTCCTGAAAGTTAACATTAGCGCCGAGTTCAAGCCATTTGTTTACCTTTGCTTCAACTTTGATGTTGGCTCTGGTGGCCTGATAATCGTCGCTGATTACTGCACCCTGATTTTTCAAATAACCCATTGACAGGTAATAATTCATTTTATCACCAGCTCCGCTTACACTTGCGTTATAATCCTGATTAAACCCTGTGCGGTAGGTGTGTTTAGCCCAATCGGTTGTTTTGCCGGCAAGTAAATTTTCGAGTGCATTACCCTGAAATCCCATTCTTTTAGCCCAGATGCTCAGATCGGATTCGCCATCAGAATTCATTGTATAACCACGCCAGTTTTCAATTGAAATATTCGAAGGCAATTGATCCGGGGACATAAAGTATCCGGGCCTGTTAGCGTATACTCCTGTCTGGTAAGCTTCGTATGCTCCCGTAGCAGGGTTAACACCATAGGAGTTCTTTGTGTACCAGTCCTGACGGTGCTGCAAGTATTCATCGGCGCCAAACCTTTTACGGTAAATACTTGGCTCTGCCCATCCGATATTGTTGCTCACATTGATAACTGGCTGGCCCTTTTTACCTTTCTTTGTCACAATTATGATTACGCCGTTTGCTGCTTTAGCACCATAAACTGCAGCCGCCGAAGCATCTTTCAGAATATCAATCTGGGCTATATCATCAGGGTTAACTTCGGAGAGTTCTCCGTAAAAAATCATTCCGTCAAGAATTATCAAAGGGTTGTTATGCCCGCCATCAGTATAAACCGAACGTTGCCCGCGTAGCATCATAGTTCCTCCACCTTTGGCTGAGCCATCGTAACTTACCTGCAACCCTGGAATTCCCTGCAAAATATCCTGAACTGTTTTTGGATTCTGATTGGCCAGGTTGTCGGGACGAACCTGAATAACAGAGCCTGTAAGGTCTTTTTTCTTCATGGTTCCGTATCCTACAACCACAACTTCTTCAAGTTTTGTAATATCAGGAACCAGATTCACGTTTAGCACACTCTGCCCCGTCAATGTAACCTTCTCGGTAATATATCCAATGTACGAAAATACCAACACTGCATTTACTCCCGAAACTTCAAGTGAATACTTACCATCGAGGTCGGAAATTGTTCCCTGCGTAGTACCTTCAATAGTTATATTAACACCCGGCAATGGCTCTCCTGTTCCCGAATCGATGATTGTACCGGTTACCTTTTGCTGTTGTTTGCCACTCATAAAAGTGGGAGCTAAAATTATCTTGCGGTCAATTATAGCTACTTCAATATTGCTGTTTTTAAAAAGGTTATTTAAAATATCACCAATTTTTTGGTCTTTGACGCTAAGATCCACTTTGCGTTCAACATCTATAAGCTCGTTGTTGTATATAAAAAAGAATTCGCTTGAGCTTTCTATTGCCTGCAATACCTCTTTAACAGGGGCATTCTTAAGTTCTACAGTTACTTTTGCATTTTGTGAATAGACTCCTGTTGCAAAAATGCTCAATGTAGTAGTTGTGAGAATAAAAAGTACAAATTTCATAACTAAAAGTAGTTTTGATGGTAATTTCCAATGCGGAACACCACTCGATTTAAAGTTTTTTTTCATAAATTTGTTTGTTTTAATTTGAAATAATTATCTGTTAAGCAGATGGTTAAACTTCTAAACAGGGAAGTGGTAGCAACACTTTCCTGTTTATTTTTTTAGTTAGTTTTATTACATAGGCACTGTGTTTTTTATTGTTATACTATTTTGATGTTAAAATTATTTTTCGTTTAGAATAGGAATTATCGGCAGTTTTTATGGCCGGATATATCTTGTATTGCATATTGGAAGTCATACTTAGAATGCTAAGAACCTGTTCAATAGGTTCGTTAATGAATGTGCCGGTAAAACGATATTTTTCTATACTTTTATCTTTTATCTCAATATCAACGTTATACCAGTTTTCTAATTTCGATACTACTGTATTCACATAATCGTTAAAAAATACAATTTTGCCTTCTGTCCAGGCTATATGCCGGTTTAAATTAGCTTCATTTTTAATTTGGAAATTGCTTGTTGAAGAATCGAAAATACAAACCTGGTTTTTCCTCATTTGGAAGGTCTCTATCACATGGTTTTTATCGGTTTTGCCAATCCGGATACTTCCCTCAACTAAAGCTATGGTAGCAAATGGTTCATTCTGGTAAGCATTCACATTAAAAGAGGTGCCCAGCACCTCAATCCGGATTTTTTTTGCAGTTACGATAAAGGGTTGTGAATTGTCTTTTTTCACGTTAAAGTACCCTTCGCCAATAAGTTCTACGTCTCTTGTTGTTCTTCCTGTAAAAGAGTTTGGAAAGCGTAAAATACTCCCTGAATTGAGAAAAACTATCGAGCCATCGGGCAACTGTATGCGGGTTTGGGTTCCAAAAGCTGCTTTAATTTCCTGCGATGTGTAATATTCTTTATCCAGTTTTTCATTAAAATATTTGTTATAAATAACCGAGAAGAGAACTGCTAAGATAAAAATAGCTGCAACTCTTGTTAAAACAAGGATGAGCTTCCTGTTTTTATAATGGATTCCTGCCATTTTTTTTGTTTTTTCGAGCGATTCCTGAATATCTATATCCGGGAATCGCATAATATTAGATTTCTTCCATATTTCGAAATAATCGTAATATTCCAGTTTGTTGGCAGGATCTGAATTTATCCATTCATTTAATTGATCCTTTTCCTCCTTGCTTAACTCGCCTGAAAATGACCTTACAACTAACTCGTATATTTTTTCGTTATCAACTACCATTTTAATAGGTTTTCATGAGATTGACAATTAATGAAGCGTGTTACCCTATATACATGAATAAAAAAAATGAGAAAAACCGAGCCTTAGTATATAATATGCATACTTTGCTCATATCCTTTAAGATAATATTTATTGACGTATTATAAAAGAGTCTTTTTTCGGCAATACCTAAAGTCAGGTATTGGTTCAAAATTGCTACATAGATAAGTTTGGTTTTTCTCTAACCATTTTAATCAGCATAAAAAGGATGGAATCCTGAAGTCTGGTATTTCCTGAGGATGGTAAATATTCGGCCAGAGATACACGAAGCATTTTTAATGCTCTGCTAATTAAAGCTTCAACACCTTTAACAGAGATATTCATTTTTTCTGCTATCTGTTTATTGGTTAAATTCCAGAAACGACTGTATTCAAAGGCCATTTTGCACCTTTCGGGTAGTCCCGACAGCGCAATTATAAGTTGTTCCTCAAATTCAGCCAGATTTATTTGTCTTTCGGTAGTGTTTTCAGTATGAGAATTTGAGGGAATGGCCGACAAGTCAACATTTCTCTTTTCCTTTTTAAGGAAATTAATGCAGGCATTTCGTACTGTGGTTGTCAGGTAAGGAGTTAATCGTTCTATATGATCTGTAGATTTACGATTTTCCCAAAGACTTATGAATACTTGTTGTACCAGATTTTGGGCCGAGTCCGAGTCATGTACAATGGAATTGGCAAATCGGCAAAGGTTAAGATAATGGTCGCTGAATATCTTATCAAACGCCCGTTCGTTCCCATTGATAAGTTCCTGAATCAAAAAGCGATCTGCCATTTCCATTAACTAAAAAACTTTTTAGAAAATATTTAATAAAATCATAATGCTCTTAACTGCCTAATCCGTTGAATAGAACGGAGAAGTTGCGTGTTATAAATATTTAAAATACATATTTCTAATACTAAGCGAGGGTAAAATTATCCAAATTTTCTTAATACAACTATTTTGAAACAAACAGATGTGCTTTTCTCCAACTTCAAACTGTAAAAGTGCGACACTTAAATTCTTAAGTCGGGAAACTCAGGTTATATTACTAAATTTCAGCTTCCCATCAAATATTCCGAAAGATTTACATCGTGCGGTAGATTCATTTTCTTTCTTAGCCTGTACCGGCCAATTTCAACACCTCGTCCCGAAATATTCAGCAGGTGAGCTATTTCTTTGGTGGTGAAATTCATTCTTAAATAGGAACACAGCCGTAAATCATTTGGGGTAAGGTCGGGGTGTTTTTCTTTCAACCTTCGGAAGAAACCTTCCTGCGAGAGTTTCAGGTTGCTCATAGCGCTTTTCCAGCTCTCGGTTTGGGTGTCAAGGCCTTCATCGATAATTTTTTCAAGATTTCTTACATGCTTAATGGGGTATTTGGCCGATTGCTCTTTCAGGGCATCGATTTCCTTCTTGAGTTCGGTGAGTATTTCATTTTTTTGAATCAAATACCGCATTGTTAGCATTAACTCGTTGCTTTTGATGTCGAGCTCGTTCTCGAGGGTATTTCGCCTGACTTCCATCTCTACCATCTTTTTTTGTTTCTTAAGTTCGTAGCGGAATATCCGGTATGCTGAATAATTGATAAGCACAAAAAGTAGAAAATAAGCAGCAAAAGCATAATATGTAAGATACCAGGGCGCTTTTATAACAAAATTCAGGGAAACAGGTACTGCGTTTACATCGGTTTTGATTTCGATGGTGTAGGAGCCAAATCGCACATTATTATAACTGAAATTATCTATGGTAGTTGTATGCCATTGGTCCTCCAGCTCCGGGATACGGTAATAGTAAACCTTTTCTTCCATGTTGAATCTGGAGGGATCGGAAAAGTATACTCTTATGTTATTTGTTGTGTATGGTACTTTTATGGGAGTATTATTACCGCACATTTCTATTGTTCTGCCTTTTCCCTGAAAGTTGATGGATTTGAAGAAAACCCTGGAAACGTTGCTTAGGTTTTGGACATTAGAAGTATTTAAAATTGCGAAACCGGAGCGAGTTTGATAAAGTATATTCCCGCGATCGATTTTAATAATCTCCAGATCGTTACCCGAAGTGTGAATATTTTTTTGACTGAATTCCAGGATTTTCCTGATTTTGAAGTCGCGGTTTATGTCGAAGAGGGCTATTTTATCTTCCATTACCAACCAATACTGTGTTCCTTCAAAAGGAATAATTTGCAGGGTTTTGCTAAACTCTTTTAACTGCTCATTAAGGATTTTGAAGGCAACAATTTTATTGGCATCGTAGTCAAATGTATATAATTTGTCGGAACCGGTAAAAATAATTCGGTTATTGATTTTGAACACATCAATATTACCTGAAGATCCGTTTATCCCGCTAAAAAAAGTTTTGTTTTGAGCCGAGTCGAGTTTTTCGTTCAACTCAATTTTATAAATTCCCTGCTGATGGTGCGATGCCCAGATAAAACCCAGGTAGTCTACTTCCACACGGCGTGCCGGCTGATCGTAACTTTTAATTTTATTCCTGAATTTCCAATTACCCTGTCCGTCTTTTTCCAGAATCACCAGCCCTGTATAGGTGCCCTGAATGATAAAATCTTTCAAAGACGAGAAAGCCCAGCCTCCGGTAATGGAAGAAATTTGTCTGAAAGACCCATTACCGGCAATAAAAGTACCATCGTTATGTCCGCAAAGTACCTGATCGTCGAATTCCTTTAGCGACCATACCTGACCTTGGCTTCCCGGCACCATTTTTACATCGGTAAAGTTGTAATGCTCGTCGAAGTTGTCGATTCGGGCTTTAAATAATCCCTGGTTGGTTCCTATGTACAGAAGATTGTCCTTTTTCAGAATAGAATAAATGGTACCCAATGTTCCTGTAATATTGGTATATTGCTCCATTGGTGAGAATGTCTCCAGATAATTTGCTCCCTGATCCAGGCCTACCCAAATTCCGTTTTCATTGTCTTTGAACAACGATAGTACAGTGTTATTTCTCAGCCCGTTTGAATAGTTGAACATTTTTTTTATGGTTCCGCTGGTGTTGAATTCGATGATACCACCAAGAATGGTCCCGAACACAAAAGTGGAATCGTTAATGTCTACACCGGCATTACAGGTATTGTATTTCAAGAATTCGGATACCTCGCAGGGGAACGGCGAAATTTTTTCATCTTTTAGAATATACAACCCATTGTTTGCGGTCCCGATAAGGTATGAGTTGTTGGGATAGGGAACAATGGTGTGTATTTTCATAGTCGAAAACATAGAGCTACCTCGAATGATGCTGTATTGGTCGTTGTCGAAATTATATAATCCCATTCCTAGTATCTGGACCAAAAAACCATTGTTCTTTTTAGGAAACATAAAAAGCAGGGTGAAAGGGGCATCCGGTTTTTGAATGGTTTTGTAATCGTATATATAAATGGTGGTAAACGATTGGAAGTAGATCTTTCCATTCTGCTCATAAATTTTCCATATTTCGTCGTTGCCTTTTATTTCTGCAAGCTTTGCGAGAGAGAAGTACCGAAGTTTACAATCTTTATCTTTTTGCCAGTATCCAAGTTCTTCAAATCCTCCTGTAAATATCAAACCGTTTTTATCAATCAGTACCGAACGAACGCCTTTGTTTTTAGGTAATTTGTAGGTGGAGGTGGTTAATCCGTCGTATTCAATCAAACCTTCACTGTTGGCAAAATAAACCAGCTTGCTGCCCGGATGTTGATATACCCCCCAGTTTTGGTTTTGAACGGGGATATTGCCCGAGATGAAATTCTTAATTTCGTGGTGCTGGGCTGTAATGGCTCTTCCGCTAAGAATGCTGACGATAATTATTGAAATAACAGATGTCAGGCGGTATTTTATCATTTGTTTTTATTAAGTGAGATGGACGGTTTAAATTCATACAAAAATAAAAAACCCGGAGTATATAACCCCGGGTTAGGCTTAATAACATTTTGAATACAATTACACCAGGTTTGTTTTTTTGCTATCCGCGGTGTTATTGGGTCTTGAATAGATAATATTTCGTGCAGCTTTGTATTTAAGATAAAAATCGGGGTTCTTTCTTTTAAACTGCGCTGCCAGGCGGTCGAGACTATTTTTGATTAAATGGTTAGCTTCAGTAAATAAATCTTTGATATTTGCGGTGTAGGTAGAGCGTTCTACGATAGCTTCGCGTGGAGTAGGCTTTACTTTTTTGTAATCGTCGATAAGCTTTGCAAAAGTTTCAAGATCCTGAGCCGTAATACCTTCTTTAGCCAAATCGGCCACAGGCACCTCGGCGGCTTCCAGTTTTACAGACTCGCAGGCAGTAATAATATCGGCCTGCAACATTTTTTCAACTGTGTTCGGTTTGATGTCGACTTTTGCCATCAGTGTGTAATTTTTTTTATCGTAGGCGTACGAATGGATTGCCCCTGAAACATCGAGCAGATAATCGCAGAGATCTTCCTGAACATCACTTTTATCGTCGGCAATACCCGTAATGTTTTTCTCCTGCTCGATTTTCATTTGGTCGAGATCGGTCACAATAACTTCAAGGGCGTCGATACCTTTGGCAAAATTAGGGATGGAGTCAGTAGTAGTTTTATCGGTGCGGGCAACCTGAACTACTAATTTGTGAGAGTCGAGTTTAGCAATTTGATACTTGTTCATGGTAAATGTTTTTGATGGTTGAGAGTCGAAAAGTAAATAATATTTGGAGTTTGAACAAATATTTAAATTGATTGAAAAACAAAGTGTTAATGAGTAAATTAGGTCGTGCAAATTTTATGGTGTGTTTGCGAAAATGCAGTTTAGTTGTTATTTACTATAAACTTATGTTTTTTTACAGTGACGATCCCGGAATTTTATTGGCCTTCCCGAAAATTTGAATGCCAGTTTCGTTTTTGTAGCGGCGATTTCGTTTTTGTAATGGCAGTTTCTTTTTATTAATTCTCAATTTCGAAAATCTAATGTCGATTTCGTTTTTTTGAACGGCGATTTCTGAAATTTAATTGCCGGTTTCGGATCGTGATTGGCAATTTCGGAAGTTGCAATGGCTGTTTCGTTTTTGTAATGGCAATTCCGAAATTTAAGAGTCAAATTCAGAAGTTTAAATGTTAGTCCAAATCCTTCCAGATATGGTATTATAGTTAAATTTGGAAAGAATTTCACAGGGAACGTAAGAGTGAGACTACTAGATCTGACAGGAAAAACCTTATATCTGGCAGAAAGTGTTTCTGAAGATAACTTCTTTATTGAAAGGAATCATATTCCTTCGGGCATTTATACATTGATTATTGAAGGTAAAGAGGTTTTCAGAACGAAAGTGATATTTCAATAAAATAAAATAAGGGCAGATCAACCTTGACCTGCCCTTATTTTACTATCTATTTTAGACTTGATGCAATTTCCTCCCCACCTTTTCATCCACCTTAAACCCAATCTATCCAAACCCCTTTTTACATCGGGATCTTTCATAAACAAATCCCACAATGATGTTTTAAAAATGTTTACTTTGGTGAAAAAAATGAACAATGACTGCCTTAGACAAAGATTTACAAGCGAAAAAGAGTACTCTTGAAGAATTTCATGATATTACATTACGGGTTTTGGATTTTTTACCCAATGTAATAAGCGGATATGAAGATAAGGGTCATTTTCGGATTTATGTTTCGAATCAAGCGGGTTTGAAGAAATTTGTACGTCCTATTAATCAAAGTTTGTTTTTAGAGAAGAAGGATTTTCTTTTGAAATTTCATTTGCTGAAGCAAATTTTCGACAGGATAAAAGCAAGTGAAACTACCTTTACGGAAGAAGAAAATAATGTTATAGATACCACCTTATATACTATTCAGCAGGCGATAGGAGCTGGATTGGATTTACTTGTTGAACCTAACAGTGCCCGAAAACATGTGGGAAACAGGTTTGAAGATTTGATAAAAGTTATTTTCACGTCTATTGGGATTTCAAGCAAGAAAATAGTTTTACAGATACCTTATGAAACTGAGGAAGGTGTTAAAAACTATAAATGTGAGAATGATCTGATTTTGTCTCCTTATCAAAAAGTCATGTCAACATCAACATCTTTGGATGAAAGGGAGATTGTACTTTCGGCTAAAACCACTTCTAAGGACAGGATGGGCAAACTTTTTATTGATAAAATTCTGTTGGAGAAGTTTGTGAATCACCCCCAAAAAGTAATAGCCGTTTTTTTAAACGATGTTCAAAGAAAAGAGGACAATAATATCAGCTATACCCTTGTTTCCGGGCTATTTATGGTTTATACAAAGTTTCTTACAAAACTGGATGGGATTTATTACCTTGATCCTCCTCCGATAGTACATAAGGCTCCATATTCTGGCCATATGAAAAGGTTCTCAGAATTGTTGACCAGGGATCTTCGGCAACTTCTAACCTCTTAAAAATATCCTGCGTTTTTGGGCCTCTATTTCATCTTTTCCCGAAACAATGCGGGCAATGTGATCTTTATCTTCAAGCCTTTTCCTAATCATTTCGCAGTAAGAAGCATTTAATTCGCTTCCCAACCACTTTTGTTTATAGGCCTCAGCAACGGCATAGGTAGTCCCTGAGCCTCCAAATGGATCAACAACAATACTATCCTGGTTCGAAGAAGATAATATTATTTTCCGCAAAAGCTCTACTGGTTTCTGGGTTAAGTGAGGGTACTTTTCCCATGAACTATTCGAGATGGTTGGAATTTCCAGAACATCTTTGGGTTTTGCACCAAGAGGGTTAGGCTCCCAAACATAATGATTTTTGGTGCCGTTTGAATATTGTGATGTATCAGCTTGTGTGCGCTTGGGATATTTAGTGGTGTGTTCGTTATATGGGATCCTCACCTCATCGATGTTAAAAATAAACTCTTTCGTTTTTCTGAAGTGCAGTATACTTTCGTGAGACCTACCCCAGTCGTTGCCTAAGTTAGCTTTGTTACGGTAGAACCATACCAGCCATTTGCATCCCTTAAAAAGATGAGAAGCAGACCATTTAATGTCGGCAAGGATTTCAGAAAACCCACATATATAGAGCGACCCTGTTTTTTTGAGCACCCGGTGAGCTTCATTTATCCAACTTAAGGACCATTCTATATATTCTTTCTGCGATGAAAAACTATCCCATTCAGCTTTATTAATATTATAAGGTGGATCGGCAAAGATGAGGTCGACAGAATTGGACTCAAGTTGCTTTAAAAAAAGTCTTGCATCAATATTATAGAGTTTGCCATAATTAGTGCTAAAATAAACAGCATTTTCTTCAATTTTGTCCTTTTTTGTTGTATAAGGAATTGTAAGTTGAAGTTCTTCCAGCAGAGTATTAATTCTTTCTTCGGAGTATACCCTGTAATTATTTATCGGATGGCGAGTACTTGTAAATTTTCCACTGTTATCCCACCTCCTAAGCGTTTCAGGGCTAACATTTAATAACTCAGCAGCTTCTTTAATACTGAAAAATTTTTCCATATCGTTGCACAACCTTATACATGATTATACACAAATGTAGAAAAATTTTATTTTCTTAGATTACCTGTTAATAAATTTTACTGTTCCTTTTTATTTCATTCTTCACCCCTTCATCCACCTTAAACCCCAATCTATCCAATCCTCTTTTTACATCCGGATCTTTCATAAACAGATCCCATAACAATCCTGTGCGGTAGTTTTCCATCATTACCACAATTGGTCCCTGGTCTATGGCCAGGTAGCGTTTGGGGTACCAGTTATCCTGCACACTGAAGGCATCGTAAAAGCCAAATTCGCCCCAAAGATTGGCTCCCAGTTTATGATAAAAACTCTTCATGGCGTCCATCGACTGTTTGGGGGTGTAAGGGAATGAGGAAAGCGCTGCTGTTGGAGAAATCACGCCCCGGTCGTTTTCTTCGCCTGGTGCATGGGCATGATACCCATTTACCGAATAACTTGCCGTTAATCCCCAGCAGGTGGAATCGTAGCCGGCAAAATTTTTGGGGTTTGTGGTACACCAGCGGTGATTTATTAGGGTTTGATTGCGGTTGGCTTCACAGTAATTGGCATAACGGTCGCTCAAACCACGCGGATCGAGTCCCAGATAGGAATAATGAGCCCAGAACAACGGACCACCATATTCCTCGGCATAGTTATGCTTGAGGTACAATTTGTAACCGTATTTTTCTCTGTCCGAAACAATTTTTCCACCGCGAGCCCAACCCTGGTGGTATGCTTCGGGTTTTACCGGGTGAGTTGGGGAGGAGGCTGCCATTACATACATAATGAGGCATTCGTTATATCCTTCCACGGGGAAATTCATAGCCCAGCCTTTATCGGGCGACCAGTGCCAGTATATTACATTCTTTCCCTGGGTAAACCAGTCCCACTCCACTTCTCGCCAAAGCTTGTCAATATCAGCAACAAGTTTTTTCTCGGCATTGTTTCCATCTTTAAAGTATTGTTTTACGGCAATCAGGCCCTGGATCATATATGATGTTTCTACCAGGTCGGCACCGTTGTCGTTCGCCCCGAATGGTTTTACTTTGCCGGTTTCACCATCGATCCAGTGCGACCATGCCCCATGAAAACGGTCGGCTTTTTTCAGAAAATCGACAATCTTCTGAAGGCGTTCCAAACCTTGCTGTCGGGTGATAAATCCTCTTTCGATACCTACAAGAATTGCCATCACTCCAAATCCACTGCCGCCTGAGGTGACAATATGCTTATCATTTTCAGGATATACATTGTCCGAATGATAGCGCTCGCGGGCCATTCCCGAGTTTGGTTCGGCGCCATCCCAGAAATACTGGAAAGTTCTATATTGAACAAGCGTAAATAGCGAATCGTCAGATATGGCAGGAATATCAGCTCCTGTCTGTGCTGTTTTCGATTGCGAATTACACGAAACGGCAATTATAAATGCCAGAATCAGAAAAGAGAATGTTCTCATATATGTTGTTTTAATCTGTTTTCATTTTAATTTTCTGAATTGGGCACACATAATAAATAAAAAATGGTCCCCAATAAACCAGAAGGTTTAAATGTTTAGAGCTTATTAATGAAGCATAAAATTTCGTATCTCTATAAACATATGCCCCTCCGGAGTCTGCAACACAAATGTTTGCCCGGACTTCAAACCCAGAGGGTTTGTATGTCTATAGAAAAGATAATAGGAGCGGGATTATTCGACCCCGGCTGGGGTCGTACCAAAACCAGCCCCATATTTCTATAAAAATGAGGTTGTGTGAAAAGGTCGGGAAGACTTCGACTTCGCTCAGTCTGACTTTTGATTATCAGCCGTTTGTCATATTGAGCGGAGTCGAAATATGGCATATATTTGACTTTTCACACAGCCTCATCTGATATTTCGTCATTACATATTTTTTCAACCATACCAACCACAATCAATATGTAAACCCCAGTTTCATTAACCCGGTTTTAATTTCACTATTACTCATAAAAAGTTTCCAAAGCAACTGGGTTCTGTAGTTTTCGATCATACAGATAATCGGTCCCTGGTCTATCGCCAGGTATGAGCTGGCAAACCAGGCTTCGTTTAAATTCACAGCATCGTAAAATCCATATTCGCCCCAAAGCTTGTCGCCCAGAATATAATAAAAAAATCGCAATGCTTTCATGCTTTCCTCAGGGGTATATGGAAATGAGGAAAGGGCTGCTGTTGGAACAATTACCCCAACATCGTTATTCGGAGAACTTGCAGTGTAGCCATTGCGGATATCACTGGCCGTGAGACCCCAGAACTGATCCGAGTATCCTTTTTGATTTTTAGGGTTTGCCTTGCTGTATTCGTAATTGATGCGTGCGTGTGCAACATTCTGGGTCCAGTAATTGGCATAGGCATCCTGCAGGTTCCTTGGATCGAGTCCTAGAAACGAGTAATGCGAAAAGAACAGCGGACCGCCGCGGTCTTCACCCAAAGGAAGCGTGATTCCATAGAATTGTTTACCATTTTTCATTGCACCGTTCCTTGCCCAGCCTTCATCATAAACCTGTTTGGTAATGGAATGAGTAGGAGAGGAGGCTGCCAGCACATAAACAATTAAGGCTTCATTCCAACCTGTAACAGGCATGTTCATTTCCCAATTGTAGTTGGGCGACCAGTGCCAGTAAAGTTTATTTTGATTATTACGATACCAGTTCCAGTCAACATTCTGCCATATTTTCTGAATGGTGTCGCACATGGCTTTTTCTGCTGTACTTCCGTTTAAAAAATATTGTTTTGCGGTAAGTAATCCCTGCATCATAAAAGCAGTTTCAACCAAATCGCCGCCATTATCCTTGGTGCTGAAAGCAATGGCTTTACCTGTGTTTCCGTTAAGCCAATGCGGAAAAGCGCCGTGGAATTTATCAGTGGATGGCTGATTTAAAAAATTTACAATTTTCAGAAAACGTTCGAAACCCTGCTGACGGGTGATGAAGTTTCGTTCAATCCCTACAAGAATCGCCATCAGACCAAACCCACTTCCGCCGGAAGTAACAATATCTCCGGAACCCAGACGCTCACGTGCCAAACCTGAAGTAGGATGTGCGTAATCCCAGAAATACCGGAAGGTTTGCTTCTGAACCAGGGTAAGAAGGGAATCGTTTGATATAACGGGAAATTTGGGAGTAGAATCCAACACAGTTGTAAAGACGAAAGAGTACCCTTCAGCGAAAGTACTTCCCATATTTTCGCCCACATCGAACAAAAAGCGATACGTTGCAAGAGGTTTAAGCTGTGCACGGGGAATAATTGTAAGTTCCCGTGCGCTGGAATTAAACTTATAAGAGTAGGCGGTGTCTACTTCGCCGGTGAAAAATATTTTATTCTTTTTAAATTTAGTGGTATCAACTTTGGCCGAAAAGCTGATTTTAACCGAAACATCTTTAAAGTTAATATTTCCTATACTTGCATTATTGGCAATTTTAGCATTATTGATTTTAACCGAATCAATGGTAATTGCCTTACCAGACGAATCCGGTTCATCTTTTTTGCACGAAAAGGCAAATACAATAGCTATAAGTATAGGGAGAATATACTTCATGTTGTTTTTAGGGAAAAGATAAAAATTGTAATGATAAAAATTACACAGAGAACCACGGAGTATTCACAGAGAACCACAGAGGAATACAGGTTAATCTCTTGTATTTCTCTGTGCTTTCTCCTGTATTTCCCTGTGAAACAGTTGCTTTTTCTGGAAGTTAAATTAAATTATTCTGTAATTTGCGACACTTCAGCGTCATAAAGATCTTTGATCTCCTGATCTGTCAGAGCTTTATTATAGATTCTGAATTCGTCGATCATTCCTTTGAAGTAAGTCATCCAGCTTTCGGGAGTTCCTGCTATTTGCTGAGGCCAGGCACCAAAGTGGATTTTAGACATGTCACTTCCTAATTTAATTGGACCAAGAAGTGGCTGTGTTCCCCCTGCAGGCAGTGGGCCGGCATATTTAATCTGTTCGAAAGCAAGAGCGCCGTTTGCATAGAACTGCATTTTGGATGTAGCTTTATTATAAATAGCTACCAGGTGAAACCATTTATCATTCAGGAATACAGGTTTGTTCTTACGAATGTCCTGTCCTTTCCATTCTGGTGATTCGCTATCGAAAAGATACATTTTCAGGTCAACTGAGTCACCTAAGGCTTGACTTTCCTGCATTAGCGTAAGATTACCCATAAAAGCGTCGCCACCGTTAACAGCGAATATTTTAGCAGCACCGCTGGTTGTTACCGGGGTTTTGATCCATAATGCAAGAGTAATTTCGTCCAGGGTCGAAAGAGGATTTCCGGCGGCCAGGTTGTATTCAAGGTAGTTTTGTGTATCACTTCCTTGGTATGCCTTACCTCGGCGTCCGGTTACAAAAGCTCCTGCACCTACCTTTTTGCTGAATGTGATAGTAGTTGCTTTTTGAACCGCTTCTCCTTCTGCTTCAAACGGGAAATAAGCAACCAAGTTTGCTGCAGCTATGGTTGAAGGGTCGGTTTTTCCATCATTTCCGTCGTCATCATCATCGTCTTTACACGCGGTAAACATTACTCCGCTCATCAGAAGCATTGCTCCTACGAAGTACTTTCCAATCAATTTAAAATTCATTTTCATACTTAAAGTAATTAATTTAGTTAAACGTTTTATTTATCTCTATTCTTAGTCTAATGAATGTTAGCCTTTCGGCAACCATCCGCATTATTTCATTCCTTTTTCATTCCTTCATTTCTTCATTTTTTCATTATTTTTTCAACTCCTATCCCTGATACCTAACCCTCTGCCATTAATAACCACTATTCTGGGTTAAATTTGGATTAAGCTGCATCTGGGCCGCAGGAATAGGGTATACCTCGTGTTTACCAACCACAAATCCTTTATTTTGAAGGGCTGTTGCAGCTTGTCCGGTCCTTATCAGGTCGAAAAACCTGTCTTCTTCCAAAGCAAGCTCGGCCCGTCGTTCGTCCCAGATCTGTTGCAGGGTTACACCTCCCAGGTCTGTAAGTCCTGCTCTTCGGCGTACAAGGTTTACAGCATCGTCGGCAGTTAAGGTGGTGGAGGTTGCTATTGCAGCGCCTCTTACTCTTGCTTCGGCGTACATCAGCAGTACATCGGCATAACGAAGTATGCGAACATTGTGATCGAAGCCATAACCATTGAAATTCCAACGATTATAAACCGAGGGTGTGTACACCTTTCCGTTGTAAACCGGATTGGTAACGCTTGCTTTTATGCTGTCGCCTTCGGGTGTTTTGGTTCCACGGTATAGTAAGGTGGTGGCAGGACGTACAACTTCTCCTCTGGCTGTGTAGAAGTCAATGAGATTCTGGCTTGGTGTACAGAAACCCCATCCTTGCATATTGCTGGGAGAATTACCGCGCGGCCCCTGTACATAGGCATATTCAATAAAAGTTTGTTCGCCTGAAGTTTTCCCAAGTGTGGAGCTTTGAATTTCAAACAGCGATTCCTTGCTGTTTTCTCCATCAATACTAAATACCTGACGGAAATCGGGTAACAACTCAAAACGCCCGGAAGCAATCACTTTACCGGCATTTGCTGCTACCGAATCCCACTCCGATTGATACAGATGTACTTTTGCTTTTAACGCCAGGGCAGTATAACGGGTAATTCTTCCGGTCCATTCGCGGGTGTACTGTTCGGGAAGAACGGCAATGGCTTCGCTCAGATCTTTTTCTATAAAAGTGTTTAGCTGCTGTGTCGTTGCCTGAGGCTGCGCAGCTAACTGTTCCGCAGTGAGGGTGGTGTCAATAATGGGAACTCTTCCGAATAAACGCGTGAGGTTAAAATAAGCATAGGCCCTTATAAATTTAGCCTCGCCCTGACTTTGCATGGCATATGCCTTATCGCTGGCATTCATTAAAGCTGCTTCAAAACGAGGCATCTGGTGAATGGCATAATTGGCAGAACTCACAATACCGAAATATCCTCCCCATAAATCATTGATCAAACCATTGTTCGACTGGTATTTGAGGTCGTCAATTTCTTTCATGGGAGGATTGTCCTCGGGTGTGCTGCCTTTATCGGCGTTGTCCGATGCTATTTCGAAAGCTCCGATATACGGAAATACATGTGCCCGGTAATTTCTGAGCTGCGCATACGCCGCACTTACCGGCATAAATATGTTCTCTGACTTGGTGTAATCAATTCCAGTTGTGGGAATGGTGCCTTCGGGACGCTGATCCAGAAAATCTTCACAGTTCGAAAGGATGAAGGCACCTGCTATGATAAGGATGATATATAGTTTCTTCATGATCTTAGTATTAAAAATTCAACTTCATACCCACTGAATAAATTGCCTGCATAGGGTAAATGGTATTGTCGATACCGCTTGCAATGGGACTTCCGCCAACCTCAGGGGTGAAGCCCTGATAACCGAAATAGGTGAAAGGCCGCTGAGCCGAAACATAAACCCTGAGACGGGGAATAAACCTGATTTTATCAGTAGTATATCCCAGTTGCACATTCTGAATGCGGATATAGGAACCATTTTCAATAAAGAAATCGTTTGCCTGCTGGGTAAATGAATAGTTATAAGCTTCGGCCGAAGGATATTTATCCGATTTACTGGAGGAAGTCCAGCGGTTTTCGTAAAAATCGTGGTCGTAGTTACCATCAGCAAAAACATCACGATTCATGCGCTTGGCGTTTAAAATTTTGTTGCCAAGCTGACCTTGAAGGGCAAGGGTAAAATCGATATTCTTATAGTTGTAACCAAAATCGAGACCGCCAATTAACCATGGAATAGCGCTTCCAAGGAAAACTTTATCTTTTTCATCAATTACTTTATTGCCATCCTGATCCTTATATTTAAAGAAACCTTTATCCTTGATAGCCTGACTTACAGGGTCGCGCAATGCTTCGCTTTCGCTGGCATACACACCGGCAATTTCATACCCATAGAATGCGCCGATAGGATGCCCCACCTGGGTTCGGGTGGTGTAGTTTCCACGGATATAGCCGCTGGGAATATACTCCCGTCCCTGAAGTTCGGTAACCTCATTATGAATGGTTGTGGCATTGAGGCCGATGCGGTAATTGCTGTTCTCGTTGATTTTATTTTTCCATACCAGGTTTAATTCCACACCATTATTAAGTACGCTGCCGTTATTTCCTAACAGTTCGGCAACGCCACCGCCGGTAGCAATGGGGGCAAAAAATACAACATTGTTGGTGATACGATGGTAATAGTCAATTTCTCCTGAGAGTTTGTCGTTAAAGGTGGAGAAGTCAACCCCAAAATCGAATTCGTTGACAACCTCCCATTTAAGATAATTTTGAAGAACGGTTTGTGCACCTATGCCGGTAACCAATTGGTCATTGAAAATTCCGGAGCTTCCGGCACCAGTCTGCCCCAGAATAACTGCAGAGTTTGCAGGTACATTGTCATTTCCAAGTAATCCCCAGCTTCCCCTTATTTTGAGGTATTGAAGCCAGGAGATATTGTTCATAAAGTCTTCTTCCGTAATATTCCATCCTAAACCCACGGAAGGAAAGTATCCCCATTTGTCCTGGTATTTTGAACTTGCATCGGCGCGGAAGGTAACTGTTGCAAGGTATTTATCCTTCAGGTTGTAGGTTCCACGAGTAAAGAACGATAAACCATTGTAAACCGATGCTCCGTCGTTGGCATATCGATCGTTAAACGACCCGGTGGTGAGATATTTCGACTGTTCGTCGAAACCAGGAACATCCTGGGCGCTTCCGGTAATAAACTCAAATCTCTCGATACGGGTGGATTGCCCCAGAAGGAGTGAAAAGCTATGCTCTCCCGACCGCTGATTGTAAGTAAGCAGGTTATCGAGAATTTGCTTGGAGGAAGTATTGAACGATTTGGATAATCCGGATTTTCGTACACCCTGCGAACCGCCCACCACAAATTCGGAGGTATAGTTACGGGAGTTCCAGTTATTATTATCCAGGTTATAAGAAGTTTTAAATGTAAGTTTATTAGGAATGATTGTGAACTCGGTATAAGCACTGAAAAGCGCCTTGTTGCCTTTCTCAAAATTGTCGTTATAATAAGCGGTGGCAAAAGGATTGCCGTATTGATTGCCAAACCCGTATCGCTGTGGTGCATCAAATTTTACAGGGTAAGCAGCCGTGTTCTGATCGTTGTAAACCGGATAAACGGGAGGGTTCACATAAGCTCCGAAGAAAGCATTATTGTTGGGAATGTACCGGTCGAATTTTGACAAAACCGTGTTTATACCTATTTTCAGGTATTTGTTTACATTCTGGTCGAGACGGGCACGGAGGTTAAACCGTTGATAGTCGTTTTTCGATTCCATAATTCCTTCCTGAAAAAAATAGCTTCCGCCAAACGAGTAGGAAGTTTTTTCGGTTCCGCCTGAAATATCCAGATTATGACTATGGGTCGGAGCAGTGCGTATCAATTCCTGGTACCAGTCGGTTGAGGTTGGATATGCTGCTGCATCCCGGGGGACATAACCTGTTGTATTCGCGTTGGCTTCATTCATCAGGGTTACATACTGATCCTTGTTAGCCATGGGGAAAACATTTACCGGAACCTGAACCCCGTAATATCCATCGTAACTTACCGTAGGTTTATCCGTACGACCCTTTTTTGTTGTTACCAGAATTACCCCGTTCGCAGCACGAACTCCATAAATAGCTGCGGCAGATGCGTCTTTCAGCACTGTGAGGTCCTCTATATCGCCAGCGCCCAGAAAATCGATATTATCAACAAAAACGCCGTCGACAACATACAACGGGTTGGCATAATCGCCAATAGATCCAACACCACGGATTTTAACCGAAGAACCGCTTCCGGGAGCCCCTGAGTTAATAATCTGAACCCCGGCAACCCGGCCTTGCAGCGCCTGCATTGGGTTGGATGTGGCTTGCCGGCTCAAATCCTCGCCTTTAACCGAAACAATCGGAGCGGTTAAATCTTTCACCCTTTGCGCTCCATAACCAACTACCACCACTTCTTCAAGCTTCTTTACATCGGGTTGCAGCGTAATATTAATTGAGGTTTGATTTCCAACTCCTCTTTTTTGCGGGGCATAACCTACCATCGAAAAAACCAGCGTATCGGTTGGGTTTGCCGATATGGTAAAGTTTCCATCGATATCGGTTATTGTTCCTCGTTGCGTATATTGTATCAGCACCGAAACGCCGGGCAGGGGTTCATTATCCTCTCCCAGCACTTTTCCCGTAATGGTTTGCTGAGCCAGGAGAAGACCCGGATGCAGAAAAAAAAGTATGAATAATAAATTTTTCATCATATAATTAGTTTTGGTAGTAAAATGCCTGATATTTTTGTCAAAGGTAGAGCCCCAAATTCTCAACAAATAATTATTGCTGTTCTATTCACTTTCTCAATTTATATTTAACCTTTTCCCCTCACTTTATTTCTCTACATCATTGGTTTTTAAACTTCTGATAAACAATATCATACTTTGTTTAAAATTTCTTTTTTCACTTGAGCAAAAAGATCGGAATTCTTTAAAAATTAACCTGCTTAAATAAATTTAGCAGTGTGAAAAAACATCAAAATTCATGGGTCTCAATCTATCTAACAAGATTTTGAACCTTGGTTTCTGTCTATAAAACACTCATATCGCGGATTTCATCACTTTCATGTCAATGTTGTAAAACCTTTTTGGACCACAAGATGGTGTTGTTGTGAAAATCATTACATTTACTTAAATCAAACCAAAAACTTATGGTAGCATTGATCATTATCGGTATTCTTGTTTTTGTAGCAGGAATAGCAATTTCAAAATCGACTAGTCCTTATGCGCGAAGCGCTGGTATAATAAAAGTCGCTGGTATTGTTGTAATAGTTGTAGGAATACTGCTTTCTTCGGTTCGCCAGATAGAGCCGGGCGAAGTAGGTGTGCAGAAGCTTTTCGGACGGGTTAGTCCGGATATTCTTGAAAGTGGATTGAACCTCATAAATCCGCTTGTTAAGGTCGAAACATTTGATATCCGTACACAGAATTACACCATGTCGGGTGTACTCGACGAAGGTATTAAAAGCGGTGATGACGCAATACGCGTATTGTCTGCCGATGGTTTAGAGGTGATTGTAGATCTTACTGTCCTTTACAGGGTGATTCCCAGTGAAGCCCCTCGTATTCTCAGAGAGATAGGAACTGATTACCGGAATACTATAGTGCGCCCTCTTTGTCGTACCAAAATCCGTGATAATGCCGTGTATTACGATGCCGTTGCTCTTTACTCAACCAAGCGCGACGAATTTCAATCGCGTATTTTCACTTCAATTGAAAAGGATTTTAAATCGCGCGGTTTATTATTGGAGCAACTTCTTGTGAGGAATTTAACCCTGCCCGAATCAGTGAAAACTACCATTGAATCGAAAATTAATGCTGAACAGGAGGCCCAAAAGATGACCTTTGTTCTTCAGAAAGAAAAGCAGGAAGCTGAAAGAAAGCGTGTGGAAGCGCAGGGTATTGCCGATTACCAGAAGATTTTAAGTACAGGTTTAAGCGATAAGCAGCTTCAGTATGAAATGATAAAAGCCATTGCGACTTCTCCAAATGCCAAGCTTATTATCATGGGTAATGGAAAAGGTACTCCAATAATTCTTGATGGCAAATAAAAGATTTAAACTATAATCTCACCTCGCTTGTTTTAACTTTATAAACCGAGGTTTTTTATTATGGGCAGAGAACATCATTTTGAAGCAAAAATACGCTGGACCGGCAACAAAGGTTCAGGTACAACTTCTTACGACGCTTATTCGCGCGATCATATCATTCAATGCGAAAGTAAAACTGAGATTTTATGTTCAAGTGCTCCGGCTTTCAGAGGCGATGGTACAATGTATAATCCTGAAGATTTGCTGGTAGCATCGTTATCGTCCTGTCATATGTTGTGGTATTTGCATCTTTGCGCCGAAGCCGGAGTTGTCGTAACCGATTATAACGATTCGGCTACCGGGATAATGGTTGTTGAAAAAGGCGGTGCCGGCAAATTTACGGAAGTAACACTAAATCCAGTTGTTACAGTGGAAAAGCCTGAAATGATTGCAAAGGCAAATGAACTGCATATACGGGCAAACCAAAAATGCTTTATTGCCAATTCGTGTAACTTTCCCATCCATCATCGGCCTCAGGCTATCTCCGCGGGTATTACAACCGGCTTAAATTGATTACCGGCAACCGGTTTTACCTCACAGGGTACTTTATATAGTCCCCCCGAACATTTTTTGTTCATCGCTGATCATTTTTCATTCATCGACGAACATTTTTGGTTCATCGACTATCATTTTTTGATCGAGGGTGGTCTGTTTTTGATCCTCGTTGAAAAATAATCGTTGATGCGTTAACATATTTTGATCACCGCTGAACTTAAACCAATGCTGGGCGACTCAATTCGTTCAAAAAGGAAGGGAAAAGCTTCTACTTAATTCTTATTCGTTTTTTAGCAAGGCTCTTCTGGTTTTTATCTCTTATTTCAAGATAAACTTTTGTATAAGTTATTAAAGTGCTATCGGTGGTGTAGAATTTGGCAAGGTCAATAATAAAATCGTACTCTTCTTTACGGAAGAGTGCCAGAGGGAACGGAGTAGTTCCCGTTCTTACCTGAAACAGACGTTTAGCTCCCTTCTTTTTGAATATTACTACGGGTGGTTCAATTTCAAAAGGGATTTTACCAATGTTACGCACGTTAATTTCGAATTCGGGAAAATCCGTCTTGAAGCGTTTGATACTTAGATTTACAAAGGGTGTTGTATTATAGTAATATTTAATGTAAAAAATTACTATAAACACAATGTTTAGAGCGACCGAGCCAAGCAGAATAATATCCTTGCCCGAAAAGGTAAGACCCCAAAAGTTAAGTGTAGTTGCTACAGAGGAAAAACTCATTGTTCCAGATTTTCAATATTGGGTTTGGGCGCAGGGAATATGAGCGACAAAACGACGCAAATAACCAGCGTTGCCAATATAATATAAAGCGAATATACACTTTTAAAGCCGATGTGTTCGAGCCATCCATGGGCAAGTAATTTGAATCCGACAAACACTAGCAGGAACGAAATTCCTATTTTTAAATAATGGAACAGATCCACAACGCGCATCAGCAGAAAGAACAGGGAACGTAAGCCTATTATCGCGAAAATATTTGAAAAGAATACGATATAGGGATCACGTGTTACGGCAAATATTGCGGGTATCGAATCGAGTGCAAAAACAATATCGGTAAACTCAATCAGGATAAGCACCACGAATAATGGAGTCATAAACAGCTTTTTGTTTTTGCGGACGAAAAAACGGTGACGCACGTACCGCGGGAAAAGCGGGAATCTATTGGAGAGAAATTTTACAAGCCAGTGATTTTGAGGTTCAATCTTTTCGTCTTTATTCCGGTTAAGAAAGATATTAATACCGGTGTAAACCAGGAAGGCTCCAAACACATACAATACCCATTCAAATTTCTGAATTAAGGCTGCGCCTGCGAAGATAAATATGAAACGAAGAATGATAGCTCCTAAAATTCCCCAGAACAAAACCTGTTTGTAGTATTTTTTTCCTACCGAAAATGAGCTTAAAATCATCATGATAACAAAAACGTTATCCATGGAAAGTGTATATTCAATCAGATAACCTGTGAGGAACTCCATTCCCATATTTTGCCTGTAGATCTCCAGACTTTCCTGAAAATTATTCAGATTTAAATTAAGACTCTCCGCATATTTATTTTTAATCTCTAAAAGATCGGTCATGTTGGCTATGCTGTGGAATTTTTCGCCATGAAAAAGGATAAATACATAAAATAGCATGGCACAGCTAACCCACACACCTGTCCAAATCAGAGACTCCTTGAAAGAAATTACATGTTTATTACGACCAACTACTAATAAATCGAATACAAGAATGCCAATAATTGCAGCACTAAAACTCACCAAAAACAATACTTCCTGACTAATCATAACCTACTTTTGTATCTAGAACAAAAGTAGACAAATAATGTGGGAAAACTGGGTTAAAAATTTTTAGCGCATTCAAGTTTATGAGGTAAGTCACTACTCATGAGGTTTGCGTCTAACAATTGGGAGTTTTGCTTGCTAATTTTAGTAAGTTTGCTTTAACTTGTGACTTTTGGATTGTTTACTTTCTGAAAATATATATTATGAAACCCACATGTTTACAGTAAACGCTGATAAGAATGAAAATAATTTTCAAACATGTGTGGTTCCATCTGACCTTAATAATTAAAATTATTTACAGATGAAAACATTATCTCAGTTTGAGTTCAACCGTCTTGTAGTTGTAGCCAACAGGTTACCCTTCAAATTTACTAAGCAAAACGATACCTATATTGCCGAACAAAGTTCCGGAGGGCTGGTATCAGCTATTCTGGCCTTATCAGAGAAACTTAAAGTTTCAGGTAAATCATTTAATGATATTATTTGGATAGGTACGGGAGATGTGCCTTCAGAATTTGTTAATCCTAAAGGCTTTAATCTGGAAGTAGTTCACGTATCGCAAGAATTATACAACTCTTATTACGAGGGTTTTAGTAATGATACCATCTGGCCTTTATTTCACTATTTCCCCTCTTTGGTATCCTTTAATCAGGCTAATTTTCAGTCGTACTGTGAAGTTAACAGAATATTCAGCGAGAAAGTTGGAGAAATACTTCAGCCTGGCGATTTTCTGTGGATACACGATTACCAGTTAATGCTCCTGCCGGCTATGGTGAGAGAGAAATTTTCCGATGCAAATATTGGATTCTTTCTGCATATCCCTTTCCCTTCCATCGAAATATTTAAGCTGCTTCCCCGGAAATGGCGCGAGGCATTGCTAAAGGGCATTATTGGCGCCGATCTTATTGGGTTTCATACAAACGATTATACCCAACACTTTATCAAATCGGTAAAAAGAGTATTGGGTTACGATTGTTCACAAAACCTTATTCACTCCGAAGAACGGGTTGCCCGTGCTGATGCTTTTCCCATAGGTATCGATTATAATAAATTTCACAATCAGGATACACCTGCTATAAACGAAGAGAAAATCAAACTTGAAGAACAACTCAGAGGTAATAAACTTGTATTTTCGGTCGACAGGCTCGATTATACAAAGGGTATTCTGAATCGGCTCAACGGTTTCGAATATTTTCTGGACAATTATCCGCAGTGGCTGGAAAAAGTTGTGTTCAATATGGTTGTTATTCCTTCGCGCGAGAACATTCAGCGGTACAAGGATATGAAAAATGAGATAGAAGCCAATGTGGGGCGTATAAACGGAAAGTTCAGCAATTTGTCGTGGCGGCCTATTATTTATCAGTATAAATCGCTTCCGTTTCATGAACTGGTGGCATTGTACTCCTTGAGCGATGTTGGCCTGATAACACCCTTGCGCGATGGCATGAATCTCGTTGCTAAAGAGTATATAGCTTCTCAGAAAGAGAGAAAAGGGATGCTTATATTGAGCGAAATGGCTGGAGCCTCGGCCGAATTAACCGAAGCTTTGATTATTAACCCAACCGATGTTGAAGAAGTTGCCGAATCGATTAATAAAGCACTGGAAATGCCTGGCAGCGAAAAACAATTGAAACTGGAGAAAATGCAGCAACGCATAAAAGAGTATAACGTTTTTACATGGGCCGACGATTTCTTTAACCAGGCAAACGAAATTCATGAGAAACAATTGCAGATGAAAGCCCGCTTTGTGGACAGCAATATTATGAATTCTATAGTTGCAGCTTATCGGTCGGCCAATTCGCGTATTGTATTGCTTGATTACGACGGGACTTTAATTCCTTTTGCAAAATATCCCGAACAAGCTATCCTGGGCGATGAAGCAAAAAAAGTGTTGACGCTGGTTTCAGATGATACACATAATAAAGTTGTAATCATTAGTGGAAGGGATAAAAGCTTTCTCGAGCGCCAGTTTAAAGGCATGAATCTTACTTTGATAGCAGAACATGGTTTGTTCATAAAGCATCCGGGAGAAGATTGGAAATCGATGGTGCAATTCGAAACCGAATGGAAGAATAAGGTTTATCCGGTTTTAAGAGATTTTGTCGACAGATGTTCAGGCTCTTTTATTGAAGAAAAGAATGCATCCCTGGTATGGCATTTTCGCAATGTAGACGAAGATTTTGTTCAGGTTCGGATTAACGAGCTTAAAGATAATCTGTTCGAAATTCTTAAGAATGAGCCGAAGTTGATAATGCTCGAAGGAAATAAGATTCTGGAAGTTAAAAGTACGGCATACGATAAGGGAAGTTCGGCACTGAGATTATTACATCAGAAAGCCTTCGATTTTATTCTCGCCATTGGCGACGACCGTACTGACGAAGATCTTTTCAGGGCGTTACCCGAAAAATCATTTACAATAAAGGTAGGCGCGGCTTTGAGCCTAGCACGATATAATCTGAAATCGCAGAAATTTGTTTATGCTTTTCTGGAATCTCTGGTTAAATTTTAGTTTGAATGTGCAATGTATTCCTCATCTTGTGTATTATACAATTATAATTTCCTGAGTTTTGGTTTAATAATCAGGCTATTATCTAAATGGCATAATAATACTTAAAGCTTCAATAAATTAAACTCATATTTTATGGAAGCTGTTGAAAATAATGTAAAAAAGGAACCCCAGACGCAGGAACGTCCTGGTTTCGAAAATGAAATGCGTCCAACTCCCATTTACGACGATAAAGCTAAAAAGGGATCCGGTAAGCTGTTGAACAAAGTGGCTGTAATAACAGGTGGCGATAGCGGAATTGGCAGAGCTGTTGCTATACTGTTTGCCAAGGAAGGTGCCGATGTAGCCGTTGTTTACCTGAGCGAGCACGACGACGCTAAAACCACCGAAGAGGAAGTGAAAAACTATGGCCGTAAATGTATGCTCATTTCGGGAGATCTTGAATCGGAAGACTTTTGCAACTCCATTATGCAAAGGGTTATTGATGAATATGGGAAAATAGATATTCTTGTGAATAACGCTGCTGTGCAGTTCGAACGAAAACACCTGGAGGATATCAGTACCGCTCAGCTTTTGAAAACTTTTACTACCAATATCTTTTCATTTTTCTGGTTAACCAAAGCTGCTCTTCCCCACATGAAAAAAGGAAGTGCTATAATCAATTCCACTTCTGTTACCGCATACCGGGGTTCAAGTCATTTGATCGATTATGCCTCCACTAAGGGAGCTATTGTTGCATTTACCCGTAGTTTGGCGCTAAACCTCGCTGAAAAAGGTATCAGAGTCAATGCCGTTGCTCCTGGTCCTATCTGGACTCCATTGATTACATCTAGTTTCGAACCCGAAAGAGTTGCCAGTCATGGTCAGAATGTTCCTTTGCAGCGTTCGGGCGAACCTGTTGAAGTAGCTCCAAGTTATTTATTCCTCGCTTGCGACGATTCCTCGTATATGTCGGGGCAGGTATTGCATCCCAATGGGGGAGAGGTGATTAATGGTTAGGTTTAAACAAAAAAAATCCGGTTGAATCAACCGGATTTTTTGTTTTTGAATAATTATTATAATTAACTACCTGAACCGCTTCCGCTACCGGAACCGCTTCCAGATGTGCCACTACCGGTACCTGTACTTGTTCCACTACCTGTTCCTGTGCTTGAGCCGCTACCCGAAGTTCCGGAGCTACTGCCGCTTGGATAGGTTGTGCCAGTGCTTGAACCAGTTCCAGTGCTGCTACCTGAGGATGTTCCTGAACCAGAGGTTCCTGAATTCCAATCGCTACCAGAGGTGCCCGATCCAGATCCTGTACCAGTGCTGGACCCAGTTCCGTAACCAGATGAACCGGTACCGCTACCAGAAGTTCCTGTACCTGTTCCGGATGAACCAGAACCTGTGCCTGTACCACTACCAGTGCCATAATCGTTCATTGAAGTGTCTCTTTGGCTGCTACCAGTTCCCGATCCGGTTGAACCCGAACCTGTTCCTGTTCCGTAACCCGAAGAGCCGGTACCACTACCAGTTGAACCCGATCCTGTTCCTGTTCCATAGCTCGATCCTGAGCCTGTACCAGTACCTGTTCCACTACCGGATTTGTTTTTGTTTTTCGACTTGTAAGTGGTGTCCTTTTTTGTTCCGTAAGCATCGTTTGAAGTTCCCATGCCGGAGGAGCTGGAACCTGTTCCCGAATTATAGGTATCCGAGGTTCCTGTACGTTTTTTAGCATCCTTTTTCTGGGTGCTTGTACCACTATTACTTCCCGTACCACTGTTGTACGTATCCTGTGTGGTGCTGCTACTGCTGCTGCTACCACTGCCGGTCGTTTGACCCATTGCATAGAAACTTGTTCCTGCTGCTAATATGGCGACCATTAAAAACTGTTTTTTCATATTCTTTAATTTTTATAATTAGATGCAATTGTATATTGAAAAACTATACCACAAATATTAAGTAGTTGATTGTTAAATGTGTGTGAATTGGCTTGAAGTGTAAAAAAACTTTTTTTATCCGCAAAGAGGGAAAATTTTTACTCAATTTGTGTCAATACTCCCTATTTCTCAATTTCTTTAGCAGTGCCACTTTTAGAATGATAATGGTATCTATTTTGACCTGATTTTGTTAAAAAACGTTATGAAAAACAATTACATCGGATGTTCAGGATACTATTATAAGCATTGGATTGGGATTTTTTATCCCGAAGATCTGCCCAAACAAAAATGGCTGCCATATTATGCTGAACATTTTAGAACGGTTGAGATAAACAGCTCCTTTTATCATATGCCACTGGATAGTTCGGTTATAAACTGGTATAATATCACCCCATCCGATTTTGTTTTTACATTAAAAGGATACCGTTATATTACACATTTAAAAAAGCTGCTTGTTGACGAGTCGGTACTTCAATTGCTTACCGATTTTCAACGAAAAGCTTTTCTATTAAAAGAAAAACTTGGATGTATTTTGTGGCAGTTACCGGCAAGTGTAAAAGTGAATGTGCAAAAGCTTGAAGATTTCTGCAAAATTCTCGATACCAGGATACCTCAGGTTTTTGAATTCAGGCACCACTCGTGGTTTATTCCGGAAGTATTTTCCGTTTTAAAAGCGCACAACTGTTCCATTTGTATGCTCTCCGCTCCGGGTAATCTGCCCGAAATGGTTTATGCTACTTCCGGTGTTGCATATCTCCGATTTCATGGGAAAAATGGTTGGTACGACGATAATTATAGTAATGAACAGCTCGATAAATGGGCCGAAATGTTGAAATCCTTAAAAGTTAGTAAGCTTTTTGCCTATTTTAACAACGATTTTCATGGTTTTGCCATTAATAATGCCTTATACTTCGAAAGTGTGGTTAAAGCTTTATAGTCATAGCTTTAATGAGTAATTTCTTTCCCTCATTGTAGATATTTTTCCTTTAAATTATTGTAAAAAGTCATTGCAATTTTCAATATTCCAAACGATTAGCTTCGTGGCATTATTTTTCGTTTACCTAATCACTTAGTATAAATTTAAAACTAAACATATGGTTGATAAAGATTATGGTCGTGATATTGACAAAGATCAGTATGACCGCAGCCAACAGCATAGTGTTTTTGATGATGATGTGATTGAAGATATTGACTCTGTTCAGGAACCTTATCCTGTAAACGATATAACTGATGAGGACGATCAGAATAAGGAAGTGGAAGATCCGGATGAGAAAGTTCGTGAATATGAAGATAATGACCATCCGCATGAATATCGTTCACCACGAGCTGTGATTGATGATTATAAAGGATCTTCCGGCAGTGACCGAACCAATGCCTTCGAACAGCAAAATCCTCTACAGTCTACAATTCCGGCATCAGACCGCGACAGATAAAATTTGTATTAATCTCTAAAATTTTAAAATTATGGCAACTGCTCAAAAACAACAAGTAGTAAAAGATTCATTATTGGAAGAATTTTTTGTTGAAGAGTTAAAGGATATTTATTGGGCTGAAAAGCATCTTCATAAAAATTTACCAAAACTTCAAAACGCAGCTTCGTCTCCTCAGTTAAAGAAAGCTTTTGAAGATCATACCCGGGTTACTGCAGACCAGATTTCACGTTTGGAAGAAGTTTTCAGATTCCTCGATCAAAAAGCTGAAGCCAAAAAATGCGAAGCAATGGAAGGATTGGTCAACGAAGCTCAATCAATAATTGAAGATACCGAGAAGAATACTTCCACAAGAGATGTTGCACTTATAATGGCAGCTCAAAAGGTAGAACATTATGAAATTGCAACTTATGGAGGATTAGCTCAGCTTGCCAATACACTTGGGCTGGAGAAAATTGCCAACCTTCTCGGCGAATCACTTACCGAAGAGAAGGAAACCGATGAGCTGCTTACTGATATAGCTGAAAACGATATTAATTATCAGGCTAGTAACGAAAGTTAAAGTTGGTAATTCAATAGCTCACCAAAAAATTTTACTAAAAACTAAACCAAATGAGGAATCTCTACGCAACCATTAATTAAATTATTAATTATGATGCTATATTTTGTTCTGGGATTCCTCATTCTTTTAGTTTTAGGTGTGTTTTATTATACTTACAAAGTTACCGACAAACTTTTTGATCATGTGGATTCGGAGGATTCATAAATTAATTCTCTGAAAAATGTTGAAGATCGATTGGATATATATTCTTGCAGCAATATTGCTGTTATCCTGGATGATAGGATTCTTTTTTTTCGCTGCAGGATATATAATTCATATTTTATTAATTATAGCATTAATTGCTGTTGTTTTAAAATTCATAAGAACGAGAGACGAATAGTTAAAAATTAAAGATATGGATACAGGAAAATTTTTATTTGGTTTAATAATAGGAGCCGCAGCAGGTGCTCTGGCTGGCGTTTTATTTGCTCCTGAAAAAGGTACCGAAACCAGGAGAAGGTTACTGGAAAAAGGTGATAACTATACAAAAAATCTGAAGAATAAATTTAATAACATGACCAGTAACTGGAAAAATAAAAATCAGGAATATGCACCTGAAAATGAGTTCCGGGAAGCTACAAGTCCTTCAATATAAAAATTAAGGTCAGGTTAGTTCCTGACCTTTTTTATTTCTTTTCCGGTTTAACTACGTCTAATTTATCTAAAACATGTGAAATTTCGTCCATATTGAAGGGTTTGCCAATAAAAAATTCGGCACCGCTCGAAACAGCCTTTTTCTTATTGGAATCGGAATTGTGAGCCGTAATCATGAGGATTCTTGTTTGGGGGCAAATTTCTTTTATAGTAGGAATGAATTCGATACCAACACCATCCGGTAAATGATTGTCAAGAAAAACAATTTCAGGTTTATATTTCTGAAATGCTGTTCTAGCCTCGGCAATAGAATTGACGTAAACCGACTGTATGTTTTTGTTTCTAAGTATTAATGTAAGTAAAAAACAAATGTCAACATCATCATCAATTATTAATGCACCAATGTTTTTATTTTCATTCACTTCCAACGTAAAAAATTAATCTCCTCAATTAATATTAATAGCTTTTGTTTGGTCTTGGTTTTAAGCAGGGTTACAATAAAAAACAAATATATCAAAATTATGTTTGCTTAAATTTGAAAGCCTTATAAAGATAGCCAATAGCCGGAAAAATTATCAGTATCCCAAAAATTAATGCATAAATCAGATATTTTATGGTAACTGTAGGGGCAATCGAGTTCCGGATTGTTAAATCGTCACCTCCCGAAATATATACCATTACCGGCAACTGGATTCCAAACCACCCTAATAAAATGCAGATAGTAATCATTCCGGCTAAAAGACGCATAAGAATAATGTTTGACTGCCTGGTGTAATACCATGTTATAGGGATCAGGATTGTAGCTGTTATTAAACTACCAAGACTTATTGGAGAATGCAGGAACCGGGTCAATAAATCAATGTGACTGAATTGTGCTGTTATAAAAACCAAAACACCTGAAAAGACCAGCAATACAAAAAATAAATATGTAGTTTTTAAATATCTTGACTTATCTGTTTCATTGTCTATTGTTTCGCCAAATACAAATACAGATGCAAGCCATCCGAAGAGCAGGGTTACAAAAATACCTGTGACAACAGAAAATAAGTTTAGCCACGGGTAAACATATACCTGGAAGAATGTTCCTTCGGGTGTTGCAGGGATTTTACCCGAGATAACCGCGCCTAGAACAATACCAAAAAAGAAAGGAGTGAGAACACTTGAGTATCTGAAGAATTTTGAGTAGTATTCGTTTATTCTTTTTTCCGGGATATCGTAATAACGGAATGTAAATGATGTTCCCCGGATAATTATACCTATAAGCGCCAGCAAAAGAGGAATATGAAGATAAGTAGATATGCTTGTATACACTTTCGGAAAACCATTGAAAAGAATGACAACAACCAGAATAATCCAGATATGATTCGCCTCCCATACCGGGGCAATGGCTTTTGAAATTGTTCTGACACTCTTTCTGCCAGTGATTAACTCAACAATACCAGCCCCAAAATCGGCTCCTCCTAAAAGAACATACAAGAAGAGAGATACTCCTAAAAAGAAAACGAGGATTTCAGCCATCATGATTGTCCAAATTTATGTTCAAATGCAAAGCCCTTATTTGTCGTTTCATAAGCCAATAAACAAAATAGGTAAGAAACAGGTATATTAGTGTAATTATAACAAACGAAACCTGGATGCCTGGCATTGGCGTAACTGCATCTCTGGTGCGCATTATTCCATAGATGATCCATGGCTGGCGACCAAGTTCAGTAACCATCCAGCCTGCCTCAACTGCAATAAAACCGGCAGGAGTGAGCCAGGCCAGTATCTTTAACCACCATCGTTTATTAAGTTTTTCTTTCCACCAAAAATTAAACATCAAAAACATTATTCCGGTAACTGCCATGAGTATGCCCATAAAAACCATTATCTGAAAAGCCAGATGTACGAGCAGAACAGGAGGCCAATCGCTCTCAGGTGTTTTATCCAGGCCTTCCACTTCTTTATTTGCATCGCCATGTACCATAAAGCTCAACAGACCGGGAATTTTAATAGCATGATTTACTTTTTTCTCCTTAACATTTGGTAAACCACCAATTACCAATGGCGCATTCGCTTGAGTTTCGAAATGAGATTCCATGGCTGCAAGTTTGGTAGGTTGAAGTTTTCCTACTGTTCTTGCAGAGATGTCGCCGCTTATTGGTTGTAAAATGGCTGCTACAGCTCCTAAAGTAAGTGCTATTCTGATAGCTTTAGTGTGTACGGGATGTTGTTTTGATTTAAGGAGCAGGATAGCATGAACTCCGGCAACAGCAAAACATGTTGCTACAAATGCAGCAAGGGTCATGTGTAACGCCTGCTCGAACCAGGCTTTGTTAAACATTGCTTTAACCGGATCAATGTTTATTGCTTGTCCGTTAACCCAGTCGAACCCCGAAGGACTGTTCATCCACGAATTTGCTGAGACAACAAAAATACCGGATGCTACTCCTGCAATACCAACCACCAAACCGGCTATAAGATGTACATATTTATTCAGATATTTCCATCCATACAGAAATAATCCCAGCGCTATACCTTCCAGAAAAAAAGCTGTACCTTCCCACGAGAAGGGCATTCCAATGATAGCGCCGGCATGTTCCATAAATTTAGGCCACAACAATCCCAGTTCAAACGACAGAACAGTTCCTGAAACCGCACCTACGGCAAAAAAAATTGCAACTCCACGCGACCATGTCTTTGCCAGATCGAGGTATACCTTGTTTCCGGTTTTTATCCACTTCCATTCGGCTATAAACATTAGCCATGGCATAGCCATCCCAATGCAAGCAAACACAATATGAAAAATAAAAGAAACCGCCATTTGGGTGCGGGCTGCAAGAAAGTTATCCATGCTGATTCATGCTTTGGTGGTGCTGCACTGCAAGAATTGTTCCTCCAAAATATCTTCATATACCTCAGTTAGTTATAATTTGTGGGCAAAATGCAATGGGCACTAAATTCCCCGGTTTGATGCCAATACTCCACTTGTAACCCGTTATTAGTGCCTATTGTTGTATGACTATTATTAAAAGAAGTCATATTGTCGTTTGGGTGTATGTAGAACCAGACAAAATGGCTGTTTTATTTACTTTGGAACAGTTCGTGAAGGATTCCGGAAAACTAAAAATTATGTCAGAAGGAAAAGACATCATCGAGCAGGAAGAATCTGTAGTTGCCGAGGAAGCTCAAACAGAGCCTAATATTGTTATAGTTTCCGAACTTCTTCCTGATAAATTAACAATTTTACCCATTGAGTCCCGTCCGGTATTCCCGAATATTATGATACCGCTAACCTTTACCGGGGAAAAGATTCTTAAAGCTATACGGGAAGTTACCGAGAAGCAGAATAGTTTCTTAGGAATAGCGCTGGTAAAAAGTGAAAACAAAGAATATTTTCTGCATTCGGAATTATACGATGTTGGAACTGTAGTAAAAATACTCAGGGTAAATCCTGTCTCGGAAAATACAGTGCAGGTGCTGGCCCAGGGAATGCATCGTTTTAAAAAGGTGCGAGGAATAACCCAGCAGCCTTCCATTCAGTGGGAAGTTAAATATCATTACGAGAATCAGATATCGATGAACGATGAATTGAAAGCCTATGCAATGGCTATCATGTCATCGGTAAAGGAACTTCTGAGACTCAATCCTGTTATGCAGGAACCCCTCAAGATGCTGCTGGCGCAGATGAGTTATGATAAATCGGTTGCCCTGATGGACATTGTCGCATCTGTTCTTTCGACTAATCCCGAAAAAATGCAGGATCTGCTCGAAACTTTTGATGTACGTCAACGGGCCGAAAAGCTTCTTATCTTTTTAAAGGAGGAAATTGAACTCACCACTCTTCAGGAAAATATTCAGAAACAAATTGAAGAGAAGGTCTCGAAACAACAGAAAGAGTTCTTTTTAAGGGAACAGTTTAAGATTATCAAAAAAGAACTTGGCCTTGAAAAGGATGATAAAACAGCCGAAATTGAGAAGTTCGAGAACCGGTTGAAAGATTTGAAGTTAACCGGAGAGGCTGCCAAAGTTATTGATGAGGAAATGAATAAACTACGCCTTATTGAAAGCAATTCATCCGAATATCATGTTACCCGCAATTATCTCGAATTCTTAACCGAGTTACCCTGGGGTGTTTACAGTGCCGATAATACGGACATAACCAAAGCTCGTCGCATATTGAACGAACAACATTATGGGCTCGATGATGTTAAAAATTCTATCCTTGAATTTATTAGTACCATGAACAAGCGTGGAAGTCAGGGAGGCTCCATTATTTGTCTGGTTGGACCTCCGGGGGTTGGTAAAACATCTATTGGGAAATCGGTTGCCGATGCACTTGAACGTAAGTTTTACCGCTTTTCAGTTGGTGGAATGCGTGACGAAGCCGAAATAAAAGGTCACCGACGAACTTATATCGGAGCTATGCCTGGTAAAATAATACAGAGCTTGAAGCGCACCGGTGTTGCTAATCCTGTAATTATGCTCGACGAAATCGATAAAATAGGTATCAGCTATCAGGGCGATCCGGCATCGGCATTGCTCGAAGTACTGGACCTGGAACAAAACAAAGACTTCCTGGATCATTACCTCGATGTGCGGTTCGATTTATCCGATATTCTTTTCATTACCACTGCAAATCAGCTCGATACTATTCCCCAGCCTCTTCTCGACCGTATGGAAGTTATCAAGCTTTCAGGGTATGTTCTGGAAGAAAAATTCCATATTGCCCAGAAATATCTTATCCCTAAACAGATGAAAGAACATGGGCTTCAGAAAAAGGAGCTTCAGTTTACTCCCGAGGGCCTCGAATATATCATCGATAAATATGCCCGGGAAGCAGGGGTGCGTAATCTGGAAAATCAGCTAAAAAAGATTATGCGGCAGATAACCCTTAAGATGACTGAAAACCCACAAAAGAAATATGTGATTACGCCTAATAATGTGGAGCAATTTTTAGGAAAACCTGTGTTTGCCCGCGAGGAACTTTATGAACGGAGTATTCCCGGGGTTACGCTTGGTTTAGCCTGGACTGCAATGGGAGGGGCTACGCTTTACATTGAAGCAAATGCGTTGAAATCGAAGGGACCTGGTTTTAAGCAAACGGGTAAGTTAGGAGAAGTAATGACCGAGTCGGCCGAAATTGCATATTCTTATGTTCGATCTCTGCTGAGTAATGATCAGAAACTGACACAATTTTTCGAGGAACATTCAATTCACTTACATGTTCCCGAAGGCGCGACACCTAAAGACGGACCCTCGGCAGGAATTACAATGGCGCTTGCACTCTATTCACTCGCGGCAAATAAACCTGTAAAGCCGGGTATAGCAATGACTGGCGAAATAACTTTAACTGGTAAAGTATTACCAATTGGAGGAGTACGAGAAAAAACAATTGCGGCGAAACGCATGGGTATCAAAGAATTGATTTTCCCCAGAGATAATAGGTACGATTTTGAGCATTTACCCGATTATATCAAAAAGGATATTAAGGTTCATTTTGTAAACTATTTTGAAGATGTGCTTAAAGTTGCCATGGTGAAGGCCAGAGAGCTTGTTGCCTGAAAAGGGTAATTATAAAATCAGCCCGGATTTTAGATGTCCCGGGCTGATTGCTTCAATAAAGTTGCTCTCTCGTTTATCTTTTAAGTTTAAAAAATGCAATTACTTCCTTTAGTTGTTCAGCCATTAACATTAAGTTATCGGCATTTGATGCTATTTCTTCCGAGGCGGAGGCTGTTTGTTGTGTTACGGCATTAAGCTGCTGAATTGCATTGTTTATCTGAACGGCTCCTGCCGCCTGTTCCTGGCTCGATGAGGTTATTTCCTGCACCAGATGGACTGTTTTGTTAATTTCGGGAACCAGCTTTTCAAGTTCGCTACCTGCGTTTTTAGCTGTTTGAAGTGTGTGTGAAGAAACATCGCTTATTTCAGTTGCGGCAACTTTACTTCTTTCGGCTAGTTTTCTAACTTCGGCAGCAACAACGGCAAATCCTCTGCCGTGATCGCCCGCTCGGGCGGCTTCAACTGCGGCATTTAGTGCAAGAATATTGGTCTGGAATGCAATATCGTTGATAACTGTTATTCTCTCGGCAATGTGTTGCATCGAACTTACAGCATTCAGAGAAGCTTCACTGCTCATTTTAATTCTGGAGCTGGCGTCGGTGGCAATTTTATTTGTCTGCTTCGAATTGTCGGAGTTTTGTTCAATATTTGCCAGCATTTGCTCCATCGACGACGAAACCTCTTCCACCGAGGCTGCAAGCTCGTTTGCTCCCTGCGACAGCATTTGAGATTTTGATTGCAAACCGGTACAGTTCGAAACTATCTTTGATGTAACATTTTCGGCCGTCGAGATAATTTTATTCAGCTTTTCAATCATTTCCTGCTGACTTTGAAGCATCATGCCCACCTCATCGTTCCCGAAATGTTTCTCTTTGGTTAATGAAATGTCCCCATGAGCCATGGCCGATAACCGTTCTGTTGCCTTTTGCAATGGAGCTTTAACAATCAGTTTGTTAAGGTAAAGTATTGCAAGACCTACTACAACAATCACAATAATTGATATCAAAGCAAGCGAAATCATAATGTTTCTCTTTGCAGCATTAACCGTTGCTTCCTGTTCGGCCATTATTTTTTCCACATCGTCAATGTAGAATCCCGTTATTACTACCCATTTCCATGGTTCGAAATATTGCCCTGCCGACATTTTCTTTATTAATTCTTTGGTATTAGGCTTCTCATAATAGTATTCAACCACTTTCGAATTCTTTTCCAAGGCATTTTTTATAAGGTCAACCCGGAATGCATATCCTTTAGGGTCGGGGTCGTTAATATTGACAGTCTTGCCCCATAAGTTTTTATTTGCTCCATGAAAGGCAAAGGAGTAATTGTTGTCCTGAATCTCGTAAGCAAAGAAATAACCAGCCCCATTGTCGAATTTCATAGCCGATAATTCAATGGCAGCCTGCTGTTTTCTGATGGTTTCAGGGACGGAATCCATCTTGTATTTTTCTTCAATAATTGAAAATGCAATTTTCAGATAATTGTCCAGCACAGCCGTTTTTTCCTGCACGAGATTCCTGTTTGTGTTTTCAAGTTGCTCTTTAGCATTACTATTAAGTTGCATGTTGATTGCTACAAAAGTGACCAGAGCAAAAACCACAAACGATATCACTGTCAAAAGAATCATCCGGGTGCCGATACGCAGGTTTTTAATGTTCATGATTTTTGTTTTTAACACATCTATTCTACTTAAACAAGTTAGGTTCAGCAATAAATAATGCTGAGTAAAGATCCACTGACGGGGTGTTGAATTTCAAAGCTTAAAGTGATTCTTTGTAATGTATCATTGTTTCAAAATACAAATTTATAAGATTACCAGTGCAGTATTATAACGAAAGAATGTCATTGGTTACCGTTAAATGATGATATTCATCACCTTATAAGGAACTACTGGCTATTGTACATGACAGTGGATGGATTTTGCGGCGATTGTAAGGTTAGTTAATTCAAGCCGGATTGAATGTGTTTTTGTCCTCATTCACCCCAACACTCAATGAGCTTCTCCGAAGAATAAGCGGCATAAAAATTAAATTAAAAAATAATGTTATTAAAATAGTAATTTTGATAAACATCGTACCTGCATATGGTTAAAAAATCAATTGTCATAAGCGCATCGAGAATGACCGACATGCCGGCCTTTTATCCTGAGGAGATCATAAATGAGATTGATAGTCGAAAGTCCAGAGGCTTTGTTATACACTCCATTGTTTTATGGACAAAGCATGTTCAATCGATTTTTAAAGAACCCCTATCATCATATTTGAAAGAACAACAAAAAGCGGGTACGCAGCTTTATATTCAGTTAACTGTCACCGGAATGGGAGGTGATGTTTTTGTTATTGGCAATAATCAAATAAAAGTTTTTCCCGAACCTTGTGTTCCAAAAATGAGTGAGTCGCTTGCTTATGTGAGCGATTTGGCTGAATTTGCAGGAAATCCTCATCGTATCCGTTTAAGGGTGGATCCATTGATTCGCTTAAGAGATGCCCAGGGGCAATTATTTGACAATTATAAAATGCTGGGCAATATTATACAGTTTTTAGCTCCCAAAGGTATCAAAAGCTTTACCTTTAGTTTCCTGGAGAAAGATGTTTATAGAAAAGTTGATAACCGGTTCTCCCGTCATGGTATTGAAGTTTTGCCACCAAGCCTTGAGGAAAGGAAGCTTTTTGCTGAAGATATAAATGCTCTTGCTGAGAGACTGAATGTTTCCGTTACATCCTGTTCAGTTCACGGTCTGCCATCATCTGCCTGCATCGACGGAAACCTTTTAGTGCAACTTCACGATCACCATTGGCCACTGGATTTATCACAACCTCAAAGCAGATTGTTATGTGGTTGTACAAAATCGGTAGACATTGGAGGTTGGCCGCCTAAGGTTTGTAATTCAGGGTGTCTGTATTGTTATGCAAGACCTAAAATTGTTTAGTGAGAAAAAATATAGAGAATATTTAAAATTACAGGTTGTCCATACTTAAAGAGAAATAAAGTACGTTTAGTGATAAACAGAATAAAAGAAGTTAATTTTGTTTAAGAAACGGTCTGGGGAAATTAACACAAAGCCTAACATTTATTGCGGTTTGCCGTATGATATGCTCATTTACGTTATTTTGAAATTATTTGTAAAGCAATGCAGAGGGACTTACTAAAACATTTTAAAGAGTTTGATATTATAACTATTCTATATGCCTTTATATCCGGGGTTATTTTGTTATTTGCTGCCTTTAAGCTCGAAAATGTTCAAACTCGTTTACTTATCCGGATTGCTATTATAGCAATCGTTGTTGTTATTGCCTTTTTCCTTTATGGAAAGAAAAATCCGATTCTCAATATTATCCGTAACTTCTACTTTGTTCCGGTAATTTTATATTTTTTAAGCGAAGGCGATTATATCAACAATATTTTATTCCCCGATCTGGATAAATACATGGTTAATTTTGAGCTAACACTCTTTTCTGATCATCCGGGAGTGGCAATGTCGAAAATCCTTCACTTTAAGTGGTTTTCGGAGCTGATGTCGTTTATTTACCTGTTATACTTCGCATTGGTTATATATTTTGTTGTTCGGGTTTATAGCCACTACCGCGACAGGTTCGATTACATTTCCTTTCTGATCAACATGATGTTTTATATGATCTTTATTATTTTTATACTTTGCCCGGTTGCAGGTCCGCAGTATTATCTGGTTCCACCCGATAATCAAATTCCCGAAGGTTATTTTTTCCGCGATATTGCCAGATGGATATTCCTTAAAACCGACTTGCCTGCGTCGGCTTTTCCAAGTATAAATTCTCTTTTTCTCTGCTTTATTGGTTACCTCACTTACCGGAATATCAAACCTATGTTTAAATACATATTCCCACTTTGCTTTCTGATATTAATAGCATCTGTATATTTAAAATTACATTATGCTGTAGATGTCATAGCAGGGTTGTTATCATTTCCGGCTTTTTACTGGATAAGCTCCCGAACATATTACTGGATCAATAATTTACTTGGCGGAAATATACATTCATTGGGCGATCTGTTTTATTCCATTCCTAAAGCTTACGGGAAACGCTAAAAATAATTCAGCCTCTTTTTGTCCTGAAATCCCGACAATGCAAAAAACGCAGGGTTGGATAAATCTTCCTTATTGTATTCAAGTTCCAGTAAATCGGATTGGCGGTATAATACGGCATCGGTTCCCGATGCTATAGCATGACCTGCGGCAGTGTCCCATTCCATGGTTCTCGAAAAACGGGGATAGATATCGGTTACGCCCTCGGCAATCATGCAAAGCTTCAGCGAACTGCCTTTCGAAACAAAAGTTACATCTCCAAATTGTTCCTTCAATTTGCTTATAAAGCTTTGGGTATTTTTGTCGAGGTGGGAGCGGCTTGCAGCAATCCGCAGGATATTGTCAGTATTCTTTTCAGGTTGAAGTTTTACGGCAAGCATCTCCATTGATGAATAGCTTAACCACTCCCTAATATTAAGCGCTTTATACGAGCCGGTTGTTTTCCCTCCCCAGTATAGTTCTCCTGTTACAGGAGCATAAATTACACCAAAAATGGGCTTCTTGTCTTCAATCAAAGCAATGTTTACTGTAAATTCACCATTACCCGAAATAAATTCTTTTGTTCCATCCATGGGATCCACCAGCCACAAATTTTTCCATGTTTGCCGGATGGAAAAATCGGGACAGCAATGCTCTTCGTCTATTACCGGAATACCAGTATTCCTTAGCATGTCTGCTATAATGGCCGACGAGGTTTTATCTGCACGGGTAACCGGACTGTCATCAGCTTTAATCTCAATCTGGTAATCTTTTGAGAGATAAATCTGTTTTATAGCAATACCAGCTTTAACAGATGCTTCAATGGCAAGTATATAATGTGGGCTCAGATTCATTAAGTTCTAATAAAACTTAAAAATAGGGAAATCCGTAATAAAAAAACTTTTAAATTGCATTATCCTTTTAAATAACTTATGGAAGAAATAAAAAGCCTTGAACCCAAAACGGTCTGGAAATATTTCGATTTGATTACTTCAATACCGCGTCCTTCCAAACACGAGGAAAGAATAATCAGGTACCTTGTGGAATTCGGGTTATCGCTTGGATTGCATGTGAAGCGCGATTATGTTGGTAATCTGGTTATTGTAAAAAGGGCTTCGAAAGGATTCGAAAACAAAAAGAAAGTTATTCTACAGGCACATGTTGACATGGTTTGTGAGAAGAATTCGGATGTTTCACACGATTTCCTGAAAGACAAAATAAAAGCCTACCGCGATGGTGAGTGGGTTAAAGCCAAGGGGACCACACTGGGAGCAGATGACGGTATTGGTATTGCTGCCATGCTAGCTATTTTGCAGGATAAAACCATTCCGCATGGTCCACTGGAATGTTTATTTACAGTTGATGAAGAAACCGGCCTTACAGGAGCCTTCGAGATGCGCCCGAAATTTATTACAGGTTCTATATTAATAAATCTCGACTCGGAGGACGAGGGCGAAATTTTTATCGGTTGTGCCGGCGGCATGGATACCTCTGCTTTTTTCAACCTGCAAACCGTTCCGGTTCCTTCAGAGCCATTTTCTGCTTTCAGTATAAAAATATCGGGTCTGCAGGGCGGTCACTCCGGCGATGACATTGAAAAGAACCGGGGTAATTCCATTAAGATTCTTACTCGATTGCTGAATGAAGCTGAGGTGAAGTTTCACCTCAGGCTTGGTATTCTCGAAGGTGGAAACCTTCGCAATGCAATTCCACGAGAAGCATGGAGCAGCTTTATAATTCCAAAAGATAATGTTTCTGAATTTAAAAAATGGTTTGATATCAGGCAGGCAGATCTTTCTGCCCAATTCAGTGAAAATGAACCGTTACTGAAAGCTTCGCTGGAAGATAGCGCAACTCCTGAGTTTATACTCGATGAGGATCTTCAGAACCGGCTGCTCAGTTCTTTGGAATCGTGTCCTCATGGCATCATTGCCTGGAGCAAAGACATGCCTAATCTTGTTGAAACTTCTACCAATCTGGCATCAGTAAAATACACCGAAGATAACAGAATCACCATTGCAACCAGTCAGCGAAGTTCTGTCGATTCACAAAAGAAAGCGATAGCCTCTAAGGTAGCTAATACTTTTCTTGGGAATAAAGCCGATATTAAACAAGGAAATGGTTACCCCGGCTGGAAACCCGATCCTGAATCGGAAATTCTGAAGTTATCCGTTATGGCTTATCATTCCTTATTTAAAGAATATCCTAAAGTTAAAGCTATTCACGCTGGTTTGGAATGTGGACTTTTTCTTGAGAAATATCCAAACCTGGATATGATCTCCATTGGTCCAACCATTAAGGGAGCCCACTCCCCCGATGAAAGACTAAATATTCATACCGTTCAAAAATTCTGGAATTTTCTGCTCGAAATTTTAAAGAATGTTCCGGAGAAGTAAAGCTTACCCAATATCTTGGGGAAATATATTTTGCCCAAAGGGTCAAGTATTCGCAAATTAGTTTGTAATAATTCGAAGAAACAAGTGTCTCGATTTTCAATCATCTAAGTCGGAGCGCGACGAAGCCGTAGACCAAAATTCCTTGCTGGCCGCAGCCCGTTCAAGGGAATTACGGAGCAATCGACGAAGTCAACTCGACGAAGGAGACGGACCGCGTTGCTGCGGTCAAGGATTCTTTGCCTTTCTTTTCCCAAAGAAAGTAGGCGAAAAGGCTGTTTAAAAAGTGCTTTTTTCTAAGTTGTTTCTTAAGAGATTTAGAGATTAATACATGAAATAGCTATGTTCTTTCTGATAGAACAATTGAATTTGTGATAACAAAATAGTTGCATAGCAGCGCACTATTTGTAGGATCAAGAAAATGTGGAGCCAACAGGGAGCCGCGTAGCGGTGATCTATTCTTCTATTATTCGCCTATTTTTTCGCTATAATAAAAAGAGGATATCAATATCGATACCCTCTTTGCTTTATTTATTCGTCTAAAAGTTCGAAATCGCTCTTCGTAATCCCGCAAACCGGGCATTGCCAGTCGTCGGGAATATCTTCAAAAGCTGTTCCTGGCGCTATTCCGCTGTCGGGATCGCCCTCAACCGGGTCGTATATATAGCCGCAAACAATACACTTGTATTTTTTCATAATAAAAATTTATAACAGTTTTATTTTTGAAAATTGAACGCTGAAATAACACCAAATGTTTAATCCAAACGATATAGATTATTTTAGCTGCTTTCGAAAATACTCATTTCAATATACAGAAACAATATGGAGCTAATTTAAAAAAGGATTAAATTTGAATAAAAATCCATATCAATGAAAAAACTGTTCTTTTTTGCTGCATTCGTTTATTGCTGCTCAATAGGTTATTCTCAAACTCCAAAAGAAGCACGCGATCTTAACCTGAAAACCAAGACCACCTGGGTAACCGAGAAAAAAGGCAAGAAAGAAATAAGTTATAAAAAGCTGGAAGTTAGATTCGATAAGGATGGAAGTCTTATTCAGGAAATAGAGTTTAATATAAAAGGAGATGTTATCAGAAATATTTCGTACCAGTATGAAGATAAAAGAAAGGTAGGGGAAATTTATTTCGATAAGGAAGGTAAAATTATTAAAAGAATTGAATACGTTCTGAATAAAAAAGCGGTGAGCGAAATTCGTGTTTACGATGCGAATAATATCCTTATCCGTAAAGAGCAATTTATTTATGAACAGCAGGACTAATGCATTTTTTTAGTCTTTTTGAACAACGATTATCATTTATTGTATAATAGTAGTAACATTAAAATTTTATAAAAATGGCAGTTTTAGTAGGAAAAAAAGCACCTTCGTTTAAAGCTAAGGCAGTAGTAAATGGCGGTGAAATAGTTGAGAATTTTTCATTGGATCAGTATTTGGGTAAGAAATCGGTTATCTTCTATTTCTATCCGGCTGACTTTACTTTTGTTTGTCCAACTGAAATTATTGCATTTCAGGATAAAATAGCTGAATTCGAAAAAAGAAATGTAGCCGTTGTTGGTTGCTCTGTCGATTCTGAGTTTGCTCACTGGAAATGGTTACAGACAGAGCGTAGGGACGGCGGTATAAAAGGTGTTAAATATCCATTGGTAGCCGATAGCTCCAAAACTATTTCCGAAAATTACGATGTATTGGCCGGCTCTTACGATTATAACGATGATGGCCAGGCTATTTTCACCGGTGCTCCTGTTGCTTATCGCGGCCTTTTCCTGATCGACAAACAAGGTATAGTGCGTCATCAGGTAGTGAACGATTTACCTATTGGCCGCAGCATTGAAGAAGCCTTACGTGTTGTGGATGCTCTTCAGTTCTTCGAAGAAAATGGTGAGGTTTGTCCTGCCGACTGGCATAAGGGCGATAAAGGACTTAAAGCAACCCAGGAAGGTATTGCTGAATATTTGTCTGCTAAGTAAATAAATTGGTTGAATAGCTTAGTCCACAGTCCTCAGACCTCAGACTACAGCCAGCAGCCAATGCAAACTGCTAAAAGCTGACGTAATTCATCAAAGCTATATTGGCTATCGACTATGGACTAATGGCTATCGACTCTTTTTGTATTTGGATGTGGACCGTGGACTGTTGCTGGTATTTTTGACCTCACCCTAAATCCCTCTCCTACGAGGAGAGGGACTTTGAAAAGCTACGAATTTAGAGTTTTGCGTTCTTTCTCCCCTCTCTTTCAGGAGAGGGGTCGGGGTGAGGTTGTTAAATTGTTTATAACATTTCGTTGAAGGTTGACTGTAAAAGGTCAACCTTTTTTATTTTTATACATTCGATCTAATAAAAAAATGATTAGATTCTTCGCTTTGCTCAGAATGACAGGCTTTATGGTTTTTAAAGGTGGATGGGTTTGGTAGGCGGCGAAGCCGCCTACCAAACCCATCCACACTAAATCTAAGCTATTGATTGTCATTTCGAATGAAATGAGAAATCCATTTAATAAATCGTTTGGCCGGGAAACACTGATTTTATACATATTTATCACTCATGCTCGATTCTCTTAAACAATTCATTCACGTAAAAAACCTTTTCTCTGTCAGCGATAAAATTTTACTTACCGTGAGCGGCGGAATCGATTCTATGGTGATGTTGCATTTATTCAGGCATTTGGAAGTGCCGTTTGGTGTTGCTCATTGTAATTTTCAGCTTCGCGGTGAGGAATCGGACGAAGATGCCCTGTTTGTTAAAACATCGGTAGAAATGCTGGGCCTCCCTTTTTTCCTGGCACGATTCGAAACTGCTGCTTATGCTGAGGAGAACCGGTTATCCATCCAAATGGCAGCACGGGAATTGCGTTACACCTGGTTCGAAAACATCCGCAAAGCACATGGTTATACTTACATTGCTACTGCCCATAATGCCGACGATTCGGTTGAAACCTTCTTTATCAACCTGAGTCGTGGGTGCGGATTAGGCGGATTAACCGGAATTAAACCTAAGTCGGCTCATATTATAAGGCCTTTGCTTTTCGCGACGCGCGAACTTATAGCTAATTACGCCAGGAGAAAGGGCGTAAGTTACAGGGAAGATTCCAGCAATGCTTCGGATAAATATTTGAGGAACTACATACGGCATAATGTTCTTCCGGTGCTGGATGAGGCTCAGAGTAATTTCCGCAAGGGAATTCATACAACCATTCAAAATCTTATAAGCGATCATAATCTGTATAACCACCTTTTGGAGAAGTTAAAAGCTGATATTGTAAAAAAGCAGGACGATAATATCTATATCAATATTGAAGGACTTCAAAAGCTGCCTGAAATTACAAGCTTTCTTTGGGAAACGTTGAGTCCGTTCTCGTTTAACAGGGAATCATGCTTCGAGATTGCTGCACAGTTGGATGGGCAACCTGGAAAAGTATTTCTTAGTCCAACTCACCGATTGATCAAGGACAGGTCTGATCTTATTGTTACAAGGCTTCAAAAGGATGACCACCAGCAGTTCTATCTGGAATCGGATAATGTGCCCGAAGGACTGCCTTTTGAAATGCGCATGGAAATAGAAGATGGGAATGGTGAGTTACTGATTAGCAAAGATACTCAAACGGCAACGCTCGACTTTAATTTGCTGGAGTGGCCGTTGATTTTGAGGAAATGGCGGGCCGGGGATTATTTTGCCCCGCTTGGAATGGAAAACCTTAAAAAAGTGAGCGATTTTCTTATCGATCAAAAACTTTCACTGTACGATAAAGAAAATACCTGGGTGTTAGAATCGGGTAACCGCATCTGCTGGGTGGTTGGGCGTAGAATCGATCACCGGTTCAGGATCCTTGAAACAACCCGGAAGGTTCTGAAAGTAAGTATCTTCAGGCGCCCGGAAGTGTAACAGTAAATTTGCTTCCTTTTCCTTCTTCGCTTTCAACCGAAATTTCCCCATTGTTTTTAGCAACAAATTCAGCGCAAAGAATTAAGCCCAATCCTGTGCCCGATTCTTTTTCAGTTCCTTTGGTAGAAAAGGCCTTGTCGATTTTGAAAATATTTGGTACTCTGGTTGCTGGAATTCCAACCCCGTTATCAATCACATTCAAACGAACAAAGTTATCTTCACTTTTCCCTTCAACCCTGATGTGGCCTTTTCTGGGAGTAAATTTAACAGCGTTTGAGATTAGATTTCGGATAATTGTATGCACCATATCAATATCTGCAAAAACCATCATCGATTCATAGTCTTTAACAATTTCGATGTCTTTTAGCTTGTGATTGCTGATTGAAATATTCTCGTCCAAAACAACTTTCATATCAAACTTAACCGGTTTTATGGGGATAGTTTTGGTTTGGGTCCTTGCCCACGAGAGAAGGTTGTCAAGCAGCTTGTATGTTTTTTCGGACGAATTGTGAATTGTTTGATACATATTCAGCTTTTCTTCTTCAGAGTAATTCTTGTGATTTGAAAGCAATAGTTCTGTAAATCCAACCAGTACTGAAACCGGATTCTTTAAATCGTGCGAAATTATGGAGAAAAACTTGTTTTTGGTGGCTACCTGTTTTTCGAGCTCCTGATTGGAGGCTTTCACTTTTTCCTCGCTAATTTTTAACTCATTAAAAAAGGTTTCGATAGGTCTCCTGAATCCACTTTCTATATTAGCCTTATAAATCATGTAAAAAGAGAGTACCTTAAAAATATGCCCTATTTTATTGATATAGTCGTAATTGGCTATATAAAGAGTAAAGCAGAACTCACTAACAATTGTGAGAATAATAGATGCGCTAATCAGCGTATAGGTATCCGGATTAAAGTGTTTCTTGTTTTTGAATAATACAATTAAAGCAATAAATAAAATACTGATAATTACATATTCGCTGTAAATTTTAAACGGTGTTTGACCAACTCCTTCAATAAAGCAGGTTGGAAAGACTTCGAAATACATAATCGACAGGATTATGAGCATCGTTATAATGGTATAGGTGATAAGCAGATTTTGGATTTTTATTTTGTAACGGTTGGAAACAAATATAAAACCAGTAAGCAGGACAATACTTTCGAAAAAACGGGTGGCAATCCAGAATTGATTAGCATAAAACAACGGAGAAGAGATGATATTCATTCCCTTGTAAGTAAGGGTATGAAGCAGATCCAGAACGCCAATGAATGCTGCGGCAATCCCAACAAACACAAGGTAACGGTTGTTAAGAAATTTTTGGGCGTTCCAGGTAATGGAGAAAAGCATAAACATAATCACAATGGAAAACATTTCCACGATGATATGAAAAAACAGGTAGTTGCCTATTATCAGGTCAAAACCTAATATCAGAATGGTAAGGGTTATTATTTCAAGATATATCTTCTTTTTAGTATTGTCCATTGGCTAAAATTAACGTCAGATATCATAACCACGTTGGCTATAATACATTGTTTTGACACCCTAATTTAGATAATTTCTGAATAATTTCTATCCCAATGTTGAACTTGAGTTAAATTAACTACCCGATATTTTTCCTGAGTTCGCCAAAAAAGCTGTGTAATGCTTCTGTATCCTTGTTTTGGATCATTTCTATCAGGTGCTCAAGTTTGTCTTTTATATTTTCGATCTGGGGCAGGGTATAAGGATTAAAAAGAATTTCGGAAAGCAGATAGTCATTTTCCGAAAGCAACCCCTGGGCAATGGCATAATGTTTTTTGAAGGTTGTTCCCGGCGCTTGCTGCTTTTTCATGCACGAGGCAAAAACCAGGGTCGAAGAAAATGGAATGGATAATGAGTAAGCAATTGTTTGATCGTGTTCCTCAAATGTATAGTCGTAAATGCTTAATTGCAGCGAATTATAGAATTTTCTGAAGAATTCCTTGCCTTCTTCGTCGCCTTCTTTAATAATGATGGCACTTTGACTGCTCAAATCCCTGAGTTTTGCAAAAGTTGGTCCAAACATGGGATGTGTGGAAACATACCGCATGCCTTTTTCCTTATAGTAGACCGGTAATCCGTTTTTTACGGAAGTGATATCCGACAGAATGCATGTGGAAGGTAGGTAAGGGATGATTGCGTCGAAAGCTGAAATTGTATATTGAAGGCTAACAGCATTAATAACAAGATCGGGCTTAAAGGCTTGTATTGCATCGAATGAAACAAAGCGATGCGTTTGAAAAAAGTATTTTAATTTGTTTTTATCAGGATCGTAAACGCCAACTTCATGGTCGAGGCATAATGTTTCTACAAACCACGAACCCATATTACCTGCGCCTAATACTAGAATTTTCATATTTAAAGGAAAAAGTGAAAGGTAAAAAGTAAAAAAATAATGGCTGCAAAGAAAAGTATTTTACTTGTTACTTCGTACTGCTTACTCTATACTATTTTTGCCATTTTTTATTTACAAGTGTCAAATCGGCCAGTACAATTGCTGTGGCGGCTTCCAGAACAGGAGGCACACGCAATGCTATACAAGTGTCGTGCCGGCCTTCTACCTCAAAATCGATGATCTCACCGGTTTTAAAGTTGAGGGTTTGCTGCACAGCCGAAGTTGAAGAGGTTGGTTTAACGGCAACACGAAAAACTATATCGTTTCCGTTTGAAATACCCCCATTGATACCACCAGCATAATTTGTTTCTGTTTTTCCGGTTTTCTCAACAAACCAGTCGTTATGCTCGCTGCCCCGCATTTTTGCAGCTCCGAAACCGGAGCCGAACTCAATTCCTTTAATGGCTGGAATTGAAAAAACCATGTGGCTCAGCACAGCTTCCACCGAATCGAAGAAAGGTTCGCCTAAACCGATTGGCATACCGGTTGCGGTGCATTCGAGAATACCGCCGATGGAATCGCGACGCTCAACTGCTTTGTCAATGGCCTTTTCGATGTCGGAACTTCCGCCAACTTCAAGAATTTTTGAGCTTACCTGGATGGGAGCTATTATTTTACGCGCTACAACTCCGGCAACAACCAACCCTAATGTAAGCCGTCCCGAGAAATGACCGCCGCCACGATAATCATCGAAGCCCTGGAATTTGTTCATCGAAACAAAATCGGCATGACCGGGCCGGGGAACATCGCGGAATTTAGAATAATCGTGCGAACGGGTATTTGTATTTTCGAAGAGGATGGTGAGTGGGGCGCCCGTGGTGTGATCGTTAAAAACGCCGCTCATTATTTTCGGCTGGTCGGCTTCCTGGCGTGGAGTTGTTCCTTTGGCGCCGCTTTTACGACGTGCCAGTTGTTCTGCAAAGTCTTCAACCTTGAGGGGTATTCCCGGCGGACAACCATCAATTACCACACCAACCGAAACTCCGTGCGATTCGCCAAATATGCTTACTCTGAATAATTTTCCGAAACTGTTCATAAACTAATGCTACAATTGTTGAAATAACTGATTTACCTTTCTTTTTTGAACAGAAAGGTTGAGAAGAATTGACTTTTCACTGGGGCTGAGCCTGTCGAAGTCCAGTGAAAAACCAAGCCTATTCCTCAACATCCATTAACTGGTATATTTTCTCCATCTTTTCCAGGGTTAACTGTCCGGGAGCTGTTGCAAACGACTCATCCTGGGCGGCGAAAGTGAATTCGGCACCTAAAAAAGGAGCTGCAATGCGGGAGATCATACCTTCTCTGCCCATGCAGAAAGCGATAATATCTTTGTGGTGAGCATATAAACTCATAATGCGGGCACAATCTTCAGGCGATTTTGCCATGGTTGCAATCTTAACAATATCGGCTCCCATAATGCGGGCTTTCTTTATAATCTCGTCGAGTTCTTCAACCGAAGGTGTTTTTTCGAAATTATGATAGGAAATGATTAGTTTCACACCTTTGTCTTCGGCGTGAGTTTTTATTTTGTGCAGGAAATGCGGTGCCGACTCAATTTCGACATCAACATATTGAGCTCCGTACTGAATAGCATGTGTAAGCATGCTTATCCTTTCTTCGTCGATATATTTTCCGGGACGGCATGTTGCTACCATGGCACAAGGCTCCGAGAAAAGGAGCTTAACTTCGTCTTCAGTAAGATCCATCAGATCCATACGGATTTCCGCGCATTCTACTTTTAATAAAGATTCAACACAACGGTTGAAACCAATATTTCCAAGGCTAACACAAATCATTGACAATTTCCTCCATTCTGTTAAGTGGTACTTTTTGAACTAAAGCATTCCCCAATTCATTTAAAAGAACCAGATTAATTGAATCACCTTCTCTTTTCTTATCTTTTAATAAAGTATTATATACTAAAGATTTATCGAGATCAAATTTAACAGGTAACCTGTATTTTTCAATTAAACTTTTTAAACGTTGAGCATCTTCGGTTTTTAATAGTCCCATTTTAACCGATGCCTGCGAAGCCAGCACCATTCCTATGGCTACAGCTTCGCCATGGGTCAAGCCCATGTAAAGTTCTATTGAATGTGCAAAGGTATGTCCAAAATTTAAAATACGGCGCTCTCCCGACTCTTTTTCATCATTTTGTACAACATTCGCCTTGATTTTTACCGACTCATAAATAAGTTTTCGCAGAACTGCCGGATTATTTTTGAGTGCTTCTTCAGCATTTTCCTCAAGATAACGGAACAAAGCCGCATCACGGATTGCACCGGCTTTGATAATTTCAGCAAAACCCGATATGAGTTCGCGGGGTGGGAGGGTAGAGAGTAACTCAGGATCGCAGATAACAATTGCTGGCTGAGCAAAAACGCCGATCATGTTCTTGAATTCGCCGAAATTAACGCCGTTTTTGCCTCCAACACTAGCATCGACTTGCGAGAGGAGGGTTGTTGAAATAAAGCCAAAGGACAAACCGCGCATATAAATGCTGGCAGCAAATCCCGTAGTATCGGTAACAATACCACCTCCAATGCCCATCACAAACCAGGAGCGGTCTACATTTAATTTCAGGAACTCGTTAAAAATAAGTTCAAGTGTATGCAGGGTTTTGTGCTTTTCGCCTTCACCAATTATTATCGTAGGTATTCCGGCGAACAGATCAGGGTATAGCAGGGCGATAGTGTCATCGGTAATGGCAACAACTTTCTTTCCGGCAGGAATATAATTTCTGAAATTCCTGAATGAGTCATCAAAAATGACCCGCGAAGTCCCCGTGGAACCATGAATAAAAATATCTTCCATTAAGAATGCGATTTAGAAGGCTCTCCAGCAAGATTTTCGTTCATGATCTTCGTCTGGTGGTTGATAGATTCCTGGTGGATGGCCGAGAATATCTTTTCAACAAAGTCGCTGCTTAACCCCTTCATATTCCCCATGGTGGTGCGCTTTTTCAGAATGGCATCCCATCGGCCGGTTTGAAGAATGGTGATGTTGTGATCTTTTTTGAATTTACCAATCTGCTCGGCTATCTGCATACGTTTTTCAAACACATCGAGAATTTCGTCGTCGTACTTGTCAATCTGGGCACGGAGTTCTTCGAGGGTAAAAGCATCTTTATTGTCCACACCTTCGTGACGGAGTACCAGGCGATTTAAGATGCAGGCAAGGTTGTTGGGCGTAACCTGTTGTTTGGCATCGCTCCATGCCTCGTCGGGGTTGCAGTGCGATTCGATGATCAAACCATCGAAGTTTAAGTCCATGGCACGTTGTGAAATATCCTGGATGAGATCGCGACGACCGGCAATATGGCTCGGATCAATGATAATCGGTAAATTCGGGATACGGCGACGCAGTTCGATAGGAATCTGCCAGTGCGGATTGTTCCGGTAAAGCGATTTATCGTACGATGAGAAACCACGATGGATAGCTCCGATACGGGTAATACCAGCATCGTTGATACGCTCCAGGGCGCCAATCCAAAGCTCGATATCTGGGTTTACCGGGTTTTTAATCAAAACCGGGATATCCATTCCCCTTAAAGTGTCGGCAATTTCCTGAACAGCAAATGGATTGGCAGTTGTACGTGCTCCGATCCAGAGAATATCCACCCCGAATTTAAGTGCTTCGTAAACATGTTTTACATTGGCAACTTCGGTGGCAGTGTACAATCCTGTTTCTTCCTTTACTTTTTTTAACCAGGGAAGACCTTTGGAACCCACTCCTTCGAAAGCGTTCGGACGGGTGCGTGGTTTCCAGATACCGGCACGGTAAATTTTTACTCCTTGTTTGGCGAGTTCAAAAGCGGTGTCCATCACCTGTTTTTCGGATTCGGCACTGCATGGACCAGCAATTACCAGTGGTCGCTCAGGACTTACTCCCGGCAGGTTTATTGGCTCAATAGTTAAATTTATGCTCATATAATAGTTTATTTATTTTGCTGTTAAATGGTTATTTGTTCTTGTTCTTTTTCCTGATTCCCTGAACCTCACCCCCGACCCCCTCTCCTGCAAGGAGAGGGGAGCAGAGAGTGCCTGTATTCAAAGTCCTTTTCCTTGAGGAGAAGGATTAGGATGAGGTAAATGTATGTGCTTCATAATTATTATATTTCTTTATACTTGTGTCTTACTACTTACTACTACATTACCGATATTCCCTTATGATATTCACCCAGGATCCCAAATCCGCTTGTGAATGGTCTTGCGGCTTCCAGCGAATGCTGCAGCATTTTATAATCGTTGAATTCAACATCGATATAGAATTCATATTCCCATTCCTTGCCTATGATAGGCAGGCTTTGAATTTTGGTAAGGTTGATATTGAAGTATGAGAAGATGGAGAGTACTTTGGCGAGACTGCCGATTTCGTGGGAGAGAGCAAAGTATAACGAAGCTTTGTTTACCGGTTCTTCGGAGGTGAGTTCTTCGTTCTTGTCGCCCAGAATGAGGAAACGGGTGTAATTGGCTTTGTTATCCTCGATGCTGGAGCTTAGTATTTTCAGCCCATATTTTTCGGCTGCCAGGGCGCTCGAAATGGCGCCAACGTTTTTAAGCTTTTTATCGGCGATGGCTTTGGCGCTGAGTGCCGTATCTATGCTTTCGATAAGTTTGATGTGCGGGTATTTTTCGAAAAACTTCTGACATTGCAGGATAGCCATAGGATGTGAGTAAACCTCGTTTACATCCTCAATTTTAACTCCCGGTAAAACCACCAGATTTTGAATAATTCGAAGGTATACTTCCCCCAGAATTTTCATTTTCGACTCCCTGAGCAGCGCGTAGTTTGGGATAATGCTACCGGCAACGGAGTTTTCGATAGCCATAATTCCGTTATCGGCTTTGCGCAGCTTCAGCGATTTAAATAAATCCTTGAATGTATTGCTGGGCACAATTTCTACATTGTCTTTTCCAAAATACTGCAAGGCAGCTATTTCGTGAAATGCGCCATATCCACCCTGGATGGCTACTCGCTTAACACCTGTTTTCGGTTTCGTTTTTGAATCTTCCATATATACAAAAAAAAATCCCGAAATTTCTTTCGGGATATATCTGATTTTAGTTTAGTGCAAAATTAGCATCAATCCCGAAAGAAGTTCCGAAAGTAAAAAAAGAAATAAAACCAAAAACCTACATAGTTATTGGCTATTCTTTCGAAAACTGCGATATGGGACTGTGTTTTGTTCATTCTGTTGTTAAAAGTGTTTTTGTAAAAACAGTGCAATGATAAGAAATGTTTTTTGAATCCACAAAATAAAAATGATTTTTATCAGGAATTTAGTTTTGGGTTACGAGTTTCGGGTTAATTACGAGTTGCATGTGTTGTTTTTGTCTTACTGCTGTTATGTGTTGATATTCATGAGCTACCCCTTGCTTGTGTTCGTAGCAGCTTAGCCGGGGTTTTATTTTCCCCAATTGTAAAAGTGGTCGCCGTTATAGGTCCATAAACTGATATAGATATCGTCAGCATAATATTCTTTCCCTGCGATTTGAATTAGGTCCTTAAGTTTTGATTCATCTCCGGCATATTGAAAAACCATACCCTTTACGTAATAATATCCTGAGTTTTTAACGTCAATAATCATTTCGCCATTATTATCAATTTCATAATGAAAATAATATCCGGGTGATTGTTTATTAAATCCGGTCGAGATGGCTTTAAGTTTATCAATAAACTCGTTTACTGAGCTCTCGGAAGATATCCTTGCAAATCCTATCGTTCCCCAATAGGTTCCGGCTGGTATCCTTTTTGTTATCGGTGTGCTAATTTCAATACCGTTTTGATTATTAAAGTCAAGAGATATTGCTGAATCAGAAATTTTTAAGATTCCTTTATTTTTAATACTGGCATTATTTAATTCTAAAACGTACTGGCCATTTGTCAAATTACTTAAATCAACTGTTGTGGTAGCAGGTCCGAATGCAGTTAAACATATGTCTGTTTCAATAATATTTGTAAATGTTATACTCAATTGATTACTAGCGTTAAAATTTTGAGTTTTCTGTATTGGATAGTTAAAGCAGGGATATTTCCTCTCCGTTTGACAAAATAACACCAACTGTCTGGTATCAAGATATTCTCTTGTGTCTATTTTGATGGTTGAATCAATTGCATTTTTTTTAAGGAGGTCATCATTCTTTTTATCGCAAGCGAAAATCAATACTGATAAAATGAATATTACCAACGTTTTCATAGTGCTGATTTTAATGTATTAGTTTTTCTTTGATAGATGATTACTATTTGTAATGGTTGCGTTTTCCAAAACTAATGTCGTGATCCGGGCATATGGTCCTAACACTCTTCTGCCGCTTACACAATCGCCATCAATTTACTGTCCTTTCTAAGTCGGGCAATAATCTGGAATCGTTCCGATGATCTCTCCCTGTGAAAAGATAGGGAGATGGATATCTCAGTTCGATATAAACAGATCAGGCCCTCTCAGCATAAAAGTGATATTTTTATGATCACTCTTTGATTAACACCGGCTCCAAACAGTAAAAGAATCAGGAAGGTAAATGTTTTCATGTTTAACAATATTGGTTTCAATAATATATGATTCCTTTTGAACATGGTTGCGTATTACCGTAGTTTTCTTGAATGCAGATTAACCATGCCTCCTCATGAAGTTATCTCTTTATCTGTATAAGCTATCTCAAAATCCCATGTACAAAATTGATAATTTTTCTGTCGCTAAGCCTTAGAAAATTCTATTGCTTATTTTGGGTTAAATAAAGATTTTCTGCCCTTGATAGAATTTAGATTTATTATGTTTGCATATGATGAAATTATAAATGAGAGGGTCGGAAATTTTTAAACACCTTATTTTAAAGATTTCGGAAGGAGATGAGCCATCTTTTTCCAGACTTTATGATTTTTATTTCTCAAAGGTGTACAATTTTACAGGGTGTTTTATTAGTTCGAAGGAATCGAGGAAAGAAGTTATTTCGGATGTTTTCCTTACCTTATGGAATAATCGCACCAAATTACCCGGAATAACAGATTTTGAATCTTATCTGTTTATAATAACCCGAAATAAATCTATCGACTACCTTAATAAGTACAAACAAGCGCCGGCCTATTCAATTGATGTTTCCTTTGAAATAATGGAAGACACGGATAGTCCTGAATTTACAATGCTTTATAACGAACTTGAAGCTTTAATAAACAAATCGATTAACGATTTACCCGAAAGGTGCAAACTCATATTCATGATGTCGCGCGATGAAGGGTTCACCTATAATCAGATAGCGGATATTCTATCGCTTTCCGAATCTACTGTTAATTCCCAGATGGTAATAGCAATCAAAAAGCTGGGAGAAGCACTCCGTAAATACCTGCATTTAATACTATTAATACATTAATTGAAGCAGGCGTTTAGTTAATAGGCATAACAGTGGGTCGACAGACCACGGCCAATGGACCACAGCCAATACAGTTTAGTCCATAGTCCATAGACGATAGTCGATAAAAATCAGCCAAAAGACTGTCGACCTGTATTGGCTATGGACCATGGAGGCTCTGTTGTATATTATTGTTGATATTAATTGAATCACAATTGCGGCGATGTTAAGCATAGAGCCTTTTTTAACATATTTTCACGCCGCCAAAAAAAATCTGTTTGATTAACCCAGGGCGCCGCTTCGCTTTGCCCTGGGCTGAGTTATCCAAGGCCTTCAGCCTTAAAAAACATAAAATCAAATCTACATTTCTATGCAACATAGCCACCATCGACTATCGACTTGTATTTGTGCCGTGGTCTGAGGACTGTGGACAAAACTATTTTTTAAGAGCCTAACCTGAATTATTCATAAACTTAACGACCTCACCCCCGGACCCCCCTCCTTTGAGGAGAGGGGAGACTCTGGAACGATGGGCAGTTCCCTCTCCTCAAAGGAGAGGGTTAGGGTGAGGTGAATTTATGAATTAATCAGGCTAATTCATTTTTTTTCAAAAAAATCTCTATTCCATTTAGATGTATAATTTACAATTACCGACTTTACTAATACTATCTTAAACTATGATCGCCAGAAAAAAAGAAACATGGGAAGCTATTTCTTCAGTTCTTAATGGTACAGGAACTGAGGACCAGTATTTGCTTTTTAATGCATGGATTGCCGAAAACGATGAGAATAAAAAAACATTTGAACTTTTATCAAAAGTGAGAAGAGTTAAGGACGAACCTTCGGAAACGGATAAAAGAGATGTTTATAAAAAGGTGCATTCCGGAATTATTAAAAGTGGCAGTCAAACCCTCATAAGGTGGCTAAAGTATGGAAATATTGCTTCAGTACTCATAATTCTAACTTTAGCAGTTACCTTGTTATGGCCAGAATCTCAAAGATCCGATATTAAAATTGAAACACGATGCCCTTTAGGAACAAAATCAAGGGTTACATTATCCGATGGAACTATTGTTCACTTGAACTCCGGGTCAGTTTTGGAATATTCTCCCATCTTTAATAGCGAACTACGTGAGGTGAAACTAAGAGGAGAGGCCTTTTTTGAGGTTACTCACGAAAGAAAAAGAGAATTTGTGGTAAATACCGGTAAAATAAGCATAAAAGTTTTTGGTACCCGGTTTAATGTTAAGAATTATGAAATCGACAAATCAATTGAAACGACCTTAGTTGAAGGATCTGTTGGGGTTTTCATGAGTGATGATCCGAATATGAAACAAGTAATGTTCCTAAAGCCTAACGAACAAGCGATTTACGAAAAAAACTCCGGTAAATTATACAGCAAGAACCGGGATGCTGAAATGGTATCCATATGGAAGGAGGGTAAATATTACTTTGAAGATGAAACCCTGGAAGCAATTGTTTTAAAGCTTGAGAGGGAGCTTAATCAGCCTATGGTTATAGCATCGGAAGAATTACGAATGGAGATATTTACCGGAATGTTCGATAAAAGCAAAACTATTTACAATATGCTCGATTTAATGAAACGAAAGAGAGGATTCTCCTATAAAGAGGTAAACGATACCATTATAATATCCAAACAATAATTAATAACTAAAATAAAAACTATTATGGATACATCTTAAGATTAAAAAAAGAAATCGGAAAATGCGGCAAACACTTTCCGATTCAGGAGTTCCGGCTACAATAATGTGATTATTTAATTACCAAAACCGTTCAAAAATATGGAAAAAAATTCATTAAAGGGGCATTTTATGCTCTTTTATAAACGAAACAAACTACTCATGAGATTATGTTTATTTTTAATCTTCATTTGCTCGCTTAGTTTTTCAGCCACCATTTCCTATTCTCAGCAAACGAAGATCAGTTTAAACCTGGAAAATGCTTCGTTAAAAGATATCCTGAGAGAAATAGGGAAGAAGAGCGAATTTTCGTTCTGGTACAAGAACAACGAGCTGAATGATGACCAGCGGATGTCCTTATCAATAAAAGATCAGACAATTGATAAAATACTGGATGTTGCATTTCATAACCAGGAACTGACATATGAGATAAAAGATAAGGTAATTCTCATTTATAAAACCAGGGATATAGATGTTCTAAAGGCTCAACAGAATAAAATTACAGGCACAGTAACCGATATGTCAACCGGCGAACCCATTGTTGGCGCTAATGTTACGGTTGAGGGTACCACACTTGGTGTAATTACAGATTTAGATGGTAAATTTGTAATTGAAGTACCCAACCAGCAGTCGGTTCTGGTATTTTCATTTATCGGCTACTTAACCGAAAAGGTTGAAGTTGCAAATCAATCGGCTGTTAATATTAAGCTGGCCCCCGATATTAAAAACCTCGAAGAACTTGTTGTTGTTGGTTACGGAACACAAAAGAAGGTTAACCTCACCGGATCAATCACAGCAGTGAAAGTTAAAGAGCTTAGCAGCATATCAACTCCCAATTTATCGAATACGCTTGCCGGCCGTTCGCCTGGCGTAAATATTACAGGGAACTCAGGGTTGATAGGCGCTACGTCGGATATCAGAATTCGTGGTGGTTTTGGTGAACCTCTTTTTGTAATTGATGGAATTGTACGCGACAAAACCGCGTTTGATGCCCTTGAAGCCAACGAAATAGATCAGTTAAGTTTTTTGAAAGATGCAGCCACTGCTTCCATATACGGTTCGCAAGCTGGTAACGGTGTGGTGCTGGTTACAACCAAATCGGGTGAAGCGCATAAGCCGGTATTCAATTACCAGTCTTCTTATACCTTTATGCAAACTACGCAAAAGTTGTTTTCGGACAGGTTTACAGCTACCGACGAACTGATTTACCAGAATAGGGTAGCCGAATTTCAGGGATTGCCCAAGCCTAACGGCGACGTGGAGTTTGACTATTTCAAAGATAAAAACTACAATGTAAACGATTACATCTGGCAAACACCCTGGAATCAGAAACATTCCATCAGCGTTTCGGGGGGTAGTGATAAAATACAGTACTATGCTTTAGGAAGTTACATTGGAGAAGAAGGTTCTTACAAAAATCTTGAAAATGATAAGTTTAACTTACGTTCGAATGTAACAGCCAAAATCTCCGAGAGAATTAAGATAAACCTGAATATTGCCGCCAATCAGCAATATCAGAGACGTTTTTACTGGCCATTCTCCGGTGACGATGAACAAACCATTGGTGACTTATACAGGTGTACATTTAACTGGCCTAAAACTTATCCGTTTTATCTATATGCCGACGGAACTCCTGCAAATGAGGTTACAAACTTTCCTGTACAAACTCCCATGGGAAGCTGGCAAGCCTGGAACGTGGTCGACCAGGTAATTGGCGACAGGTACATTAAAACCAGGAAACGCGAGGTAAATTCAATTCTTTCTTTCGATATCGATCTCGGCAAATATATTCCTGGTTTATCTACAAAACTTGTAGGGAATTATATCAGCAATGATTATACCCGTAAGAAATTCCTTACCTATCAGCACAACTATGTTTGGAAAGCTGCAACTCCTGATGTTAACCGGTTTATTCCGGCACCTCCCGATCCAAACAACATGAATACATTCACTTTCTCCCAAAATCAGGAATTTTTGAGTTACGATGTATATACCCTCTGGAGTGAGCAGATTAACTGGTTTCTGAACTATAACAAAACGTTTAATAAACACGATATAGCTGCTACTGTGGTTTGGGAGCAGGCATCAAACGGTGGCGAAAGAGTGTATGCAAAAGGTGAGATTCCCCTCACAAATTACGACCAGATGTTTGTTTATTCGACCGATGCCGGACGCCGTACGGGCGATGCTTCTGAAGTTACGGGGGGGCGCTTGTCGTGGATCGGACGCTTCAATTACAGTTTCGCTAAAAAGTATATAGCCGAGTTCTCCTTCCGTTATGATGGCAATACCCTTTTCCCGAAAGAAAAGCGGTGGGGCTTTTTCCCATCATTTTCAGGTGCATGGCGTATGAGCGAAGAAGATTTCTTGAAAAACTCTGCTTCCTGGCTTTCTGATTTAAAATTAAGGGCTTCGTACGGTACTACCGGAAACGATCTGGATGTAAACAATAATGCGATCACTCCATTTTCGTACATGAATGTTTATCAACTGGGCAGTTCATATATTTGGGGGAATAACCTGAATCTTGGAATCTTACCCGGAAATACTCCTAACCCTTATCTTACCTGGGCAACTTCAACTACTTATAATTTCGGTGTCGATTTTGGTGTGATTAACAATAAATTAACCGGATCGTTCGATGCATTCTATAAGGTGGAAAAGGATATCCTTGGTTCACGTATAGTTACAATCCCCGATACTTATGGACAGGAATTGGCTCCTGAAAATTATGCCGAAAGGTCGTGGAAGGGATTTGAGCTTAACCTGATGTGGAGAGACAAAACCCTGTCCGATGCTTTGGATTACTCTGTGTACGGAAATATCGGGTTTTCTAAGGACCAGTGGGATGTGCTTGATCAAAGCGCTTTATATTCTCCCGGCGGAAATCTTGAAGAATTTTCTGCTATCGATAAACCGCTTAATCGTATATCGGGCTTTAAAACAATTGGAATAATAAGAACTCAGGCGCAGTTAGACGAACTTAAAAGCAAAGGATTTAAACAATTCGGACGTGATCCTTATCTTGGCGGATTATATTTTGAAGATGTCCGTGGTGATGGTTATGCTCCTGGTCCCGATGGTAAAATTGATAACAACGACATACAGATATTGTCCGATAATGGGGCGCCAAGAATAAACTACGGGTTTGGCACCAATCTTAAATGGAAAGGTATAAGCCTGAATTTACACTTCCAGGGCGTGGGAATGTACGACCGGATGATTAGCAACCTTGGCGGTTCTGATTATGGCGGTATTCGTCAGTATGGCGGCACCGTGCGACCTTATTATCCAATCTGGACCGGCGATGTCTGGACGCCTGATAACACCGATGCAAAATATCCCAGGGTTATTGGAAAAAGCTGGTACGAATCGGGAACAGGAAATCAATCCTTCTGGATCAGAAACGGAGCTTACTTACGTTTGAAAAACCTTAACCTTGGTTACGATCTCCCTTCAAAATGGATTAATGCCTTTAAAATATCTTCAGCACAGGTATTTTTTAATGGAACTAACCTGTTTGTAATTTCCGATATGACAGAATTTCAGGATCCGGAGCAAGATTGTTACGACTCTTATCCGCTTATGAAATCTTTTACATTTGGAATTGACATTAAATTTTAACACGAGAAAATTGAAAACGATGAAAAAGTTAATATATACTTTACTGCTGGTTGTTTCATTTTTAACATATAGTTGTAATACACTGGATATTGAAGATATTTACGACTTAAATGCTGAAATGGTGTGGAACAACGAATCATTGGTGAATGCCTATTTAGCTAATATTTATGCTGATGTTTTTGGCAACTGGTCGGCATCATCCGATCAGAAAACCCAACAACTGGCAGGAATTTATTTTTATGCAGATCGCATAAACATTACAAACGGGGAGTTTAAGTACTGGAATTATTCAACCATAAGGTTAATTAACGAAGCTATTGTTAACGTAAATAAGGGAAATCTTTCTCAGGAATTTAAAAATGAAGTTATAGCCCAGGCAAAGTTCTTAAGGGGCTATGTCTATTTTTTCATGGTTGTTTATCATGGAGGAGTGCCATATTTAAAAGTGCCTCAGGATAAAAATGTTGATGATTTGTATGTAAAGCGAAACACCACCAGGGAGTGCTTTGATTTTATTATTGAAGATTTAAATGATGCCATTTCGCAACTTCCTGATCATATTTCGAGTACTGAAAGTAATTTTGGAAAAATAGATGGTTGTTTTGCAACAGCATTCAAAGCAAAAGTGTTGCTTTACAAGGCTTCTCCACAGTTTAACCCGGGTAAGCCATGGGACAATTCGTATTGGGCAGAGGCTAATACTGCAAACGAAGCAGCTTATAATAAATTAAAAAATCTTGGCTATTCCCTTACTAAAAATTATGAAGATATTTTTCTGGTGGAGAGAGGACCCGAAGTCGTTTTTTCTGTGATTAATTCCTACCCGAACAAAACGGCATCCTGGGATTATGGTGTACGTCCCGGATCGGAAAGCCGTGGTAACGCATCGGCATGTCCCACCTGGGAATTTGTAAAGGAGTTCCCCATGAAGGACGGAAAATTGTATAACGATCCAACCGGAAAGTACTTCACAACTGATGCCGATTTCCTGCAGAATTACTGGAAAAACCGTGATCCCCGGTTCGGGAAATCAATTGTTTGGAATGGTTCTCTTTATGAAGTTTCGAATAAAAAGGGGAACCGTCAATATACCTCGTTGGGTATAGCCGATGTACTGGATGATTTTGGTGTTAATCCAAAAGCAATGACGAACTCGACCAATCTCGATTCCTATACAGGATTCTTTATTCGTAAAGCCAGTGACCTTTCTCTTTTGCAGTCGGAAGTTGAGCAATACAGTATCGATTACATTGTGATGCGTTTTGGAGAGGTAATGCTAAATTATGCCGAAACAGCCAATGAAACCGGAAAACCGGAGATAGCTTTATCCTTGTTAAAGGAAATTCGGCAACGAGCTGGCATCGAAGCTGGCGATGACGGTAATTATGGAATTACTGCAACCACGAGAGAAGAAATTCGGGAGGCCATTTTAGCCGAAAGAAATATTGAATTCTGTTTTGAAGGTAAATATTTCTGGGATTTACGTCGGTTAAGAATGCTTAACCGGTTGGATGGAAAAACAAAACACGGTATTGAAGCGATAGCAGTTAATGCAGATGGGTCTGAAATGGCTATTTCGGAAGCCAAGGCAAAAGCCGGCAAAAATGAACTCTCAGAGAAGGATTTTAAATATAATGTATTACAAATCCCTTTTACCGGAGTAAAGGTGACTTCACTTCCCGAGAAGTATTACTTTTTCCCGATCCAACAATCGGTTATCGATTTAAATAACAAAATTGAGCAAAACAGCAATTGGGGCGGAACGTTTAACCCTACGCTTGAATAAGTGTACTAAAAATTGATATGGACCACAATTGATAATAAATTTCTGATTGTAGCAAAGGCTGTCGAAAATTCGATGGCCTTTGTTTATTTTGGACGCAGGAATTGGACTAATCAAAGAATTCGCTGGAAGGTTGGAACATCCGGTTATGTGTTGCGGGCTTTTGGTTGTTAAATATGCATTTAAATTTTCTTCATCAACCGCCAGTCTTCAGTTTAATGTACGTATAAACGAATGTTTTCATGGACCAAGCGAGGTCCGGATTAGGCCTTCAATAAACGGAACCTGATTGAGATCTGGATGAATAGTTGAAAGGCTGGTCATAAGACACTGCCTTTTTTGTTTATGAGACAAACGAATTATTTTTTTTCATTGGTGTCCGGTTAAAAATATGAGATTTCTCCCAGTGGTCGAAATGACAAGGCTTTTAAGGAATTTGGAATGGAGGAGGCTTAATGGGGGGGAAAGCCG
>JAEYWD010000092.1 GCA_023429135.1 Bacteroidota bacterium | reverse complement strand
CGTGCGCCACAGACTGTCTTCGGTTCATGCCATGAACGGACAATGCCTCGCCTACTATGGCATCTGCTGACTTCTGTATGCCTAGTAGAACGAAACTAGATACAGATCTCCCCCGGTAAAAGCTTTTCCGTTGTTCGTGTCATAATTGATTTTTAAGGTATTCACGAGCTCGCTGCCGCTCGGTTCCTCCAATTCCTGCATGATCTACATAGCTACCCTTTTGGTGTTCGTTGGGCTTTACAATGATGTGCTTGTTTGCCCGGATAACTATGCCTCATATCACGTTCCTGTTTAGTTTATACTGAGCTTGTCGAAGTATCAGTACCAGTCCCGAAAGCTTTCGGGATTGCCGTTTGACTTCCTTCAGTGCATGGGTTGCCCCAAACCACCTTGCCACTTTCTAATGCTTCGGACACAACTCCGCGCATAAGGGACTTACACCCTCCGGAACTTAGCGCTAGCGGTCTCACGACCAAAGGGAGTAAAAATGCTCACTTGTTATAATGCTCTTTTATTAGTATTTTTCGACTTTTTCCAGAGCTTACAACAAACGTTACCAACCATACTTCTCGATAACAAAGTTCCCAATTTGAGAATTTTCATTATATTTGCATTGTCATTTAAGATTAATGGAAAGAATATTTGCAAAAAGCACATTAAGAGAATATTGGGAAGTTCATCCTGATTCTGAGCAATATCTTAAGACTTGGTATGATACAGCAATGAACGCGGATTGGAAAAGTCCCAATGATGTAAAACAAACATATGCAAACGCAAGTATTCTGAAGGACAGTAGGATAGTATTTAATATAAAAGGTAATTCTTATAGACTGGTTGCCAAGTTCAATTATGAGAAACAGTGGATTTTTATTCGGTTCATTGGGACTCATAATGAGTATGATAGGATTGATGCAAACACGATTTAAATAATTTGGGAAATGAATATAAAACCGATAAAAACAGAGGCTGATTATAAAGATGCACTAAAAAGATTAGAACTAATCTTTGATTCTGCAATTGGGACACCTGAAAGTGATGAAGCTGATATTTTGGGTTTAATGATTGATGAATATGAAAAGAAACATTACCCCATTGAAGCACCGGATCCCATTGAAGCTATAAAGATCAGGATGGAAGAGATGCATTTGAAACAAGTTGATTTAGTTGATGCGATTGGGGGAAAAAGTAGAGTTTCCGAGATTTTAAACCGCAAACGTAAATTGACAGTTGATATGATCCGCAATTTAAATAGAAGATTAAATCTATCCCCAGGACTATTAATAAATGATTATCAACTGACAAGATAAAAAGTACTGTTGGTAATAAATAGGAGCTCAAGTGGTCGGTACGACCCAGCTTGAGCTACCGGTTGAAACGAAATCCGTTGCTTGCATCGGAGCACCAGCGTCTATGTATTTATCGGGGGGGGTGAACTTTTCCTCAGTTGAGATTTTCTTGTTGGTTTTTGATTTTTCCGGGGTAATACTGACCCAGATTTCTTGTTTTTTAGTCTTCCTGTTTATTTCGCATTGCGTTTTTATTCTATTCCTGCTAATATTTCAATTTCTAGGCAAAGCAATGCTTTGTTGTCTATCGGTTTGCTGACCGCAAGTCGGTAGACAACTCATCGCAAAAATTGTAATCAAAATTTTACTTCGCATAATTCAGTTTTCTGAAATAATAATACGACACCGACAAAACAGCAAATGGAACAAGCGGTGCAACACCTTTTGCCATTCCATCAACAAGCCAATGTGCAAAACTTGCCGACAACAAAAGTATTCCGAAACCAACATATGACCATTCTTTAAACATCGCAGGAATTGCAGGAATAAGAATAATTACGGCACCGACAATTTTTAGAATGTCTAACTCCAATCCAAAATAACCTGGGAATTCCATTCTGCGGATGGTTTCAATTAAGTATTCACGAGGTGCGAAATACGAGGGTAACACAATTATCGCCATTGCAATAATGGTGACTGTCCAATAGATTTTTTTGTCTTTAATCATCTCTTTTAATTTATTTGTGTGACGTTACAAAATTATCTACATTCGCTAACCGTTGGTAAGCACTAACCCAAAAGTTAGCGCTTACGTTTGGGTTAGTAATGTAATTCTGTTCTGCAATGGCAAAGACAATTAAATGTGATTCAACAGGCATTCGTGCTATAAAAGATGCAATGGAAACATTGAACGGCAATTGGAAACTTCCGATTTTATTCTCGTTGTCGGGCGGTGCAAAACGTTTCAAAGAAATTGCAAGAGATGTTGAAGGAATTAGCGACAAAATGTTGTCAAAAGAACTGAAAGACTTGGAAGCAAATCATCTTGTTAATCGGAAAGTTTACGACACATTTCCACCGACAGTTGAATACGAAGTTACAGAACACGCAGAAACTTTATATGAAGTAATGAAAGCATTGCGTGATTGGGGACAAAACCACAGAAAGAAAATAATTGGAAAATAAGACGGAAATGACAACGAACCTCTAGTGCGGTCTCGTTGTTAGGCAGCAACATGCATTAATTTGAATATTTTCTAAACAGATTGATTTTAAATGTATGAATTCTGCCAATTCCTTAACAAAATGTTTATCGGAGGTTGAACTTTTCTTTACTTATTGCCAATAACAAGAAAAAATAAACAACATGGCTTATGATATAAAACTTGCCGAAAGGAAAAAAATATTTAAAACGCTTTCCTGAGATTAGGGTGGAAGAAAAGAAAATGTTTGCTGGATTAGCCTTCATGATTAATGGAAAAATGTGCGTTAATGTAAGCGGTGAAAACCTGATGTGCCGTTTTGACCCCGGACTGACCGATGAGTTAACTGAAAAACCTGGTTTTTTACCCATGATAATGAAAGGTAAAAAACTTAAAGGCTATTGTTATATTGAGCCGAATGGATTTATAGACAAGAATGACTTGGAATATTGGATAGACTTGTGTTTACAGTTTAACAATAAGGCACAAACATCAAAGAAATAGCCAGCAGATAAGCATATACCTACACCACACAATGCAGCGACCTATGAATATCATGATTTCGCTGTTGCTTAAATTTTGATTTCAATTGAAAATTTCATAATTCTGCATTACAGATAGCTGCCTCGAAATTATTTAAGTTACAACCGCAAAACCTTCAGTACAAATTATGAAAAACATCGGAATTCTGATAAGCAGGTATAACTGGATATTATTTATTCTGCTCTTTGTTTTTGCTGCAGCTTTTCATCTTTTCAACCTTGGTTTCAGCGATTTATGGAGCGATGAAATCTATACGAAAGCAATGATTGATGGCTCCTTGTCGGAATTTTTCGTAAAGCTGCGGAATGATTTACACCCTCCGCTTTATTATTTGCTATTAAAATTATTTACTTCAGTATTCGGGTTGAGCGCCATATCGCTGCGTGTGTTTTCTGTAATTGGAGTACTTTCAACATTTTTAGTTGGATACTTTGCCGGCCGTAAAATTTTCGGACAAAAAGGTGCACTGTATTTTTGCCTGTTGCTGCTTTCCATACCAATGCTGGCATCATATTCGCACGAAGCCCGGATGTATACATGGGCGGCTTTCGCAACTACCGGAGTATTTATTTATTCGTACCTGTTTCTAAAATCGGGCGAAAACAAAAACCTCATTCTCCTTTTTGTATTCACCATAGCTGCAATGTATATGCACTATTACAGCACGATAGCTGCTTTTACAGCGAACGCTTTTGTTTTTGTATACCTGGTTGTAACCAGAAACCGAAAATGGCTGCCGCACTTCATAATGGTGGTAACGGCAGGCATACTGTTTTTACCATGGCTTCAAATGATGATAGTGCAGGTAAAAAAAGTTCAGCATGCTTTCTGGGCTCCCGAAGTGAGTTTTTCTACTCTGCTTTCGTGCTTTACAATTCCTTTCACCGAGCAATATTGGACAACGGGTTATGCCACAGCACTAATGATTTTGATGTACAGTCTTCTTGTTTTTACCGTTTTCAAAAGCTTTACGAAACCATTAGCCGAATACAGGATAATACTTTGGCTGGCACTCTCAATTTTTCTTGGCACATTGCTCATTGTTTCGATTATCTCTCTGTTTTCACAGCCTTTTTTGTTTCACAGGTATGTAATGGCTATTGTGGTTATGCTTATAATTCCTCACACTATCCTTTTTATGCATCTTAGATCAAAAGTTCTGATATACACTTTAATAGCTGCCATATTATTTCTGGGATTAAAAATTTCATATTCAACATTCTACTTCTCGTATGGACCTTACAATCAAACAGTACAACATCTGGTAAAGGAGTATCCCGGCATCAGTAAAATTGTACATATTACCGAAATAACAGCAGGACCTCTAACAGAATACAGCAAAGGCAACAAATTACAGCATTACTGGCTTAAAGCCGAAATGTCGAATGTAGATGCTTTTTCGGCTATTCATCAATTCTCAAAACCAAATGAATTCCTGGATGCTGGAGAAGAGTTCTGCGTGGTAAAATACCTCAATCTCGATCTGAATCAAAAGAATCTCGATCTTATATTATCCGAATCCGAAATTATGAAAACTGATACTGTTACCGATAATAAGGTGGAATATGGAAGCTGGATTGCTATTTATCATCTTCGGTACAAAGGGGAAAAGCCCCTGCCATGATTAAATATTATCCTTAACTTTATAAATCAGAAAATACATCATTAAATCATAGTCTACCAGCATGTTATCGTACTTTTTAGCCACCATCATAATAGTTGCCATTCTTTGGAAAGGAATATCAATGACAAAAAAACAGGCTTCACTACAAAATAAAACTGTTGAATCGGATACATCTGAAATAAAACTCCAGATAGAAGATTTTAAGGGCGAACCCGAATATTTCGGGTACAAAAGCTGGTGGCTTGCAATAAAAGCAAACAACAACACAGAAATCGCCAGTTTCATTAAAAGTCTGGAAGAAAATGCACCTCATAAGTTGATCTTTAAATACCCCAACTGGTCAGTTTCGTTAACATCTCCCATGAACGGATGGGTATTTATAATAGGAGAAATACCTGTTGGCGACAGTAAGGAAAGTCTTGCCGACTTAAAAGTGATTCTCACGCATCTCAGTTCTCAATTTGGAGAAGTTCAGTTTTTTGCCACACACCGCATTGTAGAATATCATTGCTGGGCAAAAGCATTAAATGGTTCTATACTCAGGATTTATTCATATTTAGGCGAATCGGGCGAAAACAAATGTATTGAAGGAGAGCCATCTGACTTTGAAAAACAATATCACCTGTTGAATACATTTTCAGAAGAAGCTGTGGAAGAAGGGTATTACGACAGAGAGGACCTGGTATTTCCGGATGAAGAATTTGTAATGAAAATAGCAGAAAACTGGAGTCTTAGCCCGGCTAAATTTACCCACGAAGATTGGAAAAGCTTATGGACAGAGGCCTTGGTAATTAAGCAAAAGAAAATGTAGAATGAAGAAAGCTCTCATACTTCTATTCTTTGCTATAACATTTTATTTTGGTGGAAATAAATTATCAGCTATTTATGGTTTTGATCCGCCTTACATCCTGTACTTTTCTGGTTTGGCTCTGAATCTGATTTCATATCCGCTCTTTGTAAGCGGAATAATACTTTTAACATTCACCCTTGTAAAAAAGTACAGGTCACAATAATCATATAGCTTAATTCTAAGCCTAAAACCTGGACTTATTTCAAATAGAAATGCTGATCAACATTCTTATAATCTCCAGTAACAGATATATTGGTGGCATTCATTCCCTTTAGCAGGACAATTCAGCTTTCTGATTAAGAAATTCATTATTCAAAAATTATTGATTACTTTTTCATCCTTATTCAGTGCATATATTTTCTGATATGAAAAACCGAAAAGGCCTGATTGCTATAATTGTTATTTTTCTTCTCTGCATTGCAGGATTGCTTTGGCCAGGGAAGGAGAAAGAAATAGTTCCTCCACAACTGAATGACTTCTGCTCCAGCATTCACAATACCGATACTACAAAACTTAGTACAGAACTATTGCCTTTTCAAAAATTACTCGATACCAAAACCGGTGTGTATGTGCTTGAAGACGGTGGAGGTTCCTTGCTCACCCGAGCCTGGTTTTGCGAACATGCGGAGAAAACCATAGATGTTCAGTACTTTATTTTTTCAACCGACAATGTAGGGCTAATAGCAACCGACTACCTGGTACGAGCTGCCGATCGCGGTGTACAGGTGCGGATTATTGTCGATGATATAATGGTCGAAGCGGGCATCCATGAGATTCTCACCATCGATTCGCATAAAAATATCTCCATAAAGATTTACAACCCCGGAGTGAACCTGGGCAAGAATATCTTTCAGAAAATCGGGAAACTGGCAACCAATTTCAGAAGTGTAAACCAACGCATGCACAATAAAATTTTTGCTGTAGATGGAAAAATAGCCATAACCGGTGGAAGAAATGTTGCCGATGAATATTTCGATTATGATCACGAATATAATTTTCGCGACAGAGATGTATTGCTGATGGGTAAAGCAGTAAAAGCAATGGAAACATCGTTCGAAACCTTCTGGAACAGTCCGCTTTCAGTACCGGTAAATCAACTTGTGGAGGAGAAGGACAATACCTTTTCGGATGAGAACCGTTTTGAGCGATTACATCAATATGCCTGCAATCCCGAAAACTTCTGGCCTCAATTGCGTGAGCAGATTCAAAACCTCCCCGCAGTATTTCACGAAATAATTAAATCGGGCGGAGTTGTCTGGACCGACAGCGCATTTTTTGTAACCGATTTGCCAGGTAAAAACGATGGCACCAAAGGATTAAAAGGCGGAAGTATTACCACCAGCGAACTTATCAGTTTAATCACGCAGGCAAAGCATAGCATTGACATACAAAGTCCCTACCTGATTACCACTGAAGTTGGACAAAAGCTTTTTAAGGACGCGGTGGCCCGGGGTGTAAGAATAAGAATACTTACCAATAGTCTGGCCTCAACCGATAATACCGAAGCTTTTGCAGGATATCAGAAAAACAGAAAGGATTTACTCCGAACCGGAGTGGAAATATATGAATTTCGCCCCGACGCTGCCGAAAGAGTAAAAATGGCCACCGGAGCTCTGCAGAAAAAGTTAAACTATACGCCTGTTTTTGGACTTCATGCCAAATCGATGGTAGTAGATGGCACCATAACCGTAATCGGCACTTTTAATCTCGATCCCCGCAGTGCCAATTTAAATACCGAATGCTTTGCTGTAATCCATTCCAGGCAAATAGCACAGAGTGTATTAAAAGGTATGGAAGAAGAATACAAACCCGAGAACTCGTGGCGTACAACCCTGGATTTTAATCCCGATTCGTATGTAAGCAAAACTAAAAGGGTAAAGACTTTTGCCAAAAAAATAATTCCCAAAGAGATATTATAGAAATAATTAATTGTGACAATTATAATGGGGCATTTATCTGAAATAAAAATCAATCAGTTTCAATTAGCCATATTGCTTAATGATGAACAAAAACGAGGCTTTCAATTTTTGCTTGACGAAGGCGTTTATTGCTCCGAATGCGGTGTTATTACCAAAAAAGGGATTGATGTCCAGGAAATATATCTTACTAAACTGAACGACATTTTAGTGCGTGGAACGTGCAACGTTTGTAATAGCAAAGTTGCCCGTATTATTGAATTTGGTGAGGATAAAGCATTTTATAAGAAGGCCTGCGATTTTAGAAAGTTAATCAGATAATAAGGCTGTGCAACTAAATACAAACGACACAACTATTAGAAACGACAGGCACTCCTGATAATCATTCAACCTCTGGCACTTCTCCCCTCGCCTTTTTTTTCTACATTTGCATTTCTAAAAATAATGTCATGTTCAAGAATAATTACAGGAAGCCCGGATTTCAGTCAAGAGAAAAAGATAATAACTTTATATTTGGGTTACGGCCTGTAATTGAAGCCATTGAAGCCGGTAAGGATATCGACAAGATTCTGATCAAAAAAGGCCTGAGCGGCGAGTTGATCAATGAATTGTACGCGGTAATGCGGGAGCATCATTCCAACTACCAGCTTGTTCCCGAGGAAAAACTCAATTCCATAACACGAAAAAACCACCAGGGAGTAGTTGCTTTTATATCGCCCGTACCCTTACAAAAAATTGAAGATATTGTTCCCGGACTGTATGAACAGGGAATTACTCCTTTTATAATTGCACTCGATGGTATTACCGATGTTCGGAACCTGGGTTCGATTGCCCGCACTGCTGAGTGCGCCGGTGTAAACGCAATGCTGCTCCCCGAAAAAGGATCGGCACAGTTAAATGCCGATGCCATGAAAACATCTTCGGGCGCGTTAAACTACATGCCTGTATGCAGAACCGCTATGTTCAAAAAAAGCCTGCAACTGCTGAAAGATAGCGGCATAAAACTGGTTGCTGCCACCGAAAAAGCTGAAATTCTATATCATAAGTCTGATTATACTGGACCGGTTTGTATTGTGATGGGATCGGAAGATACCGGTATTGAACCTGAAATACTGAGCATTTGCGACGATCTTGTCAAGTTGCCGGTTTTGGGCAAAATCAGCTCCCTGAATGTTTCAAATGCCGCCGCCGTATTTATGTACGAAGTGGTAAGGCAACGGGGAGAATAGAAACATTTGCAAGCCTCCAGGTAGCAGTCAGATTGCTGGTTGCGGGATAGAATCATCAGGTATTGCTTACGACTTGATACTTACTACTAATCAAGCTACATCTACATTTCCTTCTATTTTATTTCTCACCAAATCAGAAAGTGAATCGTAAGAATGATTTTCGGGGTAAATGGGTTGATGAAATTCAACTTTAATTTTCTTAAACGGCTTCGGGAAAAAACTTCCTTTGGGTAATGCCTCAAAGGCACCGCTGATGCTAACCGGAACGACAGGCACATTCAACTCACGGCTTAAAATTGCAAAGGTTTTCTTAAAATCGCCAATCTTTCCATCTTTGGTTCGGGTTCCTTCCGGGAAAATAATAAGATTTCGCTTTTTTCGCAGTACTTCGGCCATTTTCTGAATCGATTCCTTCAGGTTATGGTTCAGGTCCATAATGATGATATTATTGCGGTTAGCCAGGAATTTTACAAACGGATTGCGAACATGTTTTTCCTTCGCGTAAAAATATGTTTTACGCATCAATTTAAACTTAAGCAGCGATGCCAGAAACAGTCCGTCGATAAAACTCTGGTGATTAGCAACAAAAATGCATGGACTATTGTCGGGAATATTCTTCCGGCCTTTTGGTCTGAACCTGAAATACAACGAAAAGAAAACCTTGGAGAGCTTAAAAATTACATTTCCTGTTATCCAAGTCGAGGGTAGTTTAAGATGAATTTTCTGCTTAAGAATTTCCGACCAGTTGATCTTTTCAGCTTTTTGTTTCAGTTTATGGGAATGAACAAATTCGCTTAAAGCAAGAATAGTTTCGAACTTAACAATATCGGCAATTTCCATCTGGATTCCGAAAGTAGATTCAATAAAAACCTGGAGACTTACTTTATCCAGGGAGTCAAGACCCAGATCCATTTCCAGATGATGCGAAGGCAATACCTTCATTTTCTTTTCATTCTCAAGATAATGCTTTAATATCTGATACTCTTCGAGCTTAATATGTTGTTGGTCTTCGTTTTTAGCTTCAGGCTCTATAGCCAGATCTTTAAGCTTAAAACGCTGAATTTTGCCAATTCTTGTCTTTGGTAGCTCTTCGGTTGATACGCTGAAGCTGAGTACCATTTTATAAGGTACTACTGACTGATTATAAGGTTGAAAAACATTCAGTCTGAGATATTCCCGGATATTTTCAAAGTCCTGGTCACCGTAAATCTTCAAATCGGGAACAATAATGGCTCTCAGCCTGTCTCCATCCTGAAAAACGCCAGCCTCCTTCACAACAGGATGCACTTTAAGCAACTGTTCCTCTATTTCCACCGGATTGATATTTTTCCCGTTACTTAAAACAATTATTTCTTTTTTGCGACCAGTAATAAAAAGGAATCCTTCTTTATCGAGATATCCCAGATCGCCGGTATAGAGCCAGTGGTCACGCAGCACATCGGCAGTTTCTTCAGGTTTATTGAGGTAGCCTTTCATAATATTAGTACCGGAAACAACTATTTCGCCATTGCGGATGTCAATTTGTGTACAAAAAAGTGCTTCGCCGGGAGAACCTACCTTAACTTTCCCCGGACGGGCAAATGTGATCATGGGTGCAGCTTCCGTCATTCCATAACCTTCGAGAATTTCAAAACCGACAGTCCGCATGTCGCGGTGCACATCAACATCAAGGGCAGCGCCTCCCGAAACAAGATATCTTATACTTCCTCCAAATTTTCTTTGAACTGAACCAAAAATAAACCGCGAAAAACCTAGTGAATTAACGCCTCTGGCGAGTTTGAAAAGTAACCGGGCAAAAGGCTTTTTATTTATTTTATCGATTAATCCTCCGCGAATAGCAGTATACAGCCTTGGAACACCAATTACAAGCGAAACTTTGTTTTCGTTGAGCACCTTTAAAATATCTTCGGAAGCCATGGATGGGCAAATAGCGACCGATCCGCCTGTATAAAGCGGAATTACCAGCGTTCCCAGTAAAGGCAAAATATGATGCAGGGGCAACAGCATCAAAGTGGTATCTTTTTGAGTATAAATAGGAATTCGTTTACTTACGGCCTCAATGTTGACTTTAAGATTCTCAAACGATAGCATTACCCCTTTGGGCTTTCCGGTAGTGCCGCTGGTATAGATAATAACTGCCGTATCGCCGGGAAGATATTTTAAAGCAATTTTGTCGGAAAACGATCCTGAAAGTAGATGCTCCATCTCGTCTATAACAAGCACCTGAGCTTCAACTGTGGCTTCAGCCAGCGAATCCAGCACCAGATCTCTTTTTTCAGAGGTGGTAAATATCACTGAAGGATTGCAATCCTTAAAAATATAAACGAGGTCATCCTTCTTTAAAAGATAATCGACAGGAACTGGCACCATGCCGTTGTTCCATACCGAATAAAATGCATAAGCCCAACCCACCCGGTTGTCGGAATAAATAACCGCATGTCCGGCTCTATTTTTAAAAGCTGAGGAAAATAAATTAACCTTCTGAAATAACTCTTTGTAAGAAATTTTTCTGTCTCTCACCGAAATGGCTATCCCCTCACCCGAATACAGCATAACTTAATTCTTTTAAAGCTGCAAAAATACGTCTTTTTTGTGATTTTTTAATATCTCTAATCCGACGCATTAAATATGGTGATATAGCTTCATTTTTCTATATTCGTATTTTTTTAACGTCCAATATGCTCGACTTCATTTATTTAATCGGCGGAATTTTTGTAATAATCATAAGTGCTAACTGGCTTGTTGCCGGTGCGTCTTCGCTGGCCAGGAAATTTGGAATTTCCGACATTGTTGTTGGTCTAACAATCGTTGCCTTTGGAACATCAGCTCCCGAGCTTACCGTAAACATTTTTTCGGCCATAAAAGGCTCGACTGATATTGCTATTGGGAATGTGCTGGGAAGTAACATCAGCAATATTTTACTCATTCTTGGAATTACCTGTATTGTAAATCCTGTTGAAATTCTGACAAATACCAAATGGAAGGAAATTCCTTTGAGTTTACTGGCTGTAATTGTCATAGGAATAATGAGTAACGATTTGTTTATAGACAACAGTTCTTCGGGTAACCTTATTTCGCGTGCAGACGGTTTGGTTTTGCTTTGTTTCATGGCCATTTTTATGGTTTATACTTTTGAAATGGCTAAACGGCAAAGTCAGGATTTTCCGGTAGATGCCATATCTCCCTCGAAAACCGAAAAAGTAATTCCTGTTTGGAAGGCTTTGTTATTTATTTTAATTGGGATTGGTGGATTATTCCTTGGCGGAAAGTATCTGGTTGAAGGGGCCGTTTCTATAGCCAAAGTTCTTGGAATGAGCGAAAAAGTTATAGGGTTGACCATTATAGCTATCGGAACCTCTTTACCTGAGCTGGCCACCTCCGTGGTTGCAGCTTATAAGAAGAATGCCGACATAGCTGTGGGAAATATTGTTGGCTCTAATATCTTCAACATTTTCTTTGTATTGGGAACTACTTCGGTAATCAGACCCCTTCCTTTTAATGTTTCTATTAATTTTGATATTATGGTAGCCGTAATTGCCAGTTTGCTGCTCTTCCTTACAACCGTAACATTCAAAGCAAAACGAATTGACAGAATAGAAGGGGTGATCTTTTTGGTAATCTACACTGGTTATATTACTTATTCCATAATAAAGTAAAATAGCGGCATTTGACTCCCCGGGAATTAATGTGAAGAGAGGGGTGTCTAAAAACGGCAAAACCTTTCAGGGTTTAAAACCCTGAAAGGTTTAACTTTGAATACAATTTGCTTTTTCTATTTCGCTAATTTAATTTTTATCATGTTCAATGAGGAAGCAGGAAGGTTTAATTTAATTCTTTTACCATTAAGATTTACAGTTTGATCCTGAGGTTTAATATTCATAGGACTTTCAAACGAGTTAAAAGCTCCTTTATCATCACTCTTCAAAACAGTTATAGCCACTTTTCCGTCTAATTTCCGCGATGTTTTAATGTTTAGTTCGCGTGTTACAGCGGTTTCACTGGAGTTAACAATCTTAATAACAATCTCATTTGTTCTTTTGTCGAAAACTGACGACGCATAAATACCATCCTGGCCCGTCAAAGGTTTCTCGCCTTCGGTAATTGAAAGAACATCGGTGCCGCTGTTTACCGAAAACATTTTCTGAACATAATAATTGGGGGTACCATACGATTCCAGGTTATTGAACCAGATCAGGTCGGGACTCCATTGCCATGCTTCGGCGTGTGCAAACAACGGAGCATAAGAACACATCCATACCACATCGGCATTACGCTCTAGTCCGGTCATAAAAGCAGCTTCCGAAATAGCACTCAGCCAGGTATTTTTGTGAGGTGGATTTCCGGTGTTGGGAATATGAGAAGCATATTCGCCTGCAAAAATCTTATAGCTATTACGGTCATATTTATCGTAACGGGCAGCATTACTGAAAAACCATTCGGGCGAACGATAGTAATGCTCATCAACCAGTTCAGCATTCAGCTTTTTCAATTCCACTGAGGCATACTCAAAGTCAGTTCCATCGGGCGAAGGTCCTGTTCCCGAAACGAGTTTTATCTCAGGATGTTTGGCTTTTAAAGCATCACTAAATACTTTATACCGCTCAATATATTGTGGCCCCCATTGTTCGTTGCCAACACCTAACATTTTAAGATTAAAAGGAGCCGGATGCCCCATATCGGCTCTTAGTTTTCCCCATTTGGAGGTTACAGGACCATTTGCAAATTCAATCAGATCCAGCGCATCTTGAATATAAGGGTCTATCTGATCTAATGGAACAACTTCGGCAGTATTGAACTGGCAGGCCATGCCACAGCTTAGAATTGGTAGAGGTTCGGCACCGATATCTTCAGCAAGTAGAAAATATTCGTAAAAGCCCAATCCATAGCTTTGAAAATAATCCGGAGCATTTTTATGCGGAAACTCAGTATTCCAGCGATTAACTATCAATTCACGGTTCTCCACATTACCTACCGATTTTTTCCATTGGTAACGGTTGGTAAGCTCTCTGCCCTCAACAATACATCCGCCAGGAAAACGGAGGAACCCGGGTTTCAGGTCAGCAAGTAATTGAACCAGATCAGCTCTAAGACCACCCGGACGGTTTTTCCAGGTATCATCCGGGAAAAGAGAAATCATATCCAGATCGATCGATCCTTTTCCTTCGAACCAAATGTTGAGCGATGCTTTAGGATCGGTAGTGATAGCATTAAAGTCAACACTATACTTACTCCATGCTCCGTCTCCGGGAACCAGGGCTGCTGTTCCTATTTGTTTTCCATCAGCGCCAACAAGTTCAATGCGCATTTTAACATCACCCGACTTCTGACCAGCCCATACCGAAAAATGATATTTCATTCCCTGTTTTATACCCATTCCTCTGAAACCAGCATTCGAAAGGGCATACGTACCTTCGGCATTGTCAAACGAAACATGAGCAAACCGGGGATTTGAAGGAGTGGTTGCTGCCCTGTTGTTAATTAATGCCGATCCGGCCTCCCTGTTTTTTCTTAATTCTTTCCATCCCATTAAAGGTTGAAAAAATTCAAAAGAGCGATTTTTAACCAATTCGGCATAAATACCTCCATCGGCAGCAAAATTGATGTCCTCGAAAAAAATGCCCCACATGGTGGGTTGTACAGGATAAAGAGGTTTATCGGCATTAACCAATATTATCTTACTTTCCTGTGCAACGGCAGCAATAAAAAAGAAAGATAAAAATAACTGCAGTAACAGATTTCTTCTCATGAGTTTAGCGTTTAATTCAAATAAATATTGACTATTATTCCAGAAGTCATAACCCCAATTAGTAGTTATAATTAAGTGTAAATTTAACATTTTATTCAAATATTCATGAAGAAAATTCATAAATTAGAATTAAAGAATAATTTTGTCCTCAGAAAAATTTGAATTTCATTGCAATGTTTCAGAAATTGCAATTGTAAATAAATCAGTGAAGTATTACACAAATTCTAATCATTTTTAATTTATTAACATGCTAATTACCACTAAATTGAAACAAAAACTACTATTCGTTTTTGCAATCGTTTGCGGAGGATATTTGAACGCTCAAATCCCCGCACAGCCTGGACGGCCGCAATACTTGCTGAATGAACCTATTGATATCAGCGGCGACTTTCACGATTTTACAAATACTTATTACCTCGCCGATAGTCTTGCATCATTCAATCCCAAAACGGGCCAGGGAGAATTAAAATACCACCGGTACAACTATTCCACACGGCAAGCTTTTAATAATATGCTGGGAATGTTATACAAGGTGAATCAAAACGAGTTCCCATCCATTGAATATGCCGCCTCGCCGGTGTATCCTTTTTCGGTAGAATTTGTTTCTCCCAGAACAATACGGATAAGAGCCAAAAGCGGAATTCAGGCACGCCCCGAAGAGCCATCACTGATGCTTACCGGAGGCAAAGCTCCTATAGATAATACATGGAAATACACAAAAGTGGAAGGCGGACACAAATATTCGAATACATCCGGATCGGTTGTTATAAAAATAAATCCCTGGAAAATTGAAATATTTGATGCTGCCGGAAAGCTTCTTACAAGCACCAATCATGCAAGTGACAACATAACGTCCTTTACCCCTATTACTCCATTTTGTTTTGTAAGAAGAACTTCCGACTATTCCAGAAGTTTTTCCGCTGCATTTAACCTTTCGCCCGATGAAAAAATATTCGGGTGCGGCGAATCTTTTACACAACTGAACAAACGTGGCCAAAAAGTTGTGCTTTGGACTGATGATGCCAATGGTGTTGAAAACGAGACCATGTACAAACCCATTCCATTCTTTATGAGCAGCCGGGGATATGGAATGTTTATGCACACCTCCTCGCCTATCACATGCGACTTTGGAAAATATTTTAATGGATTGAACTCGCTTATGATTGGCGATGATGAACTTGATCTGTTTGTGTTTCTGGGACAACCAAAAGAAATACTCGATGAGTATACCAATCTCACCGGAAAACCTGATATGCCGCCACTATGGTCATTTGGTCTTTGGATGAGCCGAATAACCTATTTCTCTGAAAACGATGGCCGCACCGTTGCCAGTAAACTACGCGAGAACAAAATTCCATGCGATGTGATACATTTTGATACCGGATGGTTCGAAACCGATTGGAGGAGCGACTATACTTTCTCAAAGACCCGTTTCCAGGATCCAGCGAAAATGATTACAGATTTAAAATCCCAGGGATTTCATATCAGCCTGTGGCAGTTACCGTATTTTGTTCCTAAAAACAGTCTTTTTAATGAAATTGTGGAGAAAGGACTGTATGTAAAAGATGCCAAAGGTAACATTCCTTACGAGGATGCTATTCTCGACTTCTCCAACCCAAATACTGTTGCATGGTACCAGGAAAAAATTGCTGGTTTGCTGAAATTGGGAGTGGGAGCTATTAAAGTAGATTTTGGAGAAGCAGCTCCTCACACAGGAGTTTATGCATCGGGTAAAACGGGTTTTTACGAGCACAACCTTTATCCATTACGCTATAACAAAACAGTTGCAGATATTACAAAAAAGATAAATGGCGAATCTATCATCTGGGCTCGCAGCACCTGGGCCGGAAGTCAGCGCTATCCGCTGCACTGGGGCGGTGATGCGGAAAATACCGATAACGGAATGCAGGCGCAATTACGTGGAGGGCTGTCACTTGGATTATCAGGTTTCACATTCTGGAGTCACGATATTGGCGGTTTTGTAGTAAAAACACCCGAAGATCTATACCGCCGCTGGCTTCCTTTTGGAATGCTTACCTCTCACACACGCACTCATGGAGCTCCTCCCAAAGAACCCTGGGAATATAACGAGAGCTTCAATAATGCCTTTCGCGATGCTACCGATATGCGCTACAGATTAATGCCTTACATTTATGCCCAATCCAAATTATGTACAGAGAAAGGATTGCCCATGGTAAGAGCTTTGTTTGTGGAGTATCCAGACGATCCCGGTTCCTGGTTTATCGATAACCAATATTTATTCGGATCGGACATATTGGTAGCCCCTATGATGGAAAACGGCACCGAACGGGATGTTTATCTCCCGGGTGGAAAATGGATCGATTACCAGACAAAACAGGTTTACAATCCGGGGTGGCACCATATTAAAACAGGTAAGGTCCCTGTAATAATGCTCGTACGCGACGGAGCGGTAATACCTCATATTAAACTGGCTCAATCTACTATGGATATGGACTGGAGTAACCTTGATCTTGTTAGCTTCTCCTCGTCTCAAAAAGCAGAAGGTTTTATTTGTCTGCCATCGGATAATAAGCTTCAACCTGTTTCCCTTACAAAAAAAGGAAACACCTTTGCTTTAGACAGCGATCCTCTCGCTGGAAAAGTAAAGTTTAAAATTATGAATTATACCGAGCTGAAATAATTTATCTGAGGCTGTGTGAAAAGTGCGGACACTGAGCCTGTCGAAGTGTAATCTTGCTGATTTACAATGAGGTTTCGACAAGCTCAACCTCCGGTTATGGACTAATTACACAGCCTCCTTTACCACCCAATTAACACTATTTTTATGATTAAAAGTAAACTAACACGCCTTTTTTATTTAGCAATTTATGCTCTAATACTGGGTTACTGCTCAGGCGTTTCCGCTCAGCATCTATCTACCGCTATTCGGCTTAATCAGATTGGTTTCTATCCCAACAGCACCAAAATTGCGGTTCTGACAAAAGATATCGACAGCAAGTTTATGATTGCCTCTCCTGATCTCACCGAAATACTGTTTACCGGTGAATTAAGCGGTCCGCATAAATCGGATTATTCTCCTTCAGTAACCCGCATTGCCGATTTTTCGCAATTTAATAAACCTGGTACTTACGTGGTTTATATTCCCGATATTGGTTATTCATACCAATTCGAAATAAAGGCCGGCGTTCATGGAGAACTAGCCAAAGGATCAATGAAATCATTCTACTTTCAGCGGTTATCAACACCTCTTCCTTATAAGTATGCAGGCAAATGGAGCCGGCCGGCAGGGCACCCCGACGATAAAGTATTGATTCACCCATCGGCTGCAACACCTCAACGGCCAGAAGAAACTACAATATCCAGTACCAAAGGGTGGTACGATGCCGGCGATTACAATAAATATATTGTTAACTCCGGTATAACCATGGGGACCATGTTCTCGCTTTTCGAAGAGTATCCGGATTATTGTAAACAATTAACTCTCAATATCCCTGAAAGTTCAAATATTCTACCCGATATTCTGGATGAACTTTTGTGGAACCTGCGTTGGATGCTAACCATGCAGGATCCCAACGACGGAGGTGTGCATCATAAACTTACAAATCCCAACTTTGACGGATTTGTAATGCCATCTGATGCCAAAGCTCCGCGTTATGTAGTTCAAAAAAGCACAGCCGCAGCGCTGGATTTTGCCGCTGTAATGGCTCAGTCCTCACGCATATTTAAAAAGTTCCCTAAAGAACTGCCCGGTTTAGCCGATTCCTGTTTGAAAGCTTCGGAAAAAGCCTGGAATTGGGCTATCGCTAACCCTGGTGTTTTATACAGACAAAATGAGATGAATAAAAAATTCAAACCAGAAGTATTTACAGGCGAATATGGTGATGGAGATGTAAAAGATGAGTTTATCTGGGCAGCTTCCGAATTATATGTCACCACCCTTAAAGACAGTTATTACAAAGCAGTGAATCTATTTCCTGATAATAGTATGCCAGTTCCCTCGTGGGGCAATGTACGTCTTTTGGGTTACTACACATTGTTGCGTTTTGAGAAGAGCTTAACAGCTATAGCAAAAAACGACATTGTAAATCTGAAGAAAAACCTGATAGGTATGGCGGATGAACTGATAAAAGATTCAGAAAAGAACGCCTACTCAACTCCTATGTGCAAAGATGCACGCAATTTTGTTTGGGGAAGCAATGCTGTAGCAGCCAATCAGGGTATAGTTCTTATTGAAGCCTTTAGAGTCAGCAACGACCGCAAATATTTAACCGGAGCCATTCACACCCTCGATTATATTTTGGGTCGCAATGCAACAGGCTTCTCGTATGTTACAGGGTATGGCTTTAAAACGCCTATGTTTATACACCACAGACCGTCAGGGGCAGATGAAATACTGGAACCTGTTCCTGGTTTCCTCTCTGGCGGACCAAACCCTGGAAAACAGGATAAATGCGAATATCCATCCTCGGTTGCCGATGAGGCGTTTGTTGATGTCACAGAATCGTATGCTTCAAACGAAATTGCAATAAACTGGAATTCACCTTTGGTATACCTGGTTTGGTCTCTGGAAGCTATACATAAGTAACCATGAGTTCGATGTAGGTATTTAGATAATAAGGTTAAAATGGCTTTGTATGCTTTCCTACTAAGGTTAGCAGAAATGAAAATAAGGTTCTTTTTTGAAAACCTTATTTCTAAATTGTATTTTGACCTTAGTACAAATGATTGCAAATATCATTAAACCTTATTATCTTATTTTTCATGTATTGGAAATACCCTAAGTACGAACTCGCGTTAAGTAAGCAATAAATCATTATAGTATTTCTCTCTACACCAATTCAAGCGCCTGTTCCATATCTTCAATCAGGTCATCAACGTTTTCAATACCGACAGACAACCTGATTAACGACTCTGTAATACCGGCTGCCTCCTGTTCTTCCTTGGTCATGGAAACATGAGTCATTGTCTTGGGATGTTCAATCAAAGTTTCAACTCCCCCTAAACTTTCAGCCAACAAGTAGAGTTTCAGGTTTGCAAATAATTTTCGAACCGCATTTTCTCCACCTTTAATTTCAAATGAAATCATACCTCCAAAACCACTGGTTTGCTTTTTTGCAAGCTTGTGCTGCGGATGACTGGGTAAACCAGGGTAATTAACTTTGGAGATCTTTGGATGCCTCTCGATAAATTCGGCCAAAGCAAGTGCATTTTTCTGGTGCGCCTGCATCCTAACGGCAAGAGTCTTGATTCCACGCATTGCCAGATAAGAATCAAAAGGAGCCTGCACTCCTCCGGTTGAGGTGTGAATAAATTTTATCTGCTGATAAAGTTCTTCGTTGTTCAGCATTACAGCTCCGCATAAAACATCGCTGTGCCCGCCGATATATTTCGTACCGCTGTGAAGTACAATATCGGCTCCCAGGTTTAACGGATTCTGAAAATAGGGCGTAAGAAAAGTATTGTCAACTACTACAATTAAATTGTGTTCGTGCGCTATCTTTGAAATTTCTTCGATATCAGCAAGAAACATCATAGGATTGGTAGGAGTTTCAACCCACACCATACGGGTGTTAGGTTTAATTGCAGCCTTTAAATTTTCAGGGTTTCGGAGGTCGATATAATTACCGGTAATATTAAACTTGCCGAAAACCTTGTCGATTAACCGTTTTGTGCCTCCATACAGATCGTTAAACGAAATAACCTCATCTCCTGGCTTTAACAAAGCAAGCATTAAAGCTGTTTCGGCAGCCTGACCCGACGAAAAAGCAATTGCAAAACCAGCATTTTCCAGTTTGGCAAGTTGATATTCCAAAGCATTGCGGGTGGGATTTTCGCTGCGTATATACTCAAAAGGTCCGGGCTTATCAATCTCATCGCGGGTATGCGTACTCGAAAGGTGGATAGGAGTTACAACATCGCGGCTATGAAGCTTGTTTTGATATAACGAATCGCCTGATCGAACGGAAGCTGTTTCTTTTTTCATGAATTACTGTTATGTACAAAAATAAAAGAGTCAAAAATCTGAAAATATTCTGATTTTTGAAAGTACTAAACAGTAACCAACACTGAAATGTTAATAAGTTTCGTAGGTAAATTTATACAAAACGTTGAACTTGTACGACGCGAAATAGCAGTCCATCTCAGTATACAAGCCTTTTTCGTTATATGTGTATTTTTTGTAGGAATCATCGGTAGAATTTTCTTTCCTCCATTTTTCTTCCAAAATGTTACCCATTGAATCATAAGTGTAATTATTCAGAATAACCGTTTTACCATCAGTTTTTACATCCTCAACTTTGAGAAGATTTCCGGAATTGTCGTAGGTATATTTTTTCTTGTAAGAAAAATTGCCGTACCGATGTTTGGTTTCTTCTACAACCTGGTTTTGAGGATCGTATTGATACTGCATTTTTTGAGTAACATCGCGATCGGCCAAGCGGGATTCCTCGATAAGATTTTTGCGGGAATCGTAGATATTGAGTTCCTTGGCAAGAGGTTTACCATCGGGACCAACAATAGCTATCTCGGTATTAGCACCAGAGTATGTGAAAATTCTTTTTTCAGTAAGAATATTATCGGTTGTATAACGAATTTCAACAAGTTTATCATTCTCGTATTTAAAAGTATTTTTGAAATTGCTCGCACCATCAAAGCCAGTTTCAGTCATTTTATTGCTTCTGGTATCGTAAACTATTTTCTGGCTGTATGTGAGCTTTTCGCGGTTACCCTGATAACGCGTAAATGAAGTTTTATTCCCTTTTGCGTCGTAAGTATAATTGAGAATAGATGTGATTTTGCCATCAACCTTATAGTTTACAACCTCAGTAGCATTTCCGCTTCTATCGTATGTGGTCACCACGCTTATATAGCCTTTGGAAGAAGGCTTGCCATCAACATAATCATAAGCCCATTGGGTTTGCTTTTTGATCTTATTTGAAGCCATCCTCGCTTTTTCTTTTTTTTCAAGATTATCTTGTCCATTCACGCCAACCGAACAAATCAAAATCAAGGTGAACAATAAATAATTCTTCATTTTTTTAAGGTTTCTCTGGTTACTGTATCAAATATAATAAAATTACGCAATATTCTTTACTCAGCAATTAAATACGAGACAAGAGTCAATCGGGTTCTGAAATAAATTAATTTTGTTAGATAAAAAATCTCAGCATTCATCGGCAAAACACATAATCATCTTAATTTCAGTATTTTTAATTTAAGAGATTATTATTGACAGCATTTATACAATCGGTAATATCGCCCGTTTCTGATTGTAAAAATTATCCAAAAACCTGTCGCCTTCATTCATGACCTCTTAGAGCTCTTGCTAATTAATTTTCTAGGTTTTTTCTTAATTTGATATTTAGATTTTTATATTTGTGAGAACTTGGGTTTTTCCAAAAAAATGTCTGACTTTTTGATCCCGACATCATTTATTTTGTTTATAAAGCATTATTTAAATAATGTCGGAATAAAATATAAAAATTATGCATGTAAGATTTTTGATTTCATCCATCCTGCTTTTATCTCTAACAAACTTAAGTGCTCAAAAGAAATTATCGGCAGATATTACCTTAAACGATCTTAAAACCCAGTTATACTATCTTGCCTCCGACTCGCTGTCAGGTCGTTTTCCCGGAACCAAAGGAGATAAGATGGCAGCCGGTTACATCGCATCTTCTTTTAAAAATGCTGGATTGAGTCTTTATAATAAAAACGGATTCCAGAATTTTGAGGTTCTAACCCGTCAGGAATTAGGAAAAAAGAATACTTTGACTGTTGATGGCAAAAAGCTTAAATTAAAATCCGATTTCGCTCCTTTTCCCTTTTCGGCTAATGGAAAAGTGGAAGGAGATGTAGTTTTTGCCGGTTATGGATTTGATATTAAAAACGATACTTTTCAATGGACCGACTATGCCGGGCTGGATGTTAAAGGAAAAATTCTAATGCTTCTAAGAGGGGCACCGGAATCGTCCAAATACCAGACAATTTTCGATCCCTACTCCGATGACATAGTAAAAGCCATAAACGCACGCGACAAAGGAGCTTCTGCTGTAATTTTTATATCGGGAGACAAATTCGATCCTACAGAAAAATTTCCTCTGATGAATCTTAGAGAAAGCTCTGCCGGAATTCCGGTAATACAGGTTAAACGAGAAGTGGCTAACAGAATTCTGGGAGATAAAAATATTGATGAATATGAAATTAAATTTCAGAGCGAATTCAAACCATCTTCAATAGTTTTGAAATCAAAAATCAACCTTTCGTCCGATATTGTAAAAATTAAAGCTACTACCAGTAATGTTGTCGGTTACGTTTATGCTGCCGATACTTCGAAAATTAAAAGCTATGTTGTTATAGGAGCACATTACGATCACCTTGGCATGGGAGGAACGGGATCTTCTTCCCGAATTCAGGATACTATAGCTGTTCACAATGGCGCCGATGACAATGCCTCCGGTGTTACCGTATTGCTTGAGATGGCTGCTAAATTTCAACAGGAAAAAGAAAAACTAAAACATAACCTTGTATTTGTTGCTTTTGGTGCTGAAGAAATGGGAATTCTGGGCTCGAAATATTTCACCGAACATGCGCCGATAAAGCCAAAATCGATAAAAGCAATGATAAACCTCGATATGGTTGGCCGTTTGAAAGAAGACACCATGCTCCAGGTAAACGGAACAGGAACATCCAAGGAAGCAGTACCGATGATTACCCGGATTAACGAAAAATATAAATTCAATCTCCGCATGGCTCCTGAAGGATATGGCCCATCGGATCATGCAGCGTTTTATGGTAAAAATATACCTGTATTTTTTATCACTACAGGAGCTCACACCGATTATCATACTCCATCGGACGATCGTGATAAAATTAATTTCGAAGGAATGGAAAAAGTGGCAGAATTTACCTCCGATTTGTTGAGCGAATTAGCGTTTAACAATTCTATGCTTACTTTTCAGGAAGCCGGTCCGCAGCAAGGTACCGGAACAAGCCGCCGTTTTAGGGTTACACTTGGCATAATGCCCGATGTTAACGGAACCGTGGAAAATGGCTTACTTGTGGAATTTGTTACTAAAGGAAAACCAGCCTATAACGGAGGAATGCAAAAAGGTGATATTATTACTTCCGTAGATGGAAAACCCGTTAAAAACATTCAGGATTACATGGTGCGGCTGTCGCAATTAAAGACCGGCCAAAATGTTAATGTAGAGGTAATACGAAACAACAAAAAAGAACTACTCATTATTCAATTATAAACTATGAAGAAAGTTTTTATCTGGATTATAGCCTTTGTAATTACAATTGCTGCTGCTATTTACCAACGAAAAACAGGACCTACTTACCCTAAAACCTTCAATGTTGAGATTGGAGAAGAAGATTATAAAATAAAGCTGATACGTACACACGCGGGAGACAGAGATTGTTTGATAGAAATTGCCATTGACGATAAAGAAGTCTCAGGATTTCTCTATTATAAGCGTTATAAAACCAACGACGAATACACCAAAGTACGACTCACCCAATATCGTAACGAAATATGCGGAATTTTGCCTCACCAGGCTCCTGCAGGTAAGCTTCAGTATTATGTGGAGCTTATGAAAGAAGATAAAAAGTTTTACCTGGCCAAAAATGAACCTGTTGTAATTCGCTTCCGTGGAGATGTTCCTGCCTATATAATAATACCCCATGTGCTGCTAATATTTATGGCTATGTTTTTCTCCACCCTTAGCGGATTGTATGCTATTCTTAAAAAAGAAAACTACAGAAAATATGTTACCTGGGCATTTTTTACCATGCTGATCGGTGGATTTGTATTTGGACCTCTGATGCAAAAATTTGCTTTCAACGAATACTGGACAGGCATTCCTTTCGGTTTCGACCTTACCGACAACAAAACCCTGTTTGCATTCCTTTTCTGGGTTTGGGCTTATTTTGCCACAAGGAAAAAAGATCGTCCCGTTCCAGTGATAATTGCCTGCATAATGACATTGGTGATATTTTCGATTCCGCACAGTCTAATGGGTTCGGAACTCGATTACAGTACCAATAAAATTAACTCAGGGATGATTCTTTTGGGATTATTCAATTAGTTCTTAAATGAACTCTCTCTAAAAAGAAGGTCAGTTTTTTGTAAAGTTCTTCAATGTCTATTGGTTTGGAAATATAATCGTCGCAACCAGCCTGTATGCATTTTTCTTTATCGTCGGCCATGGCAAATGCGGTTTGTGCAATAACGAAAATATCAGGATCCAGTATTTTTAGGCGGCGTGTAGTCTCATAGCCATCCAGAACAGGCATTTGAATGTCCATTAATACTATTTGAATGTTTTTCCCGGGCAAAAGGTTTAAAACCTCTTCCCCGTTTTTAGCCCTGATGATATTAATATTCGATTTACTCAAAGCGATCTGGATCAGTTTGTAATTCAGATCATCGTCCTCAGCTACCAGTAAGTTGAAATTCTGCCAATTTGAAGTTTTTATAACATTTGAGTTATCTTCAGTAACCTTTTCAAGTAAATCGGTTATTTTAAGAGAATGGGAAGGGATGGTAAAATAAAAGCACGAACCTTTATTTTCGACTGACTCCAACCACATTTTTCCACCCAATAATTCCACAAGGTTTCTGGAAATGGACAAACCCAGACCAGTGCCTTTGTAAACTTTATGAGAACCATTATTTACCTGCCCGAAACGTTTAAAAACCAACTCTGCTTTATCTTTGGGGATACCGCATCCTGTATCGCTTACATAAAATTCCAAAAAGTCATCGTGAATAGTAAATCCAAACTCTATGGTACCTTTTTCGGTAAATTTAAAGGCATTATCCAGAAGGTTAGTAAATACCTGGCGCAACCGCACACCATCCGTCAAAACAGAATAATTGCGGGTAACACAATCGGTTTTCAGATGGAGGCTAATATCGCCTTCCTGACATTTTATGTGATTCTGAAAGTATACATTTAATTCATTCAAAATGGAATTCACATAACATTGGGATATATGAATCTTTAATTGTTTTGCTTCAATTTTTGCGGTATCCAGAATATCGTCGATAAGATGTAGCAGACTTTTGCTGCAGGAGTTGATGTATTTCACATATTCATTCCGCTGAGCTCCTGAAATTTCTGGATCTTTAAGAAAGTTTGAAAAAGCAAGAATAGCATTCATGGGCGTACGGATCTCATGCGACATGTTGGCAAGAAAAGCTGTTTTAAGCTTATCTGCTTCTTCAGCAGCCTGGCGTTCGAATATTTCTACTCTTAGCTCATTGGTACGTTGCTGAACTTCTTCCTCCAGCAGTTCCTGATGCTTTTTCAGATTATTTTCAGCAGCAATCTTTTTACGGTAGGCCCATATTAACCCTCCCAACATTAAAAAGAGCAATCCCATTCCTGCCAGATATGATAATTTTTCGCGATGTTGCGCTTTAAGCTGAAATTCCTTTTTCTGAATGTCGATATCCTTCAGTTCTCCCTGAAAAAAAGTCTCGGCCTCTGTGAGTTTCTTCCTGGTTTCGTCGTTTATCAGTGAGTCTTCAATTTGCTCAGCAATTTTAAGGTGATGGAGTGATTTCTCGAAATTTCCGGTTTCCTCGTACAAAGATGCAAGTTCCGAATTAACAAACCCTATGAAATCAAGTACTCCTACCGAATCGGCATACTGCAGGCTGTTATTATAGTGTTTTACAGCAATATCAGGTCGCTTCAACCTCCTGTAAAGCGATGCCAGGTTATCGTGAATATAAGCCAACCCAATTCTGGAGTTTAGTTTTTCGAAATTTTTCAGAGAATTTTGATAATGCTTCAGCGCCTCATCGAATCTAAGTTCACGTTCGTAAGCCAAGCCAAGGTTGTTTTCCACAGACGCTATTCCTTCGATATTTTTAAGGCTGATAAATAGTTTCAGCGCATTTTTATAGTACTCTATAGTTTTGGGATAATTTTCCTGGTTGGAGTAAATCACTCCGATATTCTGAAGCACAGCCGCTTGTTTGGCTTTGTCGTCAACAAGTTTATAAAGTTCCAGGGCCTTCAGATAATAATTCATGGCAAGACTATCCTTTCGGCGGTCCGATTCAATAATTCCAATATTCTGCAGCACTTTAGCCTGACCATAAATATTACTTCCTGCCTGGTACAGAATTAATGCTTCCTTGTAATACTGAACGGCATGGACAACATCGGATAAGTTATCGTAGCACCTTGCAATACCAAAATTTAATTCTGAAAGTAACGTTGTATCATTGGTAAAATAATTGGATGACAGGCAAACTTTGAAATCGGTTAAAGCTAGTTTAAAATTCTCGAGATAAGAGTTCGCCCAAGCCTTTAGATACAAAGCTTTGTAATATTCAGGTTTAGTTTTGTCTTCCAGAGAATTCATAATATCTTCAGCAATTGACAATGCTTCAGCAGGAGATTTTTCAAGAAGTTTCTCACCTCTTAAAAGTTGCTTTCTGACAGTGTTTGAATCGTTTTTTCCAATTTTCTTTTGATCAGCCAAAACACTGCTGAACAAAAAAATAAAAACTGTTATGATAGAAATAAAACGTAATAACAGTGATCTTTGTGAGTGGATATTTGTTAATAAATTAAGCACTGATATTTTAAATAATTTTAGATTTTTGAGAAGGTATAACAAAATTTAACGGATCAAAAATAGAATTTTTTATAATTTGATATGAACGAGCCTGTTATAATTTACACCGAAAATTTTTCAACCCGTCTCAGCTACATCTCGGAATTATTGCTGGGAACGTTATTAGGCTTGCCTTACCAATTGACTACAGATAAAATTTATTTCAATAATTCTCCTGCATTAAAAATAAATTATTCCACAAATAACTTAGAAAATAGCCTCAGAATTATTCCATCAGGATTATTAAGCGAAACAGGAGTTAAAAATCTCAATCCTTCGTTTGGCAAATGGAATAATTACCCCGTATTATTTCACTCAAATGAAAATAGTGAATTCCCTTTTGACATATTCTCGGCTGCCTTCTTTATGGTTTCACGATACGAAGAATACCTGCCTTTTAAGGCCGATGAGCATGGGAGATTTTCATCGGATCAAAGTGTGGCTGGAAAGAATAATTTTTTAGAAGAACCCGTGGTTCAACAATGGACTCAATTACTAATTCAGAGCCTTCAGGATAAATTTCGTAACGTTAACCCTCGCAGGCAACGGTTTACAATGGAAGTAACCATTGATGTTGATGTTGCATATGCTTACCTGTACCGTAATATTAGCAGGTTTGCATTAGCTTCGGCTCGTGATTTAACAACCTTCAGACTAGGTAACTTTATGGATAGGTTATTGGTTTCGGTAGGAGCAAAAAATGACCCGTTCGACACTTATTCTTATATAGAACAAATTCACCGGAATTACGATCTTCCTGTTTATTTATTCTTTTTGGCAGGAGATTATGGGCAATACGACAGAAATCTTCCATTTAATCTCTCTTCCATTCATGAACTTATATCTTATCTGAATCAGAAATTTTTCCTCGGAATTCACCCTTCATATCGTGCTTCTGATAATTTTGAAGTACTTAAAGAAGAATATAAGCGTTTAGCCGATACTGTCGGAGTTTCTCTTACAAGGAGCCGACAACACTTTCTGCGACTTACCTTTCCCAAAACATACCAATGGTTAACAAAGCTGGGAACTACTCACGATTTTAGCATGGGATATCACGACAGACCCGGTTTTCGCGCAGGAATTGCTGCTCCTTACGTGTTTTATGACCTGAAGACTGAAACAAAAACAAATCTTACCGTTCATCCTTTTGCATACATGGAAAGAACTCTGAAAGACAGACTAAAACTGGATCCTGATGAGGCTCTTATGAAAATTGTGGATCTAATGAAAAAAGTTAACGCCGTAAACGGAACATTCGGAACAATATGGCACAACGATTCGCTGAGCGATTATGGCGAATGGAAAAGATGGCGCTATGTTTATGAAGTAATGCTTTCGATGGGCTACACCATGAACAGAAAGAAAGAAATTGTGAAAAAAACTTTTCAGCTTAACTAAATGTGAGTTAGGACCAAACTAATAAAAGGTTTGATTTACCAAAAAAACAATTTATCGTAAGCTTTTGCTATTTTTAGCTTATGATTAAGCGGCTTAAAAATCATCAAATTAATAAAACAAAGTGGGACGAGGTGATCTCAGAATCGGACAACCCATATGTTTACCTCCTTTCGTGGTATCTGGACATAATTTCTCCTGAATGGGAAGCCCTTATTTATGAGGATTATAAAAATCTAATGCCTTTACCTGTAAAAAGAAAATGGGGCATTCCATATCTTATCCAGCCATTATATTGCCAAAAGATCGGAATCACAGGTATTGGAGTTAAAAATACCGTTGCAGGAAAATTTTACGACAAAATATTCCAGAACTTTCCTTACATAAACATTCAGGTTCGTGATGCCTTAGGGCTGGAGAAAAAAAAATATCTGAAAGGACGTGTGAATTACACAATCGACTTAACACCTGCTTTTTCTGAACTGGAGAAAGATTTAAGTGAAAACACCAGACGTAACATCAAAAAAGCTTCCGACGCCAGTTTAAAATTATCCGATTGCACCTGTCAGGAATTCCTAACTTTAAGTGAGACATGGCTATTAGGTGTAAATAAAGAACAGCTCGACACTTTCGGACAACTTTTATCAGAATGTAACAAGCGTGAAATTACAAGGATATACAAAGTCTCGGATGTCCGGGGTGAAATAGTGGCTGCTGCCTGCTTTCTCGAATGGAATTTTCAGATCCTCTATTTAGGTGGCTTTAATACCGCGAATGGGAAAAGGTTTTCGGCTATGTTTCTGATTATGGATCACATAATGAAAAAATACGCCTCAAGTGGCTATTTGCTCGACTTCGAAGGCTCCAACATTGAAGGTGTAGCCCGGTTTTTTAAGGGATTCGGTGGTAAATCATCTTATTACTACCAGCTTAAAACTGTTTTAGGGTTCCGCCTTTAACTGTACCATACCTCCTAGTTTCCTCTTCATCCTTCATCCTTCTCCCTATAGCTATCAGGACTCCATACTTCCAACTACATAATCTTCACGTACACCTCTTTCATAAACTTCTCTTCCAAAACGCGGGCAATGCGGCGAATTACGGTGCGACGTATTTCCAGTTCGCGGGGAATTTTCGGGTCGTGGTGAGCGGGATTAATCCTTGTGCCAACGAGAAAATGAATTTCGTCCGAATCGAGCAGCATATTTACAACCTGATGAGCAGGTCCCTTTCCGGCAGGAATAGTGGTTGTGTACTCCTTCAAAATATTACTCACTTTGCTCAGTGTTAATATTCCTTCGGTTACCAGGTCGATACCTTTCATGAACGACACAGGAGGTAAATCTGGGTCTTCAAACTCCTGACCTTCAATTATTTTAATTCCAAGCTGATTGGCGACAATATCGGAGGTGGTAGCACCACAAATAATTTTTTGGCCGTTGAAATCCCTGACAATATTGGCCATATCGGCATCGCTAAACTCTTCATAAGGTGGACCGCTGCATACAAGCAACCGACGCGGATGCCGCAGATAAACGGTTGCGCACGAAATATCGTCCATTGCCGAATAATTATCATTCTGGAAAGCGTGTTTCACAATCTTTCCTGCTAACTTTTTAGCAGAAATTGACGAATCGGCATTCAGGATTTTGACTATCTGGCTAATAATATTTTCCAATCCCCATCCCGTTGGAAATTTGACCGTACCAGTTCCTGACTGAAAAACGCCGTCGCTGAAAAAAATAATACGATCCTCCCGTTGCGACTTAAAAGTACACATCCTGATTTCCTTTCCGGCATTTTTACTACCGGTGAGAATAATGCACTGCCACTCGGGCTCAAATACCTGACTCCCCCGAAAAATAAGACACTCAGGATTGCCATATTCCAGAACCTGAGTAGCCCCGTCGTACTCTATATTCACAATTGTAAAGGTTGAATAACTCAGGTTGCGTTCGCTGCAAACCGGAAGAGTGTTCATAATGATTTCGGCAATGGTATTGGGGTCTTCGTGTTCGATGGTAAACCTCATAGCCATAGTGGATGTGAGCGTTGCAAGAATATTCGCTTTAACACCATGCCCCATCCCATCGGACAAAATAGCAATTACTCTTTTTTCTTCCGGGATGCGTTTCGATAAAAAAACATCGCCGCAAATCCTCTCTCCGTTATGGTTCCGTTGCTGACAGGCTACCTCAATGTAAAACCCCGGAGTTATTTCATTGTCCAATGCCATCATCGGAATTAGTATTGGTGTTTATTCCGGGAGTCGTTTCCCTTAAGCATATCCGAAATTGCGTTCAGCATTTGCTCCGTATCGGCTGCCGTTTCGCCCAGCAGAAAACCTATTTTCTGTACCATTTCAAGATTTTTACCCACAACTTCGTCGATCCGATTCAGTAATTCTTCTTTCTTAACCTCAGGTGAGTGAATATCGGCAATTACGGCACCTACAACAGCCCCTTTCTGAATAGAAAAAACTGAAACATTATAAAGCTGATCGTTGTAATGAATGTCTCGTTTCTGAATATCCTCACCATTCTGCAGTACAAAGGAAAAAAGGTTGTGAATCGGGAATGGAAGCAGAGTTTTAATATCGGCTCCGGTTAAACCTGGAATTACCTCATTTATTTCAGCAGCTTCTGACCCGAGAAATTTAATAAAGCTCTGATTGGTCTGAAGAATATGCAAATTTTGATCTACAATTACCAAACTTGAGGGAAGTTTCTGAAGCATGGTTTCCATGGTTGTGAAAGCCTGTTTGGCAAGCTGATGCTCTCGGCGAGCTGCTATTTCCGATTCGCGCAAGGCGTCTTTTGTTTGTTCAAGTTGTTCGTTTATTTGTTGTAAATGCTGAATGGAGTTTTGTCGACTGCGAACGGCGTGAGTAATGCACATCTCTGTTGTTGTAAGTCCTTTGGCTACATTGGTAGCAAAATCGTAGCAGGAATTGTATCCGCATGCACCGCATCCCTGATTATCGCTATAATCGTGTTTATCCATCTCCTTCATTATCTCGCGTATTTTTTCCTTCGACGGTTGCACAATACGTTGATCGTCGGCAACAAAGGTTGTAGAAAGATCGAGTTGGGTATAATGCCTGATTTCCCTGTCCCATTCGCGGCGATTGAAATTATTCAACCGTTTATTGGCATAATTTACCACGAGAGTTCGTCTCAAGAACCTGTCCCCGCCTCTGGATGTTCCTGGTCCCATTATACATCCATGGTCATAAAAAACATTGAAGTGTCGGTTAATTACCTGCGGATGGTCGGCAAATTCCTTTACCGCCTTTACCATAGAACTTCTGCCTTCGGCTGTATAAACAACACCCGAGAGTAAATCCTCACTTATATTTGCAGCCTGTAAAAAACCGCTGCTGATTGGATATAAAGAACCCTTTTTCCCATGAGGACTGTCGAAATCGCCATACTCATGTTTACCTTCGGTAATGCCAAACTCTTTAAACAGAGACCTTAACTCCTGGAAAGTAATAACAGCATCTATGTGTGCATCGTCATTATACCTCAACGCCTCCTTTTTATTGGCGATACATGGACCAATATAAACAATTCGGGTATCGGCGCCATATTTCCGATGAACCACTTTTGCAGTTGCAATCATGGGTGTAACTATGGGAGCAAGATTAGGCAACAGCTCGGGGTAATATTTTTCGAGATAAAAAACAAGCGCCGGACAATTGGCTGTAAAATAGAATTTACCTTTATTATTATTGAATAACTCGGCATACTTTTGCGCTACCAGATCGACTCCGAACGAAGCCTCGTTCACATAATGAAACCCTAGAGCGCGAATCATTTCCACAAACTTACGGTAATCAGTTATATCCGAAAATTCGCCCGAGATACTTGGACCAACAATGGCAGCTACTTTATCGCCCGAACGAAGTATTTTTTTTGTTTCTTCCTTCGAATTAAAGTAAACAACGGCTTCCGGCCCGCACACCGTCACACAACTCCCACAACCGATACAACGATTATGCAATATTTTTGGATAATCGTCCGTTAAATCCATTTTAACCGCCTTAACCGGACAAACTCTTACACATGCGTAACATTTTACACATTTCTGGTTCAATATTTCGATTAAGTTCATGCTGCTGTTATTTGCTTAAAGATAGTAAATTAACCTAAATATCAACAAGGACAATAAATCAGACTTTGTGGAAACTAATAAATATTTCTTCCAGGCATTCGCACAAAAATGTACAAATATTAACTTTACCCACTTAACAAATCAACGAAACGATGAAGAAGATCTTAGTGTTGCTGATTTTCGTTAACTTAACCGCATTAGCATACTCGCAAGTTGACGATAGAAAATTTATCCGCGATTTGGCCATTAAAATTGATACTGGCCGTTATAGTTTATCTCGCGACACCATAACTCAAAATGGTGAGTCCAAGTTCTATTTCAGTTTCCGTAAAGAAGATGAAATTTGCGAACTGAACCTTTATCCGGTTGATAAAGACAAAATTAAAAGCATACAGTTACTCGGAGTCGCCGATTACGAAAGGCTCGATTCATTTGTGCTGGTAAATAACGAATATTTCCGTTTAAGGCTCAAATTTGTGAATCTGTTCAAAAGTGCATTCCTTAATTTTACTTTCTCAGCAAAAATTGATACTTTCTCGAAACCAGTTATCCAGGAAGTTAAATTATTACCGTTTACCCAAACCTCCTTATCATTCGGTCCCACATCCGATGATTTGTTTATTGGTGAAGAAAAGGTATTTGAACTTACCACAAACAACCTCCGTAATCTTCGGTTAACTAACGAATGGAACAAATCGCAGGATATAAATTACAGAGTCGCCGAAGAAGGTGGTAAATTAATTGCACATCTTATTCCGGTTAGCGATAACAACAAGGAAGTAAAAATAAAACTGAAAACATTTGTTCCATACATTACTCCCGACAAAAAAATTATTTACGATGTTCCCCCTGCTGTTCAATTGTTCAGGATTAAAACATCACGACTAATTTTCATGAATCCCGACAAACCGGAAATTACTTTTGACGAAACCACCCGGTTGAATGGTGTTGAGATACAAATGGATAATGGTCGTTACTTAACGGTTGGCAAAACTTATCGTCTTGAAAACCAGGAACAGCCTGGTGGTGCCTTAATAGCAGAACTTTTCACCAAAAGCAGTCTTACAAACGACAAAATGCTGTGTATAATCCGTCCGTTTAATTTTCACCGCAAAACTGCAGGTTACCTGTATATTAAAGATGGTGATGTCCCCCGTTTTGTAACTAATTGCGACATTACCCCTAAAACTTCGATAAGTTCGGTTATGGTGTTACACGAAGGTGGCGATTGGACTTCTGGCCTTACTGTTTACCCCGGAGAAACCATCAATGTGAAAATTGAAGGAGAAGGTTTGCACAAAGCCCGTTTTCATTGGGAAGATGTTTTGGATATCACCTCCGATACAGTTATAAGAAGCGAAAACATTAGTTTCTTCAAACTTAAAATTCCATTGAATATCACCAAAAAACGCATTTTATTATATAATAGCGTTAACACCACAGGCATCGCTTTAAATGTAAGAGAATACCAGGTACCCCGCAAACTGGATTATGTAAGCCTTAATTTTGGAACCGGCAGCAGAGTGCTGGCCAACATGTCTCCTTCTGTAATTCAGAGAAGCACAATTAAAGATATAACCATCAACTTCGATAATAGCAAAATTGATGGTGGTGAAAAACTTTACGGAAAACAGTATTTCGATATCGACGTAAGACTAATAGGCCGCAAAGGAGAACTTATTGAAATGAAATCTATTAAAAACATTCTGGTTTGCCCCGGCGAGAATTCACCACGGAATATTTATTACAAGGATAAATCCTGTATATCCTCTCCGATAAGTCTCAACAGTATGATAGGCAACAAAACCTACAATCTCGAGGATTTTTCGAAAGTTCAAATGACTTTCAAAAACCAGGACGACAAATACGGGGAATCGGGTTACGAAAAACAGGTTGAAATTGTACTGCAACGCCCGGTTATTTTCGATATAGATGTTTCCTTCCCGGCAGGTTTGATGATCCAAAATTTGGGTAAAACAAAAACAGAAAAAGACAATTGGAATACTTACGAAGAAAACCTGACTAAATACAATGATGCTTACAACGCTTATGTTCAAGCAATAAAAAGCTGGGATCCAAATAATGGTCCACAACCCGAATTTTCTCAGGCAAAACCTACAGAACCCAAAAAAGCAGCTTTTACCGACAACATAGGCGGTATCAGCCTTGCACTCATTGCTCAGTTTAGCTTCCCCGATGCAGAAAAAGTCGGTAAAATGAAGCCCTACCGTATTGGTGCAGGATTTTTAGCCATAAATACTTTTAACTTCAACGAAAGTGCAAAACGAGACCTTGCTGCTGTGGTACTTGGCAGTTTATATCCCATAAAACCTGGAAGAATATTTAATATGCCTATTCATTTTGGCTTTGGGTATAAATTCCAGGACAAAATTCCTTTCCTGATGCTTAGTCCGGGTATTGGCGTACGATTCTGATAATTTGATAATTAATATTTCAACTGCCAGTTTCGAAAGAGCTGGCAGTTTTTGTTTTGTCCATATCAAATGAATTAATAAAATCTATATTTGTAGCAAACAAAAACTATACATGAGCCCTATCTTAAAGAGACATGGCCCGCTTATTATGATGAATTAGTTCCTAAACAAATACAGGCATGATCAGGAATTATTTACTTACCATTTCGAGCAGATATTTAACTGCTTTTCTGAACCTGGCCATTGTTCTGTTAAGTTCGCATTTTCTCGGGGCTGAGGGGCTGGGGTTCGCCAGCATGTTTGTATTAGGCATCACTTTGAATCAGCAGTTGTGCAGTTTTTTTGGTGGTAGTGCTCTTGTTTATTTAACCCCACGAAGTAATTTGCCATCACTCATCCTGATTTCCTATTCAGGAACCATACTAGTACATTGTTTATTAATTCCAGCTTACATACTTCTGAAACCGTTCGATATAGAATATCTTCCCGCTTTTTTCCTTGTGTCTATAATCAGTTCTTTAAATTTTAATAATTTATCCATTTTGCTGGGTAAAGAAAAGGTCGAAACTTACAACATTATCAATGTTTTTCAGGTATTGATGCAAGGAGGTATTTTTGCCTTATTTGCCTTCCACCTTGAAAAAATTACTGTAAGCCATTATATAATTGCCAGCGGGGTGGGTTATTTTATGGCGCTGGCTGCCAGCTCAGGAACTGTATTTAAAGAATCGAATGGTCGTACCGAAAACAAGCGTCAAACTTTTATATCCATTCTTAAATACGGTTTTTTTTCCGAAACAGGAAATGTGCTGCAACTCCTCTCCTACCGTCTTAATTACTTTGTAATAAACAAATGGCTTGGAATGGCTGCTCTTGGAGAGTTTTCTCTGGCTGTTCAGCTTACCGAGAGCCTGCGGATTTTCAGCAAAGGAATTGCCACTGTTGAATATTCGTATTATTCAAACACCGATTCATTTCAAAAAAGGACGGCTATTACCAAACGCTCGGTTGTAGTTAGTGTAGTATTTACATTTGCAGGACTTATAATTTTGTTGCTTTTGCCTTCTTCATTCATCCTAACCATTTTTGGCCAAAGTTTTCCAAACATTAAAACCATCATAGCCATTCTTGCTCCCGGTATTCTATTTTTAAGTGCAGGCACTGTAATTGCTCCTTATTTTTCGGGACAGGGAAAACATTACATCAATGCTATTGGCTCGGCCATCTGCTTTGTTATAACTGCAGTTTTTTCGTTTCTACTGATACCCTTCTGGGGATTAAACGGGTCGGCGTTGGTAAATACAATCGCCTATACTGCAATAACAGTTTATCTTTACCTTATCTACCGGAAATCGCTCCGATTTTCCTGAAAAGCTTCCCCTTACTACCTTTCAAGTGTGAATAATGTAATATTATCCAAAATTTATGTAATATTTTTTAGAGTAACACTAACGAACTTTGCAAATAGAAAGGTGGCTCGTTACAATTTCATATCAGAAAAACTTAAATACTTATAAATAAAAATTATAATGTTTGTTTATGAGATTTTTTCTGAATCTCCAAACCTTTTAGAATAAAAATACTTGGATATATAGTTTAAATAAAAAGCAAAAATATGGGCGGATTACTCTACTTAATTGCAATAATTCTGGTTATAGGATGGTTACTCGGCTTTTTTATATTTAATGCCGGAAGTATTATCCATATTTTACTTGTGATTGCAATTATAGCCATATTATTAAGAATTATAAGAGGAGCCTGAAGGTTCTGTTATTGTTAAATAAATCAAAAAAATAAAAGTTATGAGTGCAGGAAAAGTATTATTAGGAGTTTTGGCAGGAGTAGCTGCAGGTGCATTAATAGGAATTTTATTCGCTCCTGATAAAGGATCGGAAACCCGCCGAAAATTAATTGATAAAGGCGAAGACCTGGCAAATACAGCCAAAGAAAAGTTTGATGATGTGGTTGGTACCGTTAACGAACGCATTGATAAGGTAAAAGAAGGAATTGGCAATGCTGCTAAAAAAGCAATGGGCAATGTTAACGAGAACACCAATACTGCTCGTTCTACAGTTTAAATAAAGTATTAATCTAAAAAGAGGCTGTGTAAAAAGTATTGCGATATTAAGCAGAGTCGAAATATGGCAACCTGGTGACTTTTTACACAGCCTCCATCTATATAAGGGTTATCAATTATTTGCAACTACAAAATCTGGTTTCAGGATCTGATTTTTAGTTATGCCGGTTTATCATTTTGGGGTATGGAAAACGAAGTTGCGACTAAAAGAAAAGGGAGTAGTTTAGGGGTTTTAGATTTTAATAAATCGGATCATTCCAGGGCCGAAACCGAAAAAGCAAATACCACCGCTGGCGATATTGTTTTTATAACTTCATATCCACCCCGTGAATGTGGTATAGCCAGTTATTCACAAAAGCTGGTAAATGCACTCAACAGCCGTTTTGTAAATAACTTCAATATTAGAATTTACGCACTACAATCCGGAAGTTCTAAACTGTATTATCCCCCTGAAGTAATTTCGACGCTGGATACCGACAATGCTTCGGATTACATTCGTATTGCTAACGAAATCAATTCACAGGATAACATACTTGCAGTAGTACTGCAACATGAGTTTGACCTGTTTCAAAATTCTCAATCGAATCTCGTAAATTTTTTAAACCAGCTCTCCAAACCCTTAATCACTGTATTCCATACGGTTATTGCCCACCCCGCGAATGAAATTCAAAAATATGTTCAACAAATTGCCGATGCGTCAAGACTTGTGATTGTTCTGGCAGGTTTTTCGGAAAAGGTATTAAAAACGGATTACAATGTTTCAGAGGAAAAAGTAGAAATTATACCTTACGGAACGAACCTTATAACACCGTCGAATATCCAGGTGCTGAAGGAAAAATACCAACTCACGGGTAAATTTGTATTATCTACTGTAGGAATGCTATCCCCGGATAAAGGGATCGAAAACACGCTCGAAGCTTTAACGGCAGTTATAAAAGCGCATCCCGAAATAATTTTTCTGATTATCGGCAAAACGCATCCCGAAGAACTGAAAAAATCGGGTGAGAACTACAGGATAATGCTGGAAGGCAAAGTTAAATCGCTCAAATTACAGAATCATGTTCGTTTTTTGAATGTATTTTCGACTGATGAGATTCTGAAGGAATATTTCCAAATGAGTGATATCTGTATTTTTAGCAGCACAAATGAGAACCGCCCTATGAGTGGTATGTTTTCGTTTGCTGTGAGCTGTGGCTGTCCTATTATTTCTTCACCTACTCCTCATGCTCACGAATTTCTTGAAAACAATGCAGGACTTATCTATAAGAGTAGTGAAGATCTTTCCTTTAAAATCATTACCCTGCTTGATAACCCATCTCTGAGAAAGGATTTAAGTGAAAATATACAGAGAAAAGCAATCTCGGCAGTTTGGGAGAATTCGGCGCAGAACTACAATAATTTAATCAGTAATGTTTCGGGTAAAACCCAACCAGCCGAATATAAATATCCGCCCATAAAACTCGACTTTATTAAGTCGTTAACTGACCGTACCGGGATACTCCATACGACCTATAAGGGAGAACCCGACCTGCGTGCCGGATATCACCTGGATGACAACGCCCTGAGCCTATTTGTATTTTGTATGCATTATAAATTCTCGGGCGATGTAAACGACATTACCTATATCAGAAAATACCTGAAGTTTATTTATCACTGTTACCAATCTACGGGCGTTTTCTACAAATATCTCGATTATGAGCGGAAATTCACTACTCAGAATCAAAATGAAAATCTGGAAGAAACTCAGGCCAAAGCTATATGGGCGCTCGGCTACCTTTTCTCGATGAAGACTCTTCTTCCGACAGAAATGACCGATGTTTCAGGTTTGATGATTGAGAATACTCTTCCCTTAACAACCAGCTTTAAATCGTCCAAATCTATAGCATTAGTCATTAAAGGATTATATTACTATTACAGCGTTAATGAAGCAACTAAAGATCTTACCCTGATTAAAACTTTGGCGAATAAGCTGGTTGATATGTATAATTCATATTCTAATGAAAATTGGAAATGGTTCGAACCAAAACTCACCGTTTCTGCAAGTATTTTACCAGGTGCACTTCTAAATACATGGCTTATCACCGGAGATGGGGTTTACAAGGATATTGCAAGAGAGTCGTTCGAATTTCTTTATTCACGGATGTTCAATAATTATTCCATAGAAATAAAATTGGCAGAGGATTGGATCAGAAACACTACTGATTCAGGAACGGGAGAGCAACCTTGCGACTTGGCATTTTATATCATTACATCGAGTAAGTTTTACCTGATGTGCAAGGAAAACGAATATTTCTATCGCATGAATGGTGCCTTTAAATGGTTTCTGGGCAATAACCGTCTGAATCAAATGATATATAATCCGGTCTCGGGGGGATGTTTTGACGGACTGGAAAATGAACATGTAAAACTTACACAAAGCGCCGACTCAGCACTCTGCTATACCCTTGCCCGGATGATTGTGGAAAAATATAAGTTTAACGGAGAGAATCACATTAATCATATTATCTGAAATGGACAGGATTTCCTATGAAATTAAAGCTTATCGTCCTGATTATATATTTAGGACCTATTCAAGATATTATAGCTCAGGAACCAGATAAAACAGCCCCCCAGGATTCGGTAAAGGTTTATAAAGCACTTCAGGATATAGCCGAAAAGAAGACTTTTTCAAAATGGCTTTTCTCCCTAATTTTTACAATTCCCGAAAGCGTTAAGCAACCACCAAAGCGCAGAAGTAAACGAATAGAAACAAAACCATACAATTATTTCGAAGGAAAAATTATCCGTAAAATAAACATCCTAACACTCGATCCCTTTGGATACGACATTCGCGACACATCAATCAAACCAAACGGTTTTATAAAAATTACCGGAAATAAACTACACATTAACACATTGCCCCTTGCAGTTAAAAACCTGCTGCTGTTTGGCAGCAATCAGCCATTCGACTCACTCAAAGTGAAAGAATCGGAACGTTTGATACGACGTCAGAAATATGTTCACGAGGTTATTTTTCTGCCTCAGTTGGTAAAGAAAGATTCGGTTGACATCAACATCCGTGTGCTCGATGTATGGAGCCTCACCCCTAGAGGAAGCATTTCAACTTCAGCCATAAGTCTCGGATTTACTGATCAGAATTTTTTGGGAACAGGCCAGCAGTTCGATAACATCTATGGATTAAACCTAAAATCGAAAAAAAGTATTTATCAGATTTCCTATTACATTCCCAATATCAGGAATACATACATCGGATCGCGTATCCAGTATCAGCTTAACGAAGACAGGAGCTTTATAAAAGTATTTGAAATTGAACGTCCTTTTTATTCGGCACTTACAAAATGGGGAGGTGGCATATATTTTGGCCAGAGACTAAACCGTGATTCAATAACTTTTCCCGATTCGTCGCGATTTTTCCAGGATTTTAGGTTTAACACCCAGGATGTGTGGCTTGCCAAAGCCTGGAAAATTTTTGGTGGTCAAAGCGAATTCCAGCGATCGGCAAATTACATTGTTTCTGCAAGGTTTCAAAACATCCGATACATCGAGAGACCGGTGGAGTTATACGATTCTCTTCATGTTTACACGAACGAGAAATTCCTTTATTTCGGAATTGGAGTTGCAAGCCGGCGGTATATTCAGGATAGATTTATTTTTAATTATGGTTTGATTGAAGATGTTCCCAAAGGTGCATTATACAATATTACAGGAGGATACCAGATTAAAAATAACCGAGGAAGATGGTATTTAGGATTTAAAGCATCGTGGGGCGATTACTACCGCTGGGGATATCTAAGTTCGTCGCTAGAATATGGTCGGTTTATGTATAAAGGTAGTTTTGAAGAAGGAGCCGTAAATATAGGAGTAAACTATTTCTCAGAACTTTGGACAATTGGTAAATGGAAAGTCAGGCAATTTGTAAAGCCTCAATTCATTATAGGAATTAAAAGATTACCTACCGACAAACTATATATCAACGAAGAATATGGAATTGTGGGATTTTCATCCAAAGATGTTTTCGGCACTCATAAAATTCTGTTAACCCTTCAAACTCAGTCGTACGCGCCATGGAATCTCATTGGCTTTCGCTTCGGACCTTATCTGGTATATTCCGCAGGCTTGCTGGGAAGCTATACTCAAGGCTTAAAAAACGCCAAATTATATTCACTTTTAGGTTTGGGGATGCTCATAAAAAATGAATTTCTGGTTTTCAAAACTTTTCAGGTGTCGCTGGCATTTTACCCCATTATACCCGGAAAAGGAACTAACATTTCCAAGTTCAACGCTTATCGTACGAACGACTTCGGATTTCGCGATTTTAATATTGAAAAACCAACAACAGTTACCTACCAGTAGTACCTGTAAAAAGCAACCACCTATGTACAACATCCTCATAATGTGTGAAAAGTGTAATTAATTGTCGGTTTTGTATAAGCAGTTTAACAGTCCTTTGTCGGACCTTTGTACGCGTAAAAACCCTTAACAACCGATGTTATGAAAAAAATACTCTTATTATCAATTTTAGCAGCGTTCATGCTGAATTTATCGATGCTTCAGGCTTCGGAGCCAAAAGACAAAAAAGCTAAGAAAGAAACAGTTCAAACTAAAAAAGAAGTAACCAAACTTAGTGAAGCTGAAATTCAAAATTTAACTGCAAGAGTTAACGAGATTAATCAAATGGATATGAAGTCTCTTACTCCTAAAGAAAGACGTGAGCTACGAAAGGAAGTAAGGGACATAAACGATAAAATCAACAAATCGGCCGACGGCATTTATATAGGAGGAGGGGCCCTGCTTGTAATAATTATTTTGTTACTACTATTACTTTAAATTTCAATAAAATGAGAAAAGCGGGAATAATATTGCTAATTGTAGGCCTGGTGGTTACTCTGATTACCGGAGTAAGCTTTTTCACAAAGGAAAAAGTACTGGACGTAGGCAAAATCGAGATAACCAAAGATGAAAAACACACGGCCACCTGGTCTCCCATGTGGGGAGTTGGAATCATGATACTTGGAGGAGCGCTCATACTGTTTAACAAAAAAACATGATCATGAAAAATTTTTTGATAATAATGGTTTTACTTGCATTGCTTGCTGCTGGTTGTAAAACTTCGAGAGCATTTAAAGGCGGAGCCATTGGAACAGGTACAGGTGCAGTAATCGGAGGAGTGATTGGCAAAACGGCAGGCAACACAGCCTTAGGCGCTGTAATTGGTGCTGCAGTGGGAGGTGCTGCAGGAGCCGTAATTGGGCGTCAGATGGATAAACAGGCCGAGGAAATCAGGAATAATGTTCCGAATGCCGAAGTTATCCACAAACCCGGTGAAGAAGGGATAATTATCAATTTTAAATCGGGAGTGCTCTTTGATTTCAACAAGACGAACCTTACTCCGGTATCAGTCAAATCAATTGAGGAACTCTCTTCCATTCTTAATAAATATCCCGATACTGATGTGTTGATTGAAGGCCATACGGATAGCAAGGGAAGCGACAGTTATAACCAAACCCTTTCGGAGAAAAGAGCGGGTGCTGTTTCGGATTACCTGCGACAGAAAAACATTAATTCGTCGCGACTGAAAACAGTTGGTTATGGAGAGAACCAGCCAGTGGCTTCGAACGATAATGAAGAAGGCCGTAGTCAGAATCGAAGGGTAACATTTGTTATCACTGCTAATGAAAAAATGAAGGAAGAAGCGCGTAAACAGGCTCGAAATTAAAAATTGAATCTTATGAACCGGAAATACATCTTAATTATAGCATTTGTTGTTTTATCAATTCATACAGCAATGGCACAGGTTTCCTTTGGTATCAGGGGTGCAGCGAACATGTTCAACATGACAGTAAAAGATAATGACGACGATAAGATTGACACTAAAATGATACCTACCTGGAATGCCGGTGTTTTTGCCGAAATTCCACTTGGAACCGAATTCTTCATTCGTCCTGAGTTATCGTTTGCTCAAAAAGGGTATAAAGCCGATATCATTAACGAAACAAAAACAAAACTCTCCTACGTGGAGCTGCCTGTCACCTTTTTGTATAAAGGAGCTCTGTCGGGAGGTAATGTTATGGTAGGCTTCGGGCCTTATATTGCCATGGGAATAGGAGGGAAAGTTAAGAACGGTAGTACCTCTGATGTGAAATTTAAAAACGACGTATCGTTGCAGGATGTCACTAAGAATGCGTATTTTAAACCTCTTGATTCAGGTGCAAAAGTATATGCAGGGTATGAACTTGGCAATGGACTTAGCTTTACAATCGAAACATCTTTGGGTCTTGTTAATATTATGCCGAAGCTTAACGGCAGCGAAAACGGCGATGCCAAAAATGTTGGATTTGGATTAGGTATTGGGTATAAATTCAGGTAAACTTTCGTACCGGAATTTTGTTTTAGTAGAAGAATACTTAATTCAAATTATCATGATTAGAAGTAAATTACTAACAGGGTCAATTCTCTTATTTCTCTGCTGGTTTTTATGCTATGTAGGTCTGAATGTGGGAGGTGTGATTCATCTTTTACTCCTTTTCTCCATAATTTCAATAGCCGCACACATTTTCTCGAGGAATATAGCACTAAAACATTAGCATGGATGGAATTTTTCCATTCTGTTTGTTAAAATTTCTCATCTGGGGCGTGAACCCGGAGATGGGAAATTTTATTTTTAATCAAACCAATATTCATTAAACATTAGTAACTAATTTTGCAAAAAAGTACCATTGTAAGATGCCTTTAAATCCTGACTTTTCAAATAAAAAGACCCTGGAAAAATATTCCTCAGCCTTTTCTCTTTCCGATATGGAAATTTTTGTATTTCCCGAATTGCTTTATCCTTTGGTTATTGCCAACATAATGAGTCCCGTAATATGGAAGTGGCGCAACGACCCCTGGTTTAAAGATATCCTGAAAAAAACACCCAATTACAAGGTAAACCGTATCAAGCAATACATTATGGATCATTATGTATTTAATCTCGATCTGGAAACCTGGGGACTTACCGAAAAAGAAACTGAAATTAACCGCTTCAAGAGTTTTATAGATATTTCTGTTTTAGAGAAATCCAATGCTTTGTTTGGCTATGAGGGAGATAAATATTATTACGATATAGATATTCGTCGACACTTCGGGCTCGATAAATACACCACCGATATTATTCCCTACTGGAAAACCGAAACCGTTGAAGCGATGACAGCTTTTAGCTTCAAGGAGAATTTCGGTACCGGAGCGGGCGAATGCGTTTCCCTTTCAGCGCTTTATGCAGCAGCTCTTTTTATTGTTGGCCGGTTCCCGCTCGAAGATATTTTTCTTATCGGCACACCGTTGCATTCGCAAAATTTTGTCAATATTAAAGAAGGAGTTCTTACAAATAACAGGCGGATTGTAACTAAAAACATGTGGTTCAATGGTACGGCCATGTCGGCTAAAGCACGGCGGGCCCTCGAGAACGAGAAAGTCACCATTGTTTCACATCTCTCTGGTCATATCCATTATGTGTATCCCACGGCTACAATTAACCGGGAGGCTTTTATCCAGTTCTCCGAAAAATTAAGAGATTTCCTGAAAATTGATATTTCGGCAGTAAATTTTATCAATTTTCTGCGATACCACATGACGTTCAAAAAATGCTTCCAGTACCGGCACTGCATTAATAATCATAACTATTACATTGGCCTGGAAACGATTTTCGAATACGAACATCATACCAAGTATAATTTTGCCGAGGGCTCCCGCGACGCATTAATCCAGGAAATTGATGATGAAGAATTTTCGCTCACTCCGCTCGACAATAGAATTGTTATACAAGATGTTGAAAAATACCTTGAAAACACCGATGAAAAAGATTTAAGTAAAATTCTGGATCATTTCTTAAGCCATGCTAAATCAAATAATTGCAACAATGAGGATAATCTCCGGTTGTTATTTCAGGAGCTGAAAAAATTTTTGGTCACGGAGCCTCAGTTACCCAACATGGATAAAGACTTTCAGCCTGCCGAACCTCTGGAAATAAGAGTAGATCAAAGCCGTGAAGAGATTCTGGATTACATTAGAGCCAAATCGGAAAAAAGCGAAACCGCTTTATTATCCCTCTACGCTTTCCGGCAAATGGACGAAATTAGCTGGGATCCTTTTATTAAGGCAGCTTTGGAGCGTAATCCCGTATCGCTCGAAGGGTTGAAAGGCAAATCGCAAGAAGAAGCTTTTGATCTGATTTCTACCATGCCATCTGTTTCAATTTACGATGGAAAAAGGCTTGCTCAGCCTGATGAAGTATGGAATTTTAGTCGTGGCGACGGACTTGAAAAAGCTTTTGTGCTTGCTAATTATTTGTTAAACGGTTTGCAGCTTAAAGACCTGAAACTTATAACCGATGGAGATCAGGCAGTTGTTTTTGCTGGTAAAAGTGAGTTTAAATTTTCGACCAACAAAGGGTTGGAAAAGGAAATTTGTTTTAATATTGGCCTCCCAAAAAATTGACAATAAATGATCAAAATAGAGAATAGTTTTATCGAAACCATAGTAAAACAGGCCGAAGAATCGCCACGCCTGCGTAAAAATTATAATTACCACCAAAGTTACGATGAAGTGGTAAACCGGATGTTAAATGCACTTCAGAAGGATACGTATGTTCAGCCACACAAACACGAAGACCCCGACAAGCATGAAGTTTTTCTGATTCTCAGGGGAAAAGCAGCCGTGATAGAATTCGACGATTCGGGAAAAATTATCGATCATATTATTCTGGATGCAAACACAGGTAATTTGGGTGTTGAAATAAAACCCAAGACGTGGCATACAATTATCGCTCTTGAAAATGGTACTGTGGTTTACGAAGTAAAGGAAGGACCCTATTCTTCCATAAACGACAAAAACTTTGCAACGTGGGCTCCTAAAGAGGGAGATGCACATTGCAAAGCTTTCAACAATAATCTGCTTCTAAAAATTGGCTATATGCAGTAAAGCTATCAGGACTGAGGTGTTTGTAACTTTTCAGGATCTTTTTTCTCACCAGCTTTGGCTTCTTCGCCTTTGCTGGCATTTTTAAATTCCTTGATTCCTTGTCCTATACCTTTCATCAGCTCAGGAATTTTTTTCCCGCCAAACAACAAAATTACAATAGCTATAATGAGGATAATTTCTGTAGGCCCAAAAGCTCCTAAAACAACAAGTAAATTCATATCTTTTTCATTAATTATTCAGGCCAAATGTAATAAAATTTAGACTTTATTACCCATTAAGTCTTAATTTTCTCCTAAATATGGCTGGGAACAAAGCAAAGCCGCTATCTTACAATAACGGCGGAAGCCGGAACCTCCTTTTCGATTTTAATATCACGCGAAGGATCGGCAGATTTCAGGTTCTTAATAACGGTGGAGCCCGTTTTAGAACCCGAAACCTTAATTGCGGGGACAGTCCCTGTTGAAACAGAAATGCCATCCATCTCTACATCTTTGGAATTTCTCAGATCTATAACAGGAAACTTTTTGGTTTTTAGATTCACATTCCGCAGGGTTACCCTTGAAGCATCGCTGCATGTCATACCAAATTCCGATTCCATCTGAATATTTTCGAGTACAACATTTTCAAGATTCAGCTCGGGTAACCCTTGCAGCAAAATCCCTTGTAAAGCTCCCTTACAGTTAACATTGCGAATAAAGATATTCTTAAACTGTGGGGTTTCTTCTGTCACAGGTAAAAGTCTTTCTTCTTTAACTCCATCGCCGGCTTCCAGATCCTCGGAAACAGATCTTCCGCTATAATATAAATTAAATGATATTGCCTGGGTGGGAATGTTAATCATATCCACATCCGAAATGAAAATATTTTCGACAACACCTCCCCGACCCCGGTTGCTTTTAAACCTCAACCCTACGTCGGTACCAATGAAGGTACAGTTGGACACATGCATATTTTTAACTCCGCCCGACATTTCGCTGCCCACAGTAACCCCTCCATGACCATGGTAAACTATGCAGTTTTTAATTATCAGGTTCTCGTTAGGAATTCCGCGATCGCGACCTTCTTTATCTTTACCCGATTTAATACAGATAGCGTCGTCGCCAACATCAAAGTTACTGTCGTAAATAACACTGTTTTTGCACGATTCAAAGTCGATTCCATCGCCGTTTTGGGAAAACCAAGGGTTGCGAACCGATATATTACGAACGGTGAGATCGTTACACATCAACGGATGAATGCACCAAGCCGGCGAATTCTGGAAAGTAGGTCCGTCGAGCAGCACCTTATTGCACGAAATCAGGCTTACCATCACCGGACGAAGAAAGTCCTTTATCTTTTCGAATTCAGCTTTCGTTTTCAGGGTGCGGGGTACATTCATTTCGGCCACTTTTTCGCCATCGCGGAATTGTTGCGACGGATACCATGTTTTACCATTCTCACTTACGATACCTCCTGATGCCACCAGCTTTTTCCATTGCGACTCAGTAAGTTTTTCCTTCTTAACCTGACGCCAGGCTTCACCGCTGCCATCAAAAACTCCTTTACCTGTAATGGCTACATTTTCGAGATTACGCCCGTTAATCGGCGACATGCACCTGTAAGTGTTAAACCCTTCGAAACTGGTTTCTACTAGGGGGTATAAGCTTTTATCAGTACTGAATACAATCAGGGCCCCAGATTCAGCATACAGTTCGATGTTGCTTTTCAATGTAATAGGACCTGTATACCATGTACCACGAGGTATAATTAATTTACCTCCACCTTTTTGCGATAACGATTCAATGGCATCGGCAAAGGCTTTGGTACAAAGCTCCATTCCTCCGCTTTTTGCACCAAAATCGGTTAAAACCACCGATCTGCCGGGTATCACAGGTTCCTGAACTCTGGGCATCTTAAACTCAACCCCTGCATAAAGCTCTTCGGTACTCCTGATTTGCGAAACAGCACACGATACCGTTAACACAGCAGTTAATATGGTAACTATCGACTTCAACTTATACATATATTTACTTTCTTAATTATTTAAACTTTAAAACCCAATCGCCCAAAATTTTCTCGGGCGTATATTGATTGGCAATATCTTCACTCAATTGGTGCGACCAGGCAACTCTTTGAGATGCATTCGCTCCTTCACCCGTATTTTTGAATTCGGCAAAGAAAGCTGTTTTCTCAGCATCGGCTTTATTCCAGTTATGCCAGCCCTCGGGTTTAATCATACTGCCTAACTTACATCGTACAAAAACCGATTTGGCAAAAGGACGCCATGGACGACCAAGATAAAACGATCCTTCGGGTGCTGTTCCGGTAATTTCACAGTCGAGGAAAACAAAACCATGAGCCACACCTTCATTGGTCGATGACGCGGTAATATATCCATGATCTTTGCAAAAGATTGTGCAACGATCAAATACCGCAGTGGACCATCCGAAAATAAAATCCACAGTTCCTTCAATGCGGCAGCTTTTATAATATTGACGGCTTTTATCGCCATGAGGATAGAGCGTATCCTGAAAACCACGGAACGTGCAATTAACAAACACTACCTGATCGCCGTCAATTCTCACTGCGACAGCCTGTCCCACAGGACCGGAGGAGTTCTCGAATGTAATGTTTTCGGCTCTGAAACCGTCTCCAAAAACAAAAAAGGAGGTCGATCCGGTAGTTCCCATCTCCTCGCCGAAGATATTTTTCTTTGAAGCAAAATCGTCGTAAGTAATGATGGTCGATTCTCGGTCCTCGCCTATGAATACCACGTTAGTCTTGCTCGCTGCCAGTACAAGCTTTTCCTTATAAGTACCTTTTTTAATGAAAATCAGGGTTTCGTTTTTCCTGAAATCAGGAACTGCATTAATAGCCTGTTGAATGGTCTTAAAATCACCACCTCCGTCGGCAGCAACAATAAAATGATAATTATTTGCCCGCACAGAGAAGGCGCAAGCAAAAATTAGGAGGCCTATTATAAGATTATACCTGATCAAATTCTTCATTCCTTCAACAATAACTATTCAACACGGAACCAATCGTAATCAGCATATCCGGCTTCTCCAGGTTTATGTACCGACCTGGTGGCAAATATCCCAGCTTTGGCGCCAATCCACATCCCTTTGCGGGCTTTAAAAGTCTCCCCAATAGGCAAAAACTGGTTTCCGTCGGCGCTATAGCTGAAGTTACAAATACCCCCAGAAGTTACTTTTACCCGTAAATAAAAATTTTCGCCAGAGATCTCAACTTTTGGTCCTTCAACTTCGGGCGATTGTTTATTGGCATCCTTGCAGATGGTTTGAGAAATGAAAACCTTATCGCCTGTTTTTGTTAACGAAATATAAGCATAGTCCAGCCCCATTATTATTAAACCGGTTTTATCACCATCGAAAAGAGGTTTGAAGTTTAATCTGGCTGTCATGGTAAATTCCGGAGCAGGAAATTTCTGCATCAATAAATTAGGTACATCCCAATAATTTTTAAAGTTTTCGGGTAAAGGCACACATACCATTCTTAAAAACCCCAGTGCTCCGGTGGGAAAGGCCCAGTTGGTTCCTGGATTTGCATGCCATTGCCATTGCAGTCCAAGAGCCGGATTATTAAATTCGTCCAATTCGGCTGGGGTAAGAATTGGGAAAGAAGCGCCAACATCGGGCTTTTTGTATACTAAAACAGGCTCTCCTTTTCCATTTCCATCGGCATCGGTTCCCATAACCGGCCAATCATTAACCCATTTCATAGGTTGAAGATGAATAATACGGCCATAAGCATCCTTATCCTGGAAATGAATGAACCAGAACTCGCCTTTGGGAGTATCCACCCATCCGCCCTGGTGCGGACCGTTCACAGGAGTACTGCCCTGATCGAGCACTATCTTCTCTTCATAAGGACCATAAATATTTTTTGAACGGAGAATCAACTGCCAGCCTGTAGGTACGCCACCTGCAGGAGCCGAAATGTAATAATATCCGTTTCGTTTATAAAATTTTGGGCCTTCGAGGGTTGGATGATTAGCATGACCATCGAATACAATTACGCCATTGTCAATAACCTTAGTTCCATCGGCATTCATTTTACTGAGTACCAAAACACTTTTTGCGCCGGCACGACTTCCGGCAAGTGCCGAAATAAGCCAAACATCGCCGTTATCATCCCACAACGGACAAGGGTCGATCCAGCCTTTGGCCTCTTTAACCAGCATTGGTTCACTCCAGGGACCTGCGGGATTTACAGCTTTGGTCACATAGATTCCAAAATCAGGATCGGGGTAATAAATATAATAAGTGCCTTTGTGAAACCTGATAGCCGGAGCCCAGCATCCGTTGCCATGCTGAGGCCTGGAAAAAACATCAAGCGGTATTTGCTTTGCAAAGGCGTGACCAATTAGTCTCCAGTTTACAAGATCTTTTGAGTGCAAAATGGGCAAACCCGGAACACAGTTGAAGCTTGAGGCTACCATATAAAAATCAGCGCCAACACGAATTACATCCGGATCGGAATAATCGGCATGGATAATAGGATTTTTATAGGTGCCGTCCCCATTATCGGCTACCCAGACGCGGGAAGGAGTATCACTAACATTTTCAACCTGAGCCTGAAGAATACCTGAGCAAAAGATAAATATGAATCCGGTCAGAAAAATCTTTTCTTTTAACATTCCAGTTGTTATAAATTATTTGAATTTTGAATACTCCAGCGAAGCCATGATAAATGGACCAACTCCTTTTGGATCGTTATCTCTTACAGGTTCTTTGATATAATATTCGAAAGAACCGTCGCGGTAGGGATTTCCTCCTAATCCGGCAACCGAGCAGCATTTGGTAAGACTGATGGTTCCATCTCGATTATCTTTAATAAAAGTATTCACCACGCCTTTATAGGCTTTAACAGCAACTGGTTTGTACTCTTTACCAAGATAGCCTTTTCTTATAGCTTTTAGCAAGGTATAGGCAAACATTGATGAAGCGGTGGCCTCCAGGTAATTTCCTTCTTTATGTCCCGAATCCATCACTTGATACCAGACCCCCGTTTTTGGATCCTGAAATTTTCTGATGCCTTGAGCAACCTGATTTAGAATGGACAATAACTTTGCTCTTCCGGGATACCCTTCCGGTATAAAATCGAGAACATCAACCAGGGCCATAGCGTACCACCCCATTCCCCGTCCCCAGAAATTGGGAGAACATCCGGTAACGGGATCAGCCCATTTTTGTTGCTTGCTTTCGTCCCATCCATGATAATTCAGACCAATTGTCGGGTTATAGGTATGTTTATGTATAATTTCGAATTGCTTAACTATATCATCAAAACTGGCTATTTCTTTAGTGGTTCTGGCATACTGGGCATAGAACGGCGCACCCATATACAAACCATCGAGCCACATCTGGTGTGGATACCGCTGCTTATGCCAGAAACCGCCTTCGGAAGTGCGGGGTTGGGTATCAAGCTCATCCCTTAAAAACTCAATGGCTTTCCAATATCTCTGCTCTTTCGTGTTCTCAAATAGTATAAAAAGGAACTTACCGGAATTTACAGCATCAATATTATGCTCCTCCGACCTATACCCGGTAATTGAACCATCTTCACCAATAAATTTATCAGCATAGGTTTTTGCATAGCTATAATATGTTTCATTCTTGGTTTCCTGCCACATCTGCATCATAGACAAGGCTATAAGACCCTGGGTGTAATTCCATACAGGGCGCGGATTAAAATCAACAGTTACCGGATCGGGGAAATGCTTCATTTCGGAATCGGCCATCTTTATGGCCATTTCTAGGCCCAGTTTCTGTTCTTTATTTCGGTTCTGAGCCAGGCAGTTGTTAAAAACCAGTAAAACACCTGCCAAAAAAAATAGTACTTTGTTCATTAGCTTTTAATCAAGTTTATTTTACAATAAATTTAAGGAAAAATGCTATCGGAGAGCAGGTTCAGCTTAACATTAAAAGTAAGGGAGAATTGAGACTTTATTCTCCCTTACATGATGAAAAAAAACACAACTACCAATTATGTTCATTTAAAAACTATCCTGATGACAAACATCAGAATCAGTCTGTTTAGAATTCTACCACACTCTACCAACCCCTAAGCTCACAAATTCAGTTAAACATCCCAAAGCCGAGGACTGTGAGCATTGAGATTAGTACTACAACCATCAAAACAATAGTTGTCTGAGTTCTCCTTATTTGTCTTTCAATATTTTTCATATAGCAATTTCACAGAACGTTTGCTGGATGTAAAAATAGTCACCATTGGATTTTTTATGCTATTATAAAGTACCAAAAACGAAGGTTGAATTTCCAAAACAAGGTGTAATTTTCCCAAAATGCGGGTGAAATACTCCCAGACAAATGAAGTTTTTGATTTAACTATTTGAACAACAACAACAACAACATTCTACTCTTCTGTAGGAGGACGAATATGGGGTTCAATATGTTTATCCGCAAAATCGGTGGCGCTCATTCCGAATTCCTGCTTAAAACATTTACGGAAGTGGGATATTTCGCGAAAGCCGACTGCAAAAGCCACTTCCGAAACATTCATTTTTTTCTGTACTAAAAGCTGAGCGGCTCTTTTTAAACGGATATTTCGAACAAACTCTTTGACTGTCATCCCCGTGAGGGCGTCGAATTTTCTGTACAACTGCATACGGCTAACGCCAAGTTCAGAGCCGTAACGCTCAATGTCCAAATCGGGATCGGCAATATGCTGTTCAATAACGTCAATGGCTTTCTGAAGGAAGCGTTCATCGGGAGAAGTTAACACAACATTACGAGGCTGAAGTAAAATTTCGCCGGTATATTTCTGACGCAGCGATTGCCTGACCGAAAGAGTATTTTCAACTTTAGTCTGAAGAATTGCAATATCAAAAGGCTTGGTAATATAATCGTCGGCTCCGTAGCTTAATCCCCGAAGCTCATGCTCGCGCGATCCAAGAGCTGTAACCAGGATAACCGGTATATGTGAAATGCGGATATCTTTCTTTAATTTTTTACAGAAGTCGAATCCATCCATATCCGGCATCATTACATCGCTGATAATAATATCAGGAATAACTTTCAGGGCAATTTCCCAACCTTCATAACCATTTTTAGCTTCGATCACCTCAAAATTGGATGAGAAATGCGATTTTAAATAAAACCTGACATCAGCATTATCGTCAATCAAAAGCATTACTTTCTTCCCGGCCATCGAAATTTCATGAGTTTGACTGTTTTCACCGCTGCTGGTTTCGTAACCGCCTGCCTCATTCGATTTTACAGGTAAAGTTGGTTCGGTTATTGGTTCACTAAAAGGCAGTAAAACTGTAAAACGCGAACCCTTTCCCGGCTTACTCTGAACAGAAATTCTGCCTTTATGCAATTTCACCAGTTCGCGGGTAAGCGCCAGTCCAATTCCTGTACCAGCCATGTTCCTGCCATCGTCGACCTGGAAAAAGCGCGAAAAAATCTTCTCATGATTCTTTTCCTCAATGCCTATTCCGGTATCCTTTACAGTAATCTCAATCAATCGGCCTTCGGTGTTTTCAGTATCGGAGTTTTCTCCTTCACGATCGAAAATCAGGGCCAGATTAACAGAGATTTTACCTCTTTCGGGAGTAAATTTGAATGCATTGGATAGTAAATTGTTAAGAATTTTCGCGAGTTTATCGGCATCAAAACTGGTAACAATTTCCTTTTTTAAAGAATTAAACTTCAGTTCAATTCCTTTATCTTCAGCATATTTATCAAACGATTTAACTATTTCTGCCACAAACGGCACAACATCTCCAACAGTTGGATTCAACTGAATATTACCAGTTTCGAGTTTACGAAAATCGAGCAACTGGTTAATAAGCTGGTGTAGTTGACTTGCGTTGCGATGCATCAGATCAAGGTGCCCTCTTATTTCGTTTTTCGGAACTGAATTGTTTCTAAGCTTTTGAAGCGGACCCAAAATTAAAGTTAATGGAGTACGAATCTCATGCGAGATGTTTGTATAGAACCTCAGCTTCATCATATCGAGTTCATGAAGCTTTTTTGCATTTATTCTCTCCAGAGCCAGCTCATTTCTGAGTTTCTCCCGCGTAATAAGGAACACAACCAATCCATAAATTACTCCGCCCAGAACTAACACGAACAAAAGTCTGAACCACCAGGTTTTCCAAACGGGAGGCCGAACAACGATTTTCATTACAGGCCCGTCCTTACTTTCCTTTTGCCCTATCGAAACAACTTTCAAACGGAAAGTATACTCGCCCGGATCGAGATTTGTATAAGCAGCCGAGCGATTTACAGTTGGTTCATTCCATTCTTTCTCAAAACCTTCGAGATAAAAGGAATAAAGTATTCCCAAACCATTTGCATAATCCAGGGCGGCAAAATCGAGTGTTACCGAATTCTGATTGTAATTCAGAACAATTTTATCAGTTTCCGAAATACTTTTTGTTAATAAATCCTTTGAGGAATTGCCAATTTTAACTGACTTGTTAGAGACCTTTAAATCGGTGTAAACGATGGGCGGAAAATAATCGTCGGAATTTATTTTGGCAGGATGAAAAATATTGAATCCCGAGATACCACCAAAAATCATTTCGCCTTCGTCGGTTTTATAATAAGCCCCATAAGTAAACTGGTTATTTTGGAAACCATTTTTGGTAGAATAGTTATGAAAACGCTCCAACTTGGGGTCGAACTTCGATAACCCATTTGTAGTACTTATCCAGAGAAAATGATCACTATCTTCCTGAATGGCCAATGTTTGGTTATTGGCTAAACCGTTTTTTTCGGTAAAATATCTGATTACACCTTTCTCTTTCGAGAATAAAGCTAACCCACGATTGAGGGTGGCAATCCAATACCGACCCTTCGAATCGCGAAGCATATTTCTGGTCGGTTCCTGAAATCGTTTAGTAGTTTTGGTTTGAGGATCGTACAGAAATAAATCATCAGCTCCAATCCAAATAGTATTTTCATCATCCTGAACCAGCCAGTTTACCTTTTGCCCGTTCACTATGTGGTTAAAACGATGGAATTTGCTTGTCTCAGCATCGAATTTATCCAAACCTCCGGTAGTGCCAACCCAAATTCCTCCTTCCTTGTCCCGAAGTATAGCCCATACACGGTTATCGGACAATGTTAACGGATCGGCAGGATTATGCTTAGAATGAGAATATTTTCCTGTCTTCAAATTGAGTACATCCAGACCTCCCAGAAAGGTTCCTATCCACAGGTTACCTTTACCATCGGGCACCATGGCTTTAATACAGTTACCCGAAAGTGAATTGGGATTGTCTCTTTGCGAGGTAAGATAGCGGAATTTTCCGGTTTGCCTGTCGAGAACATTAATACCACCGCTTTCCGTACCTACCCATAGGTGTTTCTTTTCATCTATCCAAAAGCAATAAACCTCACCACAATTAAGATACCGGTAATCACCAGGTAATCCTTTATATCCCCTGATATTCTGACGTTCTTCTATCAGGAAATTAATACCATTACGGGTTCCAATCCATACATCGCCTTTGGTATCGTGATAAATACATTGAACCGAGTTGTTCACAAGACTTTTCGGCTCCCGTTCATCGTGGTAATAAAATGCTGTAACTCCTTTGCCTTTTTCGTAAATATAAAGTCCGCCGCGGGTTCCTATCCAGTATTTTCCGTTATGGTCCCTGATAATTGCTCTTACAGTTTCACTCCGGCTATTGTCCGGGTCCAGAAAAACCTGTGTAAGACTCATGTCTTCAGGATTAACAATAACGATTCCGCTCGAATAGGTTCCGATCCAAAGCTTACCATCATCGTCTTTAAAAATGGCCCAGATTTCCTGATTAGCTTTAGAACCTTGCTGCAGATTTACTTTCTGAATTGTGTTTTTGCCTGGATCAAGTATCCATACTCCGTTATTGGTACCCATCCAAATACGACCGTGCTTATCCGACTGAACCACCCTGACGTATTCTTTGAAACTTTTATTTGAAGGGCTAATCTGTTCAAGGGCAGTTTCATCCTTCATCCGATAAAGGCCGGTACTGGTACCAATCCAGTAATTTCCCTTTTCATCTTTATGTATGGATAAAACAGTGGCATCTTTTAGAAAAGGCTTTTCCCCAGAAGCAAAATATTGCTGAAAGTTCTCCTTGAAGCGATTAAATTTATTTAAACCGCCATTCTCGGTTCCAACCCATAAATTACCCTTATGATCTTCAAAAATCGTACGCACCAGATTACCTTGTAAACTTGAAGTATCTTCGGGATCGTTCTTAAAAACAGTGAATTTATAACCATCGAAACGGCAAACGCCCTGAGTAGTCCCAAACCACATCCAACCCTTTTTATCCTGAAATATGCAGTGAACCTGATTATTGGATAAGCCCTGTTCCTGAGAATAAAAATCGAAGTTCAGGTTATTTTCAACATAGGCTCCTTGGGTGTTAAGAAAAAAGGATAGAAAAACCATCAATAAACCCGATTTCATTATAACAGAACAGAAGGCCTGGAAAAAACAATGTGTGAAGTTCAATTTTAACTTCATGTTATACAATTTCAGCTTAAGTGTTAGTTTTCATCTCGATTAAAAGCCTGTTTTTCCAAATACAAAAATGTGGAAAAAATTAACAATCGAAGCGTTATTTCTCAGCTTTATGAGTTATAATAACTAATTTCCTTCTTCAGGGAATAAGGTGCCAGCATTAACCAAAAACATTGTGCTGCCTGGCTTTTATGAGAAAGCTTCGACTAAAAGGTTATTAAATGCTAGAAAAAGAGGCTGTGTGAAAAATCAATTACTAGTCATATTTCGACTACGCTCAATATGACAATAGCTGATTGTCAATCGTCAGACTGATGTAGTCGAAGACTTTCCAACCTTTTCACACAGCCTCAATAAATTACCCTTTGTGAGTTCTCAAAGAATTACTTTCCTTTTAAATACTTATCCAGGAACTGCTCCTGCTCCCACAGCAAATGCAGAATATTTTCCTTAGCAACATAACCATGACTTTCCTTGGGCAATATAACCATACGGGCGTTACCTCCAAGACCTTTAATAGCCTGAAAATATCTTTCGGTTTGAAGGGTAAAAGTACCCGGGTTATTGTCGGCCTCGCCATGAACCAGCAAAATTGGTTTCTTCATTTTATGGGCAGTATAAAATGGTGACATGCCATTGTAAACTTCGGGAACATCCCAATAATTGCGTTGCTCACTCTGGAAACCAAAAGGGGTAAGACTGCGGTTATAAGCGCCGCTGCGGGCTATTCCACAGGCAAAATCGCTGGAATGGGTTAGAAGATTAGCAGTCATGAAAGCACCGTAAGAGTGTCCTCCCACAGCAACTTTTGTACGATCGATATATCCTAGTTTATCAACTGCATCAATGGCAGCTCTGCCGTTAGCCACCAACTGCTCGATAAACGAGTCGTTAGGCTCTTTTTCGCCCTCTCCAATAATGGGAAAAGAAGCATCGTCGAGTACTACATATCCTTTGGTTACCCAGTACACAAACGATCCGTAATAAGGAAATGTAAACTCATTAGGATTTTTAGACGATTGTCCGGCGCTACTCTTATCTTTGAATTCTTCGGGGTAGGCCCAGATAAGCAAGGGTAACTTCTCCTTTTTTGTTTTATCGTACCCAGCAGGCAGGTAAAGGGTTCCCGAAAGTTCAACACCATCATTCCTTTTGTACTTTATCACTTCTTTTTCTACATTCTGAATGCTCACAAAAGGGTTTTTATTGAAAGTTATCTGATCGAGTTTTTCCTTCTGCTTAAAATAACGGAAATAATAGTTGGGGAAATCGGTTTTGGACTGGATTTGAACCAGCGCCACATTATTCTTAAAATCCTCGATAGAGAAAATGTCTTCCTTTCTATTTGTGTACAAAGACTGGTATACCCTATTTGTTTTAAGCGTTTGAATATTAAATTCATCAATAAAAGGAAACTGACCATTGGCAGTATAGCCATCGCCAATTAAAAAGAGTTTACCTTTTTCAATAGCAAGAACCCTGCGACCATATTGGTTTTCGCGGGTCTCGAAATTTCCCGGATCACTGTAAATATCCTGGTAATTGCGGTCGAAAACCAGTTTTGGTTGTTCAGCAGGGTTAGACGGGTTTAGCAAATAGGTTCTGGTATTACGGGTATCGTACCAATAATCGCCCAAAATAGCAGTTTTATCGTCACCCCAGATTAAATTACTGAATCGCTGTTTTGTTTTTGCAAGCGATTGAGGATTGGAAGTGAAAGGAGCATCCCACACAAACAATTCATCCCTGTAATCCACTTTTAAACCAGGATCGCCACCATCCAGCGCTTCAACATACGACAGGGTGGCTGGTTTGTCATCTCTCCAGTCCATGTATCGTTTTCCTTTGCGAACCGCCATAAAACCCTTGGGCATAATTTCGGTAAGTGGCACTTCATTCACCACTCTAATTTCTTTACCGCTTAAATCGTATACAACTGTTGTTTGCGGAAACCGGCCATAAGGTACTATATAGGAAAATGGCTTTTTTATGGTTGTTAACAAAACATAATTCCCATCGGGCGAAAAAGAGCGGGAAACGTACATATCCTTGCCTTTGAACAACGTCTTGCTTCCTGAGAGCGAAACTTTGTAAAGTTCAGAAGTAACAAGAGTTTCAAAGTTCAGCTCATCAGTTTTGTTTTTCAGCAAATCCTGATATGTTCTGTTTTGCGAAACCTTACCATCGGCAGTTGAAACGATGGGGCCCTGGGGCAAGTCCTTTTTGTTATCAATAAGTTTGGGGCGATTGGCCGGAATCAAATAAACAAGCAGACTCTGGCTATCCTGATACCAGCTAAACGGACTCCCGATATTGCTGTTACAGTTGGCCTCAGTGAGTTTTGTTGCTTTTGCCGATACAACATCAATCACCCACAGCTCTACACCAGTTTCGGTGGTATTTGTGAAGGCTATCTTTTTATCGTCGGGCGACCATGAAATATTGGTAATTTTTGGATTCTGAGGCAAACCGGCAACCTGGACAGGTTCAGCCTTAAAATCTTTAATTTTTCGGATTTTAAGATTATTGAAGTAAGTAACTGTAGAAGAAATATTGGTGATTGGATTGATCCGCAATCCGCCAAGCCGCATCTCTTCCTGGTTAAGATCGTCGAGACTCTTGTAGGTGCTCCTGTACATCAGAATCATATAATCTTTCTTAGTATCCATAGATACTGAAGGAGGTCTTTCATAATCGGCCAGCGCAAGAATTTCGGGCGATGGTTTCTGATACATCAAATCTTCCTGCGCATAACTGAAGGCAGAAATAAAAAGAAGAAAAATGATTAATAAATGCTTCATAGGTTAAGATTTTAAAGTGGTATAGCTATTCTGATTGGTTCCGCAATTGGGATAATGGCACAATTTATAAAAAAAGCCGTTAACAATTTCCTGTTAACGGCTTTTTTAACAAAAGCAGATTTCAACTATTGTATTGCATTATTGTAGTTTTAACTTGAGGATTTCGGAACCTGCTGATACAAAAGCACCTGTACCGTAAACTTCCCAACTATCGGCCGAGAAATTCTTTTGTGGATCGGCGCCAATAGGTTGAACCCATCCCAGCATACCATTTTCTTTCTGCGCTTTGCATAAAGCAACCCACGATCTTTTTATCACAGGCATAAACTTATCCCGGTCGAGAATTCCATTGTTAACACCCCAGGCCAAAGCATAGCAGAAAAAGCTGGAACCGCTGGCTTCACCTCCAGGATAAGCTTCGGGATCCAGAAGACTTGTACGCCAGAAACCGTCGGGATGCTGAATGATTACAAGCTTATCGGCCATTTTCTTATAAATATCGATGTAAAAGTTTCGTGTAGGATAATTGGCAGGTAGTTCGGATATTACCTTCACCAGGCCACCCATTACCCAGCCATTACCACGACCCCAGAAAATCTTACGTCCGTTTTTTTCTTTCTTATCGGTAGGTTCACCTTTCCACAAGTAAGAAGCATCACGGGCAAACAGGTTTTCTTCCTGGTCGAAAAGCCGGTCGTAGCATTGTTTAAAAAGCGTATCGTTCATTTTAAAGTAGCTGGGATCATTTAGGGTTACGCCAAGTTTTACGAGTGCCGGAGGCCCCATAAACAAAGCATCGCACCACCACCAGGTAATACCATGTCGTGCCACTTCACGGTTGTTGGAATCAACAAACACTTTTAATGTGTCGATAAATGGCTGGATCATTTTCTGGTCCTTCTTAATTCTGTACAGGTCGATATAAGTCTGACAGATTGCCCAATCGTCGGCATGATGAACCCGGGGACCAGGTTTCCACTGGTTGCGGTTACCCATTGCCATCAACGAATCGAGAATATAAGATTTCTTAAGAGATTCATAACCCAAATAAACCCCTGTATAAAAGGCTCCGTTGGTCCAATCCCATAATTTATGCTTTGGGTTGGCTAGTTGCCAGTCCAACGCTTTAGTCATAGCCTTTTTAACATATTTAGGTTTAAAATAGGCATTGTCGTTTTGGGCATTAACGCTCAATACCAACACAATGAATAAAATGGTAGTTAATGTTCTTTTCATTTGCTTAAGTATTAATTTTGCCCAAAACTATAAAATATTGGGATATGCGCAATCGTTTGTTCAAAAATATTTTATTTTCTCATCTGCTCTGAAGCGAATCTTGGTCTCAGATCAATCCGTACGGAAAACCTCTTCCATATTAGCCCACCATTCGCCTTGAGCTCTGGTGGATACCGGCATTATTTTTCAGGGTACCATCATTTATTTATTGGGCTTTACAGTTGATTGAACTCCGCTTTTCTTGACAAGAAAACCATCGGATTGTAATTCAATAGAATCGTAAATCGCCGGGAGAATTTCTTTCCCTTTTGAATCTGTCACTCCGTATTTGATATAGTATTTTCCTGTTTTGGGATTGGTACCGCTGGTGCTGTCATAATTTCCCAAAAGATAATAATTGCTGCCGGATATTTTTCTAATTGATTCCCACTTAGGCAGAAGAATTACATCGCCCTGAAGATCTATCATTCCTTTTAAGCTGGTTAATTTACTTTTAAATACTGCCACGCCCGTTGAATCGAACTCCTCGAAAAAAAAGCTGCCTGTTAGCTCCTCGAATTGATTTGTGGTACTGTCGTAAACTCCTGTGAGCCTGCAATTATCGGCCAACCTGAATTTTATCTTTGAGAATATCTTAATAAGGTCTTTGGGATACAGATAGAAAGTATAGTTAGTACTTTCGAATTTTTCAGCACCATTCCACTGCTTGCCTTTTGACGGATATTTACTTTTTAACGATGTCGCGTAGCTGTTATGAGCCGAGGAACTAAAATAATAGGAAATATGAAAGGTCCTGTAGTCAACATCATGATCAACGCCACCAAAGTATAACGATTCGGATGTTTCCATCTTATTATAAACATACATTATCTCTTGTTTGGAAAGGATAGAAATTTTCCCGCTCGAAAATCCTTTCCCGATGAGTATTGAGTCGTTTTGGAAATTACTGGGATTTAAGTAGAACATTAAATCCTTAAGTGTTAACGATTGAGAATAAGCATGGGCAAAGCAACTAAAAATGAGTACAAAGAGTAATGTAAGCTTGAACATAGGAGGTTATTAATTACCGTGTAAAACAAAAATAATAAGCTTAATCAGAAAAGAATAATTTTAGATTCAATTTCAGAAAGTCAACACATCACGATTTTACCTTTCGTGACGGATTTGAAAAAAATCCAATTTCTACTTTTGTATATAAGAGATAACCTCCGAACCTTGGATCGGAATTTTGAAATTTGGAATATCCTAAACGAAGCCGCAAATGCCAGTTAGTTATGCTTGCCGCCGAATGAAATGCTTCCTCGTATGTATTATATCTATTGTCCTCGGCAAATTTCCAGTCGAGTTCAACACCGCAGTTAAAACTGGTTCGGAATTGCATATTAACACCGTCGGCAACCCTGGCTCCATTGTATCCGGCTCCAACAAAAGGCGTAAATCTGTACTTTGGAGAATCGTACGTAACATAACCCAAATTAATGTTTCCATTTATAATAAAAGGGGTTGAGTCGGCCGACCAGATATTTCCTTTATAATTGAAAGTTTGCCTTAACTCCCTTGAAAACGAGGGAGCAAATTCAGCCATCAGGAGTATTCTTTTGTAACCTCCCTCCAAGCTGACTCCAACTGATAAGTAATTCCTGAAATAATCTGAAATGTTACCTCCCAGGTTATTATATCCGGTAAATACTCCGGCACCTATGCCAAAATTCTGTGTTTTGCGGCGGATAAAAAGTACCTTATCCAGGTAATCCCGGTATTTCGAATTAGGAAATTCATTTATAAATTCCTGACAATCATCTTTCATTTGCTCCGTATCGAACTTCCGCAAATCGGTATACGCAATTATAGATTTTAAGTAAATTTTCAGAAAGCTTAGCTCATCGTCCTCAAGCATCGCCTGCTCTAACTGCAGATTTATATTTTCCAGATTACGACTCAGTAACGCTGGCATATCGGTTTCTTCGTGATATTCTCCGGGACTAAGCAGATTAATTTTTTTACGCTTATAATTATCAAGGCGTGTGCTGTAATGATAATCCAAACCTTCCGATACATCGCTTAACAAAATACGGAAGTTGCCAGTTAAAAATAGCCCTGCAACTCTCTCGGAAGGGAAAAATACCTCAAGTGTATCGTTCCCCAGATAAAGTATTTGGGTATGGAGGGTGTTCAGCAGGTTTTTATCCTTTCTTTCCAATCTGTTCTTAAAATCCTTTCGAAGGGAGTCAATGGTCTCATGAAGAACAACATCGGATTCGGCATTTATTAATCTTTGTGCATTAATCGCCGTAGTAAAAAAAAAGGCTATAAACAGAAAAAACAATTTCATATTACTAAAATTAATAGTGTTAACGAATGTAAAACATTCCCTGGCACTCAATATCTGACTGATTAGTCAGCCTTGTAGCCCGTCTATCTAAATTTAGTATTAATTCTGATAAAAACCAATGCACAAAAACAAAGGTATCTCCGGTAACTTATCACTAATGGTTATTTTGTTGCCCAATGCGGTAGGAATAATCATACCTCCATGCATTTGCTCATTATCTTAATCAGGAAGTTATTAAAATCATAATAATTCCGATTACAGGAATAAAAAACACATAAAAAACAAGTCCCCATCCGGCTATTCTGCGCATCTGTTGAATCCTTTCATCAGGATGATCATCGGGAATTTCGCTATCAATGAAAAAATAAGGACATAAGAAAGAAATTATCTTCCATCTCCAGGCTAATATTTCCTTATCAGACATGCTTTTAATTTAAGAATACTATAAAGGACCTATTGATAAGGTTATACTAAAAAGCGACTCTCTATCACTAATCTTTGTCACCCTATATACATTTGCAAACTGTCGAATATCGCCATCTTCAATCACTATCTCAGAATTAAAGGTCAGTCCCTCCTGATTATCCTTAAATTTTTTAATAATCCCGGAAGCTTTTTCGAGATCAACCGGACAATCCACTGCTGGTTTTATCAGCTCAAGTAATGTTGCAAACTGATCGCACGTACCTTTAAAATCTGTGGAATCAGCTACAATTCTGGTAGTTCTTACAGAAAAAGTGAGGGAGTAATATTCGCAACCACCATTTTCAATTTCAAGTATATCACCATTTTCAAGTTTCAGAGTTTCATATCCAACATTATCAACGAGTTTAAAGGTTGCATCGGGATATTTTGATTTGATAACAACCGGTTCGGGCAGTCCTCTTACACATTCTTCATCCGGGAATTCGTTGTTCGCTAAAGTATCATTAACAGAAAGGGTGTCGGTTTGTTGCGAATCGACTGTGCTCTGCTCCCCGGAACCTTTACTACTGCATGAGAATATTATTATCAGGATGGAAATATACAGAAATCCAATAGGTTTCATCGGTAATAATTTTATATAATTGGTTAATACCAGCCATAAAAATAAGCGATTTTATGAAACTGAATCTGATTTGTTGAAAAATTGATTAGGTTAATAATGCAACTCTGCAGCCAAACTCTGTTTCCCTCTTATTGGTAAACTAAAATGCATTACCAATGAGGTTAACAAAAATTTGCCGGAGTTTTCCTTTATAAGTAATAACATTAAGATCTGCTGCCGAAACTTCCGAAACAACACCCAGCTTAATATGACTCCTTTAAACCGCAACTGGTGTTCTATAAATAAAATGGGAAATCTCGATCCTGTAGGAGTCTTTAAAATGTCTGATTCCAAACAAATCAAAGATTTAACCACCGAATTATCAAAAGCAACAAAAGATTATTTTAATTTTGTTATATCTTCAGGCTGCGATACTCCTCCAGGAGTGCCCAAAGCAAATGTTGATGCCTTTTTTTATGCGGTAAATATTTTTAACAACTATAAACCTCAAAACAACTAAATACCAGCTATGGAAAACATATTGGAAAAAATTGCTTACTGTACCGAATATGGAAAAATTAACAAAGTTTCACCCTATCCTCCCGACATGAAAGGACAGGATGGCGTTGACGAATTAACCAAACTAGCACTTGAACAGGGAATCTCACCCAACGATATCCTCACACAAGGTTTTGTATTGGGGATGGAACGGGTTGGCAAAAAATTCTCCGAGAACAAGGTTTTTGTCCCCCAAATGCTGATTTCGGCAAAAGCTATGTCTACTGGGATGGCGCATCTGAAGCCGTTTTTTACCTCGGGCGAAGTAAAACGTAAAGGAAAATTTATTATCGGTACAGTAGCAGGCGACCTTCACGATATCGGCAAAAACCTTGTGGCCATGATGGTTGAAGGAAGCGGCTGGGAGGTAATCGACCTGGGAGTAGATGTAAATTCCGATAAATTCATTCAAAATATAAAGAGCTCCAACGCAACGGCAGTTGCCCTGTCGGCATTACTCACCACCACCATGGTAAACATGGAAAAAATTGTAAAAGACATCCGCGGACAGGTGCCAGAGATTAAAATATGCGTAGGCGGAGCTCCGGTTAACCAGGAATTCTGCGCTAAAATCGGGGCCGATCATTATTCACCTGATCCACAGGGGTTGGTTGAATATCTAAACAGACTGGTAGCCTAACAGATCTGAGGTTGCCTTAATTTAAGCTTTTAAGGCAACCTCAAAATTATTAGACCCCTTGCAATTTCTTTTTCTTTCGCGAAAGCAACAATATAACTGCCGTAGTTATAATAGCTCCCACTAACACCTTCTTAGCTAAACCCTTTTTGTTATACTTCCATTCCGATTTAATACCAAGTTCGCCCAGTACATTTGGGATACGTCCCTGACGAAAATCGCTGATAATGCCTTCCCATACATTTATGCGGTCTGCTAAAAGCAAGGGAAGCCAATGTCCAAAACTACCTTCGCTGTACTTAAATGCATAACGGCGAATTTTTCCGCTCAACCCTGATGGAGGAACAGAAGTGCCGTAAACAGCACTGATGGAAGGTCGTTCGTTCGATTTGAGAATTTCAATTTTACCATGCTGGGCGACAGGCTTTTTATATCCAAGCCTTTTGTGATCATCGCCGGTATAATTCTTCATAGGATAAGTAGGCTCATTATGAGGATCAGCATCCACTCCCCAACCTTTAATATGAGCATATCTGTTAATTGTTGTTGTATCCATAAAATTAATTTTTTAAGCTACTGAAGGAATCAGAACCGGTTTAATACAATTATCAAGCTTTGCAGAGAAAATATGATAGGCATCGGATATTTCCTCTAACGGAAAACGATGGGTAATAATTTCTTTGGGGTTTAACCGCCCTTCCATTACATGGTCAATCAACCTGGGTAACAGTCTTTTTACAGAGGCCTGATTAGCCCGTAATGTGAGCCCTTTGTTGACAACATTCCCTATAGGAATAAGGTTGCCGGTAGGACCATAAACTCCAACAACGGAAACTATCCCGCCTTTTTTTACAGAATTAATGGCCCAATGAAGCGCTGTTGCGGAACCTGCCTGCAACATAAGTTTACGGCCTGTAATAGTTTGCATTGCGCTGCCTGCAGCTTCACAACCCACGGCATCAATGCAAACATCGGCTCCAAACCATCCGGTAGTCTTTTTAAGGAAAAGTACAGGATCTCCAAGCGAACGGAAATCATAAGCCTCACATTGTGCATACTTCCTCACAAAATCCAGCCGGTATTCAATGTGATCTATCACTATTACTCTACCAGCACCAAAAAGCCATGAACACTTAGCTGCCATAATTCCGACCGGTCCGGCACCAAAAACAACAACAGTATCACCGGTTTTGATACCCGCCATTTCGGCCGCCTGATATCCGGTTGGTACAACATCAGTCAAAAGCACTGCATCATCAAAATCCATCCCATCAGGAATAACTGTTGGTCCAATATCCGCATAAGGCACCCTAACATATTCCGCCTGCCCCCCATCGTACCCCCCAGCAGTATGAGAGTAACCAAAAATACCTCCAACTGCTGTGGCTTCGGGATTTGATTCGTGACAATTTCCAAAAAGTCCCTGCTTACAAAAAACACATTTACCACACGAAATATTAAAAGGCACAATTACCCTGTCTCCAACTCTTAAGTTTTGAACCGTTTCGCCAATTTCTTCAACAACTCCAACAAATTCATGGCCGAAGGTCATCCCTACGCGTGTATCGGGCACCATTCCATGATAGAGATGTAAATCGGATCCACAGATGCAGGAGCGAACAACACGAACAATTGCGTCGTCAGGATGCAGAATCTCAGGATAAGGTTTATGATCGACTCGGACTCTGTATGGTCCACGGTAGTTCATTGCTAACATAGTCTTCCTTTTTAAGTTATACTAATAGATTATTAAAACTAACACGATTAGTATATTAGCAAATTCAAATTACATGCCTCTGAATTTCAATTTGTAAAAACAAGTATTCAAAAGCCACACTAACGATTGAATAAGGGAAGCAGCATCCATCTGGCATTTCTATTCCTGCAAATGAGCAATCTGTTGCTGAATTATTTACTGCTCGCATACATGGTTTGGGGAAAAATAACCACGAAAGATAACTCAGGCAGATTCTAATCTTTTATTTAATTAAACTTTGAATCAGAGTCGTAAATTAATCATCAAAGGAAAATAAAACTCACTTTTTGTCAGCATTATTAACTAATAAACTTCGATTAAATCATTAAGTAAGTTGAAATATTAAAATTGAAGCATAGCTGTTTAGTCCGTTAAAAGCAATTTATTTAACATAAGATGTTAAAACTTTCGCAGTAAAAATGGCAAAAACAGCGAACAAGAATGAATAATATCTGTTAACTAATAGAGAATTTTAAGAAATTAATTAATGAGTTCACTCAATACAATTATTGAAATGTTTAAATTTTAAATTCGGGAGTAAATTAAATATTAAAGAAAAAAATAAAAAAGATTTAAAAAAATACCTATTTTCGATCACTATTAAATACAAATAAAGCTAACATAATAATTTAATAAATCAAATGGAAGAAAACTTAATTGACAAAGTAGAAGCATTGCTTAAACAATCCGAGAAATGGATGATTCGCGACGATGAAGGAAACCTTCATGAATTAAATGCAGGTGTAAAAGGTGTTCCTGAATTAGTAACGGCCAAAAAGGAGATTTACAGCTTATTTTTTGGTAAAGAAAGAATTTCGGCTGCCAATTTGAAACAGTTAGATGAGGTTGTTACCGAATTAGTCAAATTTATTTGGGACAATTTCACTTACAAGGTAAAAACTGAAAGTCAGGAAGAATTAAAATCTCTGATTCAGAAATACAACCTGAAAGAACTTAAAAAAAGAAACAAACAAGAATAAGAACCTTAGAAACCCTGCCAAACTCAGCAGGGTTTTTTCATGACAGTCCATGGATACTAGCCACTTATCTTTCTTCTTTAAACTGTAAAATATACAAAAAGACGACAAAAATCATATTTTGAGGCATAAACCCAAATAGAAAGGATTCTATCTTTGGAACCATAAACCTAAATTGAATAAATCGATGAGAAGAATAACAGTAAAAGCCCTCATGCTTTTGGCCATTTCAATTGGTGGCCTTGAAGTTACCGTGGCACAAAACTCCGAATGCGACAAACCTGCTGAAGCTGGCTTGTTCGACATGGGAAAAATGTGGACATTTGATTATGCCCCGGCAGACTATTTTGCAAAAACATACAATTTCACCCCCGATGAAAAATGGTTTGAGAATGCACGTCTTGCAGCATTGCGTTTTGGAAACGGATGCTCAGCATCCTTTGTTTCGTCCGACGGATTGGTAATGACCAATCACCATTGTGCGCGTGGATCAGGATTTAAAGTACAGAGACCAGGCGAAAACTTCAACGACAATGGTTTTTATGCACTTAAACCTTCGGAAGAGCGCAGAGTTGAAGGCCTTTTTGTTGATCAGTTAGTTAAAATAGAAGACATTACTGCAAGAGTATTGGCCGCCATGTCAAAAGAAACTTCTGATGCTGCACAGATGGTTCTTAGGGATAAGGAACTTGCAGCCATAAAAAAAGAATATTCAGAAAAACCAGAATGGAAAGGCTTGGAAATTCAATCCATTCAGTTTTATAATGGCGGCAAGTTCTCACTGTATGGTTTTAAAAGGTATAACGACGTCCGTCTGGTATTTATGCCCGAGCTACACCTTGGCTTTTTTGGCGGTGACTACGACAATTTTACATACCCCCGCTATAATCTCGACTGCAGCTTCTTCCGTGTATACGACGAAGCCGGTAAGCCTATAAAATCCGAACACTATTTCAAATTTAACGCAAACGGACCAAGTGAAGGCGAACCGGTTTTTGTAATCGGCAATCCCGGAACAACTTTACGCTTATCCACCATCTCCGACCTGGAATTCCGTCGTGATAAACAATTGCCTTTGAATTTAGAGCTCTTTAAAAAGGTATCGCTCATGTACCAGGCTTACAACGAAAAAGCCAAAAGCGACAGCATAATAAATATTATTTTTGGTCTCGAAAATTCGTGGAAAGCAACAAATGGTGAATACGAAGGGTTGAAAGATCCATGCACTATAGCACGTAAGGCTTCATTTGAAAATCAGTTCAAAAAAGCCGTTCAAAACAAGCCATCCTTAAGCAATAATCTTTGGTACTGGGATGAAATTGAAAAAATAAACAAAGAACTGAGCGGAATTTACGATGAATACAGCATACTTGCCACTTCAAGGCTTTCGTCGCAACTGATGCAATTTGCCCAGGGGGCAGTAGGCCTTGTTCTCACTGGTGGAGAAACAACGCGTAAAGATGCTGTTAAAAACCGGCTGACAACATTTTCTGTTCCCAAAGAACTTGAACTTGAGGAACAGCTTTTAGCTATTCACCTAAAATTAGCTATTATTAAACTTGGGGAAAACCATCCATATGTTAAAACTGCTCTTAATGGCAAGACACCTGAAGTAGCTGCAAAGGAGCTTATTCAGAATTCCCGTTTGAAGGACATTCAGTTCCGCAGTGAAATACTCTCGAAAGACTCTGCTGCTTTGTGGAGCACTAATGATCCTCTCCTTAATCTGGCCAAAATCTCGGTACCAAGGTTCAACAGCATTTCAACAAATTACAGGGATTTGCAAAGCAAACTCTTTGCCTATCGCAGCAAAATAGGCCGCATGCTCTTCGATATTTACGGAACACAAATACCTCCCGACGCAACTTTCAGCCTCCGCATTAACGACGGAGTTGTGAAAGGATATGAATATAACGGCACCATTGCCCCTCCGTTTACAACCTTTTTTGGATTATACGACCGTTATTATTCTTTTAGCAAAAAGTACCCTTTTACCCTTCCAAAGCGTTGGGAAAATCCTCCGGCAGAATTATTAAAAACCCGTTTTAATTTCGTTACAACAAACGATATTATTGGCGGTAATTCCGGTAGCGCCATGGTAAATAAAAACCTTGAAGTAATTGGTTTGGTTTTCGACGGTAACATGGAAAGTCTCCCTGGAAGATTCATTTTTATTCCCGACGAAAATCGGGCGGTTGGAGTTCATTCAGGAGGTATGCTTGCTGCCATCAAATACATCTATAAAGCAAACCGATTACTCGATGAGCTAACCCAAAAAAAATAAACCTGAAAAGAACAGGGTTGAAATATGAAACATCGATGAATTAAATTCAGATTAATTTCCCCTTTACAACCCTGTTCTTTTTGTCTTGTTTTTCAATAAGATTCGGTAAAATGTGATGAATTTAACATTTTTTGTTTTTAATATTTAATTACTTTAGCTCCCGAAAAAAAGATCATGTAACTGCTAATATTTTGGGCACTTTCAAAAACAACAGCATACGACATCCGTTTATTTTAGTGTTTGAAGATTTGATTAATTGAACTGCCACTAATTATCATCTCATGAAAGAAGATAGTGCAATTCTGGTGATAGAAGATGACGAAGCAAGCGCCTATTATCTGGAAGAGATCCTTTCGGAATTTGAAATTCCTGTAATTACGGCGACTACAGCAGCCGAAGCTATGGAAATAGTGAAAAAAAAGAAGGTAAAACTTATCTTTATGGATATCCGCTTACCTGATATGGATGGATACGAACTTACCACTATTTTCCGCAATAAAGGAATTACAATTCCTATCATCGCACAAACAGCCTTTGTTTTGCCCGACGACAGAGATAAGGCTCTCAGCAGCGGATGCGACGAATATCTGCCAAAACCATTACGTAAAGAAGTTCTTTGGGAAACACTCAGTAAATTTCTTAACATTCCCATTCATTTATAATTTTTCTCCATTATTATTTTTAAGTGAAAATACCGCCCAACCCGTACGGACGGGATTTCTATAAATTTATTTACATTTTTGATTAATTTTTAATCCAAAATTTGGTTAAATTATTAAACTATGTTACCTTTGATCGTAATCTACTCAGGAATATAGCCTCATCAATAAAGGTATAAATTATAATGTTTCATTATTCCTGGCAAAACATGTGGCAAAAAGCATTTTTTTGCTTGATAACTATCATGTGGATTAATTGACAGAACTTTTAGCTTTGGCGCACATTCTAAAAATTTGTCAATTAACAATTTTAAATTCAAGGATATGAGAATCGGTTGCGTAAAAGAAAACAAGCATCATGAGTACAGAGTAGGTTTAACACCATCGTGTGTACGGTCTTACGTATCACGTGGTCACGAAGTATACATCCAGGCAGGAGCCGGCATTGCCGCTGGTTTCGACGATGAAAAATACGAAATGGCCGGCGCTAAGATTTCTGACAACAAAAAAGATATTTTCGATAAGTGTGAAATGATTGTGAAGGTTAAAGAACCTCTTCCACAGGAATATGAAATGTTCCACGAAGGTCAGATTCTCTATACTTATCTTCACCTTGCTGCCAGTCTCGAGCTCACACAGGCTATGATGAAACAGAAAATCAAAGGTGTGGCCTACGAAACCATCGAAACAGCCGACGGTCAATTACCCTGCCTTCGTCCTATGAGCGAAATAGCCGGAAGACTAAGTATTCAGGAAGGTGCCAAATTTCTCGAAAAAACATTTGGGGGCCGTGGGGTTCTCCTTGGAGGTGTACCGGGTGTTAAACGCGGAAAAGTATCCATCATAGGTGGTGGTATTGTTGGAACAAACGCCTGTAAAATAGCAACCGGTATCGGAGCCGAGGTGACTATTCTTGATGTTAACCCTAATCGTTTGGCTTATCTCGACGATATTTTCGGTTCACGCATCACTCCGTTATACAGTACCGATGCCAACATCGAAAACGCTCTCCGCGAAAGCGATCTTGTTATTGGAGCAGTATTGCTTCCAGGTGCCAAAGCTCCTCAACTTGTAAGACGTTATCACCTGCAGATGATGAAACCAGGTGCCGTGATTGTCGACGTAGCTGTGGACCAGGGAGGTTGCGTGGAAACTACACGCCCTACCACTCACGACGATCCTATTTATGTAGTTGACAATGTAGTTCACTACTGTGTTGCTAACATGCCCGGTGCTGTAGCTCTTACATCAACACAGGCTTTAACCAGTGTTACGCTGCCTTATGGATTAATGATTGCCGAGTATGGTGTTGAAGAAGCTGCCCGTCGTTCGCAGGCTATCTTCAAAGGTGTAAACCTGTACAAGGGCGAATGTGTTTACGAAAACGTATCCAAGGCATTCGATATGGCTTATGTTCCCTTAGAAAAACTTTTCTAACAAAAGCTAAATAAGGGATTAAAATAAACAAACAAGCTTAAAAGGACTATAGAGCTGTATGAAACCATCCTGTTTCATACAGCCTCTATAATCCACTGAAGCACTTTCGGCCTTCTGGTAAAAATTTGTTGTGTAATTAATTTTGACCCTTATGTACTTCACTAACAACATTAAACTATTGCGCAAGCGTCGCGGACGCACTCAGGACGAAATTTCCATTGCCCTGAACATGAAACGCTCCACCCTGAGCGGTTACGAAAATGGTATTGCTCAACCCAGCCTCGAAGTCCTTATTGCATTCTCTAAATTTTACAAAATTGCTATCGACACTCTCGTCACAATCGATTTGAGTAAGCTTTCCGAATTCCAGTTTTCGGAACTTGAAAGGGGCAACGATGTATTTATAAAAGGTAGCAACTTAAGGGTTCTAGCTACCACTATCAGTAAAGAAAACGAAGATAACATTGAGCTTGTGCCCGAAAAAGTCAAAGCAGGTTATGCCACAGGCTTTGCTGACCCAGAATTTATTAAAGAACTTCCCACTTTTCAACTGCCTTTTCTTTCCAAAAACAAAAAATACCGTACTTTCCAGTTGAAAGGCGACTCGATGCTTCCTATCCCCGACGGATCATGGGTTACAAGTGAGTTTGTACAAGATTGGAATACACTGCTCACAGGTTATGGTTATATCATTTTTACTGTCGACGAAGGTATTGTTTTTAAAATAGTTGAGAACCTGATAGAGAAAGAAGGAAAACTACGGCTTTATTCGCTAAACCCCATTTACGAGCCTTTCGATGTTACTCTTTCCGAAATTAAGGAGGTCTGGAAATTTGTGAACTATATCAGCTCGGAATTACCGGAACCAGCTCTGCCCAGTAGCGAACTTATAAAAACAGTTGCTAACCTTAAGCGCGACGTTGCCCAAATGAAGATGAAAATGATGAAAGGATAGCTGAGTTTGTCAACCAGGTGTTAACTGCTTCCGTATTTTTTTACTTTGAACTCCATACCGGTCCACATCTCATCAAAATCGGTAAGCTGAATATTAACAAGATGAATGTCGTCTGCAAACCGGATAAGAAAGTTGTTATCCAAATCGGTACGCACCCTGGAGGCTTTTTTAGGATAAAAGATCCAAAGCTTACCGTCTTCTTTCAGCAAAGGTTTGGAAGCAAAAAGTTCGTGAATTAATTCGTGCTGACTTCGAACAAAGATATGAATAGCATCAACCATCATATTATCTTCTACCTGGAAAAACTTTACCCCTGATGGTAAATCGTTCAACAGCCCAAAATAGTTATCGGGCTGATTGATTACAATAATAAAGTTATTTGGCTTAACTCCCAGTTTGACTGATAAATTACCGGGAAATGTAGATAGTAGCATGTTGATGTCTTGACCCAGAATTTTAATTTGAAATATTTATCGCACAAAAATAAACGCATTTTATAGAAAGCAATAAAAATGTTTTAAAAAGTTTTACTAAAATTTCGCTGGCGGTAATGATTTACAAATACATGTATCGGTGGTCAGTTTCTAGATCATGTTATTAAATCAACAGCTATTGTTAACAAATGATAAAGTTTTCCCTATCTCATTTTCATTCTTTTCTATAATTTTCACCTCTATTTTTCTTTTATGTATGCAATAATCGACATAGAAACTACAGGTGGCAGTCCCAAGTTTGAAAAGATTACCGAAATAGCTATTATCATTCACGATGGCAGTAAAATAATTGATCAATTCACAACGCTTATCAATCCTGAGAAATCAATCCCTTATCACATTACCAGTTTAACCGGCATCTCGAACGAAATGGTTGCCGATGCTCCCAGATTTTATGAAGTGGCCCGTAAAGTGGTTGAGATGACCGAAGGGTGTGTATTTGTGGCGCACAACGCTAATTTTGATTATCGTTTTATTAAAGAAGAATTTGCCCGTTTAGGTTACGATTATAAAAGAAACACGCTCTGCACCGTAAAGCTGAGTCGCAAAATAATTCCAGGTAAAAGATCGTACAGCCTTGGCAACTTATGCGACGAATTAGGAATTACAATTAACGGAAGACACCGTGCCATGGGCGATGCTCATGCCACCTCCCTGCTTTTCGATATATTGTTATCAGTAGAAGGCAATGCCAAAAACAGCCTGTTTCAACCGCAATCTATCAGTTTACAGAGCCTTCATCCTATGTTCGATACATCCTGTATTGCTAAGTTACCAGGGCAAACGGGAGTTTATTACTTTTTTAATGAAAAAGGGGATATTATATATATAGGAAAAAGCAACGACATTCAAACAAGAGTAATATCGCACTTCAGCAACAATACTACCCAAAAGGCCATAAACATGAAGAGTCAGGTGGTGAGTATTGATTACGAAGTTACAGGCAGTGAATTGGTCGCTTTGCTACTGGAATCGGAAGAGATAAAAAGACACAAACCGCGGTTCAATACAGCACAGAGGCGAACACCAACACATTGTGGCATTTATCAGTATACCGACGAAAACGGTTATATGCGGCTAACTATCGAAAACAATGCTGTAAGCGTTTCCGATCCCATTACATCATTTAATTCCAACACCGAAGCCAAAGAATTCATTACATTCCTGGTTCAGCGTTATCATCTTTGTCAAAAGTTATGCGGATTGTACAAAAGCAATGGAGCCTGTTTTCAGCATCAGTTGGGCGAATGCAGTGGCGCATGCTGCGGTGACGAATCGCCCGAAGCCTATAACGCAAAGGTAAAGAAAGCGCTCTCGTATTTTGAATACGACACAAAAAGCTTTTTTGTATTGGATAAAGGACGTAACAACGGCGAAATGTCGGTTGTGCAGATAAAAAACGGAAAATATCTCGGCTTTGGATATATCAGCCGCGAATTCTCCTATTCAGGCCCCGAAAGTCTGTGCGATTGTATCAAAATGGCAAGAGACAACCGCGATGTTCAAAAAATAATCAAACATCATATCAGAAAATATAAGGTTGAAAAGATAATTCCTTATTAATTTTTGTCCGGAAAAATCTTTGAAATATTGGGAAAAAGATAAAATCAGGTTCAGAGAATTCTTAATCTTAACCAGTTAAGTTTTTTTAACTATTCATGAACAGCATTTTTGGAATATTTTTTTGAGCGATTCGTTGTTAATAGTAATTTTATTTCTTGTTATTTTACTATTTAATGTACATTTGCACAATATTTTACGGAATGAAGAAACAGATATTATTAATTGGCTTTCTTATAGTTACGCTATTTTCCTGCGGTAAGTACGAAAAAATATTAAAGAGTTCCGACTATAAACTCAAATACAAAAAAGCTTTTGAATATTACAACGCAGAGGAATACGTTCGTGCGGCAACCATCTTTGAACAAATAGTACCTGTTTTCAAGGGAACTGATAAGTCGGACACTGTTTCGTATTATCATGCTTTGAGCTATTACAGGCAAAAAGATTATATTCTCGCCGGTCATTACTTAAAAAACTTTTTCGAGAATTATCCCTATTCTCCATTTGCTGATGAAGCCCAATATTTGTCGGCATATTGCTATTACCTCACCAGTCCAAGGCCTTCACTCGACCAGGAAAATACCTATGCAGCCATTGATGCATTTAATCTCTATATTCAGAAACATCCAGGCAGTAAACACGTTGACGAATCAAGAAAATATATTGCCGACCTGGAAGATAAACTGGTGGATAAATCGTATAAAAACGCCAAACTATATTACGATCTCGAAGATTACAAAGCTTCAATAATCGCCCTTAACTCAAGTTTAACCGAGTATCCAAATACTAAATACCGGGAAGAATTGTTATTTTTAGTGCTTCAATCGAATTATCTCATGGCAAAGAAGAGTATTGCAGCGAAACAAAAAGAGAGATTTCAGGCAACCATAGATGAGTATTATTCGTTTATAGCAGAGTTTCCTACAAGCAAATATGTTCGGGAAGCCAAAAATATTTATGAAGATTCACAGGAATACGTAAAATAAGAAACATTAAATTTTAAATATAATGGATTACAAAAAAACAAAAGCTCCAGGTTCCACAATCACCCGTGATTTGGATAAAATTGAAGAACCAGTTGGAAATGTTTATGAAACTGTTATGATTATAGCTAAAAGAGCAAATCAGATCAGTGTTGAAATGAAACAGGAATTAAACAGGAAGCTGGAAGAATTTGCATACTATACCGATAATCTTGAGGAAGTTTTTGAGAACCGTGAACAGATAGAAATTTCTAAGTTCTACGAACGTCTTCCAAAACCGACTCTTATTGCAGTTCAGGAATTTATTGATGGTGAAGTTTACCATCGCAATCCTGCAAAGAATGCCTGATGCTTCTTAAAGGAAAGAAAATATTATTGGCCGTAACCGGCAGTATAGCAGCTTACAAGGCTGCTATTCTTGTCCGTATGCTGGTTAAAGAAGGTGCTGAAGTTAAAGTACTGATGACACCCTTGGCCAAAGAATTTATTACTCCTTTAACTTTAGCAACGCTTTCGAAAAATCCAATTCTGGTTGATTTTTTCAACCCCGAAAACGGCGATTGGAACAGTCATGTCGATTTAGGACTGTGGGCCGATGCTTATCTTATTGCCCCCGCTACAGCCAATACCATTGGTAAAATGGCAAATGGCATTGCCGATAACCTTGTGATTACAACGTACCTTTCCGCACGTTGTAAAGTTTTCGTAGCTCCAGCTATGGATCTCGACATGTTTTCGCACCCAACAACAACAAGAAATTTATCCGTACTCAAATCATTCGGAAATATCATTATCGAGCCGGCTACTGGTGAATTGGCCAGTGGACTCGAAGGAAAAGGCCGTATGGAAGAACCGGAAAATATTGTTAAAGCCCTGGCCGAACACTTTGCAGGGAAAACAAAGAATGTGAAGGATCTGCTTCACAAAAAAATTATGGTTACCGCAGGACCCACCTATGAAGCAATTGATCCGGTGAGATTTATCGGCAACTACTCCTCGGGAAAGATGGGATTTGCCATTGCTGAAGAACTTGCTAATCGTGGCGCCATTGTGATTTTGGTAAGCGGGCCCGTTTCAATAAAACCGCAGCACCCAAACATTCAGCTAATTAAAATATCGAGTGCCAACGAAATGCACGAAGTTTGCAGCACCCGGTTTCTGCATATGGATGCCGCAATACTATCGGCCGCCGTTGCTGATTTTACTCCTGTAAATCCTCTACCCAAAAAAGTGAAACGGGAGAAGGTAAATTATGTTCTTGAATTGAAACCTACCACCGATATTGCAGCAGATCTAGGCCAGCTTAAAAAACCTAAACAGGTGTTAGTAGGTTTTGCTCTCGAGACCAACGACGAACTTGAAAACGCCCAGAAGAAGCTGAAATCGAAAAACCTCGATTTTATAGTACTCAACTCGCTTAACGATCCGGGTGCAGGATTTCAGGTCGACACGAACAAAATAACTATTATTGATAAAAACAATAATATTCAGAAATTTGAGTTAAAAACAAAAGCCGAAGTGGCAACTGATATTGTAAACAAACTCATAACCTGCTTCTGAAATGTTTCTGCGGAAATTC
>JAEYWD010000108.1 GCA_023429135.1 Bacteroidota bacterium | reverse complement strand
TATAAAATTGGATATAGGGCTAACTCCTCACTTCCTTTTGGGAATAAGTACTGTGCCACCACCACCAATTTTGAGTTCTGATCATTTTTTTACTTTTAATGTGTTACAAAAAAAGAATTATTTTTTTGAAAATGCAAATCTTTTTACCTTTTTTCTTTCAGTTAGCCTGACTAAGCAACTCTCAAACGGCGTGCTTCGTCGCTTTCAAGTTTCTGGCGGGCATAGTCGAATGTAATCCGAAGTTTGTTATCCTCTTCCGAATTCATTTCGAACATCACATCCATCATAATAATTTCGCAGATAGAGCGTAATCCGCGGGCTCCCAACTTGTATTCCAAGGCTTTATCGACAATATAATCGAGCACTTCGTTATCAAATTCAAGATCGATGTTATCCATCTTGAAGAGCTTTTTATATTGTTTGATAATAGCATTTTTCGGATCGGTGAGAATACGGCGCAGAGCCTCTCTGTCCAATGGATTCAGATAGGTTAGAACCGGTAAACGACCGATGATTTCGGGAATCAAACCAAATGAACGTAAATCCTGTGGAGCAATATATTGCAGTAAATTACTGCGATCGATAATATCCGACTTGCGTGATGCATTATAACCAACAACGGTTGTGTTAAGACGCTGGGCAATTTTGCGTTCAATTCCTTCGAAAGCGCCACCGCAAATAAACAGAATGTTTTTGGTATCCACCTGGATCATTTTCTGTTCGGGATGTTTACGTCCGCCTTGTGGTGGAACATTTACAACAGATCCTTCGAGAAGTTTAAGCAAACCCTGCTGAACACCTTCGCCTGATACATCACGGGTAATGGAGGGATTATCGCCCTTCCTTGCAATTTTATCTATTTCGTCGATAAAAACAATTCCTTTTTCAGCGGCTTCAACATTGTAATCGGCTACCTGGAGTAAACGCGAAAGAATGCTTTCAACATCTTCGCCCACATATCCGGCCTCTGTTAAAACAGTAGCATCCACAATGGTAAAGGGAACATGCAACTGACGCGCAATGGTTTTGGCAAGTAAAGTTTTGCCTGTCCCGGTTTCTCCAACAAAAACAATGTTCGACTTTTCAATTTCAACATCGTCATCAGTGGGTTTTCCCTGAATTAAACGCTTATAATGATTGTAAACCGCAACCGAAAGATATTTTTTGGCAGTATCCTGACCAATTACATACATATCAAGAAATTTCTTGATTTCAGCAGGTTTACTGAGTTTAATCCGACTGATATCAAAGCCGGTGCGCTGGTTTAATTCCTCTTCAACAATTGTATGAGCCTGTTCAACACAAGCATCGCAAATATGCCCGGAAATTCCCGCAATAAGCAGATTTGTATATTTCTTCTCACGCCCGCAAAAGGAACATTTGTCCATTTTATGCCTTTCTATTTCTTTTTGGTTTTCTGACGATTCAGCACTTCATCAATCATACCATATGCTTTTGCTTCGTCAGCACGCATCCAGTAATCACGATCAGCGTCTTTCTCAACCTTATCAACAGGTTGGCCGCTATGGTCAGAAATAATTTTATATAATTCGTTCTTCAGCTTCAAAATTTCCTTCAGGGTGATTTCCATATCGGTAGCTTGTCCCTGAGCTCCACCCATTGGCTGATGTATCATAATCCTGGAATGATATAAGGCAGATCTTTTTCCTTTTGTTCCGGCAGTTAACAATACTGCGCCCATAGAAGCAGCCATACCTGTACAAATGGTGGCTACATCGGAGTTGATCCACTGCATGGTGTCGTAAATTGCCAAACCAGCGTGAACCGCACCGCCCGGAGTATTGAAATAGATCTGAATATCCTTGTGAGGATCTACGGAATCGAGGAACAATAACTGTGCCTGAACTATATTTGCAACATAATCATCAATTGGTAAGCCTAAAAATATAATTCTGTCCATCATTAACCTGGAGAATACGTCCATAGAGGCAACATTCATCTGACGTTCCTCAATAATGGTTGGCGATATATAATTGGCGTATACCGACTGATATTTATGCAGTGTTAAACTATTGATACCACGTTCTTTGGTGGCGTATTTCTGAAATTCATCCTGATAATTCATTTCCTGAAAATTAATGAGTAAGACTTAATTCAACTTAAAACATCAATTTAATAACAATTATTGCTCGTTATTGGCTTCCATTAATTTGTCAAAATCTTCGCTGGAAATTACCTTGCTTTCAACAGTAATCAGAGTTTTTACGAAATCGATTACTTTATCCTCGTAAATTTTTTCCAGCATGCGCTTTCTTTCTTCAGGACGTTTCAAGGTTTCTTTAGCATAATTGTCGATGTTTTCTTCGGGGACATTATGTAATCCGTATTGCTCAAACTGCATACGGGTAATGTATTTTGAGAATTCAACAAGTTCTTCATCGCTTACCTTGAGGTCGTGTTCTCGGATTACCTTATTCTGAAGCAACTGCCAGCGCAGGTCGTTCATGAATTTAGGGAAATCCTGATCAATCTGTTCCTGGGTATATTTTCCTTCATTAATGGAGAAAATCCATCTTTTGAGGAATTCCTCAGGAAGCTTGAAGCTTACTTTCGAAAGCAGCGCTTCCTTAACATCAACGCGGAATTTATATTCGCTCTCACGTTGCAGGTTGTGCTTGATTTCTTCCTGAATTTTTTCCTTGAATTCTTCTTCCGACTTTACATCGCCTTCACCAAAAACTTTATCGAAAAGTTCCTGATCGAGATTGGCTTTTTCGAAACGGCTCAGTGCTTTAATTGTAAACTGGAAATTTGAATCGATTGAACCAACTTCTTCTTTCTTTTTGTGAAGAATTGAAGCAAGTTCAACGTCGTTCGGATAGGCTTTACGAAGATTGAAAGAAACAACATCTTCAGCTTTTAAGCCCATGAATTCTTTTTTGGCATCTTCGTCTTTCATGAATTCGAGGTAAATTACCGATGATTCGGTAACCAAACCTTCTTCTTTTACAACTCCGTTTTCGTCTAATTCAACAAAGTTACCGGTAAGAGATTCTTTACCATCTTCAACAACATCAACGGTCTTGAACGAACCATAACGACGAAGGTAGCTGTCGAGGTAAGTTTCGGTAATTTTTTCGGCTGGAGTTATTTCGTATTGTGTGAGTTTATCTTTTGAGGAGAGGTTAAGTTCGAATTCGGGGGATAAACCGAGGTCGAAAGCAAAGTCAAATTCAGTTTGGGTATCAAAATCGATAACAGGTTGTTCCTTTTCACTTGGAAGGGGATCGCCAAGAATGTGAATCTTTTCGTCGTTCAGGTATTTGGTAACCGATTCGGATAAAAGTTTGTTTACTTCTTCGAGCATCACCTGCTTTCCGTACATTTTCTGTATAAGTCCCATAGGCGCATTGCCCGGTCTGAATCCATCCAAACGTGCTTTCTTTCTGTAATCAGTTAAAGTTTTTGTCACCTTTGGTTCGTAATCCTCTTTCGAGATACGAACTTTCAACACCGCGTTTAAATCGTCTATTTGCTCCTTAACAATATTCATTCGTGGAAAAATTAAAAAATAAATTTACTGAATTATTTTGAAAAAAAAGCCTTAACTAACACCATTTCGAAAGTTAGTAAGGCTGTTTGTAGTGTGCGGATGAAGGGACTCGAACCCCCACGCCTTCCGGCACCAGATCCTAAGTCTGGCTCGGCTACCAATTACGACACATCCGCGAAACCGGGTGCAAAGGTATCTATTTTTTGATTTAAAAAAAATATGAATTAAATCTTCGCAATTTTTTAAGCATTTTTCTTATTAATATTGTTTATAGAAGCAAATCAATAACATAAAATCGACCAAAATGAAAAAGATTTATCAATCCGCACTCTTGCTTACAGCAATGCTATGCAGTTTTTCGCTTTCATTAATTGCCCAGCAGAAGGTTCAGGATGAACGCCTGGTGACTATCTGGGAAACCAAAAAAGATCTGAAAACGCCCGAATCGGTAGCCTACGACAGTGATAACGATATTTTATATGTGTCGAACGTAAACATGAATCCTTGGGAAAAGGACGGTAATGGTTTTATTTCGAAGGTGAACATGCGGGGAGATGTAACAGAAGCCCAATGGATTAAAGGTTTAAGCGCTCCTAAAGGAATGGGTGTTTACAAAGGCAAACTCTATGTGACAGATATTACCGAACTCGTGGAAATTGATATCAAGAAAGGTGAGATTTTGAACAAATATCCTGTGGAAGGTTCCAAAAAACTGAATGATGTTACTGTTGACAAAAGCGGAACGGTTTATTTCTCCGATATGGGCGACAATGCTATCTATACTCTCAAGAAAGGCAAAGTAGAACTATTTCTTAAAAAAGACGAATTAAAAAACATAAACGGAGTTTATGCCCAGGGAAATACTTTATATGCTGGTCTTGCTGATAAGGCTGTATCTATTGATGTTGCTACAAAAACAATCAAAACCTTTGTGGATAAAACTGTAGGAATTGATGGAATTGTTCCAACCGGTAAAGGCACATTTTTGATTTCGGATTGGCAGGGACATGTTTACGAAATTAAAGAAGGACAACAACCCAAGCTTTTGCTGGATACTACTCCTCTGCAAATTAATGCTGCCGACATTGAATATATAAAGGAAAAGGATATACTACTGGTTCCTACATTTTTTAAGGACAATGTGGTGGCTTACGAATTGAAGTTTAAGAAGTAGAAATAGTCAACGGTCGACTGACCTCGGTCCACAGAAATACAAAAGCCTGATATGTCCAAAAACCTATCAGGCTTTATTATAAATTCTATCATTAAAGGGGTTCTTGCTCCCCTCTCCAATTGGAGAGGGGCCGGGGGTGAGGTCTTAATCTATATACTCAAACCCTGCAAACGGCACCAAAACCTCCGGTAATTTAACTCCTTTTTCAGTTTGGTTATTCTCAAGCAAAGCCGCTACTATACGCGGTAAGGCAAGTGCACTACCGTTGAGCGTATGAGCTAACATTGTTTTTTTATCAGCTTCTTCACGGAAACGGAGTTTTAACCGGTTGGCCTGAAACGATTCAAAGTTGGAAACCGAACTCACTTCGAGCCAGCGTTGCTGCGCCGATGAAAATACTTCGAAATCGTAAGTGAGGGCTGAAGTAAAACTCATATCGCCTCCGCAAAGTCTTAGAATACGGTATGGTAAACCAAGCTTTTTAACGAGGCCTTCCACATGGGCTACCATTTCTTCCAGAATATCATAAGATTTTGAAGGATGTGCAACCTGAACAATCTCAACTTTATCGAACTGATGAAGACGGTTTAAGCCACGAACATCTTTGCCATACGAACCTGCTTCACGACGGAAACAAGGTGTATAAGCAGTTGCTTTTATGGGAAGCTCCGAGGAACTTACAATCACATCGCGGAAAATATTGGTAACCGGCACTTCAGCAGTTGGTATAAGGTAAAAATTATCGAGTGTAACATGGTACATCTGGCCTTCCTTATCGGGTAACTGACCGGTTCCAAAACCGGAATCTTCGTTTACCATCAGCGGAGGCATAAATTCTCGGTATCCTACTGCAGTGGCTTCTTCCAGAAAAAAATTGATAAGCGCCCTTTGCAATTTAGCTCCTTTACCTTTATATACAGGAAAACCGGCACCTGTAAGTTTAGTACCAAGTTCGAAATCGATGATATCATATTTCTTTGCCAGTTCCCAATGAGGCAACGCTTTCTCACCAAGCTGCGGTATTTCGCCACCAGAACGAACTACTACATTATCTTCGGCGCTTTTGCCAACAGGAACCGAAGCATGGGGAAGATTAGGCAACTGAACCAAAAGAGCATTTAATTTCTCTTCTGTTGCGGCAAGATCCTGACTAATTTTGGCAGTTTCTTCTTTGATTTCCGCATTGCGCTTTTTGAGTTGTTCGGCTTCCTGAGCTTTACCGCTTTTCATCAGGCCTCCAATTTCTTTGGCAATTTTATTCAGTTCCGCCTGAAGGGAATCGCCCTGAAACTGAATCTTTTTCCTGTTGCTGTCGAGTTCAATTATCTCTTCAACAAGTGCGGGATTCTTAAAATTCTTTACAGCCAAACGCTCAAGTACGGCCTCTTTATTTTCTGTAATTTGTTTGATGGTGAGCATGGTGAAAAATGTTAAAAGTCGATAGTCCATGATCGATAGTCCATGGCCAACAGCCTAACCCCTTCAAATGCATTAGAGCTATGGACTGAAAGCTATCGACTAAAAGCTTTAAAATAAAAATCTCCTGAAACATTTACAAAAGTAAACATTTCAGGAGAAAATGTCTTAACGTATATTTTTTATGCAGTAAACGGAACAACAGATACAAAAGATTTGTCGCCCTGTTTAGTCTTAAATTCAACAACTCCGTCGATGAGTGCAAATAATGTATGGTCGCGTCCAATACCAACATTTAAACCAGGGTAATGAACAGTACCACGCTGACGAACCAAGATATTGCCAGCTTTAGCAAACTGTCCGCCAAACAATTTTACGCCTAATCGTTTACTTTCCGATTCTCTACCGTTGCGCGAACTACCCGCGCCTTTTTTGTGTGCCATTGTGCAAAAATATTTTTATGGTTATGCAGTAATGCTTTCGATTACAATTTTAGTAAGATCCTGACGATGTCCGTTCATTTTCTGGTATCCTTTTCTTCTTTTTTTCTTGAAGACAAGAACTTTGTCACCACGCATGTGGCTTACAATTTTAGCAGAAACCGATGCCCCGCTTACTACCGGAGCGCCAACTTTAACGTCACTTCCATCTTCCACCAGTAACACTTTGTCGAACGATACTTGCGCACCTTCTTCACTTTCCAGACGGTGAACAAAAACCTCCTGGTCCTTTTCTACTTTAAATTGCTGGCCTGCTATGTCAACTATTGCGTACATTCCTTTGAATTTTACTCTGTTATTAAAAATCAGGCTGCAAAAATATAAAACTTTCAGTTAACTGCAAATGTTATTTCAAATAAATAAGCATGTTTTTTAAAATTTCCCCGAAACAAGGGAATTTTTTTGTTTTCCTTGTTTATAGTTTTAACAATTGAAGAAGTTGCGGTTTATAATAAAGTATAAAGTAATTTCTAAATATTTATATTTGTGTTTAATTTACGGTTTTTATTTCCATACTTGAAAATGAGTAAAATTCGACT
>JAEYWD010000088.1 GCA_023429135.1 Bacteroidota bacterium | reverse complement strand
CGTGCGCCACAGACTGTCTTCGGTTCATGCCATGAACGGACAATGCCTCGCCTACTATGGCATCTGCTGACTTCTGTATGCCTAGTAGAACGAAACTAGATACAGATCTCCCCCGGTAAAAGCTTTTTCCTTCCTCCAATTCCTGCGGTATCTACTATGGGGCAAACATTACCAAAATAGGACGTTGCAATGATGTGCTTGCTTGTCCCTTGCTCTATAGCCTCATATACCATTCCTGTTCGTCAGTACCGGATTTTGCCGTTTGGCTTCCTTTAGTGCATACCTCGCGATAAACCACCTTGCCACTTGCTAATGCTTCCGGTCGTTACCCGGCGCATAAGGGACTTACACCCTCCGGAAAAATACACACTTGTTATAATGCTCTTTTATTAGTATTTTTCGACTTTTTCCAGAGCTTACAACAAGTGTGCGCGCTGCTCATGCAGGGCGCACACATGCGGTATATTTCAGTCAGCAGAGATGCGCAACTTGAAAGGTTTGCAATTCCTATTCAGGTTCTTAACGGCAGAAAGGAAATCAGTTCCTAATGCCGCCCGAAAATATACCGCCACCGTTAACACCAATACAATGGAAAAATGAAAAATATTGATTACAGTGATATAAATAAATTTCTTGTTTCGCTTGGAATTGTTTTGATTTCAATTTCAGTTTCTATTCCATTTGCATATTTAAGCAATTCTTTTGGACTAATAATTAGCAACAATGATTACAACTCTTTAGCTGAATTTTCCAAGAATCTGATTAATACAAAATATGACATTGTAATAAGCCTTCGATATATAATTCCATTGATATCCTTATTGATTTTTTCATTAGGACTTTTTTTATTTTATAAAGGATTTCGAAAATGGAATAGAAAGCAAGAAAAGTTGGATTTAATGGACGACTATGACTTAGAAGAAAAAAGAAGGAAGATTGAACAAGATTATAATTTAAATAAGATTATTGAGAAGGAAGGAGAAATAATTAAGCAAAATACAAAAGTTGGGATACAAGAAGCTGAAAATCATGAAAAACAGAAGCAAAACTATGTATCACGAATGTTAGGTATTGAGAAGAAGTTTCAAGAGCTTTTACAAAAGTTCTTCTCCGAAGAATACAGAATAAAAAATAGTCAACGATTAGATTCTTTTGAATATGACTTTGTTTTGAATTCACCAATGAAATCAATAGATGACAAAGTATTAGAGATAAAATATTTTGAAAACAACGTGAGTTATCATTATTCAATGGAATTACTCAATCAATTATCTGCAAAATTAGAATTATACAAATCAAAGATTAAAGAGAAAACTAACGCATATTTAATAGTTTTTATCCATACAGAGTTATATGAATCAAATTCTTTGAATTATTTTGCAAGTAATGTAAAGGATTTTGAAAAGTTACTAAATGGAAATTTTAGCTCAAAAGGGGTAAAGATAAAATTCATCAACATTGATTCATTCGAAAACATGTCAAAGGAAAGGATTGAAAATGTATTAGATATTGGAAAAACAATTAATACAGGTTGAACAAAAACACATAGATAATTATTTGGTAAAAAGTACAGGTATTAACAATAAACGTGATGCGGCGATTTGGTAAATTTGAACTTTAAAGCATTTAATAAGCAGCATAGCGGTTTGATAGTGAAGTGCCTTGAATCCCTCACCACACATATTAGAACCGTTAGGCAGCATTTAAAAAAAACGCATGACGATAATGATTTGAAGATTTGAGAAGAGCTATTACATATAAAATTAAGGACTTTGATAAGTTTTACAAGGAGTTTGTTAATCTTGTAGATTTAACTGTCGATCACAATGATTTTCGGATAAATCCCTGGATTACAAAATCCGATTATTTTGGAAAACTACAATTTGGAAAATTTGTAATTTACCATCAGCATAAGCATTTCTTGCAACGCAGGATAGTATTAAAAATTGACGGAGAATTAAAAGAGGATACATTGTGTCTATTAATTAACTATTATTATCAATGGATTTTTATAACAAATGTTCTTTTTTTGACTCTATTTAGCTTGTTTCTAATGATTAAGTTGAATTTTTACATTGGATTAGGACTATTACTTGTTAATATTATCCAGACTTATTTTATCGCCAATTATTACATTGGCAGGAAAAAGGACTTCTTAAAACTCATTGAAAATATGATTGATAAAAAATAAACGCTGCATAACAATTAGCCTCTGATAAAGCGTTGCTTGCATACGCTTTACATTTGAGGTTATGTTGAACTAAACACTGCCTCTGCATTAAATATCTGTATGCAGTAATTTTCTTATATCAGTTTCAAGGTGACCGGATAAAAACCTTATTTGAAAAAAGTAATCAATAATACTTCCGGGTTTATAGCCGGCGAATCGGGAATTCTGTATATTGGTGCTTACAAACAACACCATAGATCTAACGGAGAAAAGCCTAATGCCGCATATCAACATAAAGAAAAGTACTCGGAATATTTTTGTTAATGATATAACGGATATATCACCAATTGGTGATATAAGGATGTTGGGCCCAATTTTAAGACAACACTAAAGGAATGAACATTTATCAGACAGACCATACAAAAACACCTGAAATCTTCACTCTGATAAAAGAGCAGAAGAACGATGAAGCTAAAAAACATTTAAGGCAAAATCCTTCTGAAATATTTCTTAAAGGTTGGATGGATGATACACCTTTGCATATAGCTTCATTATATGGGAACTTTGAAATGATGAAATTTTTGGTCGAAAATGGAGCAAAAGTAAATGCTGAACGAAGTGGAATGTACGCAACACCTCTTTGCTGGGCTAAGAATTTAGAAATAGCCAAATATCTTCTTGATAATGGTGCAACAATGAATGATAGAGAACTTTTTCTTGCAACAAGTCAAGATAAAGTAGATGTGGTTGACTTGTTATTATCTTTTGGTGCAAAAATTAATGAAGCACGCCCCCAATATTTAGAATGCAAATCTATTGAATGTATAAAAGTTTATTTGATGCACAAGATTGAAATAAATGGAGAAGATGAACACAAAAGTACATTATTACATAAACTTGCTTGGCTAGACCTTCCTTTAGTTTTTGATTTTGCTTACAAAAATGGTTGTCCTTGGCAAAAGGACAGCAGTTATCAAACACCTTATTATTTAGCTAAACAAGGGCGTAGAGAGAATATTCTAAAGCATTTCAAAGAAAAATATTCTGAATTAATTTCACATAAGGTTGAGCCCATTTCAACAACAAATTATGAGTTTGAAAGAATATTTTTCCTAAAGCAAAGTCCGACTAAATCAGATTGGTTTATTGGTTTGACTAAAAATGCTAAGCTTATAAAGTATCTGTTGCTCGAAGGAGAGCTGATAATTGATAGAATTACAGCAATAGATGTTTCAAATATTAGGAATTTTAGCTTTGACAAAAATGGTAATATAATAATACCAACTGTTGATAATAAATTGTTGGTTATTGAGCAAGTATCTTTTCAACTAAAATATTCTATTGATTTACAAGAAGACTGGGATTTAGATCAAATCGAATATCTGCCGTCAAAGAAAATATTTCTTGGAAGTTCACAGAAATGGGAATTAGTCTTGCTATCGGAAGATTATAAAGTTATCAGCAAAACAAAAGCAGAAGACGGAACTATTTTACCAAAAATTAACCAAGATGAAAATTTAATATCATTTTTAAGCTACGACCAAGAAACATATTATAATTTATACTACCTTAGTAATGATTTGAATATAACATTTATTCATACATTTTTTAAAGACTGGAATAATACTTCAAGTGGTTTTAGTTTTAAGGATAATGAATTTGCAGTATCATTTCCGAGCGTAATAGAATATTACTCATATAAAAATAGTTTATTGAACAAACATTGGGAATTAGATATTTCGAAATATAAATCAGAACATAATTTAAGTTATCTGATTTTTCTAGACGATAACATAATATTAATAGGAAAAGGAAAAATGCTTTTATATATTGACAAACAAGAAAAATCAATAATTCACGAAGTTAAACTAGATTTATTAGCTGAAATCAGAGACTTGTATCTTGATGAAATAAAAGAAAATGTACTTATTTCGACCGATAAAGAATTTAAATTAATATCTCTAAAAAAACTGGGCACAATAATTAGCCTCCGATAAAGCTTTGCTTGCATACGCTTTACATTGGAGGCTATGTTGAACTAAACATTGAAAAAAGAAATCAATAATACCTCCGGGTTTATAGCCGGCGAATCGGGAATTTTGTATATTGGTGCTTACAAACAACACCATAGATCTAACGGAAACAAGCCTAATGCCGCATATCAACATAAAGAAAAGTACCCGGAATATTTTTGTTAATGATATAACGGGTATATCACCAATTGGTGATATAAGGATGTTGGGCAAGCATATTAAAAATCAAAAATGATACTAACATGATAAGAGACCGAATTTGGACAAACCTTGTGAATTCGAAGTTTAAATGTATTTATATCGGATATCTTTTAAATGATTTCCAAAAAACCAGCTTTGCGATTAACATCTTCCTTACTATTTTATCATTAACAAGCGTTTCTGCATGGGTGATCTGGAACATTGTTCCCTGGCTTTGGAGTATTTTGATTGCTACGTCTAATATATTATTAGCAATAAAACCCTTACTCGCATATGATAAAAGAATAAAGGAATTAGCAGAAAGGTTAACGGTTTTAGAAGAAGTTCAGTTTGAATACGAAAAATTATGGTATCAATATGAAACAAATACAGTTGATGAGAAGGTTGCGTTTAATAAATTTTTTGAACTATATGACAGGCAGATTAAAAGCTTAAGAACTTCTGGAGAAATAATGCTTAATGAATCGAAGAAACTAAAGCTAAAAAGTGACCGGGATACGGATATATATATAAGAAATAATTATAACGTTATAATAGCTTAAATCAATGAGACAACAACAAATTAAAAATTATGCTTGTGACGCAGGATTATTTAATCCTTTGATGATGATTAGTAATTTGAGAATTAAAGCAGAAGAGGAAAAACCTCCACCACCTCCTCCTCCTCCTCCACCTGATAGACGTGATTTTCCACGTCCTGATATTAAAGGCATTCCTGATAAGGATAGAATTCCGCCACCTCCACCTCCTGTTAGGAAATAAAAACTGCTTGTAACAATTAGCCTCCGATAAAGCGTTGCTTACATCGCCTTACATTGGAGGCTATGTTGAACTAAACATTGCCACTGCATTAAATATCTGTATGCAGTAATTTCCTTATATCAGTTTCAAGGTGACCGGATAAATACCTTTTTGAAAAAGTAACCAATAATACCTCCGGGTTACAGCCAGCGAATCGGGAATTTTGTATATTGGTGCTTATAAACAACACCATAGATCTAACGGAAACAAGCCTAATGCCGCATATCAACATAAAGAAAAGTACTCGGAATATTTTTGTTAATGATATAACGGGTATATCACCAATTGGTGATATAAGGATGTTAGGCAAGCATAACAAAACTACTTCACCCTAACTTAGATCAGATATGATTTCCGTAAAAAACTATAATTATAACCTTTGTTTAGTTGACACTTGCATTTTAAGTGATTTGTTTGAAAATGAATCTGCGTATAGAAATTTCATTCAATTTCTGATATTAAAGAAATGTTTCTTAGGGATTTCAATTTTTACTATCAATGAACTTCAGAAGTCTAAAGTAAATTTTGACCGATTTAAAAACGATTTTAGAATATTACCAACTTTCATGATAAAGCCATCTGAAATGATTTTAGCTGATGAGATTTCACATTACCCAGATGAGAATATGCCCGAAACTATTTCTTTGATCAAACTTGATTTAAGGGATAGATTTTTAGAACATTTGATTAACTCTGAAAAATATCAAAAAGTAATATCATTTTTAGAAACATCAAAACCTTTAGTTTTACAGAGTATTTTAAATTTAAAAAAGAATTTTCCACCGAACAAAAATGGCAAATATACCAATGAACAGATTCAAAACTTTGTCGCAAGAGTTATTTTACAGCAATTGCAAAAAACTCATTCTTCATGGTTGGTAAATGCTACAGAAAATAGCCCATTGGAGATTGATAAGATTAAAAGTCTAAAGTCTCAGTTATTGATTACGTTTTGGAAATTCTATTTAATGAGAGATCGAAAACCTAGATTGTCCGATATTTATGATATTGCTTTTTCCTCTGCATTTCCATATGTAGATTACGTATTTACGGAGAATAATATAGTAAATGACATTATCCAAATTAAAAGGAAGCGATTGTTTTTTGATAATTTAGAACCTTTTAATATAAATAGCTTAATAAATCCCAGCCCATAACAATTAGCCTCCGATGAAGCGTTGCTTGCATACCCTTTACATTGGAGGCTATGTTGAATTAAACGCTGTCTCTGCATTAAATATCTGTATGCAGTAATTTCCTTATATCAGTTTCAAGGTGACCGGATAAATACCTTTTTTTGAAAAAAGTAATCAATAATACCTCCCGGTTATAGCCAACGAATCGGAATTTTGTATATTGGTGCTTACAAACAACACCATAGATCTAACGGAAACGAGCCTAATGCCGCATATCAACATAAAGAAAAGTACCCGGAATATTTTTGTTAATGATATAACGGATATCTCACCAATTGGTGAGATAAGGATGTTAGCGTGCATTAAAAAAAGGACTTAGGAGTTGATTGACAAGTTGATATTTATTTGAATATGAAAATTGAATTTTTTAAAGCACATAGAGAACATAAAGATTCCCGAAAGGACAGTAAATCTAAAATATGGTTTGGATTCTTCTTTATAGCTTGTGGATTCATGATAATCTTTGCTGAATATACAGGAATAGACAGAGTTTCCTCTGGCGGAATGAGTACATTTGGTAAAATGTTTAGCCAATTAATGACACTCTTATATGTTTCTCTTGGTAGATGGATTTCATCTATGATATTTTATATTATTGGGATTATATTTATAATTTGGGGATTTCATGATAGTCAAAAAGAAAAAATTAACGCCAGCTAACAATTAGCCTCCGATAAAGCTTTGCTTACATACGCCTTACATTGGAGGCTATGTTAAACTAAACATTGCCTCTGCATTAAATATCTGTATGCAGTAATTTTCTTATATCAGTTTCAAGGTGACCGGATAAATACCTTTTTGAAAAAAGAAATCATAATACCTTCCGGTTTATAGCCAGCGAATCGGGAATTTTGTATATTGGTGCTTATAAACAACACCATAGATCTAACGCAAACAAGCCTAATGCCGCATATCAACATACAGAAAAGTACTCGGAATATTTTTATTAATGATATAACGGATGTATCACCAATTGGTGATATATGGATGTTGGGTGCAATTATAAAAAACAATGAGCATTACAGAAAATTTTAGAGAAGGAAATCGAAGAAAGAGAAAGATCTTTATGATTTTGTTTCTAGTCGGAATAATCTTATTGATTGGAATTCCATTTTTATTCAATCAATTACTTCCAGAAAATAATAGTTTATACACCAAACCAAAATATCTGGAGATTCAAATTCCTGATATCCCCTCGCCGGTGATTAAAAATAAGCCAGATTCTGTATTGACAGCTTATCTTTTGAGCAAGGATAGCGTTGTTCTCGGATACACAAACGAATACAAAATAACTAACCTTAAAAATATTGACAGCTTTTTGAGAATAAAAAATTATAAGATTTTATTAATTAAAGCTTCTCCTAATGCGGGATATCGTTCATTAGTTACAATTTTAGACAAGATTAAGGAGGTCGATTTTAAAAAATACGCAATCGTTGATTTCAATAGAATTGAACTTGACTCTATTTTAAGGGCAAAAAAATAACAGCACACAATAATTAGCCTCCGATAAAGCGTTGCTTGCATAGACTTTACATTGGAGGCTATGTTGAATTAAACATTGCCTCTGCATTAAATATCTGTATGCAGTAATTCCCTTATATCAGTTTCAAGGTGACCGGATAAATACCTTTTTGAAAAAGTAATCAATAATACCACCCGGTTATAGCCGGCGAATCGGGAATTTTGTATATTGGTGCTTACAAACAACACCATAGATCTAACGGAGAAAAGCCTAATGCCGCATATCAACATAAAGAAAAGTACCCGGAATATTTTTGTTAATGATATATAAAGGATATATCACCAATTGGAGATATAAGGATGTTATAAGCCATTTTAAAAATAACGACTATGAATTTGACTCAATTAAGTCTTATGAACTTCAACGAAATTCTTGAATATGTAACTTTAGCTTACATCCGAGAATTTGGGGAACGTAAGTTTAAGACAGTCCTTGAAAAAGTAATGACATCAAATAAAATCTCAGGATTAATTAGTACCGCAAAATATAAGGGAGTTTCGCCTGGTTCCAAAGACTTTCTTTATTGCTTAAATGAAATTCCATATTTCATTTTTTCACGTGGGCAAACACAAGCTCTGGCCGCATTAATTGCTCTTCAACGTTGGAATGAAGAAGTAAACTCTCAACAATTCTTGCTTTCTGAAGAAAGTTTGAGATTAAGGGCTGTAAACATTTTAGAAGAATCAAAGGTGACTTTTTTTTAGTGATTAAAACAAAACGAATATGTTCAATCTATTTAGTAAAAAAAAAAGGTAATAAAGAAGATTGCTACTTAATCAAATCAGGTGTATTTGAACAAAAAATACTTGATGACGATAAATTAGAGCATTATAATGATCTGTTGCGTGATAAAGAAATCCCTGAGAACTTTAAAGATTTAATCCAATATTTTCTAATCCCATACAAAATTAGTATCCTAAAGTATACTTTAAATAAGGAGTATTATGAAGACCCGTTTCCAGTTGATTTTCATAATGACCATAAGCATATTGCTCCATCATTAAAAAAAATAAAAGAAAATCCATTTGATATTGCAATGGGATACCCAAGTTGGTTTTTTATAGCTTTTCCCGATGTAGCGCTTTGGGCTATGAAAGGCGACGGACATGATTTGATAATAAAAAGATTCAAAAATTTATCCAAAGAAGAGTTAGTTGATGGAAATCATATTCGAGCTAACTTGTTAGATGACATCATTAAATTGTACCAAAGCAATACAAACGAACCACTTGAATGTAAGAAATATTGATTATGAATAATCTTAAATCTTCTTAAGCAAGGAGTTCTGAAAAATGACGATAATTTCTTTCATCCAGACAAATAAAAACGGCTTATAACAATTAGTCTCCGATAAAGCGTTGCTTGCATACGCTTTACATTGGAGGTTATGTTGAACTAAACACTGCCCCTGCATTAAATATCTGTATGCAGTAATTTCTTATATCAGTTTCAAGGTGACCGGATAAATACCTTATTTGAAAAAAGAAATCAATAATACCTCCGGGTTTACAGCCAGCGAATCTGGAATTTTGTATATTGGTGCTTATAAGCAACACCATAGATCTAACTGAAACAAGCCTAATGCCGCATATCAACATAAAGAAAAGTACTCGGAATATTTTTGTTAATGATATAACGGATATATCACCAAGTGGTGGGATAAGGATGTTGGGTGGCATTTAAAAAAAAGAATTCTCACGCTTGATTATAGCAATGATGTTCCCATTTACAATAAGATACAATAGGACTATTAAAGAATCTTCGACCCCTGAGTAAATAAATGAATTGCTTGACTTTTCGAAAAGTGAGTTAGATAAAAAAGATGCCAATCTTGTATTAAGAGATTACAATGATAAAAATTGCCTAAGATTTAAGAATAGAGTGTTAAGTCTTGGTCCTAATTGGACCTTGATGGCAGGGGTTGATTCTGGATTTTTTAGAATAGATGGAACTAATAATCATCTTACTAAAGTGACCTATAGTTTTACAGTTATCACAGGGTGGTTTATATACTTATTAGTCATAATAGTTGTAATAATATTTGTAAGAGATAATATTGTATTATTAATGTCATTAAAGTTGGGATTAGCAGCTTGGCTTTTCGGATTAATTAGACATTGGATTTTTTTCATAAACGTGACAAACGACATAAAAGAGTTAATATTAAAAGATAAAAAGTAAACGCGCTACAATCGAGTAGGCTGCCGTGAGGCATTTGCCCCACGGAGAAGCTCTCAAACCACCGTACGTGTGGGTTTACTCATTTCATAAAATAATTTAAAGGTATTCGTGAGGGCTGCACCGTTTGTATACAGCTAAAAAAACACGAGGGAATATTTTATTTCAAGGATCATCTTTCATAATTTTACTCATCTCATTCAACCAGCTAATACATAATTACAATGGAAAACAACCGCCGTTCCTTTATCAAAAGCAGCCTTATGGCAGCTACCGTTGCTCCTGCTGTTGGGGCAGGAATAATAAGCAACAACAATTCGGAAACCAGACTCGAAAACAAAATTGTTTACCGTACCCTTGGCAAAACAGGATTAAAAGTGCCAGTGATAAGCATGGGGGCCGGCGATACTACCAATCCAAAACTTGTTGAAGCGGCTCTTAACGAAGGTATAAAACTCTTTGCAACATCTCAGTACTACTATAACGGTGGTAATGAAACAATGATAGGCGGGGTAATCAAAGGTCGGAAGCGCGACAGCTTTCTGATCGCCACCAGCGCCATGCCCGACGGTATGGACCATAAGACCGGTATGTTTGTTGCCGACGCAAAAGCCGACGAATTTATTAAAAAAGTTGAAGGAAGCTTACAACGTCTTGGAGTTGATTATGTGGATATTTTATTCCTGCCCTTTGCTGCAAAACGCGAGTCGGTATTTTTTGAACCTTACCTGAAGGCTATGGAAAATTTCAAGAAACAGGGCAAAGCAAAGTTTGTAGGTATTGCAACACACAGTTGGGAACACGAAGCCATACGTGCTGCCGTGGATACAAAAGTTTACGATATAGTTATGACAGCCTATAACTTCCGTAAAGCAAACGGAACTGAGATAAAAGATGCCGTTGACTATGCCGCCAAAGCCGGACTAGGCATTATTGCCATGAAAACAATGGCCGGATCGTACTGGGATAAAGAAAGAACCAAGCCCATCAACGCCAGTGCCGCATTAAAGTGGGTGTTGCAGAACGAAAACATCCATACCATTGTTCCGGGGTTCACAACTTTCGACCAGTTAACGCTTAACATGGAGTTAATGAAAGATCTCACCCTCACCACCGATGAAAAAAACTCGCTTATAGCATACAACAATCAACCGTCCGATGTTTATTGCCAGCAGTGCGGCCAGTGTGTACCACAATGTCCAAAGTCGCTCGACATACCCACCATTATGCGCAGTTACATGTATGCCTATGGCTACAAAAACCTGCACCATGCGCAGCAAACATTGAATATCTCGGGTGCTGCATTATGCGATTCGTGCAACACCTGTAACGTAAAATGCAGCATGGGTTTCGACGTCAAAGCGAAAATTGCAGATATTTCCAGGTTGAAAAACGTACCGGAGGAATTCCTGGTAGGTTAAAATAATTAGTAGAGACGCAATGCACTGCGTCTCTACAATTATTATATCGAAAACCAATAATTGAATTTGAGCATAAACACATTGTTGGGCGAAATGTCTGATAACCGGGTGGCGGCATTCCTTAACGGTGCATTGCCCGGATTGAGCCAATCGGTTCTTTCGTTCGACCAAACCAGGTACACCTGAGAGCCAGGTCTGTATTCCCACCTGAACACCAAATTAGAACGAAACTGGTTAAAATTGAAATCGGGATTGTCAAAAGTATATTCGTTAATACCATCGGAATTATTGTCGACACCTAGTTTCTTATTATCGCCCGCCAAAACAGATGGTTTTATACTTACATATCGCTGGTAATAATCACTGGCCGACGGATTGGTTACTGCTTTATATTCGGAATAACAGCCTGCAGTAGCAAAAGGACTACCATAATACTGAATCGATAATTCCGGAGTAATGTTATAATCGCAACGGAAAGTAAGGCCCAGAGTTTCCTGGTCAATGGTTGCTAAAATGTAATTTTTACCGCTGCTGCTTTCTTTTGTGGTAACATATTGCAGATCGTTTTTGTTAACTGAATAATCGGCATAAAGAGAAAACCGGACTTTATCAGCAGGACGAACCGATATTCCCGGACTAATGCCATACGACCGGTAATAATTATGTTCCGAGAAGTCGGCATCCAATTCAAGCTCTCCACTTACCTTTTTCGAATAATCCGTTCTTATAACAAACTCTTCTTCCCATAAAGCAGGCATATACATGGCTCTCCCACCACGCAGAATATGCGTATTGAGCTTTTTGCCGGTATACTCCAGATTATTTGCGATGCCCCATTTGTTAAGAAATTCAGCATACATGCTAAGTTCAGCCTCCGAAGAAAGGTACACTCCATTATAATCCCAATTATTAGATTGCTCAAACCCGATTTTATAGGTACGGAAAATAGATACAGGCTTGTTTACAAAGTATGAAATGTTATTCTCCTGCGAGATGAAATCGGCCGTTTGCATATAACCAATATCATTCAAATCCAGACCTGGTGAACCCCAGTTAATTTCGGTGGAATACTTCCATAGTCCTTTAACTTTTCCAACTTTAAGTTTTCCTCCCAAACCCGAAAGGTATGTTAAGGAACTGTCGAGCTGGGTATGATTATTATCGGGGCGCTGAAAATAGCGTGCCGAGCTTCGCTGAAGGTTTATCATGGCTTCTTCATCTCCTTTTATATCGCTGGCAATTAACTTGGCTTCGACATAATATTTTTTATCTCTCCAGTAATGTAGCAGGTCCACACCGCCTGAGTATGCATCCTTATTCAGGAAATTAAGAGTTTGTTCGTTTGTAAATCGGTTTACCGAGGTAAAGATTCCTCCCACAATGGTGTTGCTTTTATTCAAGTCCTGCTGAACTCTGGCAACCATGTAATTGGTAAGAGGTTCAACACTAACTTTCTCCTCTTGGGTTGAAGACTTTATAGTAGCTTTTTCGTTTGCCGTTAAGCTTTGGAGCACTCCAACCGATAGTCCTTTGGATGTTTTTCCTGAGAATTTTACCGCACTTAAAATGGTGGTATTGTCGGGTGATTTGATATGCTGATCATCCGTAAGGTCGGGCTTGTAGGATGGGGAATGACCAATACGGCGACTGTAAAACAAATTCATGTCGTTAAATTCGAAATCGAAAATGTTCTTACCTTCCAGAAAGAACGGACGCTTTTCTTCAAAAAAAGTTTCGAAAGCAGTGAGGTTCATTACCGACGGATCGGATTCGACCTGACCAAAATCGGGATTGATTGTAAGGTCGACGGTAAAATTGCTTCCAACGCCAACTTTAGCATCCAACCCAATATTCGCCAAAGGTTCCCGGCCTTTATCCGCAAATGGATTACCCAGTTCCTTCTTAAACGTTTTCAATAGACCCGATGTATAAGGCATTAACTCTATACGTTGGGACTTCTTCAGGTTCTTGATTCCTTTCAATTCTCCAAAGAGGTACAATATCCCGGGACCGGTAGATGTTTGAGGTTCCCAGTCGCTTTCCTCCTGATGACGGTCAATCCAGCGCCAAACATGCAGTCCCCATACCTGTTCGGCCTCGTTGCTATACCGTAACTGACTTAATGGAATTTCCATTTCCATTATCCAGGCTGAGTCTTCCATACCAACCTCACCGAACCAAACGGCATTCCAGTTAAAATCAACCTGGGAAGGATTAGTAATAATCAAATCCAACTTTTGCCCGGCAGCCGACATATCGAATTCAAAGCCAGTGCGTTTATCGTGATAACTATCGAAACAAATACCAGCCATATCGCCCATAAACTCATCCCGGCGACCAGCCCGGCGGGTAATCTTATCAGGTTCGTTATCGTAATTTCTGAATGCGACATAGATACTATGATCGTCGTAAAGAATTTTGAATTCAGTTTTTTGAGATGGCGCTGCTCCTTCTTTAGGAATCCACTGAACAAAATCGCCGCCCCAGGTACCGGTTTGCCAGCAGGAATCATCGAGTTTACCGTCAATCTTAGGTTTTGGAGTATTCAAACGTATAGTTTCATAAACAGGAGGCTTGCCCAGAACTTTTTTTGCAGTATCGGTTTGGATTTTTCCGAACAGAGAAGCCGTGCTGATACATGACAAAACAAATAAAACGAAAAAACGAAGCATTATAAACAAGTTAAGTTAGGAGTTGCAATATAATAACAAAACATATGGCTTCATAAAGAGCCCCAAAAATGATTCTTACAAATCAAATTACCCTATTCATGTTCAAAAATCATATCACTTAAGGACACAAAACTTAAAAATCGTTTTCTTTGTGCTTTAATAATTCATGAAGCATTTTAAAATAAGCAAAGGCATCTTTTACTCCTGCGCAGCCGCAATCATGTGGGCAATACTTGCTATTGCACTTAAAATTTCGGCCAACAGTATCGATTCAGCAACCATTGTTTGGTTCAGGTTTTCGCTTGCTTTTTTAATTCTGCTGATATACATGCTTTACCGATATCCGCAGGAAACAAGGATATTGTTTAAACCACCGTGGATGCTTGTTTTAGGATCGCTGGGACTAGCATGGAATTTCTTTGGTTATATGCAGGGAGTTCATATAACCACCCCTATTAATGCGCAGGTATATATACAGGTGGGTCCGGTATTATTTGCCCTGGGTGGAATTTTTATTTACAAGGAAAAAATTACCTGGATACATATTTTAGGCTTTATTGTAGTGGTTGCAGGCTATTTCCTTTTTTATTTCGAACAAATGGGTGCCTCCAATGCAAATGGTCCTGAGTATTTTAAAGGAGTGCTTTTCATTCTCTCTGCCGGTGCTACGTGGGCCATTTATGCCATCATGCAGAAATATCTCATTAGTTCCTACACTCCCAATCAACTCAACCTCTTTATTTTTGGCTTTTGCTCACTACTATTCCTGCCCTTTGCCAAATTTCAAAACATACAGCATTTACCGGTAAACGACTGGCTTTTACTTATTCACCATAGTTTAAATACTATTTTTGCCTATGGGAGTATTGCTCTTGCCATTAAACATATGGAAGCCAATAAAGTCAGCCTCATTATTACTTTAAACCCTGTTATTACAGTGTTAATCATGTTCTTTTTAGGAGAAATGGGTGTGAACTGGATTGCTCCGGAACATTTTTCGCTGCTAAGTACTGTTGGTGCAGCATTGGCACTTTCAGGCGCTGCCTTTGTGGTGTTTTTCACACGACGAAGCAGATAAACGGACAAAAAAATCTTATTTTTGCGGCTTCATTTGTTTAACTTAAAAATAATTTAATGAAGCAAAAACTTAAACAAAACTCCTACACTTTCCGCAGGTGGTCGCGTAATCGTTTTGCAGTGCTTAATTCGCTGCACCGGGTTACAAAAATCGGCGTAATGTGTGTGAGTTATTCTATTCTCACCCAACCTGGAAAGACCTATGCACAGGCCGACAGCACCCAGGTTATAAACAACCTGAAGGAGGTTGTGGTGAGTGCGCAACGAGCGCCGGTAACTTATTCCAATGTAGCACGGGTGGTGCATGTGATCCCGAGAAGTGAAATTTCCAATGCGCCTGTTGCCAGTCTGAACGAGTTGCTCGATTATTCCCCGGGGGTCGATATCCGGCAGCGCGGCAACAACGGTGTTCAGGCAGATGTCTCTATACAGGGCGGCACATTCGACCAGTCGCTTATCCTACTCAACGGAATCAACATTTCCGATCCACAAACAGGTCACCTTAGCATGAATCTCCCCTTCGACCTGGAAAGCGTTTCACGAATAGAAGTTTTAACAGGTGCAGCCTCAAGGGTCTTTGGCGCCAATGCATTCTCAGGAGCAGTAAATATCCTTACCAATCCTTCAGACAAGAATTTTATACGGGCTAATGTTTCGGCTGGCGATTATGGCTATTACAAAGCTGGCGCAGCAGTCCAATATAACATTAAATCGTTTTACAGTCAGTTAAGCTACAGCCGTTCAGCCTCCGACGGTTATATCCATAACACCGACTATAAAAATCAATCCCTGTTTTATCAGGGGGGAATAAGGCAAAAGAATTATTCCGTCAATTTTCAGGGAGGATACAATAACAAAGATTACGGGGCCAACAGTTTTTACTCGTCCCGCTATCTGGATCAATACGAAGAGAATTCAACTTATTTCGGGGGGATAAATGCATCCTTCGGAAATAATTTTAAAATAAAACCCACGGTCTACTGGAAAAGAAATTACGACCATTATATTTTGATCCGAAGCAATCCTGCAGCTTACCAAAACTATCACTTTACCGATGTTTACGGTACGAATCTCAACAGCGAATATAAGTGGCTGGCCGGAACCACAACCCTCGGTCTCGAATTCAGAAACGAATCCATCTACAGTACCCGTTTGGGTGATAAAACCAGCGACAGCATTAAGGTGAAGGGAGAAGAAATTTATTACAACCGTAATGCATCGCGCTACAACTACAGTGTTTTTCTGGAACATTCAATCAATTTGAATAGACTTACTGTATCCGGAGGTTTAATGCTGAACCATCATTCGTCACTCGAGAAAGGACTTGTCCTATACCCCGGAGTAGATGTGGCTTACCGTATCGACAAAAGCACTAAGCTTTACGGTACCTATAACAAATCATTACGTTTGCCAACTTTTACCGATTTGTACTATACTGGTCCCCAGGATAAAAACAACCCCGATCTGAAACCAGAAGAAGCCCATCATTTTGAAGCAGGCTTTAAATATGCCGGGAAAGGTATTTACGGGAATATCTCGGGCTTTTACCGGTTGGGCGAAAATATGATTGACCGCATTCTTCAGTCCGATAATTTATGGCAGCCCCAGAATATAACGGACCTTGATACACGGGGTTTGGAAATATCAGCCAATCTTATGTTTAAGGAAATACTTGGTTATGAAACCATAATTGATAAAGCCGGAATTTCGTACAACTTCACCGAAATAAGCAAAGATGCAGGAATTTACGAATCAGCTTATTTATTGGATAACCTGAAGCACAAATTTTCAGTAAACGTTTATCATAAAATTTACAAGAATATTGCTGCAGTTTGGTACATGAATTACCAGGATAGGAATGGCAATTATGGTAAATACGACCCTGCGACAAAAACTGAGACAGAAACGCCTTATGAGCCTTTCTGGACATTGGATGGCCGAATTCTTTGGAAGCCTTTATGGTTTACTGTTTTTGCAGAGGTAAGCAATATTTTTGATGTGAACTATTATGACTTTGGAAATATTGCTCAGCCTGGCAGATGGTTTAAAGCAGGGATATCAGTAAATATAGATATTTAAAGATTTAAAGTTAGAGGCAATATTGGAGATGTTAAGCGCAATCGATATACGTTAATCGCAATTCATTTAAGTTAGGTGCAAGCGGGCAGGGTGGTTAAAGATGGGAGTCTTTAATACCCTGCCTTTTTGCTTTTGTTTATTTTTCAATCCGTTTTAAGATTTTTTTTGCTTCATTAACCACAACTTTTTTCTTTGCATCAAGGTAAGGTTTTACAACTCTCCCGATCTCTGCCTTATATGAATATCTTTTAGCAAATCAGGGTTTTTGATACATTTCCCGGCAACAATTCTATTTGACTTTTCTGTCGTATCGCCTTGCTTTGATGATAATTGGTTTAATATTTCCATGAAATCTGTTTTTTAATTATCGAGGCGGTTCTTTATCACAGCTATTTTGGGTGGTGCGAAAAGTTATACCTGTAAATTATCTTTGTATCTTCATTTTGGGTATGATCAACCACAAGTGCCGTTTCAATTTTTGAGTCTTTTACAATAGAATCCATTTCGTCTACAGGTGATATGATTAGTGCGGTAGAAAGCGCCTCGGCGAGGGCGGCATCACCGGCCAAAACAAAACTAAGTCTTTTGCCTATGTCCATTCGCGGATGAATAACATGTGAGGTCTCCATTGCTGCAGGATGCGATTCGCTGATGGATGCCGCATTATTTGTTAAATAAAAAGTATAGTCGGGGTTATGGTCATTTCTTAACGAAACAGGCCATCCGCTTCCGTGAGGGTGTGATCCGCGGGTCAGAATGGAGCTTCCTCCAAAACTTATAAAACAATTTTTTACCGGGCTTCCGGTTAAAACCTTATCGATTTCCCTGAGCAAAATACCTTTGCCTATGCCTCCAAGATCAATTGCTGTAAGTGTCGATCCCAGCTTTACAAGCTGTTCTTCGTTATTGAGCTGCATAGTTTTAACTCCAAACTTATTGCCGGCGTTTGGTATTAAATCAGGATTCTCCTTAAACTTCATGAGGCCAATGTCGAAATAGCCATTTGTGAGCTGGTGAAAATGCAGGCATTCCTTTAAGATCTCAAAGAGTTCAGGACTAACAGGCGCATAATGGTTGGGGTCCTTTTCATTCAGTTGATAAACTTCTGCCTGAGGATCGTGACAGCTCATGATCCTTTCGTAACGGGCAGCCAATTGCCAGATGGTTGTAAACAGTTCCTCCGCAAAGTCGGTGTCGATTCCGGTAAAAACCACATCGAGCACAGAATTCATGCAAGGGTAGTTTCGATGGATGACTTTACTGAGGGGCATTTCTTAAATTTATTAGTCCACGGTCGTCGGACTTCAGACGACAGTCAATGCAAATGGTCCATAGTCGATAGAAAAATGCGATAGTCATGGTCGTCAGACCTCAGTCCCAGGTCGAATGCCTCAATTGTGTATTGGCCGTGGTCTGAGGTCTGTGGACCGTTGACTTTCCTCTACTTCCCTTTGGCTATTTCCAAAGCTTTGGTTGTAGTATAATATTTAGCAAGCATATTGGGAACTTCCCATGCAGGCAGCTTGCCATCTTTCAGATACTGAAGATATCTTTCGGCAACTTGTCCAAAGTGGGCTTCATGACCTACTTTATACTTATCGGGAATAACAACTTCCCAACTGGTAGTAAGTTTTTTCAGCTCTACACCTTCATATTTAGCCTGAACTTTTGATAACTCTGCAGCAAGGGTTTTAGCAAAACCAGCAGTATCAACTCCGGCAACCGGCTCAATGTAAAGGGTGGGTTTGTAATTTTGTTCGGCACCCTGACGGATCACAAGGTTTGACTTTGTTCCGCGCATAATGGAATAATGGGTATCGCCTGCACCTTCAGGAGCTTTGTAATTCCATATTACAGAAACTTTGGCATGAACTCCTTTGATGGTATAATTGATTTCGCCATTGCAGTAAACGTTCAGCAGAGAATCTTTCAGATCCTTTTGCAGATATTCAGGATAGGTGGTCATTTTGGTGACGCCAGCAAAATCAGTTGGGGTGAGAACGGTTGTCCAGCGTTTGGCAGTGCCTAAGGCGATATCTTTTGTATAATCGATAACCTGTTCGGGGAAGCACTCCCATTGTACAAGATCCACTAAATGAGTAGTCACATCCACAATACCTTCACCTTGCTGATTCACATCGAAAAACCAGGCAGGACGAACCAATGCTGCTCCTGAAACAAATTTATAGAAGTGGTGAACGCTTTCTTTGGTAACTGCGGGATTTTCGGGAGTACCCTTTTCCAGTGTTCCGAAAACCTCAGGAAGTAACGAAAACTCCTTCTGGAGCATTGTGGAAATCTCGCTGCGTTCGGTCATGATATCGTAAAGCAAAACACCTTTTTCACCGGCAATACGGAACGATTCCTCAAGCTTATTAAAAGCTTCGGCATTAATTGCCATCGGTTTATCCGAAAGTACATTTAATCCGGCTTCTACCGATCCTTTGATATAGTCAATTTTCTTAAGGTTGTTGCCCGCAATCACAACTACATTACCTTTCTTCTCAGCAATCATCTTTTCGAAATAATCATCTCCGGTATAAACCACTTCATTCCACCGGGTTGGATTTTCGCCACGGGTATTATAGCCATTGATGCGGTTGAGATGCTGCTTTACATCTTCGCTCTCGGGTGCGTACACATAAACATTCGAATCAATCTGATCGTACATGGTTTTCTGAACCAGTGCGGCATGGAAATGCCCAGGATCGAGGGTAATAATTTTAACCTCGCCTTTTTCGCCTGTAAACCCGGCTTTTTTAACAGAACACGACTGAATTATCATTGTTCCTAAAATTAAGGAGATTAGCAAATAGTTTTTCATTATTCTTCAGATAAAAGTTTAATAATAGTTATTCAAAAAACAACTTCTCTACCATATTAAAATCAGAGAAACCGATTGCACAAAAATATCTAAAAAAGAATTATGGGCTTCAAAATAATCCTTTTTTAGAACGGTCGGGTAATCAGCTTCTCCCAATCGGACTGTTCTAAAATAATTCCTTTCGCTATATTTCTAATTTTCAGAACAAAACCACGAACATCGTACGCTCAGCTTAGTTATATATAAAAAGGCTGATTATGGCACTCGAAAAATATAAACAGAAAAGGAATTCCTCCAAAACTCCCGAGCCTTTTGGAGGAAAAAGCAGCGAAAAAGATGTTTTAAGCTTTGTGGTACAGAAACATGCTGCCTCGCGTTTGCATTACGATTTCAGGTTGGAAATGGAAGGTGTTCTCAAAAGCTGGGCTGTTCCCAAAGGTCCGTCTACTGATCCTGCGGTGAAACGACTGGCAATGATGGTGGAGGACCACCCGTTTGATTACCGGTACTTTGAAGGCATTATCCCCAAAGGCCAGTACGGTGGGGGTACTGTTATTGTTTGGGACGAGGGAACCTACGAAGCCCTTGGCATGGAAGGAAAACCCAAAAAGGAACAGGAAAAGTATTTACTGGAGCATCTTCAGAAAGGTAGCGTAAAGGTAATCCTCCATGGACATAAGCTGAAGGGGGAATTTGCACTTGTGCACACGAAAGGACAGGGTGAGAATGCCTGGTTAATGATAAAACACAGAGATGAATATGCTTCAGCAGAAGATATGACCCTTCAGGATAAATCGGTTTTAACCGGACAAACCATTGAAGAAGTGGCCAAAAACAGCACTAATATCTACGGCAGCACTCATGAAGAAACTCTTGAAAAAGTAAAAAAAGAAAAGAAAAACCCTGAAGAGGACTCTGGAAAAAGTGCCGGTGAGTTATTAAAGAAAGCGCCTGCATCGCCAATCCCGAGAGGCATTAAACCAATGCTTGCCACACTTGTTAACGAACCATTTGATAACAGCGAATGGTTTTTCGAAGTTAAGTGGGACGGCTACAGAACCCTGGCCTTTATTGAAAAAGGTAATGTAGAACTGTTGTCGCGCAACAACAAATCATTCACCGAAAAATATTATCCTCTTGTAAATTCCCTGGAACAATGGAAAACCAATATGGTGATTGATGCCGAAATTCTGGTTATTGACAAAAAAGGAATTTCCAACTTTGGCGCTTTACAAAACTGGCGCAGTGAAGCGGATGGAGAATTAATGATGTATGTTTTCGACATACTCTGGTACGAAGGGAAAAACCTTATGTCCCTCCCCCTGAAGGATCGTCTGTCAATTCTAAAGGAAGTCCTGCCAACTGATGGCGACAATATAAGGCTTAGTCAGGTTTTTCCCGAAAATGGAATTGAATTCTTCGATGCTGCCGGTAAACTGGGACTGGAAGGCATTATTGCCAAGAAGAGCAGTAGTCTTTATACTTCTGATTTCCGTTCGAACGAATGGTTGAAAATAAAGGTTCAGAAGCGACAGGAAGTAGTGATTGGCGGATATACACTTAACGAGGGTTCAGGCAAAAAATTCAGCTCGTTGCTGCTTGGGGTTTACGAGAACGGCGTTTTTCAATATGCCGGAAAAGTAGGTACTGGTTTTAATGAAAAGAGCCAGAAAGAGATGATGGAGCTTTTTAAACCGCTTATAACCGATAAAACGCCTTTTAACACTGAACCCGACGTTAATCACCCAACAAGGTTCCGCCCGAATCCTCCTAAGGCCAAAGCTACATGGCTTAAACCAGAACTTGTATGCGAGATAAATTATGCTGAAATCACAGCCGATGGTGTTTTCAGACACCCTTCTTTTAAAGGCATGAGAATGGATAAGAAGGCTACGGATGTGGTTCGTGAAAGGGAAGCAGATACCGAACAAGTTGTGGAGGAGGTGGAAAATGAAGAAAATGAAAGGAATGAAAGAAATGAAGGCAATATAAAGAAGGAAGGGAAGGGTTCAAAAAAAACTTTGAAAGAAAAAGAAGTTAAGACAACTTCCAAACCGAAACTTGTGAAAGAACCTGCAAGTAAAGAAAAGGGTACCTTGTTGAATCCTACCGAGGAGACACAGGTAAAAAAAGTAAACGGTCACGATCTTAAGTTCACACACTTGAGTAAGTTTTACTGGCCGGATGAGGGCTACTCAAAGCGCGACCTGCTTAATTATTATTATCAGATTGCCGAATACATTCTGCCTCATTTGAAAGACAGGCCTCAATCGCTTAATCGCTTTCCCAACGGAATAAAGGGCAATAGTTTTTACCAAAAGGATGTCAAAGACAAAGCACCCGATTGGGTGGTAACGTTTCCACACATAACAGGCGAAGGAGAAGCGAAAGAATATCTTGTAGGAAACGATGAAGCGACCTTGTTATGGATGGCTAACCTGGGTTGCATCGAAATGAATCCCTGGTTCAGCAGAGTGCAGTCGCCCGATAACCCCGATTATTGTGTGATAGATCTGGACCCGGACAAGAATACATTTGAACAGGTTATTCAGGCGGCACAGGAGGTGCATAAGGTTCTGGACTATCTCGAAGTTCCTTCATTCCCAAAAACATCAGGATCTACGGGGATACATATCTACATTCCGCTTGCGGCAAAGTATTCGTACGAACAATCGCAAATGTTTGCCCGCCTGGTTGTAAATCTGGTGCATCATCATATTCCCGATTTTACCAGTCTGGAGCGGATGGTAAGCAACCGCAAAGGAAAAATGTATCTCGACTTTTTGCAAAACCGTCCGGGAGCAACCATCGCAAGCGTTTACTCGGTGCGTCCAAAGCCGGGAGCAACAGTCTCCATGCCTTTGCATTGGGACGAAATAAAAAAAGGACTCCAGATGAAAGATTTTACCATAAAAAATTCTGTTGACCGAATGAAGGAAATGGGTGATATTTTTCTCGGCGTTCTGGGCCAGGGAATTGATATTGAAAAAACAATTGAAAAGGCCGAGGCTGTATTTTCGTAGTAGCCACCGGTTGCTTCAAATAAATTGATGAACATTAACCCTGAACAATTGAAACTTCATTTCAGGGTAGTTTATAAAATTGGTTTCTCACATTTGTGAGATGGATCCTGCCGGCGATAGACAGGCTTCCATAACCTGGAATTTTTTCCGACATTATAGAATCGCCTCTGGTAACTTGTAATGGCGTTCGGACGTCGTCGAATTGCCTTCGGACACCTTAGAATTGCGTTCGGCGTTTTAGAATTGCGTTCGGATGCTTTAAAATTTGGTTCAGATACTTTAGAATTCAGTTCCGACACTTTTGAATTTGGTTCGGACATCGTCGATTTGGCTTACCACATTGTAGAATTGAATCCGGACGGTTTCGAATTGGCACCGGAAGTCGTAGAATTGAGTTCGGACGTCGTTGAACGGTGTTCGGACATTGTTGAACGGTATTCGGACATTGTTGAAAGGAGTTCGGACACTTTAGAATTTGGTTCCGACGTTGCCAAATTCCCCAGCGACATTGTAGAATTGCGTTAGGACGGACGGTAGTAGGGAGAAGAAGTCCCTCAACCCATTCCGCAAATTCAACAAACAAACTACTGAATATAACCTCATTGTATTTTTCTTACTACTTAAGACTTACGACTTACGACTATATTTTCTATCTTAGCAACCTAAATTTTAATTATGCTCAAAACCCTGTCGATACAGAATTACGCACTAATTAAAGATATCCGCATTGATTTTAACGGAGGCTTATCCATCATTACTGGCGAAACCGGCGCAGGGAAATCGATACTTTTAGGAGCCTTATCATTACTTATCGGTCAGCGCGCCGATACCTCCGTTTTGTTCGACACATCACGCAAATGTATTGTTGAAGGCACTTTTCATATATCGGCATACGGAATGAACAGTTTCTTTGAAGAAAATGAACTCGATTATGCCAATGAAACTATCATCCGCCGCGAAATCACCACCGATGGCAAATCGCGCGCATTTATTAACGACACTCCCGTTAACATTGGTTTACTGAAACTTTTAGGCGACAAACTGATTGACATCCATTCCCAGCACGAAAATCTTTATCTGGAAAACCCTGTTTTTCAACTCGAAATATTGGACACCATCGCCAATCAGCATAAATTACTGCAGCAATATAAAGAGAGTTATCAGGTTTACCGGAAACATCAAAACGATTTTGACTCGCTTCGCGAAGCAAACGAAAAGCAAAAGAGCGATCTCGATTATCTCCAGTTTCAGTTTGCGCAGTTAAACGATGCTAAATTAAAGGTCGACGAACAGGAGGAACTGGAAACCGAATACCAGACCCTCTCCCATGCAGGCGAAATTAAAATGCATCTCGGCTTTGTTTCCGAAGCATTAAGCGGCGAAAGCAACTCGCTTATTGTTACTACAAAGGACTGTATTCAGCATCTACAAAAGATAAAAGACATTTTTAAGCAGGGCAACGAATATCTTTCCCGTTTCGAAAGTCTGCTGATTGAATTAAAAGACATTTACCCGTCGGTCGACAGGCTTGCAGCAGGCATTGAAGATAATCCCGAGCGGCTCGAATTTGTTAAACAACGGCTCGACCTCATAAATTCGTTGCTACAAAAACATAAATTATCGACAGTTGCCGAATTAATTGACTTGAAAGAAAAACTTTCGAAACAGATTAATTCTATTGTCACTGCCGACGAGAAGCTGGAGCAACTTCAAAAGGAAATCGAAAAACAAAAGCAATCACTTCTCAAGGTTGCCGGAGAATTAACTGCTAAAAGGAAGCAATCGGCTCCCGGACTTGAAAAGCGGGTTGAGGAAATCCTTCATCAACTTGGTATGCCTAACGCTGTTTTTAGCGTTGAACTGGGAACAACACCCGATTTCACACCCAGTGGAATGGACCGGATACGTTTTCTCTTTTCGGCAAACAAACAATCGGCACCTCAGGAAATTTCGAAAGTAGCTTCAGGGGGTGAAATGGCCCGGTTAATGTTAAGTTTAAAGGCTATTATCGCTCAAACCATGGCTCTGCCCACCATTATCTTCGATGAAATAGATACAGGAGTATCAGGAGACATTGCCGATAAGATGGGAAATATAATCGCAAACCTTGCAGGCTTCACGCAAGTGATAAACATAACCCATTTGCCTCAAATAGCATCCAAAGGGAAAAGCCATTATCTCGTTTACAAGCAGGATCAGCAGGAATTTACTTATACCCATATAAAATTACTTACCGCCAACGAGCGAATTACCGAAATTGCAAAAATGCTCAGCGGCGAACAATTATCCGATGCTGCAATCAACAATGCCCGCGAATTGCTGAAACATACTTTTGCTTAACTGTTTAACAGAAAAAAGCATTTTTAAGGTTGTTATTGAACAATAAACACCTTTATTCATTTTAATAGGTGCATTTATATTTTAAACTTTAATTTTTATTTATGTCTTATAATCTTTTAAAAGGAAAACGAGGAATTATTTTTGGAGCACTCAACGAAATGTCCATTGCATGGAAAGTAGCTGAAAGAGCTTACGAAGAAGGTGGAAGGTTTATTTTGACCAACACCCCTGTTGCCATGCGTTTAGGTCAGGTTGATGAACTTGCCGAGAAATGCGAAACAGCGATAATTCCTGCTGATGCTACCAATTTGGAAGATCTCGAAAAGCTGTTCTCCCAGTCGATGGACATGCTTGGCGGAAAGATAGACTTTGTACTTCACTCTATTGGCATGTCGCCCAACGTTCGTAAAGGTATCCCTTACGACATGATTAACTACGACAACTTTTTAAAAACGCTCGATATCTCCGCGCTTTCGTTCCATAAACTTCTGCAGACAGCAAGAAAACTGGATGCAATGAACGAGTGGGGATCGGTGGTTGCGCTTTCGTATGTGGCTGCTCAGCGTACTTTGTTTGGTTATAATGATATGGCCGACGCCAAAGCTGTTCTGGAATCGATAGCCCGCAGCTTCGGATACATTTACGGTGTAGAGAAGAAGGTAAGAATAAACACCATTTCACAATCGCCCACCTTAACAACGGCAGGTAGCGGTGTTAAAGGTATGAACTCCCTGATGGACTTTACTGAACGCATGTCGCCGCTTGGAAATGCATCCGCACTCGAATGTGCCGACTATGTTGTAACATTATTCTCAGATCTTACCCGCAAGGTTACCATGCAGAACCTTTACCACGATGGAGGCTTCTCCAGCATTGGCATGAGCGAAAAAGCCATGATGCAGTACGACAAGAGCTTTGAAGAATGCCCGGAGAAGGGGAAGAACTAATATTTAGAAGTTGTAAGTATTTGCATTGTAGTTAAGGGTCGAATTTTATCTTCAAGTACCCCTAAATCTCCCGTACTGGAGGACTTTGCTTCGAATTATTAGAAATGGGGATATACATTTAAATCCCCACTTCTAATATTTTAGAGAAAAAAAAGGAGATTGTGTGAAAAGACCTTCAGATCTTAAATACGCAGCCTCTTATTTTAGGTGTTAATTACCATAGGATTATGTTGATGAAACATGTTCCATATGGAATAGCACTACATCAAATTTGATGTAAAAAAGGCTGCCTAAGTTTTTTACTTATCAGACAGCCTCTGAAATTAGTTTTCGACTACCGGTATCCTTGTCTTCTTTTCTTTAAACGATACTGGATATAACATTATTCTGGCTGCATGATACTGATAATAAAAATCGGGAGCGTCTTCTTTAAAATCTGAAATTTCTTTGTCAAGCCTGTTATAAATAAATTCGTCAGTTTCTCTAAAAAGCCTGCGTAAATTTTCGGAAGCAGCTTTAATTCTGTTTCTCGAAAAACGCAACCTGGTAATGTTGTTGTCTACAGCTTTTAAGCCAACATTTTCAATTTCCTGAATGTCGCGTAATTTCTCGATCATTGGTATTTTCAGACAAAATATCTCGAAGGCTGATTTGAACATGTCGTTATCTTGCCATACCTCAACATTACTTTCACAAACCGCACTTACTGTAAGATACATGCGAAGTTTGTTTTCTTGTTTGTCTGTCATAAGATTAGGATTTAAATTTCACATACAATTTAATTAAAATTTTCCAGAAAACTTGTTCTAAAGTGTGGATATTACGGTATAATTTAAGATTTTTAGGTCAATTTAAACTATTGATAAACTGAAGTTTGCACATTGTACCTTCTGAGGATATAACTTAAAGTAAAACATTCTCAACAAGTAAATGTTGTGTTACAATTGAAACGATTTTTTAAGAAATTTATTCACTAAAATTGCCTGTTTTTATTAGAATTGTTAATATTTTTCAAGATGAACTTACGATTGTTAATTGCAGTATTTGTAACCTTTTTGACTTCCTGCACCAGTGGTTACATACCTAAAACAGGTGATCTGTTATTTCAGGATCTTGATTGTGGTGAGCTTTGCGAGGCCATTGAAAAGGTAACTTCCGGTTATGAAGGAAGAAATTTCTCTCATGTTGGTATTGTATCAGTCGAAAACGACAGTGCCTTTGTTTACGAAGCGATTGGACCGGGCGTGATAAAAACAAGCCTTCATAATTTTTTGAACCGTTCTATTGATAGCAATGGCAATCCGAAAGTTTTAGCAGGCAGAATACATCAGAAATACGATTATTCCATCCCCGGTGCCATCGCAGTTTGCAGAAACTTAATAAATGCTCCTTACGACGATGTTTTCGATTTGAATAACCACAGTTATTATTGCTCCGAGTTGGTTTATTTTGCCTTTCAGGATTCGGCAGGAAGCAAACTTTTTGAAATTATACCCATGACTTTTAAGGATCCGGCCACAGGTAAAACTTTTCCAGCATGGGAGAAATACTATGAAGAATTAGGCGATTCTATTCCGGAAGGTAAACCTGGATTAAACCCCGGAGGAATTTCAAGGTCGGAAAAGATTAAGATAGTTTATAAGTTTTATTAGAGGGAGCCAATCATTCGTCGACTCCGTTCAGACTTATGCCACCAATTCAGAAACGCTTTCAACAACGTAATCGGCATATTTCTTAATTTGTGGCAATTTTTCGGGCCAGAGCATTTTTGCTATTCCGGTTACCATTATGGTCTCAATTCCTATCGCTTTAGCTCCAATAAATTCGTTTGAACCCCCATCGCCAACGAAAACACAATCGTGGGGATTCTCTCCGAGTCTTTCCAGGCATAATTGATAAATCTCCCGGTCGGGTTTCATGTAGCCGACTTCGCACGAGAAAACAACAACATCAAAGAACTGGGCTCCTGGACATTTGACCCATCCTTTTGTTTCCATTACATCGGCATTGCTTAACAGCGCCACTTTCTTACCCGATTCTTTTAATGCTCTTATGGTATTTACACTTGCAAGCGGCATTAACTCCAGAGACTCTTCAAAACGGCTTGATCTGTGTTGAACCGCTTGTTTAATCAGTTCTTCAGGAATAGATGGATCTATAGAATGTGCCAGATCTCTGATAATTGTAAAGGGATCGTTTATCTTTCCGGTAAGACGGTCGCGCGATTTCTCCATCAGATGCTCGTTCCAGATCTTTCGGTCGATTCCAAGGATAGTGGCTGTGGATAATCCTTTGGGCGAAGTAACCTCCGTGGCAGTAAGCGTGTGATAGAGATCGAAAATTACAGCTTTCTTGGCTTTTAAAATTTCTGTTACTAACATGGTAGTAAAATACATAGTCGATGGCCGTAGTCAGAATATTGCTATCGATTATGGGCCATCGACTATCGACTATTTAAAATGCCTTCAATGTCTCAACAAGGAAATTCCAGAACTTTTCAACAGTAGGGATATTTACCTTTTCGTCGGGTGAATGTGGATGACGAATAGTTGGACCGAACGACACCATATCCATACCCGGATATTTGTCGCCGATGATACCGCATTCCAAACCAGCATGAATTACTTTCACTTCGGGCTTTTTACCGAATTTTGACTGGTAAACATTTTGCATGGTAAGCAAAATAGGAGAATTAACGTTTGGTTTCCATCCGGGGTAATCTCCATCGTGTTTAACCGCTGCTCCGCTGAGTTCGAAAACCGATGTCATTGCATTTGCCAGGTCGGCTTTGGCCGAATCAACCGAACTACGGAGTAAACACATCAGCTCAGCTTCAGTTTCTTTCAGCTTAACAATGGCCAGGTTCGTGGAAGTTTCAACCACCTCGGGCATTTCAGCAATCATACGGATAGCTCCGTTAGGGACCACATAAATACAGTTCAGGAAATTTGTCTGCGACTTTTTCTCCAGCGCCTGTTTAGGCATCTCGGCAGGTTCAGCTTTAAATAGCAGATCGGTTTCAACCGAACCCAGTTCTATTTTCAAAATATCGCCAAAAGCTACTACTTCTTTCTCGAATTTTACTGCATCACTATCAGCAACTACAACCACGGCAAAAGATTCGCGGGGAATAGCATTTCGCAATGTTCCGCCTTCGAGCACTGCTAAGCGCACATCCATAGCTCTGGTGGCTTTCCAGAGGAAACGGTTCATAAGTTTATTGGCATTGCCACGACCAAGATTGATATCCAGACCGGAGTGCCCTCCTTTTAAACCAGTAAGACTTAGCTTATAAGCTTTATAATTACCCGAAACTGTTTCCCACTTCACGGGAATACGGGCAGAAGTGTTCAAACCACCGGCGCAGCCGATGTATAATTCGCCTTCATCTTCTGAGTCGAGGTTGATCATGGTTTTACCTTTCAGAGCACTGGCTTCGAGGTTGAATGCTCCGGTCATACCGGTTTCTTCGTCGATGGTAAGTAATACTTCCAGGGGACCATGTACAAGATCTTTAGCCTGAAGAACAGCCATGGCAGCCGCCACACCAATACCATTATCCGATCCCAGAGTTGTTCCTTTGGCCTTTACCCATTCGCCGTCAACATAAGCCTGAATGGGGTCGGTTTCAAAGTTATGCACCGTTGCAGAATTCTTCTGAGGAACCATATCCACATGTGCCTGCAGAATTACCGGCTTGGCGTTTTCCTTACCGGGAGTGGCCGGTTTACGGATAATTACGTTTCCGATCGGGTCTTTGTAATACTCAAGACCATGATTTTTTGCAAAATCGACCACATATTGAACTACCTTTTCTTCGTGCTTAGAAGGACGAGGTATACTGCATAAATCAGCAAAAATTGACCATAAAGGTTTAGGAGATAATTCTTTTAAGTTCATTGTTTTTCCTCCGTGAAATTTATAAAACGACTTTTATATAATTCGGTGATAAATTTAGCAGCCCGCTCTTCCAGATTCTGAAGATTATCGGCATTGGGCATATCGAGCTTTACAGCATCACAAATTGCCTGAACAGATCTTACCCCATCCATATGTTTCCAGACCAACGACCCTATTAAATCTAGCTTAATATGAATATCTTCCGATTTATTTTTTGGAATCAGCCACTTCGAAAAAAAAGGTTTTTTGAATTTTGGAAGATTCAGGGTGATGAGTCCGTCATTTTCGCTGTATGTTTTAATTACACGAAAAGGAACCATATCTAGGATGTTTTTCTCTGATTTCTTTTTAAATACGGGCATGACAAAGCTTTGAAGTACAATAATACGTATTTTTACCCGAAACAAAGCTGATATTTATGGGTATGATTGATACTCAAAACAGAAAACTCAAGGCATTTGTTCTCGGCGGGTTTACTTTGCTGGCTATCGGGTGGGCACTAATGCCCCAGAACATAGTTTTTAATTCGGAGGGTGTTTGCCTGCATTACCGCTGGTTCGGGTTACAATGCCCTTTTTGTGGCCTTTCACGGGCAGGATACGAGATGCTCCATTTACGATTAGGCGAAGCATGGCAATATAATCCTTTAATATTCTATATTGGCTGGCTTTACACGTTGGAATGGGGAACATTTTTAAATTACTCTATAATCTTTCGTGTAAGAAAAATAAGTTGGTGGATTGGATTGGGTCTGATGGTTACAATTTACACAATACGAATTTGGAGTGAGGTTTAAATGCTCACAGTTCCAGGACTTAAGACGCCGGCTGCAAAGTTCTTATTGCATCCAACATTTAATACTTTCAATCTTTTGTTCTATGGGCACGCTTCCATCCAGCCAGTGAATGTCAAAGCCGCTTCGTTCCATCCTGCGAAACCAGGTCATCTGGCGTTTGGCAAACTGATGAATGGCCGTATTGAGCAGGCGGAACATTTCGTCGTATTTTAATTCGCCGGTGAGATAAAGTGTAAGATATTTATATTCCAAACCATAGTACAGGAGCTGATCGGGTGTAAGACCACTTTGCAAAAGGTCTTCAACCTCTTTGATCATACCAGAATTCAGCCGCTGCTTTAGCCGAATGGTAATGCGCTCACGTTCCTCATTACGCGGGAAACGAACTCCTACCAGCAAGGGTTTAATTTCAGGATAGTTTTTTATCTCAAAAGTATGATGCTTGTAATATTCTGCAATTTCAACCGCACGGATAGCTCTTTTCTGCGTATCGACATCTGATGTGTTGTGCAAAGAATGATAGCTGGCAAGTATTTGGGTAAGTTCTTCGAGCGATTTAGTTTCAAGCTCCTTTCTCAACGCTTCGTTTACGGGCACCTGGATAAGTTGATAGCCCTGAATAGCCGACTCGATATATAACCCCGAGCCGCCGCATAAAACCGGCCATTTGTTTTCAGCCTGCAGCTTTTCGAACACACCGATAAAGTCCTTCTGATATTCGTAAATATTATACTGGTAGCCGGCGGGCTTTATATCGATAAGATGATACGGAACATTTGTGCCATTCACCAGATAATCCTGGTAATCCTTTCCAGTTCCGAGGTCCAGCCCACGATAAACCTGCCGGCTATCTGCACTGATAACCTCCCCTCCTGTTTCGTTTGCCAAAGTTGCTGCCAGAGCTGTTTTACCCGAAGCGGTAGGTCCCAGAATTACAATGAGGTTGTATTTTGAATTATGCATTACAAATTTCAATATCAAATTAGTCTGTCAAAATAACACATTTTCGGGTTTTCAAATTCTTGTCCTTTCAAATTTTCTTACTTTTGTTCGATTATAAATTTTAACCCTTAAAATGAAGTTCAACTTTTTTTTTAACAGGGCAAAAAACCTGATATTAAATCCCCAGTTAGAATGGGTTCGGATAGATGCCGAAACAGTTTCTCAGAAAGAAATTGTAAAAAGTTATGTTATTCCCTTTGTTATCCTCATCGCAATTTGTTCGGTAACAGGTTCCTCGTTGCTGACAGTCAAAACATATTCTTTCAGCATTATTCTTACAAAAGTTGTTGTATCGGGTTTCCTTTTTATTGGAGGAGTTTATTTATCGGCCCTTATCATCAACGAACTTACAACAAGCTTTTCTATTCCCCGAAATACAATTGCCACTTTTAAATTAGTTGCTTATTCTTTTACTTCCTTTTTTATAGCATCGTGTCTTGTGAGTCTTTTGCCCGATCTGCCAGTTTTGATCATTCTGGGATTTCACTCTGTTTATCTATTCTGGCTTGGAGGAACTTCTGTTTTAAAGGTATCCGAAGCAAGTAAGACAGGTTTTGTAATTGTATCGTTTTTAATCATCATTGGCATATATGCTATTTTAAGTTTAATTGTAGGAGTAATTGTAGCTGGAATGGTTTATGTTTCCAGTCCGATGTAGGATGTTAAGATTTGATTTATGATAAAGCAGGAACAGCAGGTTAATATTAGGAATAAAAAGGCATCACACGATTTTGAGTTTTTGGAGAAATTTGTAGCCGGAATTCAGTTGAGCGGCACTGAAATTAAATCGATAAGGCTTGGAAAAGCAAGTCTTGTGGATTGTTTCTGCTATTTTCATAACGGAGAGCTATTTGTTAAAAACATGCACGTTGCTGAATATTACTGGGGCAACCTGAATAACCACGATCCCAAACGCGACCGCAAATTACTTCTTAACAAAAAAGAGCTTGATAAGCTTTTCCGCCGCTCACAGGAGAAAGGTCTCACCATTGTTGCCTTTCATCTTTTTTTAAATGAAAAAGGCCTTGCCAAGCTGGAAATAGCCCTGGCCAAAGGGAAAAAAGAATTCGACAAACGTGAGGATTTGAAGCACAAAGAGGCTAAAAGGGAAATGGACCGTGCCATGAAGCGGTAGATTCCACTCCGCGGCGACATAAATTCCGTCCGCGTGTTCCGATGTTTTCTCAGCATGCTCCCATTTCTTGTCCGCGTACTCAAATTTTTACTCCGCGTGAAAGAAAATTCAGTCCGTGTACTCAAATTTTCAGTCCGCGTACTCAAAAATCCTCTCCGTGTAAAGAAAATTCCTGTCCGCGTGAAGAAAAATTCAGTCCGCGTATTCAAAAATTCAGTCCGTGTGCATAAAAATTCAGTCCGCGTGCTTAAACGGCGAACTTTTGACCATCCGGAGCCAAAATTTGACTTACCGGAGGGGAAATTTCGTTACCCAAGGCAGAATTTTGGTCATAAAAAGCTAAAATGGTAACAAAAGGACCAAAAAGTGGGGCACAAGGACCAAAACGGGCCTCATAAGGAGCAAAATGTTTGCTAAACCTACGATACAGAAAAACGAAGCAACAAAATCAGGTTGCAGGCAAACCAAAAGTCACGGAAAGCGGAAGAGATATATCATCGATAGATATCATTCTACCCGGCACCTTACTGATTGTAAGTCAGGTTTATTGATATTTTATTGGGCGAAGAAGAAATCGTTCAGCTCATGAATATCTTTTGCAGATTTAAGATCGGGTGAGCCGTCGAAAAACTCATCGATGGCATCGAGTAATTCATCAAACGAAATATAATCGTCCTTATCCTTATCCAGCCTCTTGTATCGTTGTGGAATAGGAATAGCACTCTTGCCCATGTTATATCTCATTCGTGCCCGCTGCATCATTAAAAACGATTCCACTTCGGAGCGGCTGATGGCCTGGCGCGATGCCAATTCTTCTCCAAGCTTGTCGGCATTTATTTCAACACCATTATTATCTACCATTGCTTTTAAGCGGGTATTAAGTTCCTTGTCGGCATAATTGGGAACACCATCTTTATCGTCATCAAACGGACATCCTACTGAATCGACTTCCAGACCCAGAGGATGGTTCAGGCATTTGTCGGCAATATCTGCGATACCATCATTGTCAATATCTTCTACTAAAGTATAATCAAAGCCATCAACATCGGCAAACATCTTTTGAACGGTAATGGTTTTGTCGCTTGTAAAAATATCGAAATGGAAACTTACAAACGTATGCCCAAACATATCGTTCAGCTTATTGCCTTTAATGCCTGTAGTAGCTTTACTACTTACATTATCAATATTATCGGTAAATGTGTAATGGATAGAATGACCCATTCGCATCACCAAACGTTCTGAGACCTTAAAATCCAGACCAATTTCGATAGGAATAGCAAAGGTACTTTGATTGTAACTACCTAATCCGTAAAGGTTCAAATCGCGCAAATCGGTTTCATAAATATGATCGCGTGTGATAATTTGACCTGCACCGTCGCGGATTGTTCCATCGGGCAAGTAGTTATAATTCAGCTTTTCGCCACTTTTGGTATAAGTTAAGTCCGACTTGGAATTAAACTGAACGTTCTCAATACCCAGAGAAATAAAAGGAGTTACAATTGATCCGGGTTTAACTATTGGTTGAAAGTCGTAATGAAGATTAATTCCAAAAGTGGTTAAGTCGGTTCTGAAATTAAGATTTTTAGCAGGCTCGGAAGAAACTTTCACTCCGCCCATCTGACCGAACATAAGAGAAAAATTGGCTCTGAAGTAATGCTTTGTATCAAGAAATGTGGAGACATTAATTTTATAAGCCGGGGTTCCCATCAGCGGATTAAATTTTTTATCCCTCACTTCGCCCAAAAAATTAACATAACCGTAACCAAACCCAATTACAGGCCGGTAAACAACATTTTCGTTTTCAACTTCTTGTTTTAAAAACGATTCATAATATTCCTCATCCGGGTCCTGGGCAAAAAGCTGAAAAGGAACCAGCAGAAGCAGTAAGAGAATTCCAATACGGGTAAAAGCAGAAAAGTTCATAACCTGTTTATTTTATCCATTTCTGATTGGTAACCATAAGAGCCTCCTGAATGGTAATTCTGTTACCTTCGTTATACGCCGAAACAAAAGCGTCGGTAATAGGAGTTGTATTCCAGAGATGAACCCTGTAGTCGCGGGCTTCCTTGTAAGCAACAAAGGAGCCGACCGAATATTTTATCCAACCATTATGATCCTCCTTGGCAACCGATTTCTCGAGTTTAAACTTGCCAAAATACGATTTAACATCCACAGGCCTATGACCGGCTGCTATCTGAACCCTGAAATAAATACCACTACTACCCGGACTAAACGACTCATTTGGCTCAACTGACTCAGTCTTTTTTTCAACAGTTTTAGTATTTTGAGCTACAATAATATCGGTTTTAACCGGTTGTTTCACCACATTCTTAGGAGTATCCACGGGCATTTTATTTGCTGCCACTGTATTGGTCAGCAAATCTTTCTGGTTCGAAGGTTTGGTTGTATTTCCTGAAGAGGCAACCATAACTTTAGCATCGGGGCGAAGTAAAGCTGCAAGTTCTTCGGGTTTAATATTGGTTAAATCAGCATCCTTTTCAAAAACATCAATACTCTGGGTTTTATCGTCGATAATATAGGAAAAAGCACCATTTATGCTCATTGTTGCAGTTTGAGGATCGACTCCGTTAACCGGAACCAATTTATAACTAACCACAAAGTACGGTTCGGCAGGTAAGCTCATCCATAAGAATTTCGCTTTTCCATCTTTAAAAGTGAAAATTCCTTCGCGACTATTGATGTTTAATGCTGTAAAACCTTTGGGTACATTTTCTTCTATTTTGGCAAACTTTTGCAGTCTTTCCTTATTTACAAGAAGATTCACCACGTATTCATTCTGGCCTTCAACCCATTGTGGCCTCTGACGCACACAGGCAATCATGCCATAATTTGTAGAAGCAATTCCCGCGGGGACTTCCTTTCCAAAATCGTTCACGTCAACCAGCATCGCGGGATTAACATTAGGCGAAGGAACTATGGTGAGCAACTGAGGAGTTACTTCAACTGACAGGCGCTCGTTTTCGCGGATATACGAAAACTTGCCGCTAAGATTAACAGAACCTTTTAACCTTTCGTCGCAGGTAATTTTATAACTTATTTCGATATTTTCTTCTTCAGGAAGTTTTAGCCAAATGAAGCGAACTTTCTGATCTTTAAACGTGAAATCGGCATTTGAAGTACTAACTGAACTGGCCGAAAAACCGGCAGGCAGTTCCTGCTGAAAACGGCAAAATCCGCCAACGTCTTTCTTCTTAAGAGAAATCTTGACCAATAGTTCAGTTCCTGCATTTATTCTGGGGGCCACATCCATTGTAAGTGAAACATCTCCCTGAAATAAGGAGCCTACAAACAGTGATACCAAAATATAAATCGCTGTAATTAAGCGTATCATGATCGGTTCTCTTTAACTGAATTGTTCACAAATTCAAAATAATTACAAAATATATTAATCTTTTCCATAATCACTTTCAACTGTTAATAACTATCCAATTTGTTAATATCCTTAGAAGTTAGGACTTAATAAATATTTTGAATAGAAGTTATTAATTATCTCCACCGCTTCATCGGGATCGTCAACCAAATGGAAGAGATCCATGTCGTCGTGATGAATACATTTATTTTCCTCAAGCATGGTTTTCTTAATCCAGTCGATTAACCCTTTCCAATATTCTGTTCCGATTAATACTATCGGGAATCGGCCTATTTTTTCTGTCTGAATGAGTGTTAAGGCTTCAAAAAGCTCATCGAAAGTACCAAAACCACCCGGAAGCACAACAAAACCCTGAGCATATTTCATAAACATGGTTTTGCGAACAAAGAAATAATCGAAAGTAATTAGTTTGTCGTGATCAATAAACAAGTTGGCATTTTGCTCGTAAGGCAGAGCAATATTAATACCAACAGAGCGTCCCTGGCCGCGTTTAGCCCCAAGGTTTGCTGCTTCCATTATACCAGGCCCGCCGCCGGTAATAATTCCGTAACCAAACTGAGTCAATTTAAACGCAACCTCTTCTGCAAGTTTATAATATGTACTGTCCGAAGTTAAACGGGCAGATCCAAATATAGAAACACAAGGCCCAATACGCGAAAGCTTTTCATATCCTTCAACAAATTCTGCCATTATCTTAAAAATCCTCCAGGAATCTTCCGATTTTATTTCATTCCAGGTTTTTTCCTGAAATGCATTCCTGATTTTCTCCTCACTGGTCGACATGTAAAAAATTCTTTTTTGAGTTAAATTTATTGAATGTTGTTGTATACGTGAGTAAATGCGAGAATGTTATGACTTTAGGCTGTATTTGCTGATCAAATTACTTTAGATTATTAATCTGAAAATAAGCAAATTACAAACAACAGCACGTCATTTTCATTTGCACCCTCCATATTTTCGTGCGCAAATTAAGCTAATTTGGAAGAATTAAATGCTGATTTTATAAAATTAGGTCCGGTATTTCCTTTTTTAAGTATTCGGCAGTATAGCTCTTCCCGTTTTTTATCAATTCTTCAGGGGTGCCGGTGAAAATAATTTCACCACCTCCGGAGCCGCCTTCCATGCCAACATCGATAATGTGATCGGCCACTTTTATAACATCCATGTTATGTTCAATCACAATTACGGTATTACCTTTGTCGACCAGGTGATTTAAAACCTCCAGCAAAACACGCACATCGTCGAAATGCAAACCGGTAGTTGGTTCATCAAGAATATAAACAGTTTTGCCGGTATCTCTTTTAGAGAGTTCTGTTGCCAGTTTCACACGCTGCGACTCGCCCCCGGAAAGAGTTGTGGAGGGTTGCCCAAGTTTTATATATCCTAAACCTACCTGTTGAATGGTAACAACCTTATTTAAAATAGAAGGAATACCATGGAAAAATTCAACAGCCTGGTTAATCGTCATATCGAGAACATCGCTGATTGATTTACCTTTATATTTAACATCCAGGGTTTCGCGGTTATACCGGTGGCCGCCGCAATCGCGGCATTCGACATAAACGTCGGGTAAAAAATTCATTTCAATGGTTTGCACTCCAGCTCCTGAACAGGTTTCGCAACGCCCGCCTTTAACATTAAAAGAGAATCGGCCAGGCTGGTAAGCACGAATTTTAGCTTCCGGAGTCATGGCAAACATATTGCGGATGTCGCTAAAAACACCAGTATAAGTTGCCGGATTGGAACGAGGCGTCCGGCCCAACGGAGACTGATCAACCTGAATTACTTTGTCGATGTATTTCAAACCTTCAATAGAATCGTAAGGCAAAGGATCTTTTACAGAATTATAAAAATGTTTAGAAAGAATAGGCTGAAGCGTCTCATTAATCAGGGTACTCTTACCACTCCCCGAAACACCTGTGATACAGATAAACTTCCCCAAGGGAAACTTAACGGTAACATTTTTAAGGTTATTACCTTTAGCACCTGACAACACAAGATATTTACCCGAACCAGCACGGCGCTGAGGAGGAACTGCAATCTCCTTTTTATTATTCAAATATTGCGCTGTAAGAGAGTTAGAGCTTAATATAACCTCAGGACTACCCTCAGCAACCACTTCTCCTCCGTGACGACCTGCATGAGGCCCCATGTCGACAATATAATCGGACGCAAGAATCATATCTTTATCGTGCTCAACCACAATTACAGAGTTACCCGCATCGCGAAGCTTACGGAGTGAGGAAATAAGTCTGTGGTTGTCGCGTTGATGCAGTCCTATACTGGGCTCGTCCAGTATATACAACACATTCACCAATTGAGATCCTATCTGGGTGGCGAGACGAATGCGCTGACTTTCGCCTCCCGACAGAGTCTTAGCGCTTAAGTTCAGCGAAAGATAATTCAATCCCACATCGAGCAGGAAGTTGATGCGGGTACGAATTTCCTTGATAATTTCGCGGGCGATAGCTTTCTGCTTATCTGAAAGCCGGGTCTCAAGACCTTCGAACCACTTCTTTAGCGATTGGATATCCATCATCGAAAGCTCCGAAATGTTCTTTCCACCGATCTTAAACCAGAGCGATTCCATTTTCAGGCGGGCACCTTTGCATTCGGGACATTCCACTTCTTTGATAAACTGGTTTACCCAGGCCTGTGCTTTCTTTGAGGTGTTCTCGTTTTGCTGGCTGATGATATAATTAACAATACCATCGAAATTCAGAAAATAACCTGAAGATGTACCAGCCGGACTGTGCAGAAGTTTAAATGATTCATCGGAGCCATAAAGGACAGTATTCAGCGCCTCTTCCGAAAATTCTTCCACAGGAGTTTCGAGTGTAAACCCGTATTTATGGAGGATAGCCTCAATTTGCCAGAAAACCACCGAGTTTTTTTGGGTACCCAACGGTTCTATTGCACCTTTGGCAATGCTTAACGAAGGATCAGGAATAATTTTGGATATATCGGCCTCAGTAATTTCGCCAAGTCCGGAACATTTCTTACAGGCCCCTTGCGGTGAATTGAACGAAAAAGAGTGTGGTGCAGGTTCGTTATAGGAAATGCCTGTGGTAGGGCACATCAACTGCTTGCTGTAATAACGGAAATTATTTGTTTTTTTGTCTACAACCATAATCACACCTTTACCGTGGATCATAGCAGTATGGACTGATTCTTTCAGGCGTTTCTGCGTTTCCTCCGAAACCACAAGTTTATCAATTACCATTTCGATAAAGTGCGACTTGTAGCGATCTACCTTCATGCTGTGGATAATCTCCTTGATTTCACCATCAACACGAACATGTAAAAAACCTTTCTTGCGAATCTGCTCAAAAAGCTCTTTATAGTGCCCCTTACGACCTTTGATCAAAGGAGATAAAACATAAATGGCAGCTCCATCGAAAGCGGTTGAAATAAGTTTTACAATCTGCTCCTCGGTATATTTCACCATCTTTTCGCCGGTGTTGTACGAAAAAGCCTCAGAAGCACGTGCATACAATAATCGCAAAAAGTCGTAAATCTCGGTGATGGTACCAACGGTACTGCGGGGGTTACGATTTGTGGTCTTCTGTTCTATGGAAATTACAGGGCTCAGTCCGGAAATTTTATCAACATCGGGCCGTTCCAGACCACCTAAAAACTGACGGGCATAGGCCGACATGGTTTCGATATAACGGCGCTGACCTTCGGCATATATAGTGTCGAAGGCTAATGATGATTTACCGCTACCGCTTAAGCCGGTAATTACAGTAAACTTATTTCGAGGAATATTTACATCGATGTTTTTGAGATTATGCACTCTGGCTCCAAGTACTTCAATCTGTTCTTCGCCTGTGAGTGCATCTTTATCATTTTCTAAATCGCTATTCATTACATTAATTAATTGGCATTAGCCATTCCTGTATCCACAACTTCTGTTTCAGCAGGAATCTGTACCAGACGGAATCCTTTTTCGGGTAGTTTAATGGTATAAGTTTTCCGGACCTTATTGGTTAAAACATTATCCCTTAACCATGGGTTCAAAATTTTTATCACTTTATAATTTGTGCCATGCTGGAATGCAAATCTTGCAATATCGTTAATAGGTGCACTAACCTGCATATCCTTCGATTTAAAGGGCTCGTAAAGGTCTTCCTTTGCAATAACAAAACCATATTTTTCGGGATTGCTTACAATAGCCTTTAAAGCTGCAATGCGGAATACATATCGGGAGGTTTCTTCGTTCAAGAGTATGTCGTAATAATTACGGCTATACTGACGGGCAATTTGCTTATTCAAACCGGTGCGGCCCATGTTGTACGATGCTGCAGCCATAGTCCAGCTATTATACAATTCGTACGAATGTTTCAGAAACTTACAGGCTGCCTCGGTCGATTTCTGAATGCTGTAACGTTCATCAACTTCATCGTTCACTTCCAAACCATATTCTATGGCTGTTGGTTTAACAAACTGCCATATTCCAGCAGCTCCGGCGGGCGAAAGAGCATTGGTTAATCCACTCTCGGCAAGAGCAAGATATTTGAAATCGTCGGGCACTCCATTTTTTTTAAGGATAGGCTCAATTTCCGGGAAGAACCGGTTGGCTCGCTTTATCAACAGAAATGTTTGTGAATGCCAGTATGTATTTACCAACAACTCTTTATCCAATGACTCGCGAACATCAAAGTTTTCCAAAGGAATTTTTTCACCGGCAAAACTCATATCAGAAGGCAATGTAACGGAGCTGAACCTGGCGAACGAATCACTTTTTAATCCCTGATCTTTAGCTGGTTCAGTGCTCGAAATCATCAAAGCCATCACTACTATTCCAACAACACCAAAAGCTGCCAGGCCATTCTTAACAATATTCAATTTTTTATTCATTTTCTGTATCTCCTGAATTCAAACTGCAAATTTATAATATATCTCTCAAACACAACCACCCAATTGATGTTCCTTAAATAAATAATTAAAAACGTTTTCGGGTCCCCATGGTACTTAAACGTTATTCAGAGGTAAAGAACTCCAAACTTATAATTGGGAAAATCAGTTTCATTAACGCTATGGACAGCGAAATGTTACTATGAGATTAAGATATTTTTAAAATTTAAACGAAAATCCCGAATAAAGCCCCAGGGCGTAAGGATGAAGTTTTACAGCATCGCTTGAGTTAAACGAATTAAGATAATACTTGAATGTAGGTTCTACACTAAACATCAGGTTCTTTCTCAAGTTATAAACAACTCCAAACCCAACTGAAGAGCTATAATTCATTGTTTGAACATCGGCTGTTTTACCATGAATTACCTCGTCGTTTCCAGTCCTCAGGGTGGTTTTGTTACCAACAAGCACGTGTGTACTCATCCCCCCCAAGAGATGTACATTTATTTTGCGGTTAATTAATTTATATTTTGCCAGAAAAGGCACTTCAATAAAATCGAAGGACTGCTCAATATCTTTTTGACTAAGATCAGCGGGGCGGGCAGCAAGGTTACCAACTGTATACTCAGCACGATCAACATTAAGCGTACTCTGAGGATAAATTTCGGCAGATGGTGCAATAATTACTCCGGTGGAATTGGAAGCGGTAAGACCGTCTGATGCCTTATAACTCTGCATATCCATAAAAGCATTGCCGTTACTTAACTTAGCCGATTTTAGCGATGAAACATTATTGATTTCCTGCCCCATTTTCATGTAATAAACTCCGGTTTGAAAAGTTAGCCGTGAAGTTGCCTCATAATCAACCTTAATACCACTAGCATAAGTAATAACGGCATTTTCAACTTTATCCATGGATGCCTTTGATATTCCGGGTGCATTCACTTCAGAAATACTACGGTAAGAATACAATGGCGCCATTTGACCTCCTATAGCCCACCGGTTTAATTTCTCCTTCGATTCAAGAGTTTCATCATAAGCATATATATTGTCATATACTGGAGCAGTATCTATCTTAATCTTAATGATTCCCTGTTCAATTTTACCATAAATGTCGGGAGTTTCAAAACTTTTGAGTTCAATGGCTGCAATGGAAGCATTATTTGAATTATCAGCGACGAGCGGGTTGGATTTGGAAGTACTACTTACAATAACGTCGGAAGTGTTTGAAAACGATGTTGAATTATCCAAAATAACATTTTTTTCAGATGTATATTCATGCAAATCAGAGGCAATAGCAAATGAATTGCCTAAAGCTGATTTCAGATTTTGCTCTTTAGGGCTTGAATCTGAGGAAACAACTTCCGATTTTAAATTTAGTTCGGCAGTAGAACTAGACGCAATTTTGCCGGTTCCATTCTCATTAACTTTATTGGTTTCAGGTTTTGAAGTATTATTTGTTTCTTTAGTTTGTGCAAATTCAGTTTTATTTTGAGGATATATGCTTTTCTCAGAGCGGTTAAGGTAATTCCAACCACTGATTGCAGCAAACAGCGACACAGAAGCAGCAACAGCAATCCATATAACAAGTCTGCTTTTGTTTTTCTTTACCGGAAGTTGTTCGGCAATATTATTCCATACCTCGACAGGCGGAATAACATTTAGATTGTCCAGCCCCTCCCGGAAATAGTTGTCCATTCTATTTTCCAAATCGTCTCTCATGTTCCAAAAATCCTTACTTTTCTTTCAATTTTCGATTTTACTTTTTCCTGCAGAATTGCCCGGGCTCTCGATAGGTTTGACTTTGACCCTCCCTCGGAAATACCAAGCATTTCGGCAATTTCTTTGTGCTGTAGTTTTTCAAAAACATACAGGTTGAATACCATTTTATACTGTGCCGGAAGATCCTGAATCATGGCAAGCATCTCGGCTGCTGAAATCATCGGTAGATCCTCTTCCTCCAGTTCTTCGTACGATTCAGGCGCATAATCCAAAGAAACATTTCTGGTTTGAACCCTGAACTTCTCTATCGCAGTGTTTACAATAATCCTGCGAACCCAGCCTTCAAAAGAACCTGCAAAATTAAACTGTTCCAACTTCGAAAAAACCTTAAGGAATCCTTCCTGGAGAATATCTTTTGCTTCATCGTAGTTTTTACAGTACCGCAAACAAATACCAAACATTTTTGCAGAAAACATGGCGTAAAGCTTCTCCTGAGCTTGCCGTTTCCCTGCAAGGCATTCCTGCACAATGTATTTGATATCGTCGGCCAATCGACTGAAAGAAATTAAAATTAAAGCATAAAATTACAATTTAATCGCACCGACTGATTACAATGTCCGGCTTTTTTTGATATAGATGATAATGGATTAAAAAGGTTGCGTTAAGTTTAAAAATTTATGGTTTGCAGAAAAGTACGCCATCAAATATAAGTTAAAAGGGCAATTCCTTATATTAGCAAAGTTATATTTTGAGATAGAATTCATGCTCTGCCACAGTATTAACCTATTATATTTAACCATGAGATCAATTAAAGCAAGTTTAACGGTGATTTTCGCCGCTATTTCATTAAATCTTCCGGCACAGAAGTCAAATGGTAACATGCAAGTTTGGGTTACTAGTCCATCCAATAACGTATTTTTTCAGAAAGAGCTCAGTCAGGCTGAATTGAAATCTAATACTTCACTACCGATTATAGAAGTAACCGACTCCAAAATCTATCAAACTATGGATGGTTTTGGTTATACCTTAACGGGAGGAAGCGCCCTTCACATCACAAAAATGGAACCTGCCGCAAGAGCTGCTTTATTAAAAGAACTTTTTGCCGTTGACGGAAATAACATAGGCGTGAGCTATTTAAGATTAAGTATTGGCGCTTCCGATCTCGATGAAAAAGTTTTTTCGTATAACGACTTGCCCGCCGGCGAGACCGATATGGAACTTAAAAAATTTGACCTTGGATATGACAAACTTTACTTAATCCCAGTTATTAAAGAGATTTTGAAGATTAATCCTGAAATCAAATTCTTAGGTTCTCCCTGGAGCGCTCCCACCTGGATGAAAACCAACAACGATACCCGTGGTGGTAGTCTAAAACCTGAGTATTACGATGTTTATGCCCGGTATTTTGTAAAATACATTCAGGCAATGAAGGCTGAAGGAATTAAGATCGATGCTATTACCATCCAGAATGAACCTCTGCACCCAGGAAATAACCCAAGTATGTTTATGCCCGACACCGCACAGGCCAATTTTATTAAGAAAAGCCTGGGGCCTGTTTTTGCTGAAAATAAAATTAAAACAAAAATCATTGTTTACGATCACAACGCCGACCGCCCCGATTACCCCATGAATATCTACAAGGATAAAGAAGCTGCTCAATATGTCGATGGTGCAGCATTTCATCTCTATGGAGGGAAAATTGAAGCCTTATCGGAAGTTCACGAGGCCTTTCCTGATAAGAATCTTTATTTCACCGAACAATGGATTGGCGCTCCCGGAAATATGGCAGGAGATATTGCCTGGCATGTTAAAACACTTATAATCGGGGCGTCGCGCAACTGGTGCCGTACCGTGCTGGAATGGAATCTGGCAAACGATCCTCAGAACAAACCTCACACCGACCGCGGTGGCTGCGACCGCTGCCTTGGCGCTGTCACCATCGATGGTAGCAAATTCACGCGTAACCCGGCTTATTATATCATTGCACATGCTTCCAAATTTGTACGCCCGGGTTCTGTGCGCATCGAATCGTCGATGATCAAAGAACTCCCCAATGTAGCCTTTAAAACTCCCGATGGTAAAAAAGTTCTGGTAGTTTTTAACGATGGTAAGGACAAGCAATCGTTCACAATAAAATCAGGTAGTATTAATAAAATAGTTTCGCTGGATAAGGGTGCCACAGGCACCTTTGTTTGGTAACAATTCTGTTATTTAAATTATGAACCATTCAATCAATTGGCTTATTTTTGTTTCTCAAATATTTATGCAATGAAGAAATTTGGTCTTTTACTTATTTTCATTTCATTTTTTTCTGCTCTGAACAGTCAGGATATAAAACCCTCGAAAATACTCTCCAAACATAATGGAGGGGTAACAGCTCTTGCTTTCAGTCCCGATGGTAAAACAATGATATCGGGTAGCGAAGACAAAACAATCCTTATCTGGAACACAACAACCTGGGATAACTCAAAGCCCCTAACCGGACATACAAATGCAGTAAATTCCATAAACTTTTTATCAAGTGGGTCCCGATTTTATTCAGGAGGCGATTACACGGTACGTTCCTGGAATATGCGTGGCATTGAACTGGATGCAACCAAAGGACCAACAACCCATATCTGGTCGGTGGCTGTAAAACCCGATAGCTCCCAATGGGTTGCAGGATCGTTCGAAAGGAATATTAAACTGTACGATTATAAAACCGGGAAAACATCCAATTTACCGGCCCACAGTAAAAGTGTGCTTGCTGTTGCCTATTCGCCCGATGGCAAACTTATGGCCTCGGGTTCACTGGACGAAACAATATTGATATGGAATACTGAAAATTATAAAGCAGTTGACACCTTAAAAGGACACGGTGGAAATATCTTCTGTGTTACCTTTTCCCATAATGGGAAATACCTTGCCAGCTCCTCCAAAGATAACACCGTAAGGCTTTGGGAAGTTAATTCAGGAAAATTGCTCCGGACTTTCAGAGGGCATACCGATGCTGTTTTCAGCGCGGTATTCAGCAACGACGATAATTACCTTGCTTCAGGATCTGTCGACAAAAACGTAATCATTTGGGAAATCTGCAATGGAGAACAGTTGGCAACCCTTTCATCCCATACGTTACCGGTAAACGAAGTAGCTTTTCATCCTTCCGGGAAGTTATTAGCTTCAGCATCGCTCGATAAAACTATTGCAATCTGGGATTTTTCGCACGAGATAATTGTTCTTCATTATTTTGGCAATGCATTTACTCAGGAAAAAGAAGCTTCTGGGCTTTTTCTCCCAAAAGCGAAGGACGAAAGCAAAGCCGCCTACCAGGAACGGCAGATAAAAGCTCAGGAAACAAATGCCCAATTAGTTGAAAAATATTACAATCAATATACCCAAACAATAAAAGGTGTTTGGAAATAAACCCAAAAGTATGGAAGCAAAATCTGAATTGAGACTTGCTGTTTTAATCGATGCCGATAACGTTCCTTTTAACAATGTAAAGGGCATGCTCGAGGAAATAGCAAAACTTGGAACACCAACTTTTAAACGCATTTATGGCGACTGGACCAAACCAAACGTTGCCGGCTGGAAAGCTGTGCTTCTTGAAAACGCTATAACACCCATTCAGCAATACAGCTATACATCGGGCAAAAACTCCACCGATTCGGCCATGATTATCGATGCCATGGATATTCTTTATACCGGCAAAGTAGAAGGATTTTGCATAGTGAGCAGCGACAGCGATTTTACCCGTTTGGCCACCCGGTTGCGCGAATCGGGCATGAAAGTAATTGGCATCGGTGAGCGAAAAACTCCCAATCCATTCATTGTATCGTGCGACAAGTTTATTTATCTTGAAATATTAAAATCACAAGAAACCTCCACAGAAACCTCTCCCGAAAAAAACAAAGTCGATAATAAAAAATCGACACTCCTCAAAGTCGACAATAAAACGCTTAAACTCATCTCCGAATCTATCAACGACGTAGCCGACGAAAACGGCTGGGCTTTCCTGGGAGATGTAGGAAGTATGATTATCAAAAAGAAACCCGATTTCGACGCCCGTAATTTTGGATTCTCCAAGCTAACCCCAATGCTTAAATCACTGAAAAAGGATTTTGAGATCGACGAGCGCGAAACGGACAAGTCGAACACAAAGCTGGTATACATCAGGAACAGAGCAAAAGTTAAGGATAAGAAAAAGCACGAAAAAAGGACGCAACCTCAGAAAAGCAATCCTCCCGAACCAAAAATCGAGGTTGACGATTTGCCATTCTAAGTTGGGAACTTCCTTCAGGAACCTTTATTATGTTCTTGTTTATTAATGTGCTTTCCTTCAAAATTGAAATATTATGAAACTACTAAATGCCGGGGCTGCTATTCTCTTGATTTGCGCATGTATTCAGTCCAATGCACAAGTTCCCCTATCTACTGACTCCTTTCAGGACCTCTCCCATTACAGCAAGGTATTCGGCACAAATAAATATTATCGTTTATACCTTCCCGAACGATATCAGAAAAACAATGAAAAGTATCCGGTAATCTATTTCTTTCACGGATGGGGCGGCCGGCATTTTAAGGACGACAATGCTTTGCTGGAGTACCGTAAAATAAAAACTCTTGTGGATAAGTACAAGGTAATCCTTGTAATGTGGGATGGCAGCATGGATGGCATTGAGCCACGCCCTTACAACATCGGCAATCACGAAGATGTTAAGTACAAAGTTCAGATGAAGGACTATTTCCCGGAGCTTGCAAATTACATCGACTCCGCATACCGCACTCTCTCCGACCGGCAGCACAGGGGAATCATTGGTTTCAGCATGGGTGGTATTATGTCGCTGTATCTTGCCGGAAAATATCCTCATATGGTTAGCTCCATTGTTAGTCTTGCCGGGAGTCCCGAATTCTTTATCGGTTATCCCGAAAACCATACTTTATACCCGGTACGGTATACTTTTAAAAACCTGGAAGGAGTGGATGTTAGGATACATAATGGCGATACCGATATTCTCACCTTTTTGAACGACGAAGTTTATCAGGGAGCTAAGTGGGAAGGATTTCCTCTTGATTACTGGAAATTCAAAGGAGGCCACATGGTCGACTTACCCGGTGAAACCAAAGTATTTGAAATGGCAATGAATTTTATTGCGACTTCCTTTAAAAAGCCAGGCAGTATTCCTCAAAATTTTACTCATTACGACCTTTACAATAATTTCGAAGTGTGGGGTTACCGGGTTGAAAGCAATAAACCGGAGCCCGGGTACATTACCTTGCGAAACGTAAATAAGCAGGGCTTTGGCATCTACACCCAGCGATGGCTTCCATTAGGTCCGTTTATTGAGAAAGTAAATATCAAAGTAACCTCCCCTCCTATTTACACTCCGAATAGCAGTTATAGGCTGAGAACCTGCAACAAGGAATCGGGAATTGTTAAAAATACAGAAATCAAAAGCGATAACAAGGGTATTATTTCGGCCGAAACAGATGGTTCAGGGCATGAGATTGGAATTTTCCGGACAACCGACCCTCCATACCTCTCTTTTTTAAAGTACAGCACATCAGGAAACAGATACCTCAAAACGGAACAGCCGGATAAGCTTTTTCTCACCCTTTTTAACCGGAGTAGCAAGATTATGGAACCTATACATGTTTCGATTAAGACCAGTGATAATTCCATAATATTTACCGACTCCATTATAATTCTGAAAAAACCCGGAAATGAATCAGTAATAAAGTTGCCAGCCATAAAGCTTACCTGTAATAAGCAACCGCCAACTCATGCAGAACCATGGGAGGTAAAGTTCTACATCCACATTACCTCAGGTAAATATTCGTGGAAGGACGAATTTGTTGTTCCGGTTATGTTTGAGGCACCTTACTTTCAGAACCTGAAAATGGACGACGGATTATCAATAAGGGATAAAGCTTTCGGAACAGGAAATGCTGACGGGATTGTCAATAAAGGCGAAAGAATTTTGTTGTACGAGGGAATGAACAGACTGCGCATTTATACTGATGATAGTTATGTGATTGCTCACGATGAACGCCTCGCCGATGAAGTTATTCCAGCCATCTGGCCTGATGGTTACACATTAAACTCTGTTATTCATATTTCGCCCGACTGTCCCGCTAACCATGAAATTGAATGCCTGGCAAGCTACGAAACCAAAACTCACAACCCGATAGAAAGAAAAGTGATTTGGGGAAAGGTGAGGATTAGAGTGAAATGAAAATAAAAGTGGTAAAAGCTTTATACCTGCTACCTCCGGCATTAGTCAGCAAATTTCAGAATTGTGCTTAATCTGATATTTACACTGTTGCATATATTTTAACGTCTGAATGAGCTTTCGGGTGTAATGAAACTGATCCGGTTTTGGGAGATTGAAAAAATAACCTTTCGGATTAATCGCCGTACTATACGCAGGACAATGCCTAAAGCCATTTTAAAATGAAAATGAATAAGCTGTTACTTACTCTTCTGATTATTTTCTATGCTAATAGTTCAAATTCACAACCTCTTAGCAGAGCCGAAACTATTAAACAGTTTTCCGAACAGTCAATCCGGGAGTTCGACGAGTTGTTCTACTCCGAACCAAACATAAAAAAAAGGACTTATTATAATTGTTCCGACACCGTTTCTACTGAAAATTGCAAAATCAGCCATGTCCTTTATTTTGACAAAGCCGGACACATCATCAGCGATACTCTTTTTGAAGATAACCAACATTATGTAATTAACAGAATTTACCGGAAGAATCGGATTGATATTCATAAATTTAGCTCGAAACCTCATTTATACCTCGACCAATACAAAACCTCCATCGATTCCCTTATCTTAGATAATCTTAAAAGACCAATACGCTTTTATTCTGATGGGGAACTAAAAAAACAGTGGCAGTATGATGAAAATGGACGGATTTTGCAAACAATTGAGCTTCCAACAAAAAAATACTTTTGCAAAATCACAAGCTACGATTACTTACCTCATGCCATTGTTGTAAAAAAGACCGATCGTTTTTATAATAAAATCGACACCACCACCGAGACATCAACTTTCGATGCCGATGACAAAATAGTACTCAAAAAAATTCTAACCAGAAAAGCAACACTTTCCGAATCTGAAAAATTAATTAAGCTCGAACCTGTAAAGGAAATCTCGAGAACAGAATTCATTCATAACAACAATGAATGTTATGTTAAAACGTATTACAACAATTCATTAACACATTCGCAGGATGTTAAATATAACGATAGCTTGAAAATACTAAGCTCCAGAATGATTAAGGAAGAAAAAACAACTCAGGCTACCAGTTGCGATAATAACAAGATTACAGAAGAAGAGTATGATGGCCCGTATGTAAGAATTGTTGAGAAATATTTAAACACTAATCACAAGCTTGAAAAAAAATCCCTTTTTAATTCACGGTACGACCTGAAGGAATATACAAATTATAATCCTTATGGCATGGCCACCAAAACTCTCCGGATAGAAAAAGGAAAAATTACCAGCTATACTTATAGCGTTGATAATTAAAAGGACCGGAGTGCCGGGTGTAAACCATAATTAAATTTCGGGCTACCTAACCAACCTCTGTTGAGCACCAAAGGGTGTTAAAACTTTTAAAATCATATTTCGTATATGGAAGTACTTTACAATCTACAGACTGAATTTACCTCATATAAGAATTCAGAAGCACATGCCGAAAAGCTACAATAGAGTAGGCGCTATTTAAATCACACTTTTATGGGATATGGTAACATATCGTTTGTATTGACTCCCGAAGTCAAAGCTGCCATCAAGCTAAAGTTTGACGGGCTAAAAGCCGACATGCCTTTTTTGGTTAATCTCACTACCGAAGAGCGTAAAAACCTTCGGACAATTGGTCCCAACCGTTTGGGTTACGTTACGGAAGTGCATCTCGCTGCCAACACGCACACGCCTGCTCTTGCAGGCGATTTCGACCTGGCCGAATACAACAAGGACAAGGCTGGCTATACCGACCTGGCCGAATTAAGATCGTTGGCAGAACAGCTAATCGAAGGTATAAATAACACGATGATGGCACTGGGCGCCGAGTTGATGAAACAAACCGACACCGCCTATGGTTATCTGAAAATTCATGCTAAAAAAACCAACGATCAAAGCCTGAATGCCACTATCGACAGGATTTCAAGCATTCTTAAAACAGAAAAAGGCAAAAAATAATCATTGTTCTTAAGGGATATTTAAATAAAGCGTCCCATGAACGATGTGGCGCTTTTATTTTTTGTCCAAACACCGGAAATATGCAGGCCCCTGTAAAAAAGTAATCATTGTTGTCCGGTTTATTTTTAAAGTAAAAAATGAATAGTTTTCTCACTTCGCTACTTCTGACAGATTTGGGTAAAAAACTGTTAGTAAGAAATTAGTTTCAAATAAAACCGAAATGCCCACGGTTCGGGACCGGCCTTCAGAAAATGGCGTTAAGAAAACAATATTCTGGCCGTCGTGAGGGGATTCGAGCGGTATTGATAGAAAATATTTAGTTTAACAAACAAACT
>JAEYWD010000089.1 GCA_023429135.1 Bacteroidota bacterium | reverse complement strand
TTCGAATGCATAACATCCCGGAAAATACCGCCTGGAACGTTGTAATGTACTCTCAAGGCTGGTGGAACATGTCCCAGAAACCTGCGGTAGGAAAAGCTATGAACTTAGAATGGTTCTCCCGTCTTGATCTGCAATCAATCGAAATATGTGTAAAGGGAAAACGTTAATAAAAACCGCCGCGGTACGTGAAGCGTATGCCAGGTGGTGTGGGAGGACAGCGGTGCGAGCCGCTTCCTACCCGATTAAAATAGTTGACAAAATCCCTGAAAACCTTGTAGAGGTTCCATAGTAAGTAAAATAGGGTTTTGCCCCAATTTATATAACTACCAAATTAAATTATAAACACATGAAACCAACCGTGAGTGCACTGCTTTTGATTTTAATAACAATAAGCACGTTTTCGCAAAACTCAAAAACCGCCCTTGTAAACGTTGACGGAGGAAAGATAGAAGGTATTATAGAAAATGGAGTTGCCGTTTACAAAGGTATTCCCTATGCAGCGCCACCTACAGGAGATTTAAGGTGGAAGCCTCCACAACCGGTTATCCCGTGGAATGGAGTGCGACAAGCTAATAAATACGGTAATGCCTGCCCTCAACTAAAGTTACCTGTGAAAGGCTTTATCAATGCCGACATGAGCGAAGATTGTCTGTACCTGAACATTTGGGCACCGGCGAACTCTAAAGGCAAAAAGTTACCGGTAATGGTCTGGATATATGGAGGAGGATTCTTTATCGGGTCATCTTCCAACAGTGTTTATACGGGTGAGCAATTTGCCAAAAGAGATGTGATCATGGTAAGCTTCGAATACAGGCTTGGTACCCTTGGTTTTCTGGCGCATCCCGAACTTAGTACCGAATCGCCAAACCATGTTTCGGGAAATTACGGTTTACTGGACCAGATCGCAGCATTACAATGGGTACAACGCAACATAAAAGCTTTTGGCGGCGATCCTAATTGCGTAACTATTTTCGGGCAGTCGGCCGGAGGACAATCGGTTAGCATGCTGGCTGCTTCCCCATTAACAAGGGGACTCTTTCACCGGGCCATTTGCCAGAGCGGAGGCTCTTTTGGGCCGGTGAAAAGGGTTAAAGAAAGTGATTGCATACAGTCTCTGAAAGGAGCTGAGGAAGACGGTTTAAAATTTGCTCAAAGAAGAGGTGCCAATTCTCTTGCTGAGCTACGAAAGCTGAATGTGGATAAAATCATCATGACTATTGGCGTGGACACTTTCTGGCCAATTGCAGACGGTTATGTGATCAAGGATGACCAGTACAAGTTATATCAGGTGGGCAATTACAACGACATACCGGTTCTTATTGGCTACAATTCAAATGACGGATCGATGTTTGCAAATTCGGAGAAAATGCCCGATGGCTACAGAGCATTTCTAACGAACCGTTTTGGTTCTCTTGCAGACAAAATACAAGAATTTTATCCCGAAGGAGATAACAACACCACCATGCAGTCGAAGGCCAACATTTACCGCGATTCCTATTTCGGTTGGTATACCTATGCCTGGGCTCATCTTCAAACTAAAACCGGACAATCAAAAGTTTATGTTTACTATTTCGACCAGGAACAACCTAAAATGAATCCTTTTTACTATGGTTTCTTAAAGCCGGTTGGAGTGCCGCATGCAGGAGAAATTCCTTACATATTCAATCATATGGACAACGATACTTCTATTCACTTCGAAAGCAAACACCGGAAACTGGCTGAAATGATAATTACTTACTGGACCAATTTTGCAAAGACAGGTAATCCCAACGGAATCGATCTTCCTCAATGGCCCGCTTTCAAAGAGAATAATCCAACGGTTATGTTCCTGGGCGACCGCCCTGAGCCAAAACTTTTTCCAAAACTGGAGGCCATTAAAGTTTTTGATCAATACTATAGTGTAAAAAGAAAAGAATAAAAAGTCTGTATCAAAACATAAATTTTGTAATTTACACTAACATTACGATCGAACCAATTCAACCATCAGAAACAATTATTAACCAATTAAATTAAACATTATGACTATTTTAGGCATTTTTGCACCCATGGAATTATTATTAATTCTATCAATTTTATTTGTTCTTCCTGTTATTGCCTTAATTGATATTGTAAAAAGCAATTTCGAAGGAAATAATAAAATCGTTTGGGTTCTGGTGGTTTGCTTTTTTAATGTTTTAGGAGCTATTTTATATTTTATCATCGGGAAGAACCAGAAAATATCGCAGTAGCTCTTTTATTTTCGAGGGAATTACTATTATTGTAAAAATCAAACTTTACTTTCCATGAAATTTATCTGCTTGGGATTTACCGCAATTTTATTCCTGTTCACTACAACATTAAAAAGCCAATACACTTTTACCGACGATATAAGAATTCCGTGTACAGAAATTAAAAATCAGCAAGCAACAGGAACATGCTGGAGTTTTGGAACCACCTCGTTTCTGGAATCGGAAATCATGAGAATTAAAAAGACAAAAATTGATCTGTCGGAAATGTTTAATGTTCGCATGGCCTACCAGGCAAAAGCATGGAACTATGTGATGAGGCAGGGTAAAGCTCAATTCAGTGAAGGAGGATTGCCGCATGATGTGATCCATGTTGCAGCTCTCCATGGCATTATGCCACAAGAAGCTTATTCGGGTAAAACCGCCGGCGATACTATGTATGATCACGGCGAATTGCAGGTCGCACTTGATGCTTATTTAGGCGCCATAATCAAAAATAATAAGCCAACCACTCACTGGATGGCGGCTGTGAATGGAATTCTCGATGCCTATATGGGACCTTTGCCTCAACAATTTACCTGGAACGGGAAAAGCTACACATCTCAATCGCTGAAGGAGGCACTTGGAATTGATGCATCAAACTATGTCTCATTTACTTCTTTTACACACCACCCATTCTATAGCCATTTCATTCTCGAAATACCCGACAATTTCGCCAATGGAAGTTTTTTCAATGTAAAAATCGACGAATTAATAAACATCATCGACAATGCCCTTTCAAACGGATACTCGCTGTCGTGGGATGCAGATGTAAGCGAAAAAGGATTCTCTTCCAAAACAGGCCTGGCCATTCTGCCTCTTATAAATAATGAAGAATCACTGTCCAAACCTGGTGAGGAGCTAATGGTAACAGAGAAAAACCGGCAGGAAAATTTCAACAATTACAAAACTACCGACGATCACATCATGCATATTGTGGGTCGTGCGTACGATCAGAATAAAAAGAAGTACTATATTATTAAAAACTCTTGGGGTTCCTATGGACCTTATAAAGGATATTCATACGTTTCGGAAGCTTACATGAAAATGAAAACCCTCTCTGTTACGGTCCATAAGGACGGAGTACCGAAAGACATAGTTAAAAAAATGAAGGAATCTCAGGAATAATTACTCACCATCGGTATTCTTGTTAATCTTTTCTACAAGCTTCATAAATTCTGCAACGTGTTCATCGCTGTATTGGCCATAGCTGTCAGAGAGTGTTCCTTTTTCATTACCGGCAGCAATAGCATAAACTATTGAGCTATCATCGGGATTGGATTCTCCTTCGAACCTGTAAAAGTTTTCAACTCTCACCTCTTTGGGCTGATATGTTTTATTGCTTTTTAGAGAAACCAAACCATCGGCAGTAGCCTGAAACTGCACATTATAGCCTTCTTCCTCCAGTTTCTGCATTACCGAAACCATAGTTTCAAGAATATTTTTCCCTGTTTCCATAACGAATTTGTTTGGTACTTTCTAATTTAACAGTTGAAGAAGAAATAAGGCGGTTATTTTGCAGAAGATAAGCTGGTATTTTTCCTGAACAAACTTTTAAACTCGCTGAATTTGAGAAGGGCAACAACAATCAAAAGAAACCAACCAATTAAAATCATGAGCGATGAAAGATTGATTACCGAATTGCCGGCCAACGCCAGATTAAAGTAATCCAGATTCACATATGCCCAATTGCCTTTTGCAAAGAACAAACGATCGAGATAGTTTCCAATCCAGCCAAAAACAATGAATACCGTGGCGAGCTTAAAGAATTTATCCACCTCTCGGGATTGAATCCTGATGAAAAATATCACAAAAACCACCTGAACTGCAATTACCAAATACCCGAAAAATCCTGGCCCACCGTTAAAACCAAATGGCATACGCAAAGTCTCTATTCGTCCTATCGCTATCCATCCGTTCAACTTCGGAATTATTTCACCCGTTTCAAAATTTTTAATTATAAAAATCTTAACAACCAGGTCTGTAACACATAGAACACAAGCTAAAACTATGTAACCATAGTGAAGGTTTCGCAGTTTCTTCATACACAGATTTATTTGCAAACACTATTGTCCGATTAAAATTTGAATGAGAATATAATTAATAGATTTCTCATCCATTCGAAATGACAATGAAATAGTTAGACTAAAGCCTTGTCATTTCGACCAAAGGGAGAACTTAGCGATAGCGATCTCACCAAAGGTAAATCTCATATTTTTTACCGGACAATAATTATTTGCAAATATAAATTTTTTAAGAGACCAGAATAAAAAATGCCATATTGAGTCCTCACGGATTCAATATGGCTAACCAACAACTATTAAACCTAATTACTCGTTATGATGAAAACTGCCGCCACTTTTTTGCACATAAGTTTTCAATTCTTATACAGGCATGTATACTTTTACCCTAATAGAAAAGAAAATTCGCTGATGAGAATCAACAATCACCTTTTTGTTTATTTTTAATTGTTTTAAACGTTAGGTATGACTTTGGACGACTTTGTGAATTGTACTCAGGAGGAGAAAGGGAATAGCTCTCAATTGATACAGTTTTTGATTGAAAACACTTCCGATCTTATCCTGGTCATTGACTCCGACGGTAAAATTGAGGAGTCAAACTATTCGGCCACCGCGATTCTTGAATTTTCACCAGAAGAGTTTAAGCAAATAAATATTCAACATCTCAATGCCTTTTTTAAAGACTTCCCATGGAAAAATTTCATGGGCTTACCCATCGAGAATTCGATTTTAGCTAAGTCGGGAAATAGTGTACAGGTCGAAATCAGACCCATTCTATTCCGTAAAAAAGGCAAAGAGTGTAATCTTCTGCTTATAAAAGATCTGACGGAGAAAAAAAGAATCGACCAGGAAATGAGAAACAACCCGCTCAAGTATCAATTACTGGCCGAATATTCCACAGATATGATCACAAGGCACAATCCCGACGGCGTTTGTACCTATGCATCTCCTTCCTGTGAGAGAATATTGGGCTACAAGCCCGAGGAACTTGTAGGTCGCAAAAACTTCGAATTTATTCTGGAAGAAGACCTCTCCATTGCCGAACAAGTTTATCCCGAAATCCTCAGCAAACCCATTGTTCAAACTTCCACCTACAGAGTGAAGCATAAACTGGGACACGAAATATGGTTCGAATCAACTTGTCAGGCCATTAAAGATCCCCGGAACGGAGAAATTACTGAAATTTATGCCACCTCGCGCGACATATCCGAACGAAAAAAATTTGAAAAGGAATTAATAGAAGCAAAAGAAAAGGCCGTTGAAAGCGATCAGCTAAAAACCGCCTTTTTACAAAACATGAGTCATGAAATACGAACACCGATAAATGCAATTATGGGCTTTCCCGACCTCTTGGTTGAGCATTTGGATGACAAGGAAAAGCTTCGTTATTTCTCTGAAATTATTTCGAACCGGAGTAATGACCTTCTGGAAATAATTAACGATATTCTCGACATTGCCAGGATTGAAGCAGGTCAGGCAAAAATTAACAACGAGACTTTTCAGTTACAAAGCCTGATGGACGATCTAAAGAAATTCTTCTCCAGTCACCAGGTTAAACTTAAAAAGCAGCACATTGATTTTGAATTGAAACTCTCGCCTGAAACTGAAAATATGAGCATTACCTCAGATATGGTAAAACTGAAGCAAATTTTTATCAACCTCATTGGTAACGCTTTTAAATTTACCTACCAGGGAAAAATTGAAGGGGGAGCTTATATAAAAAACAGCCAGCTAACATTCTATGTTTCAGATACTGGAATTGGCATTCCCGAAGAAAAACACAACTATGTATTTGAACGTTTTTCGCAAATATCAAATTTCGAGAAAAATCTGGGAGGAACAGGCTTAGGGTTATCTATAGTAAAGGGCCTTGTTGAGCTGCTTGGCGGCAACGTATCTTTAAAATCCGTGCCATTCCAGGGAAGCACATTTTACTTTACAATTGGGAGCATTAAGGCATAAGAAATCCTAAAAACAATACATAACACACACATAATCAAAACTAATGTAATTTCAGACTGACAATTTCCCAAACCATCGATTCAAACCCACCTGTCTATCTAATAAATTACTGAAGGAAATATTCCGGAGGTACTTTTGATTCAAATTTCAAAAAAAATGAATCAAATGATGAAAGTACCAATAATAATATTGCTCCTGATGAGTGCCTTTTCTGCGGCAGGACAAAACACTGCAACACCCTGGAGCCTCACCCAATGCATCAATTACGCTTTGGAGAAGAATATCAATGTTCAGCAGAATGCCCTTTCCAATGAAACGAATAAAATCAATGCTGATCAGATAAAGTCCAGCCGTTTCCCTTCGCTCAATGCTTCTGCTTCGCAAAACTTTGCATGGAACAGGAAGTTGGACACAAACAACCATTATGGAAACTATTCCTCATCGAATAACACAAGTTACAGTGTTAACTCAAGTGTTAAACTTTTCAATGGTTTCCGCATAAACAACAGTATTAAGCAAGCCGATTTAAGTTATCAGGCCGGCTCATACAACATCGAAACCATTAAAGAAGAGGTAAGCCTGAATGTACTCGACGCATATTTACAGGTTCTTTACGCCGAAGAACAGGTAAAGAACACCGAGAGTCAGATAGAGGCCACTACGCAGCAACTGGCACTTTCGGAAGAAAGGCTAAAACTGGGCGCCATCTCAAAATCAGACTATCTGCAGGTTAAATCGGAGCTGGCAAACGAGAATCTTAGTCTTGCAAACGCCCAAAGTCAACTGACTATCAACCGCATTTCGCTTATGCAACTTATGGAACTTGCTTTGAATGACAGTTTCCGGATAGTGCATCCTGAGTTTGAAATCCCGGCCAATATTACTGCAGCATCGGCCGATTCCATTTTCAAAATTGCTTTGAAAATCAAACCTCAGATTAAAACTGCAGAGCTGAACAAGCAAGTTGCCGAACTCGATGTAGCCATTGCAAAAGCAGGATATTTGCCGGTATTAACCATGAACGGTGGATTAAGCACCGGCTACATCTCGGGCATGGGAACAGGGTACGATTTTCAGATATCCAATAAAATAGCGCCCTCGGTTGGATTAAGCTTGTCAATACCTATTTATCAGAACAAACAGGTAAAATCGAGTGTAGCTATTGCCAGAATTGGAACACAGAATGCGGTCCTGAACGATATCAACATCCGCAATCAGCTTCGCAAATCAATTGAACAGGCATGTGCAAATGTTGAGTCGGCAATAGTAAAGTACCAGGCAAGTCTCGAATCGTACAACTCTACCCTGGAGTCGTACAATGTAAGTCAGGAAAAATACAACCAGGGTTTGGTAAACTCAGTCGATTTCCTGGTGCAGAAAAATAATCTGATCACGTCGCAGAGCGATTTGCTCCAATCAAAATATAATCTTGTTTTCAGCAAGAAAATACTGGATTTCTATACAGGAATTTCACTTACTCTTTAATCTGTAAAACTTCAAAGCACATAAAAATGAAAAAGAAAAGACTAATTATAGGAATTGCAGCAGCTTTAATCCTCATGGTGGCGATTGTCACTTTTAAGGCATGCAAAAGCCAGCCTCAGAATGTTTCGATCGAAACTGTAAAGGTTAAAATGGGTACTGTAAGTAATACCGTTACTGCAACAGGAACGGTTCAGGCAATAAAAACAATCAGTGTAGGTACGCAGGTTTCCGGTGTGATTGACAAAATTTATGTTGACTACAATTCAAAGGTAAAAGCGGGTCAGTTGCTGGCCGAGATTGATAAACGAACGCTTACCACCAGTTTGGAAAATGCGCAGGCCAGTCTCGACAATGCAAAAGCCGAAATGACTTTGCAAACCGCAAATTACAACCGCATCAAAGCACTCTCTGATAAAAGTCTGGTTTCGCAAAACGATTACGACCAGGCACTTTACAACTTCACAAAGGCCAAAGCGGGCCTGAAAACCGCTGAGCTTGAATATAACCGGTCGAAAATTAATCTTGGCTATGCATCTATCTATTCTCCAATCGACGGTGTGATTCTGGAAAGAGCCGTAGATGAAGGCCAGACCGTAGCTGCAAGCTTCAACACCCCTACCCTTTTCAGCATTGCTAAAGACCTGACACAAATGCAGGTTGAGGCTAATATAGACGAAGCCGACATAGGAAAATTAAAAGAAGGTCAGCGCGTTACTTTTACCGTTGACGCCTTTACCGATCTAAATTTCAATGGCAAAGTGGTTCAGATCAGGTTAAATCCCACAACGGTTTCCAATGTAGTAACCTATACAGTTATTGTTAAAGCTGAAAATCCCGACCTCAAATTAATGCCTGGAATGACGGCCAGCATTACAGTTTATGTGGAAGAGGCCGTTAACGTTTTAACTGTTGCCAGCAAGGCTACTCATTTCACGCCCGATGAAGGTGTAATGTCCACTTATATTGCGGGCCTTATGAAATATAAAAAAGAGCTGACTCCACCCGAAGGTTTAAATCCACCGGAAAACCCTGATAGGGGTAAACCGGAAATGGCTCCAACCGACTCAACAAAACCAAAGGTCTGGATCAAAAAAGGTGATATGATTCATCCGGTAACTGTTACCCTTGGAATTGACGACGACATGAACGTTCAGGTCATAAATGGTTTAAAAGAAGGCGATGAAGTGGTAGTCGCCATGAAAGCCGATGTTATTATGGCTGCTCCTTCACAGGCCGGAGGAAGCCCGTTTATGCCTAAACCACCATCACGCAGTTCGTCAAAAACCTCAACAGCAAACAAATGAACAAAACTATCATAGAGGTTAAAAACCTCAGGAAAGATTTCTTTATGGGAGAAGTTACCGTGCATGCGTTGCGCGGAGTTTCCCTGGAGATTAAAGCAGGGGAGTTTGTGGCCATCATGGGTACCAGCGGATCGGGAAAATCGACCATGCTCAATATCATAGGTTGCCTCGACAAGCCCACCAGCGGCGAATATTACCTGGACGGAGTTGCTATTTCGGGATTAACCAAAAATGATCTGGCACTGCTCCGCAACCGTAAACTCGGATTTGTCTTCCAATCGTACAACCTGCTTGCACGCACAACGGCGCTTGAGAACGTGGAACTTCCGCTTTTATATAACTCAAAAATAAAAGCCAAAGAAAGAAAGGAAATTGCCATTCAGGCGCTTGAAGCCGTTGGTTTGGCCGACAGAATGCATCATATGCCCAATCAGCTTTCGGGAGGTCAGCAACAACGGGTTGCTATTGCCCGTTCGCTGGTAAACGATCCGGTGGTAATTCTTGCGGATGAAGCTACAGGTAATCTGGACACCCGCACCTCATACGAAATAATGGCTTTATTCCAGGAGCTCAACAGTAAAGGGAAAACTATCGTGTTTGTGACACACGAGCAGGATATCGCAAAATTCACCTCTAAAAATGTGATTTTCAAAGATGGGCATATCGTCAAGCAACTCGATGTTACCGATAGGAACGATGCCCGTCAAATGATAGCCGAGCTCCCTGCAGTAAATGAATATGATTAAGAAACCGGAAGAACCCACCCGTGATGGTATCGAGGGACGCCAAATATCGGGTGTGGTATCTTCCATAAATCAGAAATTATGAATTTCAAGAATCTAATAAAAATAGCTCTGAACGCGCTACAGCGCAATAAAATGAGAGCATTCCTTACTATGCTGGGAATTATTATCGGAGTAGCTTCGGTAATAGCTATGCTTGCCATTGGCCAAGGTTCAAAAAAGAGCATTCAGGATCAGGTTTCGAGCATGGGATCGAACATGATCAATGTAATGCCTGGAGGACAAATGTTTGGCGGCGTTCAAATGGGCAACACCAGCATGAAAAGCCTGAAACTTTCGGACATTGATGTTATCCGTGGGCAAAGTACGGCAATCAGCCGGATTTCGCCCGAAGTAAGGAGCAGCGGACAGGCCATTTATGGAAATAAAAACACACCTACTTCCATTTACGGCGTAAATAACGAATATCTGGATATCCGGAAAGTCTCCGTAAAATCAGGAAGAAAGTTTACCGATAACGAAATTAAATCGGCAGCTAAGGTTTGTCTTATCGGTAAAACTGTAATTACAGAGCTTTTTGGAGAGAATGCTGACCCGGTTGGAAAATATATCCGCTTCAACAGTATTCCTGTAAAAATTATTGGAGTGCTCACCGAAAAAGGTCAGAGTACCTTTGGACAGGACCAGGACGACCTTCTAATCGCTCCCTATACAATGGTACAAAAAAGAATACTCGCAATTGATTATATCCAGGGGATTTATGCCTCGGCAGTAAATGAGCAGAAAGCCAGTCTGGCTAAAACCGAGGTTGAAACCATTTTAAGAGCTAAGCACAAAATTGCCGATGACCAGGAAAATGATTTCGAGGTACGTTCGCAGGACGAACTAATAAAGACTTTTGGCTCCATCAGTGATGTGCTTACAATTCTGTTGGGAGCTATTGCCGGAATTTCGCTTTTGGTAGGTGGTATAGGCATTATGAATATTATGTATGTTTCGGTAACCGAACGTACGCGGGAAATTGGCCTGCGAATGTCCATCGGTGGCAGGGGAAAAGACATTTTGATGCAATTTCTTACCGAATCTATTATGATTAGTGTAATTGGCGGGGTAATTGGGATTCTCCTCGGGCTCGGTGCCGCCAAAGGAGTCGGTTCCATTATGAACTGGCCTGTAGAAGTAATGCCTCAGGCGGTGGTGCTGGCATTTTGCGTGTGTACTGCAATAGGCGTATTCTTCGGATGGTATCCGGCACGAAAAGCAGCCAATCTGGATCCAATAGACGCCCTTCGCTACGAATAGGATTTTATTTAGGAAATTTTCTATTCTCCATAATTAGAATTTATGAACCTCTCCCTAAATTTAAGGTGGTGCGTTCTTTCTTTGGCTACGTGAAAAGTGCCGGACACTGAGTCTGTCGAAGTGTAATATCGCTGATTTACAATGAGGTTTCGACAGGCTCAACTTCCGACTATTGACTAATTACACAGCCACTTGGGTGAGGTCATAAAAACTATAAATTATGCAGGCTATAAAGAGAGGATACTCTAAGGACTCATCAAACACTTTTATCTTTCCTTGCCTTAACTGATCTAATTTCTTAGTTTTGATAAAACATCTTTTATGATTCGCATTTCGGGCAAAAAACTTTCCATCTTTCTGCATCTGGCAGCATGGACCATCATATTTCTGCTGCCAATTTACCTGTTTTCGTTAAGCAGTAATCCCAATGTTTTTATAATCGTCCGGGTACTAAGCAGAACTATTGTGTATCTGGCATTATTTTATATAAGTTATTTCTGGCTTATCCCTAAATTCCTTTTCAACGGGAAACGGTTGAAGTATTATGTTTCAATAACAATTACAATTCTTGTCCTTTATTTTGTAAACGAAACAGCCAACTGGATATACATTGTGAATGCTCCGGTGCAGGACATGTTCCGCGGACATGAACTGAGAAAACCTGACATCCGGTTCATGCAACGTCTTGATATCTTCAATTATCTTTTTACATCCATTTTAACCGTTGGCTTGAGTGTTGGACTTCGCGTATCGAAAAAATACAACGAGAACGAACAAAAGAGAAAAGAACTCGAAAAAGAAAAGCTCAGCTCCGAACTGGCATTTTTAAAAAATCAAATCAGTCCTCATTTTTTCTTTAATACACTAAACAACATTTATTCACTTACAGGAATTAGTACTAGTCAGGCACAAAGCGCCATTTTACAACTTTCGAACCTTATGCGCTACCTGCTTTATGAATCGGAAAAAGGCGACACCAAACTAAGCAGCGAAATTGCTTTTATGAAGAACTTCATCGAATTGATGAAGTTACGGCTGGGAAATAACATCCAGCTTTCGTTTTCATTTCCCGAAAATTACAACGATGTTACAGTTCCGCCTCTGCTATTTATTCCATTTGTGGAAAATGCATTTAAGCATGGCGTTGGGTTTGAGGAATCTGAAATCGAATTTAAACTGAGCATAGTCGAAAATACCCTGATCTTCACAAGTAAAAACAGCATCGTAACAAAAGCAGGTGATTACCAGGACTCAGGTATAGGGTTGGAGAATATAAAAAAACGTCTGGCAATTTTGTTTCCCGGTTCCCATATTCTCCGTATTAATTGTAAGGACAACGAATTTGATGTGTATTTGTCGATTGTTTTAAACTGAAAGGTTATGATCAGAACATTAGCCATTGATGATGAGCCGCTGGCACTGCAACTCATTGAGGGATATATAAAAAAAACTCCATTCCTGGAATTTGTTGCTGCTTGCCAGAATCCGAAAAAAGCCATTCCATATCTCGAACGAAAAGAAGTTGATCTGATTTTTCTCGACATCCAGATGCCATTTCTCACGGGAACAGAGTTTGCCCGCATCATCGATAAAAATGTAAAAATTGTGTTTTCCACGGCTTTCGAGAAATATGCCCTCGAAGGATTCAAACTCGAAGCCATCGATTATCTTTTAAAACCTTACGGGTACGAAGATTTTCTTACATCAGCCCTGAAGGCTAAAAAGCAGATCGAACTCGAATCGAGACCTGATATCAAAAACGTCAATTCCATCGAAACACACAACGACTTTCTGTTTCTGCGTGCCGACTATAAAATACGACGCATTACTTACGATCAGATTTTATATATCGAAGGTCTCAAGGATTATATTAAAATATTCATAAAAGAAGTGCCAAAGCCAATTATAACTCATTGTTCCCTTAAAATACTTGAAGATAAGCTTCCCGAAAGCATTTTCATGCGAATACATCGCTCAATAATTGTTAATCTGAAAAACATTTCGATAATCGATCGTAATCGCGTTGTATTTGGTAAAGAATATTTGCCTGTAAGCGATCAATACAAAGACAAGTTCCAGAAATATCTGGAGGATAATTTTCTTTAAAACCCAATCTTTTTGCCTTGTCTGCCTCTTTAAAGATTTTTGGATTAAATACCATCTTCTTAATTTATAATCTACTTAGAAAATGAGAGCTGCTCCTTGGTATCCTTTTTGAGGCGCTTTTAAATTAAAAACAATTAAAAAATCATGAAAAGATATTCATTATTTATCATTATAACATTTTCAATAGGCTCTCTGTTTTTTAGCGGATGCGAAAAAGAGCCCGAAAATAAAGGACCGGCTATTGAAAAAGCCGACGAAATAAACACCTTTATATGGAACAGATTACACGATGTTTATCTGTGGAATAAAAATGTTCCGGAGCTTACAAACACTTATTATGAAAATAATGAGGACTCCCTTAATAATTTTTTAAATAAATATTCTGATCACGAAGCTCTGTTCTATGATCTTCTTTACGAATATGGAAAGACTGATAAATTCTCGTGGATAGTAGATGATTATGATGTGCTCGAAAAGGAATTCCAGGGGATAAGCAAATCTTTCGGATACAATTTCATGCCTGCCAGCTTCGATTCGAACAATGTCTTTGCCTATGTACGCTATGTAGTAAAGGGCTCTCCGGCTGCCCTCGCAGGTTTAAAACGTGGCGATTATATATCCAAAATAAACGGAACGCAGCTCACTGTGCAGAATTACAGGGATTTACTATTCAGCACCGAGAGCCAATCAGCAACTTTGGCCGATATAGTTGACAGAACTCTGATTCCCAATGGTCGTTCAGTCAATATGACCGCAGTTGAAATTACAGAGAATCCAATTTATCTTGATACAGTTTACACAGTAAATTCACAAAAGATCGGATATCTGATTTACAACTCTTTCACATCGAATTTCGACATTCAGCTCAACAATGTTTTCCAAAAATTCAAGAACGAAGGCGTTTCAAAGCTAATTCTGGATTTGCGTTATAACCTCGGAGGATCGCTTGAAAGTTCAACCTATCTTGCCAGTATGATTTACGGAACCCAAACCAATAAGGTGTTTCTTAAAACGAAATTTAACGATCTTATGCAGAACTATTATGATCAGAATTACGGAGCCAATTACTTCGATGTAAATTTCGATTCGGAAATATCAAAAGGTAGCACCAAAACGCCCATCAATACGTTGAATCTGTCGGAGGTATATATAATTACATCCAACCACACGGCTTCGGCCAGCGAAAGTATTATAAACGGATTGAAACCTTACATGAACGTAATAACCGTTGGCACCAGAACTTTGGGAAAATATGTTGGGTCTATCACTGTTAAGGATATTATTGACAGTAAAGGGACCGTAAACCCGAACCATAAATGGGCCATGCAACCCATTGTTCTTAAGGTGGCAAATTCAGCAGGCGCTTCAGATTATGTAAATGGGTTGGCTCCTCAGATTGAAATTTCCGAGAATGTGCGGAATCTATCAACTTTGGGCGATTTGAACGAACCTTTGTTAAAAGCAACTGTTTCAACAATTACAGGTACAACTTCGAAAAGCGCTGCAATTCCTGATGGTGTGCAAAGATTACAAATACCAGATATGGAACGGAAGTCGGATATGTATTTCCAACAATCTGGAAAATTTTTGAAATAAAAAAAGGGGTATGTCTCACGACTTGCCCCTTTCACTAACCAACAAATCCAAATTGATTATTACTTGAATTGGTTGTAAATATATAATAGTTTCTATAAATAGAAAATGACAAACGAAATAAAAGTTTCCATTAACGTGTAATTTTCACAGTTTAATTTCTTAAACATACGCTAATTCAGACTTTTATGTCCGTATATTTTTTTATATTTTTTTAAGACTTTTTAAAAAAGCCTAAGGCAAAAGCAAAATCAGTAAAATAAACTATCGAAATCGGGTTAGTTTTGTCCGTATGCTACACCCTCATATTCCACGAACGGTAACTCACCGTATTCTTGTTCAACAACCTTTTCTTTCACAAGAACTTTTGTAGCATTCATTTTCACAGCTTTTTTCTGCAAAGTTACCCTAACATTTTTATCCAAAAGATCGACACTGGTTTTAAAGCTTTTACCTTCCGACCGGGCATTAATAGGTCCTATTTCTTTTAAGCCCTCAATATCCTCAACTCTTTCGGTAATAACCACAATACGCCAGAGATTATCCGGTTCTGCTCCTACTCCGGTTGGAATTTGATTTCGGAATCCTCTTACTCGTCCATCTTTATAAATAATCTCTTTAACTTTACCATAAATCAATTTATTTATAACCGTGTTGTATGGATATTTGAATGCGACCTCAGTTTGGGTCTCAGCTATAATACTAACAATCAGCGAATCGCCACTCTCAAGTCTGATTTTATCGTAAGTTCCGGCATATTCATTGTATGAATATTTAATTGGAGGTTTGAGTGAATCGTTCTTTAATGTATCGTTTTTTGCAAGGAGAGAATCTCCCTTCGACAAGTAAGTACTATCAACCTGAGCTTGTAATACACATACATTCAGCACCACTAACAATCCAGCAATAAACTTCATAATCTATTTTTTCCCATTGATTACGAAAAAGAGCTTTGCTGGTTCCAAAAAAATACAAAAGAAAATTAACAACATTTTAAACCTTACAACCGCCAATCAATTTCTTCAAGAAGTTGGTTACGAAGCAATTCGTTTGTTTTCGAAAAGTGTCTGCATCCGAAAAAACCGGCGTAGGCCGATAAAGGAGATGGATGTGGACCTTTTAAAATATAATGTTTTTGAGTATCAATCAAAGTTTCTTTTGCCTGGGCATACCGTCCCCATAAAATAAAAACCAATCCGGTTCTCTGTGCTGAGAGTATTTGAATTACCTTATCAGTAAACTGTTCCCAACCTTTTTTCTGATGAGACCCGGCCTGGTTAGCCCTAACTGTTAAAGTCGCGTTAAGAAGCAAAACACCCTGTTCAGCCCATTTCTCAAGGTTACCATGTTTCGGCACCGGAATTTTCAAATCATCCTGTATTTCTTTAAAAATATTCACCAGTGACGGAGGGGCAGGGACACCCTGAGGAACAGAAAAACATAACCCATGGGCCTGACCTGGTCCATGATAAGGATCCTGGCCAAGAATTACGACTTTCACCTTATGAAAAGGAGTTTTATCAAATGCGTTAAAAATCAATCCCCCGGGAGGATAAACAATATGATGTTTACGTTCTTCGACCAAAAATTCGCGGAGTGTATGAAAATAAGGTTGATTAAACTCCTCGGCCAAAACAGCCTTCCAGCTTTCTTCAATTTTGGGATCAATTTTTTCCATTTAAATCGAGGCCTTAAGTGTTACAATAAAATTCCTACCCGGAGCACTTATCCCCGAAGCAAAAACACGATAATAAGTATCGAAAATATTTTCAACAGAGAACAGTAACTGTAAATTCCCGGTAATGGAAGCCCCCAGACTGTAATTCATCGTAGTCCAGCCAGGAGTGCCTTCTGGGGTGGCATAATTAAGATTATCTTCGCCGGTTGGTGAATAATCTTTCGCTTGCTTGCGCCCGTAATAATTTACAAAGATTTCATTTCTAAAGAAACCCTTTTCAAAAGAGAGCGACGATCTTCCGAAAACCGGAGGGATATGTCCCAAAGGTACTTCATTTGAAAGATCTTTACCTTTTGTATAATTGAAAGCATTTTTTAAATGGAGAGACTGCATAAAATCAGCATTCAAAAAAAGTGAAAAGCCAGTTATAAAGGCTTCGGCACTGTTGGTATTTGTTACTATGCGGTACATATCGCCATTATAAAGCAGCGAGTCCTTTCCGTTAAAAGTAGAGTAACTGTTTACAATAGCGTTGGTGAGAAAAGTATAATAAAAATTCCCTCCAACACTAATAGCTCCGTTAAATGTTTTCATTATACCAATTTCGCCGTTGTGTGCATATTCGGGTTTAAGCTTATTATTTGGAAGAGTAACCTCTTTGTCCTTAGCCCTTACTTTTCCATAATCGTCAACATTAGGAGCCCTGTAACCTGTGGAAAAAATGAGAGAAATCTTCAAATCATTCTGAGGCATGTATATAATACTTCCGCTCCCTGTAAGCGCACCTGTTGAAATATCAACGGTTGAAAATGGAATCATATCGTATGCCTCACTAAACTGCGAATCCAGAAATAAATGAGAATACCGGGTGCCAGCAGAAACCCTAACTTTTGATGAAGGAATCCAGTTATACCCTGCATAACCTGAGAGTGAAGAAATACTGCTTCCCTTATCCGGGTATCGACTCAAGGCACTGGTGACGGCCCTATTACGAATATCAATATTATATCCTCTTGATTCAACATTGTTGTAACCACCTTCAAATCCATACTCAAGCTTATGTTTGGCCGAGAAGGTCTTTCTAAAATCCATATTGACCGAATAAACTTTCACATCTTCTTCCTGATGCAGTTCATTATCGCGTTTAAACTTGCGGTTAATCCGGTCCTCGTCAATTTTTTGATAAGCAACAATAGCCCGAAAATTATTGAAAAGCAATGTCCGTTTTTCAGAACTTAATTTCAACGATGAAAAAAACCTTTTTTGCGGTCCGTAATACCAGCTTGAGTAGGTAGGCTTGTTATTGGTAAAATTGTACAACTCGTCGTACCGGTAAATGTTTGAGCTCGTAGAATACTGCACATTACCTGTAATATTTAGATTTTTCCCCAGTGCAAATAATATCTTCTGCGTAAAATCGAGCTGATCGTAACCTGTGCCAGGCTGAATGTTTGGATCGCCAACCGGAACCAGTGTATCCCGACCATTAATTCTGGCAATCTCAGAATAAACTTTACCATGATTGTCAGGGAATTTATCGCCATTTTTCCCAGTGCCCATATCACCAAAATCACTTTTAGTGAAGCCTGAGTAAATTGCAATTTTCTTAAATCCCGCATTTAACCCAAGATGGTATATTCGCGATCTATTCACCGAACCATATTGAACAGCGGCATCAGTTGACAGGCTAAAATCGTTGTCCTTTGCCAACTCCGGAGTTTTTGTATAATAATGAATTACACCACCCAATGCATCGGAGCCATAAATTACAGAACTGGGACCATATACAATTTCTACACGATCCAACCCACCCATATCGAGAGACATGGAATTCTGAAGGTGCCCACTCCGATAAATAGCATTATTCATCCGCACACCGTCAATAACAAGCAGCAACCGGTTCGCTTCGAACCCTCTGATTACAGGACTTCCGGCTCCTCCCTGACTTTTTTGCACCATCAAATTTCCTGTCGATGTAAGAACATCGGAAGTAGTTTGCAAAGCCGCCAGCTTTTTACTATTCAACCTTATCACATCAGTCATAAAAGGGATATCGCGTTTTTTCTCCTGCCACCGCGAAGCTGTAACCACAATGTCGTCCATAACTATGCTTCGGTCACCAACCAGCAGAACATAATTCATTTCAATTATATCCTGAACTGACAATCCAATTTTTTCAATTTCAGGATGTTTTAAAAAAACGCTGTCATTTTTCCCAAACTTCGATATACTGGCCTTCCCATGAGCATCAGAATATACCACAATCGACTGGCTTTGGTTAAAAACAGCAACATGTTCTATAGGCAGACTGTTTTGCTTATTTAAAATTATAATTTCTTGAGAGTAAGCTTTTAAAGAAAGAATTCCAAAGAAAAAAAGGAGTGTAATAAACTTCATTAACTTAACAATTAGGCTGAATGGACGGTTCTCAATAGAAACAAACATAAATTAAAATAATCAGAATGCACAAATATAATGCCCCACATTGTTAAAAGCTTTCGTAGAATGTTAATTTTTAGAGGGGAGCAAATCGAATTATAATCTTTATTTTTGATTAAGAATAAGCTTGTTGTGAAATGTGGCGTAAAACACTTACTTTTTTTACCATATTATTGATTGTTTTTCTGGCCTACTTTTCTTATAAATTACTGAAGGAAAAAGAAGTGGCTGTAAACTCACTTATAGATGCCATTCCCTTTGATGCAAGTTTGATTATAGAAATTAACCGCCCCGAAATAGTTTTCGACATTGTAAATAATCCTCCCATTGATGCCGAAAGCTTTTTGGGTATCCCCTTTATCCGTGACCCTCTTCTAAAATTAAGGATCATCGACTCCATAGCTACTCAAAACGAAAAAGTTGTAAAGATTTTAAAACGTCCAAATTCAGCTTTGATATCGGGCCACCAGATAGGTAAGGACAAAATTGAACTTGTATATTACATAAAACTAAACAACGAAAAAGAATATGCTCCCATTGACGACATAATAAGAGAAAACATTAAGGCCAAAGGGAACATTTCGCAACATAATTATGAAAAAGCCAAAATAAACGATGTTACCATCTTCAATAAAAAGTCGGGAGGTTTCTCTTATACATATTATCGTGGAATGGTAATTCTCAGTAAATCGTCCATTCTGCTGGAAGAAGTTATCAGGCAAACAAAATCGCAAACATCCATACGCACCAAAGCAGGACTTGAAACTGTAATGAAAACGGCTGGTAAAAGTTCTCCTTTTAACGTTTATATCAATTTCGATTTTTTCCCAACTATGGCGCTTAACTTCATACATTCCAGATTCAGGCCCGAACTGGAAGCTATTTCCCGGTTTGCGCACTGGATTGAACTGGATTGCAATATTGATGATAATTCCATTATATTGAACGGATTCTCATCAGCGGAAAATACAAATGGTTTCCTTTCGGATATATTTAAGGATCAAGAGCCTTTAACCCTCACCCTTCCCGGATTACTACCCTCGGAAACAGAAAGCTTTTTTGCCCTTGGAATTAGTGATTACACAAAATTTATCTCCAACTTTTCCGATTACCAAAGAAAAAACCTCACTAATCCGGATTTTGAGAGAAAACTGATTGATTATAGAAATGAAACCGGAATTGATCTTACTACCGAGTTTACAAAGGTATTTGATGAAGAAGTTTGCTTCAGCTACTACCCCGCTAATAATGAAACATTGCAGGCTAATATTTTTACTGTAATAAAAACAAAAGGGAGTAATGAGGCAAAACAATTTGTTAATTAAATCCCCAACAAAACGGAAAAGAATGTAAGCGACTCGGCAGGAATATATTCTACAAAACAAAACATCCCGGGTCTGCTGTTCGGGAATATCTTCGGATTGAATAAAAACACATTCTGCACCAATATCGAAAATTACATTATTTTTGGAGACTCCGTAAATTATCTAAGAACCTTTTCCGATGAGTTTTCCCAACTCAAAAATTTGTCGGCAAACTTAAATTATCGCGACATCACCGATTTGCTTTCGGAAGACACTTACTGTTACTTTTACTTATCGCCAAAGGCAGAACTGCTATACCGCAATTATTTAAGATATACATCGGACCAAATGCTAACCCAATATAAATATGGTTTAAGTCAGGTAAGAGGAATTGTTTATCAGTTTGGACGCGACAACAATCTGTTTTACAACAATGCTTTTATACAGTTCGCACCAAAACCATCAGGCAGTATTACAAGAAGTTGGGAAGTGGCTCTCGACAATTCTTTGAGTTCGGATATCTTTCTGGTAAAAAACCATGCAAACCAGAAGAATGAGATTATGTGCCAGGATAAATCGAACAATCTGTACCTCATTTCGACCGAGGGTAAAATACTCTGGAAGCGTAAACTCGAAAATAAAATAATGGGGCAGATTTTTCAGGCCGATTTATTCAGGAATAAAAAACTTCAGTATATATTCAATACAGAAAGTCAAATAATTGCAATTGACAGAAATGGAAACGACGTTGAAGGTTTTCCAATAAAGCTAAAGAACAGAGCTAGCGGCGGAATGGCAGTCTTCGATTACGATAAATCAAGAAACTACAGATTTTTAGTACCCGGGGTAGATAAAGTACTATATTGTTTTGATCAGGAAGGCAAAGAAGTCCCTGGCTGGAAAAAGCCTGCCATTGGTTTAAAGCCCGGCTTAATTCAGCATTTTATAACCAGCGGAAAAGACTTCATTGTTTTGAGTAATGAAAAAGAGATTCATTTCCTGGACCGGAAAGGTCAGGAACGTTTCAAAACCTCATCTGCAATTCGTATTGGGCCCAATTCAGGAATATTTGTCAATAAAGGGAAAGGTGGTTCTCATTTTGAGTGTACCGATTCATCAGGTACAATTTATAACATATCTCTCACCGGAATTATAACCCAGGTACAAACAGGAATTTATCCACCTGATCATTATTATATTTCTGCTGATATAGATTTTGACAAATCCAGAGAACATGTTTTTTTCCATGGTCGGAAATTTGAAGCATTTACAAGTTCCGGTGCAAGGATTGCAAATTATTCTCTAAACTCAAACATTAACAAGCAACCAAGAATAGAAATCTTAACCGACTCATCATACCTTTTTACTTATACGGATACAACTGTCAACAAAATTTTCGTACATAACCAACTGGGGGAAGCACTTCAAGACACTCCTTTTGAGGGAAATTCAGGAGTTACTTTTGATAGTTTTGAAAATTCCGACGCATTACTTAACTTATACTATTGTAACAATAACATTTTGATTTGCGTTTCCGTAAAATGATCTAACTTTTATAAAATGAAAATGGATAGACTTAAGGTTTCCCTGAAGTATCTGTTCTTTTTACTTGCTGCAGGCTTTATTGCTGTTTCGTGTATTAAAGAAGAGATAGACCTGGATAAAATTTCGGATAAGATGTATTGGAATCCCAAAGTTGGAATTCCTGTAGCCTATAGCACACTCTCCCTTGAAGATCTTATAGAATCAATCGACTCGGAGCAAATGATCAAATCCGATTCAACCAAATTTCTGACGCTAGTTTACAGTGACCGAATTTTATCGAATACTGCTGCGGCAATTATGAAATTCGACGATCAGCAATTCGGTGAGGCTATATTTGCATCTCAGCTTGGCATACCTGCAGCTCCGACTCAGAATCCCATAGTTTTCACAAAGCCCAACAGCTATCCTTTCACGATGTCGCATGGAGAAATTATTGATAGTCTGTTAATCAAAACCGGCACACTTTCTTTTAATATTTCATCCACATATAAACATCAGGGTAAACTCATAATCGAGATTCCCCAATTGAAAAAAAACAACAAAGCATTTAAAGACAGTGTAAACATCACCACATCGGATGGAACCTTTGCTACAGTAACAAATTTCAATGTTGCTGGTTATAAACTGGCACTCGAACATCCAAATGTTACCGATAATCAAATGAGTTTCAATTATACGGTTAAACTTATTAATTCGGGCGCAGGAGTCACAGCCGGAGACAGGATAGGCATTACGATCGATTTTACCAATATTGCTTTTAGCTCGCTTTTTGGATATTTAGGGAACCGCCAGCTTATTAACACCTTATCCGAATTCTCGTTCCCTATTTTTGGAGAAGTTTCGCAACCAAACCTAAAGTTTGCCAATCCAAGCATAAAAATAAAATCCAGGAGCTCCTTCGGTTTGCCCGCAAATGTTGAATTGTACAATGTTGAAGCAATTAACGCCAAAGATAACAAAACCATTCCGCTTACTTTTTCAACGGGAACCAATCCATTTAACATAAAATCGCCACAAACAATTGGGGGCTACGCCAACGATTCAGTTATCTTTAATAAAAACACCACAAACCTGTTTACTGCTTTAGAAATAGGACCAAATAAAATTAAATACGGAATCCGATCATTTGCCAACCCGGCCGGGAAAACATTGAACTACGTAACCGATTCAAGCAAGTTAACTGTAGATCTCGATGTTGAATTACCCCTTGATTTGGGTTGCTCTAAGGTAGAATTTAAGGACACTATGGACCTCGATTTATCCCAGGTTGAAGATTTGGAAGACAAAGTTAAATCACTGCTGCTGCGTACATCCTTTGAAAACGGCATGCCGATAGACCTGAACCTTCAGGTATATTTTCTCACCGAAACCTATCAGCACGTTGATACATTATTCGCAGCAGGATCGGACAATACAATAAAATCAGGTGAACTAAATCAGGCTGGCAAAGTAATAAAGCCAACCAGGAAAATCCTAGACTCACAATTTTCAAAAACTGAAATTGAAAAACTAAAAACCGTGCGCAATGCAATTGTAAAGGCAAACATTGCAACTACTGGCGGAGGTACAACATACGTAAAATTTTATTCCAATTACACTTTGAAGGTAACCTTTGGAGTCCAAACCGAACTTGAAATTAAGGAGTAATTACATGGAGAAGAAACATATTATCAGAAAGGCTTTTGGTTTTGCATTTTTATTGCTTTTAAGCCATGTTATAAAAGGTCAGCAAAACAATTCCCTTTATTTTACGGACAGGATACCGCAAAGTATTCAACTAAACCCGGCCTTGCAGCCCATGGCAACTTCGTATGTTGGCATGCCGTTTATTTCGGGTCTTGAAATAAACGCAGGGAATAATGCTATAAGTCTTAACGATATCCTTATAAAAGAGAAAGATTCTCTTTTTCTGCCTATTGCCACAAAAGAGATTACAGCTAAAACCCTAGATAAGCTCAGAAAAAACAACCTGTTTGGAGGTAGTTTGCAAGAGGACATAATTTCATTCGGATTTAAAATCAACGAAAGCTACATTTCTTTTCTTATTTCGGAAAAAGTAAATACCAATATTAGCATTCCTAAAGACCTGGTAACATTTGCAAACCAGGGAATAACCTTTGGCGACACTTACAATATCAATAATCTGAAATTAAGCGCTACCCATTACAGGGAATATTCGGTTGGTTATTCTCAAAAAGTAAGCGACCGACTCTATTTTGGCATTCGAGGAAAGCTCCTTTTCGGAAAAGCCAACCTGAACATGAAACAAATGGATTTGACACTTAGCGTGCCCGAACTTAACAGTTCCGACTGGGAAACGGTGAATGTTAGCAGTTCTCTTAAAATAAATTCATCGGTGCCTCACCTTGATGTCTATGCAGACCCAACAGGTCAACCTGACAGTTTGAAGATGAGAGATTTCGAAGGCACCGAAATATTATGGGACTACGTTCTGCTTCGTAAAAACAAAGGCTTCGGCGTGGACCTGGGATTCAATTATCTTCTGAACGACAAAGTGAGTATTTCAGGAAGTATTGTGGATTTAGGCTATATTAACTGGAAAGCAAACATAAATACCCTTACCGGTGGAGGAGATTACAAGTTCCGAGGCATCGACCTGAAGAACGATTCCACTTTTGAAGACGACCTGCTCGATTCAATTGAAAACGCATACGACGCCACTCTGTCGAACGATCCATACAGTACTACCCTCACTCCTAAGCTGTATGCTGGCATTAGCTATTCTCCCAACAGGTTCGTCAAAGTAGGATTACTGGCCAGGTCGGAGTATGTCTTAAAAACTTTCCGGCAGCAAATTACAGGTTCTTTGATTATGTACCCTACCCAATTCTTTAGTGCAACAGTTAGTTATACCATTGCCGACAGAATGTACGACAATTTAGGTATAGGTTTTATATTTAGAGGGGGGCCTCTTCAGTTATATCTTATGTGTGATCGCATCCCAATTACGTGGTATAAAGTTAGGAATAGCGACATCCCAGTTCTTCCGGTATATTTAAAAGGTGCAAATTTCCGCATGGGAATCAATTGGGTTTTCGGATCGAATATTCAACGTAAATTGAAGAAAGACCAGCCTTTTCTTGAATAATTTTAATACTTTTAACCTATCCTTTTTATTAAAATACTTAACTTGCGTGAAATTTTATAATCATGTTCCTTAAGATCATTGTATTTATAATTGTTATATTTCTTGTTCTACGTTTTTTTTCACGAGCTATTGTTTCTATGTTTTTAGGAAATTTGAGCGACAGAATGTCTCAGGCTCAGAATAATTCTTATAATAAGTCCCGCCAAAGAGAAGGTGATGTCATTATCAATTCTTCGAGAAAGAATGATAAAAAATATAAGATAAATGAAGGCGAATATGTAGACTTTGAAGAAATTAAAGAGTAAGCGAGCCTTGCAGATCATGTCCCCAAAACCCGTTCAAACCCGACCATTCTTAATCTCCATTAATAAATAATAGCATGAAGATACTGAAACTACTTGCACCCCATCTTTTAGCCGTAGTTGTATTTATTGTAGTAACATTCCTCTATTTTCCGCCACTGTTAGAGGGTAAAGCAATCCGGCAGGGCGATATCATGCAATTCCTTGGAATGTCGAAAGAAATTGTAGATTTTCGTGAGAAAACCGGAAAAGAAGCTTTATGGACCAACAGCATGTTTGGAGGTATGCCTGCTTATCAGATTTCGGTAGTATATAAAAATAATGTTGCCAAAAAAATTAACAACGTCATATCCCTAAAATTCCCTGTTCCTGCAGTTTATTTATTCCTTTCATTGGTAGGGTTTTACATCCTAATGCTCGTTTTAGGCGCCAACATATGGATTGCGGTTGCGGGAGCATTCGCTTTTGCATTTTCATCGTATTTCTTTATAATTGAAGCTGCAGGTCATAACTCAAAAGCACATGCTATGGCATTCATGGCTCCTATACTTGCCGGAGTTATTCTCTCATTTCGCGGCAGATATATACTTGGAGCAACATTATTTGCGCTATTTCTTGCGCTTCAAATATATGCCAATCACCTTCAAATAACCTATTACACGGCTATTATAATCCTGGTTTTTGGCTTAGTAGAGCTTATTTATGCTTATAATGAAAAAAGGCTGGCGCAATTCTTCAAAGCCACAGGCTTATTAGCGGCAGTAGCCTTGGTTGCAGCTTCCACCAACTTCACGGGTATGTATCTCACTTATGAATATGGAAAAGATTCAACCCGTGGGAAGTCGGAACTCACAACTGATACCGAAAATAAGACTTCGGGCCTGGATAAAAACTACATATTAAACGATTACAGCTACGGAATTACAGAAACATTTAATCTGTTTATTCCAAATTTTACAGGAGGCGGATCCGAAGATGTTGGCGAAAATTCCGAATCGTTCAAGTGGTTGCAGCAAAATAATTATAATGCAGCCCAAGCTGTAAAAAGTATGCCAACCTATTTTGGCGACCAGAGGTTTACTGCTGGTCCGGTATACATCGGAGCCGTTGTTATATTCCTGTTTGTACTTGGGTTATTCTTAATCCGTGGAGCTTTTAAATGGTGGGTAGTATCAGCAACACTTCTTTCCATATTGCTGGCCTGGGGGAAAAATATGGAATGGCTTTCCAGTCTTTTTATCAATTTCTTCCCAGGTTATAATAAATTCAGGACAGTTTCCATGATATTGGTAATTGCTGAATTTACAATTCCGGTTTTTGCAATGCTAACCTTTATCAAAATAGTGAAAAAGGAATTCGAAATCAAAAAGTTAATGAATTCGCTTCTTTATTCAATTTACATAACGGGCGGTTTTGCTTTTGTTTTTATTCTGATACCAGGCTTGCTCACCGACTTCTCTGGTCCGGCAGATGAACGCATGGATCCATCACTCGTTAGCGCTCTTACTTCCGACAGAGCCATGCTACTTCGATCGGATGCGTTCCGTTCTTTGATATTTGTTCTTCTCACTGCCGGTTTGGTTTGGATGTTTGTCAAAGACAAAATAAAAGCTCAGTGGGCAACTATTATACTCGCTCTTCTTTTCCTTCTCGATCTTGGCTTTGTTGGCAAACGTTATTTGAACAGCGATAATTTTGTAACCAAAAGAGAAGCAAGAAACCCCTACATTCCCTCCTCGGCCGATCAGGCTATTCTTCAGGATACAAGTTATTATCGTGTAATGAATCTTACTGTTGATCCATTTAACGATGCCAGTACTTCCTATTTCCATAAATCGATTGGAGGATACCACGGTGCTAAATTAAAACGTTACCAAGAGTTGATTGATCACCATATAAGTAAAATGAACATACAGGTATTGAACATGCTCAATACTAAATACTTTATTGGGGCGGGTCAGGATCAACAGCCAATGCCTCAGATTAATCCGGATGCTTTAGGAAATGCCTGGTTTGTCGATTCAGTGATGATTGTAGATAATGCCGATCAGGAAATTGCAGCATTATCGAAGCTTACACCTAAAACTAAGGCAGTTGTGGATAAACGATTCGAAAACCTTATTACAAAAAATCTATTCCCAAAAGATACTTTGTCCTCCATCTTGTTAACCCATTATGAGCCAAACTACCTTACATACGACATTAATGCCGGCTCCGAAAAGTTGGCGGTCTTTTCCGAGATATACTATGCTAAAGGTTGGAATGCCTATTTAGATGGGAAATTAACTCCTCACTTCAGAGCTAATTATGTTTTGAGAGCTATGCAGATACCAGCCGGAAAACACAAACTGGAGTTCAAATTTGAACCACAGGCATACGTAACTGGCGAAAAGATTTCAATGGCCGGGTCAATTCTTCTGGTAATTCTTCTGATTGCAGGGTTTGGGTTTGAATTATTCAGGTTTGTTAAGAAGGAAAATTCCTTAATGGCCTAAAAACTTCCTTAATCGTTGACTCATCGGTGAAGCAAAAATAAAATCATTCAAATCATCATGGTTGGTATGAAGGATATCGTCCTTTGTACCTTCCCATGCTTTTTCACCATGATGTATAAAAACAACCTTATCTCCTATTTCCATAACTGAGTTCATATCATGCGTGTTTACCACAGTGGTAATATTAAACTCTTCGGTAATTTCCTTAATCAGGTTGTCTATCACAATCGAGGTTTTTGGATCCAGGCCTGAATTCGGTTCATCACAAAAAAGATATTTTGGATTCAAGGAAATTGCCCTTGCAATAGCCACTCTTTTTTTCATTCCTCCGCTAAGCTCCGATGGGAAAAGATTATTGGCACTTTCAAGTTTCACCCTTTTTAGGCAAAAATTTACACGCTCTCTCTTTTCTTCATGAGACATCTCGGTAAACATATCCAGTGGGAACATAACATTCTCTTCAACATTTATAGAGTCGAACAGCGCTCCGCCCTGAAAAAGCATCCCGATTTGCTTGCGGATTTCCCTCTTCTCGTTAATATTTAAACTACTGAAAACAATATCACCATACACTATCCGGCCTCCATCTATCTCGTACAAACCAACTACCGATTTAAGTAGTACTGTTTTCCCAGAGCCGCTGGGTCCGATAATAATATTTGTTTTACCCCGTTCAAACTGAACCGAAATACCTTCAAGAATAACCTTGTCTCCAAAAGACTTGGACACATTTTCCAGTTTGATCATGACAAAAGCAATTGAGTTAAAATTAAATTGAATAGCAAAATAACAACACTGCTAAAAACAACTGCTTTGGTACTCGATCTCCCAACTTCAATTGCTCCACCCTCAACATAGTAACCATTATAAGCAGATATCGAAGTGATTATAAATGCAAAAACTACGGTTTTAATGACGCTATAGGTAATGTAATAGGGAATAAATGCATACCGAATGCCTTCAAGGTATTGCTCGGTAGTAATAAGTCCGGTAAATTCTCCTACCATCCATCCTCCTGAAATCCCAATAGCCATGCTGATTAAGGTCAGCAAAGGATTAAAAAGCATAGCAGATATAATCTTTGGCATAACCAGATACCCGGCAGAGTTAATGCCCATTATTTCCAGAGCATCTATCTGTTCGGTCACACGCATCATTCCAATTTCGGAAGATATACTTGACCCAACTTTACCGGCGAGTATAAGAGCCACCATTGTGGAGGAAAACTCCAAAAGAATAGAATCGCGGGCTGCAAGACCTATAAGATACGGAGGCAAAAAAGGGCTGGTGGTATTATAGGCAGTTTGAATGGTAATAACGGCTCCCATGAAAACTGAAATAATGGCAACAATCCCGATAGAATTAATCCCAAGACTCTCTATTTCCCTGATTGTTTGTTTATAATACATAACGTGTTTCTCAGGTTTAGAGAAGACTTTTCGTAAAAATATAAAATAACGACCTATATGATATAGAACTCCCATTCTGATTAAATTTGATGTAAAAATAAAAATATATCGTCAAATAAGTTTTGACAAAAACTTTGTTCTTTTAAACTTCGCCGAAAGTTATGGATAATTCATATTTTTGTACACTCTAATTTTAAAAATAATCACTATTCATGAATCAAAACAATTATTGCATTATAATGGCTGGTGGAGTAGGAAGCCGATTCTGGCCACTAAGTCGCTCAAACAAGCCAAAACAATTTCTTGATATTCTTGGATTAGGAAAATCTCTTCTTCAACTAACTTACGACCGGTTCAAAAAAATTATTCCCGAAGAGAATATACTTATTGTTGCTCATGAAGATTATGAAAGTCTTATTTATGAACATATCCCTGGGATTAAAAAAGAACAGTTGCTGCTTGAACCAATGCGTAAAAATACTGCTGTTTGTATAGCCTATTCGAATTTTAAAATATTTAAAAATAATCCTAAAGCGAATCTTATAGTAGCTCCTTCTGATCACCTGATTCTTCGCGAAGACGAATTTCTGAGAGTAATTCAGGAAGGTTTGGAGTTTACATCCCAAAATGACTCACTATTAACCATCGGCATTCAACCCAGCCGTCCTGAAACCGGTTATGGGTACATTCAGGCAAATGGTTTAAAAACCAATTCTAATTTCCGTAAGGTTAAAACCTTTACCGAAAAGCCAAACATCGAGATGGCAAAAGTATTCTACGAAAGTGGAGAGTTTTACTGGAATTCGGGTATATTCATCTGGTCGCTCGAATCCATTATGCATGCTTTTGAGCTTTATATGCCCGATTTAAACAATCAGTTTAACGAGTCTATTGATTCTTTAAATACCCCTGCCGAAAAGGAATTCATTACCAACCTTTATCCAAAAAGTAAAAGCATATCTATCGACTATGCTATTATGGAAAAAGCTGAGAATGTATATGTGTTAACAGCCGATTTTGGATGGTCCGATCTCGGCACCTGGGGCTCTCTTTACACTCACCTTGATAGGGATGAGAACGAAAATGCAATATCAGGCAAAAATGTCTTTCTTTACAACAGTCAAAATTGCATAGTAAATATTCCCAACGATAAACTGGCCGTTTTACATGGCCTGGACGACTATATTGTTGTAGAATCAGATAAAATTCTGTTGATCTGCAAAAAGGATGAAGAACAAAAAATCAAAGAATTTGTAAACGACGTCAGAATAAAAAAAGGTGACGAATATGTATAAACAAAAAAAGACGCTGTTCAGCGTCTTTTTTTGTTTTATTGTGAATCTATTTTTTAATACTCCCAAAGATCGTGTTCAACTTCAAACAAGTATTGTTTAATTCTGTCAGCTTCAAGTAAAGCCTCAATTCCAGTTGCATACGCCTCAATGCGACGGTTGTCAAATACGTTTGTTTCCTTGTAAATATAACCGCTAAATCTCCGCTGCATAAACAAGTCATCATACGAAATAGGTAAAGCGTCGTTAAATCTTGTATAAACAGGATGACTTGCAAGAAGGTTACGAGCTTCAGGATAATATACCCAGAAAACCTGTTTCATAGTCATTTCAGCTTCATCATCCGCTTCAGCAGCTCCAGCTTGGCCTGTTAGCTGACGTGGATAAAACCTGATGGGACACAATCCTAAAATACGCACCTGCATGGTAGAATGCTGCTTATCAAAATACCATTTTTCCTTTATGAGTAGCTTCTTCACCTGTTCAATCTGACGATCGTTTTTGTAGGTAGTATCCTTCGGATTATTATTGGCATCGATCACCTGAGTTGTTTTTTGAACAGCATCAAGGTTAACATCAATATCCTCCTTAGTCATTGCAATTTTAAATTCATCAAACTGACTATTAGGATTATAAACCTGCAGTCCTTCATTGTCAATTCCGTAAAGAAGGAGTGAAATCAGACTCATCCTTTCACCAATAGGTGTTGTAGGATAATATAACGGTAAATTGGCCTTTTCTCTCAGATCCACCATTCTCCAGACAATCTTGGACCACATTACATCAGCTTCGCGAATATCCGGGTAAGGAATAGGTTTCTTAAACGGTATGTTTACCTTGTCATAAACCTCCTTTTTTACATCCTGCCCCACAACCGAGCTAGAAACCATGCCTGACAGGACAACTCCTATCAATAACACAAAAATGTTTTTCATAGGTACTATTTTTTTATGTTAATTAATTTTGAACACAATTGGTGATAATTCTCTCACTCCGCCATCAGGGCCTATCGCTTTAATATCAAGGAAATAAACCTTACTTCCTTTAGCCAGACCTTTTATTAATTCCTGTTGAGCGTTTGTTATTTTATTTGATTTGGAGATAATGTCCTGCGAAAAACCTCCAACATTAGCTGATATTGTAAATTCGGTAACCTGATAACTCAGTTTAAAATCGAAATTTTCCATATCAGCCTGAACTACCGATTGAATAGCAAGCAAATTCTTTTCAATTACGCCACCTTTTCTGGATGCTACCTTAGCAACAGGGTCAGGAACCCTCTTAACCCGGAAATCCATATTACCCATGGTTTTCCACTTTCCGTCAATCTGAGCATCAACTGAAACAATAGCATTCCCCATCATTTTTGGACGAACTACATAGCTTCCACCTTGCTTAACAATACTTCCGTTTGTAATGCTTGCCCGGATTTTATCAGCAGGAACACCTGCTACGGAAATATCAACAGGATTATCAACACCTAAATAAAATACGTTCATAGCTGTTGGAGAAATAACAGCAGAAGCTTCAGCTACTTGGTATTCAGCTTCAAATGGATAGAAGGACTCAACACCTTCAGGCGATTTAATTTTCACTAAACCACCCCATTTAACATTACCCTGCGAACCGCCCATTCTTTCATATAAGCCACGGCCATTAGGCTGAATCTTCAGAGTTTCATAATTTCCAACCATCTGGTAAGTCACAGTTCCATCGGCATTCTTTTTTGGTTCATAACGACCAACATAAACCTCAGGGCTTTGGGTGGTATCACGCGCCGAAATAAAAACTTCAGCCTGATATTGATTACCTTTTAAGATGTAATTGGAGTTGGTTGTAACAATTGCCTCCAGTTTGTTAAATTTAAAGGAACCGGCATCAATCTGAGCCAATAAATAGCGTATCATTTCTGATTCAACATTCCGGACATCGCCTTGCATTTTTGACAAAATTGTTGTTACTGCAATAAGCGGAATTTCCCCAAAATGAGCCGACTCCCAGGAATGTTTCACACCTTCAACCATTGGAGGATCAGCGGTATCAAGAAGTTTCTCAATAGAGGCTCTTATGTCCTTATCTTCATTTCGAATTAACGAAAGGCAATATTCTCTATGTTTGATATATCGTTCTTTTATTTCCTTTCCTTTGCCATCATTGGTATTGCCTACCATAACCCGGGTGGGAACGTCGGTATTATCTTTTGATTCAACTTTAATACCTTCAATTTTATCTTTTGTTTTTACTGCTTCGGCGTTTTCTCCATCGGCAGCCTTAACGAGATCTACCTTCACACTATGTATGAAGTTTATTAGTTCCTCAGTTCTCTTTTTGATTTCATTGGATTTCTGCATCCAGGGAGCAACCTTTGCAGGGTTTGATGCTTCCAATGTGCTCATTTCATCATAAAGGGTCTTATTTTTCTCTGCAAAGTTTTGATTTGTTACAGATAAACCCTCATCGACGAGTACAAAGGCATCAAGGACTTGTTTTGATACATTTAGTGCGAGCAAAGCTGTGAGCACCAAATACATCATCCCAATCATTTTCTGCCTGGGGGTTTCCTTACCGTGTCCCATAATATTTTATATCTTAAGACTACTTTTTGGGATTAATAACACTCATGGCAGCAAGCATATTCCCATAAATTGCGTTTAGCGACGACAGGTTTTGACTTAACTGGGATATTTCCTGCTTGTATTTTTGTGTTTCTTCGGCAGATTGCTGCAGATCGTGCATTAATTTTCCAAATCCGCTGTACAGTGTCTGGGTTTCTTTCAAATGATCGTTGGCACCCCTGAGCTGAAGTTCATAAACAGCATTCAAGGCCGATAAATTTTTATTTACATTTTCCAATTGAGTTCCATATGCTTTGGAGTTATCGGAAATTGCAGAAATATCTTGTTTTACAGTTTGGGCTAATGAACTATAAGATTGGGTTAATGTGCTAACTGATTCCTGAATAGCCTGGTTGGACTGTACAAAATTGTTTGACAACTGACCAACTGAGCTGGCTGCAGTTTTAACATTTGTTACATACATTGAGGTAGCCGAGGCAGCTTCTGAAAGATCGGAAAGATTCGCTGAAGCATGGCTGATTTTATCCAACGATTCGCCAAGACGCTTGAAGGTTGCAGGACCAACATCTGCGTTAGAAACAAGGTCTTCAAATTTTTCCAGTGTTACCTGACCGGCTTTGCCAGCTTCCTTGATACCCTCAACTTCATCTGGGTCAGTCATACCGGCTAATTCTGGATAAACCAATGTCCAGTCAAGTTCTTCGTGAAGCGGTTCAAAAGCAGAAAATGTAAAGATAACTGCTTCAACGATAAGGCCAAGAGGTAAAAATATCTGCCAACCGTTCCAGTGCATAATTTTGAAAAGTGCACCGATAATAACAACAGCGGCTCCTATACCATAAAGCTTGGCCATAAAGTTTTTCCAGCCAGAGCTTTGAACTAATTCGGAAATATTCATAATTCAGTTTTTAATATAAGTCGGGTAGAGATTTGTTTAATTATTACCTCCGAGATAAGCTCTTACACAACGAAATCCAATATAGGATTTGGTAGTGTCCTGATATTCGTAGGTACGGGTACCAACTTGCATGTAATAAGCTATGTCTTTCCATGAACCACCTCTAACCACTTTTCTCTTCATTACAGCAGGATCATCCGGGCGAGCTTCGTATTTATAGTCGGGATTTAAATCGTGAGTGAATACATATGCAGATTCGTCGAAAGCATTGGCAGTCCATTCAGCAACGTTTCCGGCCATATCATAAAGTCCCCATTCATTAGGTTCATAAGAACCAACGCGAACAGTATGTAAACCACCATCATCGGCATAATTACCTCTCAAAGGTTTAAAATTAGCAAGGAAGCAACCTTCTCGGTTACGGGTATACATACCACCCCAAGGGTACATTGAATTTTCGAGACCACCTCGGGCTGCATATTCCCATTCAGCTTCTATTGGCAAACGATATTCCTGTACAGCAGTTTCTTCTTCCTTGGCCAAAGCATCATTCAGAAGCTGAGTTCTCCAGATACAGAATGCACGAGCCTGTCTCCACGATACACCAACAACAGGATAATCATCGTAGGCAGGATGCCAGAAATAACTATTTGCAAGAGGTTCGTTATAGGAATATGTAAAGTCAGCAACCCAGCTTAATGTATCGGGATAAACATTGATCATGTCGCGCATGATAAAAGAAGAACGGTTTTGAACCGGTGTTCTTTCTCCAAGTGCATTATAAACAAACCCTTCGTACTGCTTGGTACTGAAATTATATCTGTTTGACTTTTTAGCAGCCTGTTGCAGGTCAACCCAAAAATATTCATACATCAGTTTGCGGGTGTCAATTTCCTTTCTTCTGTAGAATCTTTCATTCTCCGGAAGATAAAGTTCCTTCAACACTTCATTCTGTTCTTCATCCTGGGGATCAATTTCTGTTTCCCAATTTAAGGTTGGAGGATCAATCGGGTTGCCGTTTTCATCTTCTGAAATTAAGAACTCTTCATTGGACTCTCCCAGCATCCTTCTCATAATTGAATCACGAACCCAATATACAAACTGACGATATTCGTTGTTTGTAATTTCAGTTTCATCCATCCAAAAAGCATCTACTGAGACAGTTTTTGCCAATGTACTTTGTGCCCAGGCAACATCTTGATCACTGGGACCCATGTTAAATTTACCTTGAGGAACAAAAACCATTCCGAAGGGATCAGGTTCAAAATACTTCTTTCTTCCTTCCACTCCGACAAGCTCTCCACTGCTACTCTTACTGCAGCTATTATTCAGGAGTACAAGAACTAAACCTACGAGAAGTAATCTTTTCATAACGTTGAGGTGTTTATAGATTGCAACTTCTTATTAATAATATATTACTAAAATATTCGTGTTACTAAAGTTAAGTAATTTTTTATAAAAACCTAATACTTTTATATTTCTGCGGCGCCTTTTCTTTTTGAATTGAGAAACAATACCCAACCATAAATTCATGTGATCCACCACTGTTTTTAAAAATATCAGAAATTGTAAAATCGTATGAGTAACCCAGCTTTAAACCATTTGACAGCTCCACGCCTACCATTCCGACAATAGCATCATTTATTCGATAGGATAACCCTCCCCAAAACTTTTTATTATAAAGAACGGACGTATTCACATCTAATTGTGTTGTTTTACCATCACTTTTTACGAAGACCGAAGGAATAAGTTCGAAAGATGGATTAGGAAGTGAAATTGTATATCCTGATGTTAAATAATAATGGCGTGCCAGAAAAGGATTACCCTTTTGATACTCCATTTCAGCCTGCCGTATGTGGGTTGATGAAAGGCCTAAATAAAGTTTCTCAGTACGATAAAATAAACCAGCAGCAAAATCGACCACCATTGCACTTTCCTTTTTGTTAGGAATTGAGGGATCGGTATCCGGAGATGTATAATTGCCATTCTGGGGAACATACCACTCAGCATTGAGCGATTTGTTCATCAATTCAACACCTACCCCGATTCCGAGCTTGCCATCTCCGACATTTAGCCGGTAAGCATAGCTGAAATTCAAGCCGATGTCTCTGTCATATCCCCATTTATCGTTCATAACTCCTAAAGCGATTCCACTGTTAATTTTAAAAGGTTTAATTGCTGCATTAACATTGAAGAGTGATGTTGAGGGAGCTCCTTTAAAGCCCACCCATTGTTCCCTGTGAATAAGGGTTGCACATATTGCATCATTACTTCCAGCATAGCCCGGGTTTATTGCCATTGAATTGAACATATTCTGACTGAACTGCGGATCTTGCTGAGCCTTTACAGCAACAAAGGAAGTTAGAAGAATCAGTGCAAAAACTATACGTTTTTTTTGGGTCACAAAATTCACTGTCATCGATTCTAAGATCAGTAAAACAATTAATATTAATGTTTATGCACAAATTTAACATTTTCTGAATATATCCTGCTTCCATTGTAATCCATTTATACTAAATAAAGCAAAATATGTTACCGTATGAAGCGGTTTTATTGTGTTATTTGCGCGGAATATTTGTATGTATCTAATTTTTATATTCTTACAAAATTAGCTCAATTTTTGTAGCATTTTCCACCATCTTTCCGGAATATCCTGAGCAACAGCCCGTTCGTAGTCCTGTAAAGAACATGAAATAATTAATTTATCATCGGGCTTAACAGGTACTTCAACCCACCAACGATTGCTTTTATTGCTCCTGTAAAATACAAACTCCTGCGAAAGCTGGTTTACATGTATCTCAAACCTGGTAAAATCTGATTTATTGATCTGGGGTGATTCTATTATCTGATTTATCAAACCTTCAATAAAATACCAGATTATCTGGCTTGCCAGCATACAACTGATATTTCTTCCTCCGTCAGGTGCAATATCGTAAACCCCGAATGCCTGGACTTTACTGCTTAATCCGGCATAAAAACTTAACTGGCACGCTTCCTCTCCTGTAAATCCATTTGGCGATTTAATGAGTGACCCTGGAGAATCAGCATATTTTACCGAATTCAAGCTTAGGTTTACAATTTCGGCATCCCTTAGAACCGGTTCAAATTCTTTTAATCCTGAACGCACAATTCCCAATCGAAATGCATCAAAATATAAATCTTCCAATAAATCGATTTCCTTCTGAGATACATAAAACGTTTGATACCCTAAGTTAGTATAGTTAAAAAGATACTCGCTGTTACGGAAAATTATCTCATCCAAGGTCAGTCTGTCCGAAAGACGATCGCCCTCGAATAACAGATTAATATGAGAATCGATATGAATAAGGGAAGCGGGCTTTTTATTCGAAACAAAACCCAGAAAATTTCCGAGTCCAAGATCGGATGTGCTTCCAAGTAAAACAGTGACTATTTTTTTCTGATGAAGCTGAGCCACAACCTCTCCAATGGCAAAAGCGGTATCCTTTGGCGATTGTCCTCTGATAATATTTCCAACGTCAATAATTTTAAGACCTTGAGAGGTTCTAGACAATAAGGCAAGATCTCTGCGAATTTCATAGGCAATCAGGTACTCTTCACTTTCTTCTTTAAACTGAGATTGAGGCAGACCGACAAGAGCAACCCTAAATAAAGACCAATCGAAGGATTCGTTAAAATCGTAAGCAGTAATATTTGTTCCAAGATTACTATCCTTAATCAAAATTGAGTGATAAAAATCGCTCACAGGTTTTACAAACCCTTCTAATTCCATATATGCCTATTTCTTTTTCTTTTTGGGTTTCACTTCGGTGTTTTTAATAATCTCTCTGCATTCTTCCAAAGTAAGAGAAGCGGCATTTTTCGACTTGGGTATTTTGAAGTTATCCTTTTTATATGAAATGTACGGTCCGAACCTGCCGTTAAGAACAAGAATATCTTTATCCTCGGTAAATGTTTTGATAGTTTTATTCTGATCGTCTTCCCTCTTTTTATGGATAAGTTCTATAGAACGTTCGGCATTAACTGTATAGGGATCGTCAACTCCCGCTTTTAAGGAAATAAATTTGCTGTTATGAACAATATAAGGTCCAAAACGGCCAATACCGGCAGTAATATCTTTTCCTTCATACTCGCCCACTTTCCGGGGGAGTTTAAAAAGCTCCAAAGCTTCCTGGAGTGTTATTGTTTCGATACGTTGACCTTTTAATAAACTGGCAAACTTTGGTTTTTCCTCATCGCTTGCTTCGCCAATCTGAGCCATGGGTCCAAACCGGCCAATTTTTACAAGCACTGGTTTCCCACTCACGGGATCAGTTCCAAGATTGCGTTCACCAACATTCCTTTCCGATTTGGCAATTGTTTCTTCAACTTTGGTATGAAAGGGATGATAAAACCTATCGAGCATCTCGGTCCATTTCAGCTTCCCTTCAGCAATCTCGTCGAATTGTTTCTCGACGCTTGCCGTGAAGTTGTAGTCCAATATATTCTGAAAATAACTTACAAGAAAATCGTTCACCACAAGACCTATATCATTGGGGAAAAGCTTAGCCTTTTCAGCTCCGGTAATTTCGGTTTTTACCGCCTCCTCAATATTATTATTCTTTAGTATAAATACTTTATATTTCCGTTCTATTCCTTCCCTGTCTTCCTTAACAATATAGCCTCTCTGCTGAATAGTTGAAATTGTAGGAGCATAGGTTGAAGGACGTCCTATTCCAAGTTCCTCAAGTTTTTTGACAAGGCTTGCTTCGGTATATCTCGGAGGGTGGTAGGTAAATCTTTCAGTTGCATTTATGTGCTTTAAATCGAGAATTTGACCTACATTAAGCGGAGGAAGTATTTTGGCATTCTCTTCTTCGTTCTCATCATCAGTCGATTCGAGATATACTTTCAAAAATCCGTCGAATTTTATAACTTCTCCAACAGCTTCAAACTTTTCTTTCGTGGTTGAAATGTCAATTACCGCTGTAGTTTTCTCAAGAGCTGCATCGCTCATTTGAGATGCAATGGTACGTTTCCAAATAAGCTCGTAAAGTTTTTTCTCCTGAGGAGATCCGTCAATGGAACTATTTTCCATATAGGTGGGACGAATGGCTTCGTGCGCCTCTTGAGCTCCCTTCGACTTTGTTTTATATTGTCGTGGGAAAGAATATTTTTCGCCGTATTCTTTTATAATTGTAGCTTTAGCCATACCAACCGCAGTTTCAGAAAGATTAACCGAGTCGGTTCTCATATAAGTAATATTTCCCGACTCATATAACTTTTGTGCTATAGACATGGTTTGAGCAACCGAATATCCAAGTTTACGGCTGGCCTCCTGCTGAAGGGTGGAAGTTGTAAAAGGAGCAGCGGGCGACTTTTTGGATGGTTTTGTAATTACATCGGCAACTTTAAAACTGGCATTTTTACATTTACCTAGAAACTGAAGTGTTTGATCGGAATTATCTATTCGTTGCGGTAACTCAGCTGTAAGAGTTGATTTTTTAGTGTCGTCGAGCTGAAAATTAGCAGTAACTCTGAATGAAGATGTGCTTTTATAAGCAAGAATTTCCCTTTCCCGCTCACAAATTAACCTCACAGCCACCGACTGAACTCTTCCGGCTGAAAGGCTAGGTTTAACTTTTCGCCACAAAATTGGAGAAATTTCATATCCTACCATTCGGTCAAGCAATCTTCGGGCCTGTTGTGCGTTTACTAAATTATCATCAATAAACCTTGGATTTTCTATGGCTTTTAATATTGCATCCTTAGTAATTTCATTAAATACAATGCGGCGGGTTTTTTCTTTTTTCAAACCCAGCACTTCGTATAAATGCCACGAAATTGCTTCTCCTTCGCGGTCCTCATCGGAAGCGAGCCATACCATACCGGCATCTTTAACCATTTTTTTCAGTTCGGCCACGAGTTTTTTCTTATCCTCGGGAATAACATATAATGGCTTATAGTTATGTTGCAAATCAATGCTAAGTGTGTTTTTTTCCAAATCGCGAATATGCCCGTAACTGGATTTAACAACAAAACCCTTTCCCAGGAATTTCTCAATGGTTTGTGCCTTTGCAGGAGACTCAACAATTACAAGGTTTTCGATCATAAATTTGAAATCAGTTATTTGGAACTACAACGCAAAGTAATATAAATAGGTACGTAAGTTCAAAATTAATT